>NZ_PIRO01000001.1:604603-1209207 GCF_003048905.1 Campylobacter concisus
ATTTCACAAAAAGTCATCAGTCTAAAATCTACAAACTTATAGTTAAGTTTTTACTAGGTAAGCAATTTTCTAACGCAGAAATAATTTAATTTTATATTAAAGATATTCAAAAAATAATGTGAAATGATAATAAAAATTTGTGATTATTTATAAGCAGTGGCGGACAGAGAGGGATTTGAACCCTCGAGCCCCGATTAAGAGCTGCACCCTTAGCAGGGGTGTGGTTTCAGCCACTCACCCATCTGTCCATAAAAAGAAATCGCATTATAATTGAAGGCCGCTGATATCTTGCTTAAATTTGCATTTCACAATTATAGCCCTCAGATAGAAAATCTAAAAATAAAAATTTATAAATTTAGTCCTTCCAAGGCCATCATTTTAGTTTGGCTTTGTCTGGGTGCGGCGTATTTGCATAGTAGCAAACCATACGGTAAACATAGAGGATACATCTATTGCTGCCGCATCCGAGCGCCTTTGTGCGCTCAAACATCTCGTCTGGATCTGCACCCTTTAACGAAGCAATGTCTATATAGCCGAGTGCCAGCAGATCGGCCTGCGTCGCTTCGCCAACATAGAGGATTTTCTTAAAATCACTCAAATTTAGCTCCTCACTTCGCTTTGATATCATCTTCACGCAACATTTTGTAAAAAAGCTTAGTTAAAAACCACTTCACACAAGTTCAAATTTTAAATTTGCTCCAAAATTCTTTCGCAAATTTCTCTTGGATTTGCATTTTCATAAATCGGCCTGCCAACAACTATAAAGTCACTACCTTCTTGCTTTGCGCTCACTAAGTTTGCTACTCTTTTTTGATCTCCAGCACTCTCACCAAAAGGCCTAACACCAGGGCAAAGAGTGATGAATTTCTCATTTGTAACATCTTTGATGAGCTTGCTTTCAAAAACAGAACAGACCATTCCATCAAGCCCTGCTTCAAAACTCATCTGGCTAAATTTCCTAACAGCTCTTGCGATTGTATCGTTATAAACAGCGTCAAATTCGCTCTCACTAAAGCTAGTAAGTGCCGATACCGCAAGTACTAAAGGACGGCTTCCAAGACCAGCTAGTCTATCCATAACTGTCTTCATCGCGCGTTCACCAGCGCTAGCATGCACATTTATCATATCTACGCCGATTTTTGAGACGACTTCAGCCGCATCCGCCATCGTATTTGGGATATCATAGAGCTTTAGATCGAGGAAAATTTTAAAATTTCCAAGTTCTTTTAACTCTTCTATAAATTTTGCCCCATCCCTAAGATAGCTTCTAAGCCCCACTTTTAGCCAAAGATCAAGCCCTTTTAGCTCGCTAGCAAGGGCTAAATTCTCTTCACGACTAGCCATATCAAGTGCGACGCAGAGCCTCACAGATCGCCCTTTAGCTTATCAAGTACACCGTTTATAAATTTTGGTGCCTGATCACTTCCAAGTTCTTTCGCAAGCTCGATCGCTTCGTTTATGATGACAGCCTTATCAGTTTGGCTAAATTTCATCTCATAGAGCCCAAGTCTAAGGATGGCTAGTTCAGTCGCACCAACCTTACTAAAATCGCCATCTTTTAGATATGGCTTTAAAATTTCATCTAGTTTTTCTTTATTTGCGAGCACCTCTTTAAAAGTCTGCTGTGCCTCATGTTTACGCTCGTTTCTTATCTTTTTCTCTTCTAGAAATTCCTCTTCAAATGCAGCAGTTACCGGATTTATCTCATTTGAGTAGAGCAGCGAAACGACGGCCTGCCTAACCTGATGACGAGTCGCCATTTCACGCCTCCAAATTTTTATATAAGCTTAGCATCTCGATCACGCCCGTCATCGCTTCAAAGCCCTTGTTTCCAGCCTTTGAGCCAGCTCTCTCGATGGCTTGCTCGATGCTATCGACCGTTAGCACGCCAAAGGTCACCGGCTTGCCGTACTTTAGCGTGACGTTTGCGATACCCTTGGTAGTCTCGGCGCTAACGTAGTCAAAGTGAGGCGTAGAGCCGCGGATAACCGCTCCCACGCAGCAAACGGCGTCAAATTTACCGCTAGTTAGTGCTTTTTCAAGCGCCATCGGTATCTCAAACGCGCCCGGCACCAAAATGAGGCTCAAATTCGCCTCGTCGCCGCCATGGCGCAAAAACGCATCCCTCGCGCCCTCGACCAGCCTATCGGTGATGATGTGGTTAAACCTAGCGCCCACTATGGCGACCTTCTCGCCGCCTTTTAGAGCCAAATTTCCTTCGATTATTTTCATGATTTCTCCTTTAAATTATCTTTAACATTACCGCGCTTAGCGTTATTAGCGATAGATAAAACGCATTTTGCGCGCTCATTTTTTCGCCGTTAAAAACCACTCCGACGCCCACGGCTCCGATCGCTCCGATACCCGTCCAAATCGCGTACGCTACCGACATCGCCATCGCCTGCATCGCGTAGCTCAAAAGCCAGAGCGAAAGGGCGAAATTCGCGGTTAAAATCAAAAAATTCGCCGCCTTTTTCACGCCGAAGCTTTTTTGAAATTTCGTTAGAAAAAACACGCCCAAAACCTCGCAGCATCCCGCTGCTAAAAGAGCTAAAACGTGCATCAAGATTTTAGCCTTTTTAGCCCCAGTACGCCTGCAACTAGCGTCGCTATGAAAAATAGCCGCAAGGGATCTGGCGCCTGGCCGCTTGAGCCGTATTCGCTAACGCTTTCGGCGACCACAATAAAAAACGCTCCAAATCCCACAAATACGGTATATGCGACGCTAACGGGGATGTATTTTAAAGCCTTTATAAACGATACGAAGCTAACGCAGACTAACGCGGCAGTAAGCGCGAATCCTACGGCATCTTGGGCGTGTTTTAGCCCGTACGCCCAGCCGCACTCGGCGACCGCGCCGCCTAATACCCACAAAAAGCCCTTAGTTTGCATCGCCTAGGGCGTCTTTTATCTTAAAAATTTGAGCGATATTTGCGTCTAGCTCGTCCAAATTTAGCATATTCGGCCCGTCGCAAAGCGCCTCGCAAGGATTTACGTGCGTCTCGTAAAAAAATCCGTCCACGCCAGCAGCCGCCGCAGCTCGCGCTAGATACGGCACGAATCTCGCGTCACCGCCGCTTTTCTCACCCAAAGCCGACGGCATCTGTACGCTATGAGTCGCGTCGAAAATCACGGGCGCAAATTCTCTCATTATTACCAAATTTCGCATATCTACGACTAAATTTCCGTAGCCAAAGGTGCTGCCTCGCTCAGTTAGCCACACGCCGTTTTGTTTAGCGACCTCGTATCCATCGCCGCTAATGCCCCTTGTTTCTAGCACTTTTTTGACCGAATGTTTCATCGCAGATGCCGCTAAAAACTGCCCTTTTTTGATATTTACCACGGCTTTTGTCTTAGCCGCGGCCACGAGCAGATCGGTCTGGCGGCACAAAAACGCAGGGATTTGCAGCACGTCGGCCACTTCGCCTACGGGCGCAGCCTGGTAGCTCTCGTGGATATCGGTTAAAATTTTAAAACCGAATTCCTTTTTGACCTTGGCTAAAATTTCACACCCTTTTTCAAGTCCGGGCCCGCGAAATGAGCTTATACTCGTGCGATTTGCCTTGTCAAAGCTAGACTTGAAGTAAAAATCAAGCTTTGGATTTTCATTAAATTTAACTAACCTTTTTGCCACTTCAAAAACAAGCTCCTTGCTCTCTATCACGCAAGGTCCAGCGATTAAGATCATTTTTTCTCCTTTATTTTTCTTTAACAACTAAAATTCCACTAACCACGACAAGTATGATGCCTACAAGCGCTAAGTGATTTGGTAACGCATCGCCCATAAAATAGCCAATTATAAGCGTAAAAATGACGTCTGCGTAGCTAACCGCAGCGATCACTCCAGCCTTTTTGCCAACCGCAAACGCCTTTGTCATGTACGACTGAAAAAAATATCCGCTAAGCCCCATTAGCAAGATAAAAACAACGTTATACCAGCTTGGCATGCTAAATTTTGAAAACAAAAAATCAAGTGGTTCGTAGGTGAAAAATTCTGCCAAACCCATGCAAATAAGTGGCAAAAACGAGCCCCAAAGCATAAAACTTAGCACGATCACATTTGTACCGTAACTCTTGTTTAGCTCCTTTACACTCGTGTATGCGATCGCCGCACCAAGGCCGCTCCAAACACCGATAATATCAGTCTTGCTTATGCCTAAATTTGGCTGGATAACAAGCAAAATTCCACCAAATCCCAAAAATACAGCAAACCAGCCAAGTGAGCTTAGACGCTCTTTAAAAATAAAAGCTGCAAGGATAGCCGTAAAGATTGGATTTGTCTTTTGAAATGTAAAAGCTGTGGCCAAATTTACATGAGCGACATTATAAAAAAAAGCAAAAAGTGCCACTGTGCCCACAAAGCCACGAAACATTAGCAAAAAAAAGTGTCCACCAGCTTGTTTAAATGGAAATCTATAAATGGCATAAATGACGATAAAAAGGCCTATTAAATTTCTAAAAAATACAACTTCGATAGATGGCATATCTTTGCTAAGATACTTTGCAAATGCGCCAGTAACGGCAAACATAAAGCAAGCAAAAAGCATATAAAAAATGCCAAGATGCGAAATATAAAACCTTTTTAACATCACATGACCTTTAAATTTAAAGTAGCCATTTTAATGAAAAGTGGCTTAAATTTTGGTTGATTTTTTCTTTTATTTTGGCGCCTTTAAGCAAATTTTTATACTTTATATAAGTCAAAAATTTGTATAATCAGCCATCACGAAAAGGACAAAATTTGCAAAAAGTAATATTAGTAGGCAAGCCAAATGTCGGCAAAAGCTCACTTTTTAACCGCTTAGCTGGTCGTCGTATCGCTATAACAAGCGATGTTAGCGGCACGACAAGAGATACAAACAAAGCTAAGATCGAGGTTGAGGGCAAAGAGTGCATATTAATCGACAGTGGTGGCCTTGATGATAGTAGCGAGCTTTTTAAAAATGTAAAAGCAAAAACTTTAGCAGAGGCTAAAAATTCAGACGTCATTTTATACATGGTCGATGGTAAAATGATGCCAGATGACGGAGATAGAGCCATTTTTTACGAGCTTAGCAAGCTAAATTTACCAATCGCATTAGTCATTAATAAAATAGACAGCAAAAAAGATGAGCAAAGAGAGTGGGAATTTGTAAGCTTTGGAGCAAAAAAATCATTTGGAATTTCTGTAAGCCACAACACAGGCATAGATGAGCTAAGTATGTGGCTAGCAAAGCACATAGAAGATAAAGTGCAGATAAAGGCCGATACTAGTGAAGATTTTGATGATTTTTTAGAAAACTATAACGACGAGGGCGAGCTAAGCGACGAGATAGACTATGAGAGCAAAAACATCAGAGTTGGCATCATAGGGCGTGTAAATGTCGGCAAAAGCTCGCTTTTAAACGCTCTTGTAAAGGAGAGTCGCGCCGTCGTTAGCGACGTGGCAGGCACTACGATTGATCCAGTTAATGAAATTTACGAGCATGATGGCAGGGTTTTTGAGTTTGTCGATACTGCTGGCATCAGAAAGCGTGGCAAGATCGAAGGCATCGAGAGATACGCGCTAAATAGAACTGAGAAAATTTTAGAAGAGACGGACGTAGCATTACTTGTGCTTGATAGCTCTGAGCCATTAACCGAACTTGATGAGCGCATCGCTGGCATCGCCTCAAAATTTGAGCTTGGCGTTATCATCGTGCTAAACAAATGGGATAAAAGTAGCGAAGAATTTGACGAACTCTGTAAAGAGATAAAGGATAGATTTAAATTTCTAGCATACGCGCCGATCATCAGTGTTTCGGCACTTGGTGGCAAAAGAGTGCATAAAATTTATCCGCTCATAGTTGAAATTTATAAAAACTACACTCAAAAAATCCAAACTTCAAAGCTAAATGAAGTGATCGGTGAAGCGACCAAGGCACACCCTCTGCCACGAGATAAAGGCAGAGTTGTGAAAATTTACTACGTAGTACAGTTTAAGACAGCGCCGATCATGATAGCGCTCATAATGAACCGCCCAAAATGCTTGCACTTTAGCTACAAACGCTACCTAACAAACAAACTTAGAGAGAGCTTTAATCTAACTGGCGTACCTATCGTGCTAATCCCTAAAAAACGTGGAGAGAGCGATGAAAACAAAGAATAACAATATCGTTTTGATAGGGTTTATGGGCGTTGGCAAGGGCACGACTGCAAGGGCACTAAGCAAGGCACTAAAGACGATGAACCTTGACTGCGACGACTTACTAGAGAGCTCACAAAATATGAAGATAAAAGCTATCTTTGAAGAGTACGGAGAGGAGCATTTTAGGCAGCTTGAAAAGGATCTAGCTAAATTTTTAGCAACAAATGTCAAAAACAGCATTATTTCAACTGGTGGAGGCTTTGCGAAGGTTAAAAATTTAAAAAAAATTGGTACCGTGATCTATCTAAAAGCTAGTTTTGATGCGATCATGCAAAGGCTAAAAAATAGCAAAAATAGCGAGAAAAAGCTCGCCAAACGTCCACTTTTAAGTGATCTAAAAAGAGCCGAGGCATTACATCTGGAGCGAGAGGAGCTTTATGAGAAAAAGGCTGATTACATCGTCGAAGTCGAGGGTAAAACTCCAAAGCAAATCGTAAAAGAGATAAGGATGCTTTTAAAAATTTAGTTGTAAAGTAGTGCGAAATACTGCTTGCAACGATAAATTTCAAGATCAGGCTAGATGGCTATCTAGCGTGGTGTTAAAATTTGAAATGTTTGAGCTAAATTTAACGTTTTGTAGTTAGAAATTTTGGCGAAGTATCGTAAGATAATTTTTTGCTTCACTTTATTCGCAACGCTAAAGCGACGAGAGTTGTGTGATAAAAATTTTAAGATTAAGCTAGACTAAAAAGTCTAACTTGATGTTAAAATTTAAAAGCTTTTGGCAAAGATTTTTGTTTAGGCGAGGCAAAATTTTGTTCTTAATCAAAGGCTAGACGCATGGTCTGCCAGTTAAATTTTAAGATTAGATTAGATACAAAAACTCTAATGTAACGTTAAAATTTAAAAAATATTTTGGCAAAGTATCGTGAGATGATTTTGATAGTTGTGTAGAAATTTTAAGCCGAAGCTAGACACATAGTCTGCCGAAAGCTTAAAATTTCAAATCTCTATCAAAAGCGCTCACGAGAAAAAGCCAAAATTTGAAAGGATAAGATGAGAGTATTAACCGGCCTCCAACCCTCCGGCAAACTACACCTTGGCAACTACTTTGCCTCGATAAAGCAGATGGTTGATATGCAAGAGCAAAATGAGATGTTTATGTTTATAGCAAACTACCACGCGATGACGAGCCTTAGCGAGGCCAAAGCCCTAAAGCAAAACACTTTTGAGGCTGCGTGTGCGTTTTTGGCACTTGGGATCGATCCAAATAAAAGTATTTTCTGGGTACAGAGCGACGTTAAAGACGTGCTTGAGCTTTACTGGGTGCTAAGCCAGCACACGCCTATGGGGCTTCTTGAGCGCGCGCACAGCTATAAAGACAAAGTCGCAAAGGGCCTTAGCTCGCACCACGGACTCTTTAGCTATCCGGTTTTAATGGCAGCTGACATTTTGCTTTATAATGCGCAGGTCGTACCCGTGGGCAAGGATCAGATCCAGCACGTAGAAATCGCTCGTGATATCGCGATAAAATTTAACAACGAACATGGAGAAATTTTTACATTGCCTGAGGCAAAGATCGATGAAAATGTCGCCACCGTGCCTGGCACAAATGGCGAAAAGATGAGCAAAAGCTATGGCAATACAATCGACATCTTTGCCAATGCTAAAACGCTTAAAAAGCAAATTTCTAGCATCGTGACAGACGGCACATCGCTTGAAGAGCCAAAACAGTGGCAAAACTGCAACGTATATAATATCGCCAAACTTTTCTTAGACGAGAGTGAGCAAAAAGAGCTTCAAGCTAGATATGAGCGTGGTGGTGAGGGTCATGGGCACTTTAAAGCTTATCTTAATGAGCTTATTTGGGACTATTTTAAAGATGCGAGAGAGAAATTTGAGCATTATCAAAATAATCCTGACGAAGTGTCTGGAATTTTAGAAATAGGAGCCAAAAAGGCAAGTAATGTTGCTCAAACAACGATAAAAAAAGTTCGTGAAGCAGTCGGAATTTATTAATAAAGGAAAAATATGCAAAATTTATATCCATACGCACAGATAGTTCATCTTTTTTGTGCAATCATCTTTATTGGTTACCTCTTTTTTGATGTAATCATTTTTAAGGCAGCTTGTAAAAAAATGCCACCTGAGCTTGCTCAAAAGGCAAAACAAGCTATCGGTTCAGTTGCTATTAAGATAATGCCACTTTGTATCTTGTTTTTGGTATTAACTGGAGGCATGATGATGAGTAACTGGGTCGGATCAAAGGCTGGAGGCTACTTTGAGACAAATTTACAAATCATTTTTATGATCAAATTTTTCTTAGCGATGCTAATCGTGGCTGCGGTTATAACAAATTTAAGCTGCAAATTTATATTTAAACGCCCTAGCCCACTTGGCAACATACATCCATTTGCGCTAACAGCAGCAGTTTTTATAGTACTTTTTGCAAAAGTTATGTTTATGGTTTAAGGATACGGAATGATAAATTTAAAACTACTCGAGACAAATTACGATGAATTTGTAAAAAAACTTGAGGGCAAAAATGTAAAAGCTGGGCTACTTGACGAGCTTTTACAAACTTTTAACGAACTAAAACAAAAGCGCAAAGCACTTGAAAATTTCCAAGCTATTCAAAACGCAAAGAGTAAAGAGCTTGGCATAAAGGCAAGAGCTGGTGAAGACGTGAGTGAGCTAAAAAATGAGCTAAATTTAAACAAAGCTGCACTTTCTGATGCTGATGAGATCGTTAAACAATATGAAGAAAAGCTTGAGCAAATTTCATTTAGCATGCCAAATATCACCGACGATGACGTGCCATTTGGCAAGGACGAGGACGATAATGTCTGCATTAAAACGGTGCTTGAGCCAACTAAATTTAGCTTTACACCAAAAGAGCACTGGGAGTTAGGCGAGAGCCTTGGCTGGCTTGACTTTGAAAGAGGCGCAAAGCTTTCAGGATCTCGCTTTACCGTTCTTCGCGGTATGGGAGCAAGGCTAAGTAGAGCGCTTGTTAATTACATGATCGACTTTAACAGCGCGCGCGGCTTTGAGCTTGTAAATATCCCTTATCTAGTAAGCTCAAATACACTTTTTGGCACTGGTCAGCTGCCTAAATTTGAAGAGGACCTTTACAAAGTGCGTGACGAGGATCTCTACCTCATCCCAACTAGCGAAGTGCCTGTGACAAATTTATATAATGACACGATCATTGAGGCCGAGCAGTTACCTATAAAGATGACTTGTTACTCAGCATGCTTCCGCCAAGAAGCGGGCTCAGCAGGACGTGATACGAGGGG
This sequence comes from Campylobacter concisus, assembly GCF_003048905.1. NCBI lineage: Bacteria > Pseudomonadati > Campylobacterota > Epsilonproteobacteria > Campylobacterales > Campylobacteraceae > Campylobacter > Campylobacter concisus. Next base: position 614,009 of record NZ_PIRO01000001.1, read on the forward strand.
CATGATCCGCCAGCACCAATTTGAAAAGGTCGAGCTAGTAAGTATCACAAAGCCTGATCAAAGCGAGGGCGTGCTTGCTGAGATGATATCTTGCGCTAGCGACTTGCTAACTAGCCTTGGTTTGCCTCACCGCCACATGCTTCTTTGCAGTGGCGATCTTGGCTTTAGCGCAGCAAAGACGATAGACCTTGAGGTTTGGCTACCTGGTCAAGGTAAATATAGAGAGATTAGCTCTATTTCCAACACTCGTGATTTTCAAGCAAGGCGTGCAAAAATTCGCTTTAAAGATGGCAAGAAAAATATGCTCGTAAATACGCTAAATGGCTCAAGTCTAGCTGTGGGTAGGACTCTTATTGCCATCATGGAAAACTACCAAAAAGCAGATGGCACTATCGAAATTCCAGAAGTTCTTAAAAGGTATATGTAGTGGCAGAAGAAGAGGTTGTAGTTTTAAAACCACCTGGCGAGCAAGCAGAGCAAGCGCCTGAAGAGGCAAAAGCCGAAGCACCTGAAGAGATCGTCTCGCTTGAGAGTATCGCAAGTGAGGGTGTGCTACAAGATGAGAGCATCCCAGAGCCAATCCCCGTAAAAAAGAGCAATAAAAAGCTCTTTATAATAGCAGGTGTGGTCGCTCTAGTGCTTATCATCTTGATAGTGGTTTTGCTAGTTATCTTGCTAAAGAAAGACAAAAAAGAGAACATAGATACTGCAAGTATCGTAAAAAATATAGAAAACAACTACCAAACGCAAAATTTTGGCGCTTCAAAGATAGATGAGATGATAAATAAAGCCAATCAGCTCTACGAGCGTGGCAATAAATTTGAGGCTCTAAAAATTTATGAAAACATAGCTGTTTATAACCAGTCTCTCTCAAACTACAACCTCGGTGTTTCGCAGATGAAACAAGAAAGATGTGATGAGGCGATCGTATCTTTTAATAAAGCTATAACCGATAGAGAAAACACAGCAGTTAGCGCCATAAACGCTGCTGTTTGCTCACTCGAGCTAAATAACACTAAAAATTTTAACTACTACATAGGACTTGCTGATTCATTTTTGCAGTATGAAAACAACTCGCCACTTTATAGCTATTACTACGCGCTTATAAACTACTATAAAGGCAACTATTACGAGGCGCTTCAAGCGCTTTCTCATCCAAATACTGCAGATTATAAAAACGAATATGCATATTTAAGTGCAAAAATTTTATCACTTCTTGGAGATGATGAAAGAGCAATAGCTAAGCTTGAGAGCCAAAAGGCGTTTAAGGCCGACTTCACGCTAGCACAGCTCTATGCAAGACTTGGCAAATACGATAAGGCAAGGGATTATTTAACAAAAGCTTCTAAAAATACGCCAAATATTGATCTTATCAAGATGACTGAGGCGCTAATTGATCTAAAAACTTCTGACTACGGCGACGCGGCTGCATTTATCAAAGATGTTTACGACTACAATGCTTCTTTGCCAAGCAAAATTTATAAGATAAAAACGATACTAAAGCCTGATCTTTTTGATGTCAGCCTAGCTCAGGCACACTTTAGTGATGATATGTTTTTTGATAGAACAAGGCGCTATGAGACGCTTTTTTACTTCGCACCTTACAAGGTCTTTGATGCAAAACAGAGTATAGAGCAGATAAGAAAAGGTGGCGTTAGCGTCTTTTTAGACGACACTTCAGCAGCAAATGACTATCTTAGCCAAAGTGCAGCTGCTTCAAAAGTAAATGCAAAACTTAGTGAAGCTATTGCAAAAGCACTAAGCTACCGCTTAAAAGAAGCAAATAAAGAGTTTGAAGAGCTAGCCAGCACTTATCCAAATCACTCTATCTTGCAATACAACCTTGCTCTAAGCTACGCTCAGCTTGGAAATTTTAGCCTTGCAGCAAAGCACTTCATAGCAAGCTATCACCAAGATGTAAATAACCATCTTGCAGGTATTTTTGGGGCGATTTGTCTAGATATAAATAGAAATTTAAACCCAAAACTCATTGAAGAGATCGGCGAAAATTTAGAAAACGACAAGAGTTTAAAGCCTGTAAATTTATATGCCTCGCTTCTAAGCCTGGTTAGTGGCAACCAAAGTGCGATGATAAGGTGGCTTGAAGAGCCAAAAGAGCAGACAATGCTAAATTTAGCCTTTGATATCATCATCGCAAAAACAACAAACAATGACGAGCTAATGGTAAAGAAAGCTGATGAACTACTAAAAATTTTGCCAAATGATATTATTGCAAATATCTTAAATTTTATATCGAAAAACAAAGAGCAAAATGTCAAAGAGTATGCAAAAGCGATACAAATTCACTTTAATGGCAAGCAGCTTGATTCAAACGCTTTCTATCACGGCGCTGATATCATCAAAAAGCAATACATCAAGTTACTTCAAATTTCAGGTTTACTTACAAGAGAGCGTGATGAGTTAAGAGTCGAGCTAAAAAATGCTCCAAAGAATATAAATTTAATCCAAACTCTAGCCTATGTCGATATCTTTACAAACGACTTTGATGAGAGCTATAAACTTTATAATCAAGCGATCGATGAGTTTAAAGTAAATGACGCTAGCACATTGTTTTTAGCATCTGTGGCTGCGACAGGAGCTGGAAAAGTATCAAACGCAATCGCACTTTTAGAGCTAACAAAACTAAATGATGCTAGTGCTATCGAAAATAGAATAGCTCTGGGTCTAATGTATCAGCAGATAGACAACATAAAAGCAGCTCTTATACAATACAGCAAAATAGGAAATGTTGAGTATGAAAGTGAATTTTACGACTTTGAGATAGATAATGAATAATAAAAATTTAACTAGGCTTTGACCTAGCTAAATACATGTTATAAGAGCTTTAAAAATTTCTCAAAATTACCGACCAAGAAAGTAAAATTTTATTAAAGTTTAGCTTTTCATTCGAGCTTAGTTTAAATAGCACTCGTTAGTGCCCCTACTTTTGCGAGACGTTATAAAAAAAGCTAACGATCTGTTTTGCTAGGCGTTCTTTAAAAAACGGCCAAATGTAGCTTGGCGAATAGACATTGCCAGCTTGCATAAGCGAGATATTTGTCGCCTTTTCGCCACCATTTTTTGGACGCACTAGCACGCTTACTTGCATGTGATAAGTATAGCTATTCGTGCTAAAGTCATCATCATCGTAATAGCCAAATGGGAAAAACATCGAGTAACCAAAGCCAAAGCTTGGTCTACCAAAGCCATATCCCATGTCCATCGAAAATCTAGGATCTCTTTTGATTATCCTGGAAAAGCTTTGCACATCGCCGAGGATGATGAAGTCGGCATTTTTGATATTTGGCTCGTTTCTAAAGCCAGCCTTTGCAAACTCGCTTAAAATTTCAGCATTTACATCTTGCCCGGTCGCACTATTTTTAAAATTTACATAGACGCTTCTGTTTGATTCATTAAGCGTAAAAAAGATCGGATCACTCGTTTTGACCGAGATATTTGGAGTGCTGTTAGCACATCCAACAAAAAATACCGCTAAGACAAACAAAAAGAAATTTTTCATATTCACTCCTACAAGAGCGATCTTATAGCACTTTCAAGTACGCTTTTTGGTGTAAGACCGATAAATTTTGATCGCATCTTACCATCTTTATCAAAAAAATAGATAACTGGCACGCCCATGACGCCACCAACTGCCTTACTAAAGTAATCAACTGAAACTTTATCGCTCGTAGTTTTAAAGGTAATGTTGTGCTCTTTTAAAAGCTCAATATCTTTATCAAAGCCTTTACTAGGTCCTAAAACACCAATGAATTGAACCTCTTTACCATACTCTTTTTCAAGTGCATTTAGATCAGGGATCGCAGCCTTGCACACGCCGCAGTCCGTGCCAAAGAAAAATAGCATATATGGCTTGTCACCGATCTTTAGACGCTTCTCAGTAGGGAAAAACTGCGTATCGATGCCACTTGAGTCATTTAGCGTAATGTGATGCTTCTCATACTGCTTGACGCAGCCCATAACTAGGGCTGAGACTAGACATAAAAATAAAATTTTATATCTCATTTGGTACCTTTGGGTTTTCAATAGTGCGAATTTTCTCTAGCTTACCATGTCTTAGATAGACGATCTTATCGCCATACTCGCCAAGATCAGGGTTGTGAGTTACTAGAAGTATCGTCTTGCCGTCTTTTCTTAGCTTGCAAAATAGATCAAGTATAACTCTTTCATTTGCTTCATCAAGGTTACCAGTTGGCTCATCTGCTATTAAAATTTCAGGATCGTTTATGAGCGAGCGTGCGATACAAAGGCGTTGTTGCTCACCACCACTTAACTGACTTGGTCTATGCGTTAGCCTGTGAGAAAGACCAACTGCCTCAAGTGCCTTTTTAGCATCCTCTTCATCAACTGAGCTGTGATAGTACTGAGCGATCATTACATTTTCAAGTGCGCTAAGATATGGCACTAAGTGAAACTGCTGAAAAATAAGACCGATCTTTTCACGTCTAAATTTAAGTGTATCATCAGCATTTAGATTGCTCGCATCATCGCCACCGAGCATATAAGTGCCACTACTTGGAGTATCCATTAGTGAAAGGATATTTACAAGCGTACTCTTACCACTACCACTTGGTCCCATGACGCTGACCCACTCGCCCTTTTTAACCTCAAAACTTATATCATCAAGTGCTTTTACATCGCCAAAAATTTTACAAATATTTTTAAGTTCTAGTGCATTTTGCATATCATTCTCCTCTTAGTGTATCTGCCATTTTGTTATTAAGTGCCCGTTTAATCGGGTAAAACGCTGCGATCGCTGCAAAAAGAAGTGATATGACCACAGCTACTGGGATGCTTAGAATTCTAAAATCAATACTAGAATCAAATATCGCATAACCTAAAATTTGAGCTAGTAAATATCCTAAAAATGCACCAACTAATGCTGAGATGAGCGCTGTCACAAATGTCTCAAAGCCAAATAGCTTTAATACATCCTTTTTGCTTGCACCTATGGCTCTTAGAAGTGCGATCTCCTTTGAGCGAGAGAGCAAGATAGCACTAAGCGTTGTGTTTACGCACATTGAAGTAATGAGCAAAATAACAAGGCTAACAAGTGCCATTAATAGCTTTATTTTCTCCAAAATATAGCCCTCAGACTTTGAGACCTTTGCCACCGGTTTTGCAGCTATTTCATCGTTGCTTATAGTTTTTGCAAGCGATGTTATCTCATCAAAGTTACCAAGCACAACAGCCTCTGCATAGTTTATTTTGCCAGCTTTATTTGAAATTTTTTGAGCCAAAGATAGTGATGTGATCAAAAGTGCGTCCTCTTTGTCGCCGCTTGCCACTACGCCTTTTATCTTTACATTTATGCTCTCATTTGAGCCAATGGCACGAATTTCTATATCATCGCCTGCTTTAAAGCCAGCCTGACGAGCTAGATCGACGCCTATTAGCACGTTTTTATCGTCAAAATCGACATTTATCATCGTTCCATCTCTAACATCTAAAAATGGTTTAACTTTTTTTAGATTGCTGAATTTTGTTCCCATGACGATAGCGTTTGTTGGACCGATATTTGCCTGAGCAAAGAGATAACCGCTCTCACCAAGAAGCTTATCTTTTGGTACTTTGGCGATCATTTCATTATAAGTTTTTTCACTCATATCATCGCTTGTCGCCATATCTTTTGGAGCAAAGATCATGTTCGCACCATAAGTCTTTAGCTCGCGTGAGACTTTAGAGTCTATGTCAAGATAGACATTAACAAACGCCGCACACACGCATGCTCCAAGTAAGATAGAGATCACGATGACCATTACTCTTGATGAGCCATTTTTTAAACTTTTATAAATTGTATTGTAAAAGAATTTGCTATTTGCGGTCATATAGCACCTCCGCAGGTAGTAAATTTATGACGTTTCTCATTGGCATTAGCGAGCCAACGACTGAGATAAGTAGGGCAAATGCCACGCTAATTGGTAGCACGATCCAAGCTATGCCTATGCCGTGTGAGAAGATAATGTAAGACATCACGTAGCTTAGCGCGTACCCTAAAAATGCTCCAGTGATACCTGCAAAAAAGGCAACCACAAGGCTCTCGCTAGCAAAAAGGGCGTAAATTTCAAAATTACTTGCGCCTATGGCTTTTAAAAGGCCGATCTCTTTTTTACGGCGGTAAATTTCACTTGTCATTAGCGATGTTATGCCAATGGCTGAAACCACAAGAGCGATGATGCTAACGATGCCCATTAGGCTTTGAATTTTCTTTACTATGTTACTCTCAGCATCACTTACTTGAAGGCTAGCTTTTGCGCTAACGTTTGGTAAATTTTCTTCTATCTGAAATGCGATCGAGCCTGCGTAAGCCGAGCAATACCATTTGTCGTACTCTGCGCTATCAAGGTTGTCTAAATTTCGTCTTGCTTTTAGTGATAGGTCGTTTTCTGGGATCGTCATAGCTGAGACTTCAGCTTTTGTGTATGAGCTCACGTGTCCAGAAAGATCTCCAGCAAGCTTTAGTGAGCCAACTAGCTTATGTGTCTCGTCACTAGCTCCTTTTAAAATTCCAACTATTTTAACCTCTCTTGTACCATTTTTGCCAGCAAGGCTAAGCTTGTCGCCAACTTTTAAATTTTTAGCCTTAGCAAGCTCATCTCCTACTAAAATTTCATCCATGCTCTCATCTTTTGGCCAAGCACCCTCAACACCCCAAAACCCGTAAAGTGTCTTTACGCCTGTGCTAAATTCTGGCTCATCTTTTAGTCCGATATTTTTATCAAAGTATGTTCCCTCAAGACTAAATTCATCGCCTTTGTCAGTTTTTACTTTTGTCTCTAAAAACGGCGCAAAGGCAACGATGTTATTTCTCCAAAAGATCTCTTTTATCTTGTAGATATCGGCCTCTGGGAGTAAATTTTGTGATTTTAGTGGGGTGAAATTTTTGCCCTCGATCTCGATGCTTAGGCTCTCACCACGTGGTAAGACGACGATATTTGAGCCGTATCCTCTAAGCTCGCTTGCCACTTGATCGCCGATTTTAAGCGTGATATTTAGCATGCAAGCTATCAAAAGAGCAGCTAATAAGATGGTGATAAACGCCATCGTCTTTTGCACCTTTGAGCCAGTGATCGAGCTTTTTATCATTCTTAGTTGCATATTTTTCATTTTAACGTTCCATTTGTTTCTACATATTTTTCTGGATTTGCTTCAAATTTCGCCTGAGTTTCGTTGCTCTCAAAGAAGTATGTGCGTCCGTAGTATAAATATGATCTTGAATCAAGATTGCTCACCTTTTTGTGGCTTACAGGATCAAGCACCATCTTTTCGACGACCTTGCTAAAGTAGTTTGCCCCTGCGACGATCGTTTTGTAATCCACTATGATATTTTTACCATCAAAGGTAAATGCCATAGGGATCGGGTTACAACCACCCTCTTTGCCAACTGACGGCAAGAAAATTCTAACATTACAAGAGATACAAATAAGGTCATTACCTCTTTTTATGTAGCCCATATCGCCACATATCATGCACGAGTCAAAGACGATGACTGGAGATGGGCGGTCACTAAAGCGGTTTAGCAAGAAAAATCTTATCTGCTTGCCCTCATCTGTTATATAAGCAAATCTGTGAAGTTCATTATCTTTTAACATATCAACATTAAATATAAATTTATCTCCCACTGGCTCAACCAAAACTGGCTCTGAAATTTGAGGTGGACGAGATGCGTAAAGATCAAAATAAAGTGAAAAGCCAAGCGCTATTAAAACGCTGCAAAATGCAAATTTTGCATTGTCAAAGACATTTTCTCTAATGGCTTTTGTAAAGCGGTATTTGATAGAGCCAAATGTGCTCTTATCGATACTTTTTGGCATAAAGCAAAGCGCGATGATGCATAAAAGTAGGATCACAACTATATAAAAATAGGCACTAAATTCTGTGACATAGATGCCTTTTGCGCTGATAGATAAAATTTGAGAATTTAGCTCGCTACTTATCTTTAAAGCGCCTGCACGTAAAAGCTCGAGTGCAGTTTGTGAGCTTCTATCAACTAGTAAAAATATTAGTGTGATAAGAGCTAAAATTTTAGCTACTGATGATGGGATACTAGCTTTTAAATTTGAAATGAAGAAAAATAAAAATAGTATCAAGATCATCGCAAAGATCATTAAAAAGAAGCTTATAACTGAAAGCGTGTCAAGCAGTTCGCCGCCAAAAAGTGGGAACAATGCGCTACTTGAGCTATAACCAAAGCCAAAGCCGATGCCTAAAATAAAAAATGTTACGATTTTTGCTATCTTAAGCTCGAAAAATATCCACAAAATGCTAATTAGCAGAAAAACCAGTGTCACTGAATCTATGAAAATTTTAAACTGGTCATCAACAAGCGCATGACGAGCAGCTTTAAAGATAAGCACACCAGCAACAACGCCAAGAAATGATGGTAAAAAGATCGTTTTTAAACTTTTGCCATTGTTATTTAAGGCAGCAAAAAGCGTAAATCCAAGGAGGGCTAAAAAGACCTGATAGAAGTAAATTGACATAACTAAACCCTATGAGAATTTTTAAAAAGGGGCGAAAACGCCCCAAAGTAATTATTTAACAGGACCACCTGTCCATTGAAATTTATAAGTTGTTGTGAAAGGCTCAAACCATTTACCAACACCAGTCTCTTTGTCAGCGTGGCGACCAAAGCCTTGTTTTTCTGGATTGTCGATGTGGAATTTAAGCTCATAGTTACCAACACCTGTATCCATTTTTACGTTAGCGCCGTAGTGTGGGCCATCGCTTGCAACCATAGGCATAAATGTACCTTTTTTAGTTTTACCATTATCAAGGTTTTTTAGCTCATAGTTGATCTTTAGATATGGGATCCACTCGCCTTCGCCAAAGCCGTTTTTGTTGCCTTTTACAGCGTGGATGTCAGCTTCTAGGTGAAGATCAGCTAAGCTTGGAGCTAGATCAACGCCTTTTGGCTCCATGTCGATTGGCTCAAGATAAACAGCAGCTATCTCCATGCCATTAGCCTCTACAGGCTCGCCGATTGGGTGCTCTCCAGCAAGTGCAAAACCAGCTGCTAGGCTAAGTGCTAGAGCTGAACTAAGAATTTTATTCATATTCTCTCCTTTAAATAAAATTAATTTTTATTTTGTTTTGATTTCATGATAACGATGCCTATAATTAGAGCAAGCACCATAATGATTTGAGGTACTAAGCTCTCGTAATATGGCATAAGTCCTAGCCAGTCTCTCATCCAGTCAGGGAAGCTAAGTCCTTTTATGATAGTCGGAATGAAAATTTTGCCCTCAACTAGCTCGCCAACGCCCTTGCCAACAAAGACGATCGACATATAAAAGATGATCGCTGATGTAAATATAAAAAATGGTTTAATAGGAATTTTAACAGCGAAAATTTTAAATAAGAAATAGACTATCAAAAGAACGATAAGACCTACGACAAAGCCAGCTGCGATCATTGAGTAGCCAGCTGAGTCTTTTGCGTCAAAGATAAGTGCTTGATAAAATAACACTGTCTCAGCACCCTCTCTAAATACCGCTAAAAATACAGTCCACCAAAGTGCTGTGCTTGAGCCACTTGAGATAGACTCAGATACATGTGATTTGATGTAGTCGTTCCATTTTTTAGCGCCAGCATTTGAAAGAAGCCAGAAGCCAACGTAAAATAGAAGTCCCACTGCAACAAGCATCGTGATGCCTTCCATAAGCTCTCTTTTTTGACCTGCTGCCTCGCCAAAGATGATGTTCATTATCCAAGCCATGACAAAGCTTAAGATGACCGCCACGCCAACTGAGCTATATACGACCTTGCCCATTTGTTTAGCATTGCCAGTTTTTACCAAGTATGCAACAACAGCTGCCACAATTATAAGAGCCTCAAAGCCCTCTCTTAAGATGATAGTTAGCGCCCATATAAATAGCGTCCAAGGTGAGCTTGAACCGCTAGTTTTCTCAAGTGCAGCTGCTAGCTGAGATGACATCTTGCTTGCACTTTCCTCAAGTGTTTTTTCATCTGCACCTGATTTCATAAGGGCTACGAGGTTGCCAAATGTAGCTTCGATAGCTGTTTTTAAATTTACATCTATCGCGCCTACTTTGTTCTCCATGCCGCTACCTTCAAACTCATCAAAGTAGATGTCTTGGATATCGCCCATAGCTTTAGCGCTATTGCCACTTTTGTAAAGTGCAATGGCTGCTTGAATTTTGTCATTTATGTTTTTAACAGTTTGAGTGTAGTCTGTGCCGCTATCTTCACTGCCATCATTAGATGCTGCACTACTCATATCAACTTTTGCTAGTTTTACTGTTTCAGCTGGGAGCTTTGCGACGGCGTCATAAGCTAGTTTTTTGATCTCTTCTAGCTTTACTTTAAAGTCATCTTTGCTTATGCCATTTGTGATACCACTGATCGCTTCGCCCATCTTTCTTTGGATATCAGCATCTATGCTTTTACCATTTTCTATATATTGGCGAACGGCTATTTCAAGTTGAGTGTTTCTGTAATCATTAAATTTAGCATCTTGGATAGAATTTTTAGCATCATCTTGTTTATCACCCTCGTAGCTTGCTATGGCTTTATCTAAAGTAGCTGATAAATTTTCAAATGCCACCTTCCACTCAGGGATAAATTTAGAAGTGTCATAGCTGGTTGCAGCAGCTTGTGCTGGAGTGTCTGAATACTCACCAACAAGCTTATGTCCATTTAAAATAACTGGCAAAACTTCAGCGATTTCGCTATTTATCTGATCTATTCTTTTTTGCACATCATCTGGTGCTTCGCCAGCTTTTATCGCCTTTCTGATCTCACCAAACTGCTTCTCCATAGAGTAAGCTTTTTTCTGACCTAAATTTATTCTGATGCCAGCTTCGACATCTTCAAATAAACCAAAATAAGCGTTTTGAGTATCGCTAACTGCTTGCTCGACGTTGCCAGCTCTGTACTCTGTTATTACTTTTTGTAATGACTCTTTTATCTGAGCTGCGACTTGTGTGTAGTCATCATTTTTTGCCATTAGCCAAACTGGCAACAACATAATTAGCATAAATTTTAAGAATTTATTCATTAAATAAACCACCTGTGAGATTTTTTTGAAGCGAATATTACCAAGGCTTTACTTTGATTAAAATAAAAACGATTATCATAAAATAGAGCAAATTGAGATAATAAAGAGAAATTTGTCTTCAAATAGCCAATTTTGAATAGTTTTAGAAATTTTCTAATGTAAATTTAAAATTTATCTTTTGAATATAAAAATAGTAGTTTTATAAAAAATGAAAAGGCTTTAAGTTTAAAATTTAGAATTTAAAGGAGAGCAAAAGCTCTCCTTCTTGTTAGGCATTTAGCCCAGTGTTTCTTAGCATAACACGTTTGCGATATACATTTGATACTTCAGCTGCATCTCCAACTAAAAGTGCATTTGTAGCACAAACAGCCGCACACATAGGCACTTTTCCTTCAGCCATTCTATTTTGGCCGTAAAGCTCTCTCTCCTCGTGTGAGTTTGTTGGCTCTGGACCGCCTGCGCACATTGTACATTTATCCATAACGCCTTTTACGCCAAATGCCCCGTCTTTAGGGAACTGTGGAGCACCAAATGGACAAGCATATAAGCAGTAACCACAGCCTATGCATATATTTTTATCGTGAAGCACGATGCCATCAGCTCTAATGTAGAAACAATCAACCGGGCAAACTTGCTCACAAGGTGCATCAGTACAGTGTTGGCATGCAATGGTAGTTGAAACCTCTTTACCTTCGATACCATCGTGAAGTGTAATGACCTTTCTTCTATAAATTCCCACTGGAAGCTCATGAGCAGAAGAGCAAGCAACTTGGCAACCATAACAACTAATACATCTATCAGTATCTACGAAAAATTTCATTCTTGCCATTTTATTCCTCCTTACTCTTTACCCATGGCGTCTCTCTCGCCATATTCATGGAAAAACGATGTTTTAAATGTATTTTCCTCAGCTTTTTCTATACGGCAAAGACCTGCGTTAAACTCTGAAATTTGAGTAACTGGGTCAAATCCGTAGTTAGTAACTGTGTTAAAGCTCTCACCGATAACATAAGGCTTAGTGCCCTCTGGATAGCGAGCTGAAAGATCAACGCCTTGCATAATACCAGCGAAGTTGTATGGCATACAAATTCTATCTGGAGTTACCATCTGGCTGTGATAGCATCTTACTTTGATCTTTGTGCCTTGTGGGCTGTGAATCCACATCATATCGCGATCTTTTATGCCGTATTTTAAAGCTAGCTCTGGATTAACATTAGCAAACATCTCTGGCGTAATAGCTGATAGATATTTACTAGTTCTTTCGATCATTCCTGCACCACTTAAGTTTACGACGCGTTGCGTGCTAAACACGATAGGGAACTCTTTTGACCAATCTTTTGCTTGTTGCTCTGACTTAAACTTAGTAGAAACACGGAAATTTCTAGCTTGATCTTCAAATGTCGGATACTTTTGAACAAGATCCCAGCGTGGTGAGTGAACAGGCTCTCTATGTTTTGGAATAGGATCAAGGAATTCCCAAACGATAGCTCTTGCCCTTGCATTACCATAAGGTACAACACCTTTTTCACGGCATTTTTCAAAGATAATACCACTATAATCCATACTCCAGCTTGGTCCCATCTTAGCTTTCTCTTCTTCAGTTAGAGTTATACCTAAGACTTTTTCTATATTCTCTTTTGTGATTTGTGGATAGCCACCTTTTATAGCTGAGCCAACAAGCGTTGTCTCTTCGCTAGCTAGCTGACTAACGCCATTATGCTCTAGACCAAAGCGATTTCTAAAGCCTGAACCACCTTCAACATAAGGCTTGCTCATATCATATAGTATTGGTGTTCCAGGGTGTTTTTCATCCCATGCTGGCCATGGTTTACCGTAGTATTCGCCTTTAACTTCACCACCAATACCTATTAGCGTATCTGGGTCAAATTTATCCCAGTTTGCCTGGTGACGTCTAAACATCTCAGCTGTTCTACCACCATAACCTATAGAATTTCCAATTCTTGCTATCTCATTTGTCGCATCATCAGGCCATACAAAATCATCTTTTACTTGTTTTATTTCACGATCTACGATACCCATTTTCATGCCTTTTACGTATTCATCGTAAAAGCCAAATTTCTTAGCAAATAGGAACATCACTTCGTGATCGCCCTTACTCTCATAAAGTGGATCAACAACTTTTGTTCTCCATTGTCCTGAGCGGTTTGTAGCACTTAAGTGACCTTCATTTTCAAATGCAGTCGCTACTGGCAAGATATAAACGCCATCTTTTCTGTCTGAAAGGATAGAAATTTCATTTACAAATGGCTCAGCTACAACGATCATATCTAGTTTTGAAGCTGCTTCTTGGATTTTAGCTAAGTGCGCCATAGACGTTAGACCAGTTCCTTGAACCCAAAGAACTCTCAATGCACCACTACTAAATGTATTCTCCTCTTTCAAGACGCCTTGCCACCATTTTGAAAGTGACCAGCCTTTTTCGTTTCTCCAGTTTCTATCTTCTGGATGTTTAGGATCGTGGTAATAATACTCTTCAAAGACTGTGTTTTTAACAGGAGTACCGCCTTGTTTTGGCTCTTTTGTTGAGACTGCAAAGCGTTTAATAAATTCGTCATAATCAACGCCCCAGCCTTTGCAGTAATATTTCCATGCTGCATCAGTTAAGCCATAATACATTGGCAAGCTATCTGAAAGGTTACACATATCAGTTGAGCCTTGAACATTGTCGTGACCACGAATGATATTACAGCCACCACCTGCTTTACCCATATTTCCTAGAATTAGTTGAAGGATAGGTAAAATTCTTGTATTTGATGTACCAACTGAGTGTTGAGTGATGCCAAGTGCCCAAACAACAGTACCTGGTTTTGTGTGAGCTAGAATGTCTGCAGCTTTTAGTAGCTTATCAACTGGTACTCCAGTAACATCAGATGTAACCTCTGGTGTCCAGTGCTCAGCCTCTTTTCTTATCTCATCAATACCATAAGTTCTATTTTCTATAAATTCTTTATCTTCCCAGCCATTTTTAAGAATGATGTGAATAAGACCATAAACAAGTGCAATATCAGTTCCTGATCTTTGTCTCAAATAAAGATCAGCATGTGCAGCTGTCTTTGTAAAATTTGGATCAGCTACAATTACTTTTGCATTGTTTCTATCTTTTGCTTGTAAAGTGTGCTTCATGCCACCAACTGGGTTTGCCACAGCTGGGTTTGCTCCAATGATAAATATACATTTTGAGTTCGCAGCCATATCTCCAAAGTGGTTTGTCATCGCGCCATAACCCCAGGTATTCGCCACACCGGCGACTGTTGCGCTATGTCAAATTCTTGCTACGTGATCGTTACTGTTTGTACCCCAAAATGCACAAAATTTTCTAAAGTAGTAAGACTGTTCGTTGTTAAATTTAGCCGATCCTAAGAAAACAACACTATCAGGGCCATCTTCTTTACGGATCTGAAGCATCTTATCGCCGATCTCGTTTACAGCTTGATCCCATGAAATTCTTTGCCATTTACCATCAACTTTTTTCATAGGATATTTGATGCGTTGTTTGCTGTGTGTAAGATCGATCTGGTCGATACCTTTTGAGCAGTGTGAGCCCTGAGATATCGGATGATGCATCGCCATATCTTGACGAACCCAAACACCATCTTTTACCTCAGCCTCGATACCACAGCCTGCTGAGCAAATAGAACAAATCGTTCTAACCTTTTTTGAGCCAGGGAAAGGATTTTTTATCTCCTCATCACTTGCTTTTCTTATCGTTTCATTTTCTCCAAAAGCCATTGTGCTTCCAGCACCAAGTGCGGCTAGCTTTAAAAATGAACGTCTTCCTATACGTGCATCACTCATGGTTTTCTCCCTTAGTAAGCGATTTTATAGTAGGTTTCCCAGTTCTTGCTTTTTTTATAAAGCACCTCTTTTTTGTTTGACTTGCCAACGACGACACCATTGTCATCAGGAGCTAAGTCGTCACTAGTCACTTTTGCTACGGCTGAGACTGCGAGTACTCCGCCGGCAGCACCGACTTTTAGAGATTTTTTGAGAAAATCTCTTCTTGATCCTTGCATTTTTTCTCCTTATGCCTCAAAAAATTTTGAGAAATTTGGTTCAATAATATGTAAAATTTGCATATTTAGAATTTCTAAAATATCGCAAATAGCCTATTTCAGGGCTTTTAGAGCCTAGAATTAAACTGTGTAAATTTAGCATAATTGCAAGATAATCAAAGTAAATATAAAGCTTTAATTAAATATGTTAAGTTATTGTTAAAAATATAAGAAAATATATTTAATATTTTAGCTTTTATGAATTTTGAGAGAAAGGCTAATTTAAAGTATAAATTCTAGGGAGAGCTCCCTAGAAAAGGTTATTTTAGATCACTTTTATTTATGATAAATGGCACTGATCTAACGCCAGCTGAGAAATATTTTTTACGTAAAGTATCGATCTTGTCGCTCTCTTCTTTGCTAACATTTTTTTCATCTACGTTATAATCTTCAGAGAAATACTTTCTTAAAATTTTAACCTTATCGCTATCACTTTTTGCATTTTTTATATCTTTATAGATCAAAGCACTTTTTTGTAAAGACGATAGTTCATGCACTGGAGTTAGGATGATTTCAACGTTATTGTCTTTTAGCGTAGTTTCGATCTTTGCTAGCTCGGCTCTACAATATGGGCATTCAGGATCTGAAAACATGATAAGAGTTGGCTTTTTGCTATCATTGCCAAGAGTTATAACATTTGCCTTGTCTTCATTTTTATAAATTTTAGCTAGTGATTTTACTAAATCAAGTGCTGCTTTTTCTGCGATTACCTTTTTTTCTTCAGCTAAATAAGACTTCTGCTCCTTTAAATTTACAACATCAGGAAACATAAGATCGCCCTTAACAAAAGTCACATCTTCTTGAGACATATCTCCTTTGCTAAATTTTAAGCTTACTTTTTCTATATCATCTAAAATTTTAGTGCGTTCTACGACTTTTACATTAACACCATCGATATTTTGATTTTTAAAAACTTCTGAGTAAAAATCTTCTATTTGCTTATTACTAGCTGCCATTAGGCTAGTTGCCGCTATTATTGAGGCTAAAACCACTTTTTTCATTTTTTTCCTTTTTAAAAATTTGGCGGATTATATTTGCTTTTTGTAAATGAATACTAACCACGAAAGACTCTATCATTTCCTTGCTTCATTATGTCACTCTCAAGATCAAGTTGCTCAAGATAGGCGATTACATATTTTCTACTTAAATTTAGTGCATCCTTGGCATTTGTGACATTTACAAATCCTTGGTTTTTGATGATCTCTCTTAGCTTATCAAGTGCCATTTTTAGCGAATTTCTAGTGATAAAAAGATTATGCTCCAGCCTTACAACTCTGCCCATTGCAGTTAGTTTTTTAAGGGCATTATCGCCACTTAGCCTATCTATTTCCAGCTCATCATATATATTATAAGGTGCCGTTGGAGCTAGCTTTCCGCTTTCTAAAATTTCATAAATTTTCTCTTCAAGCCTTACTTTTAGTTTGCTTATATCAACGCCCTTTTTTGTATAGACGCCATCATTTTTAGAGATTAAGCTTATACTTTCAAGCTCATCAAGTGCTTTTTGAGCCAAATTTTGACTAGCCCAAGCAAGTTTTAAGCTTATACTTTGAGCTGAGAAAACAGCAAATTCATTTTTTTCTATCATAAATTTAACCACAGACTTTATCCGCTCAACCGCACTTAGATCGTAGATATTTAAAGCCTTTTCATCGACAAAGACGTTTGAGACTTTTTTAGCCACATTTACGGCCTCTTCGTGACTTAGTCCAAATCTTTGATAAGAAGAGATTATTCCAAAGCCATTTTTGTGGGCTTCTTTAAGTATAGAAAATGCTCCAACAAAATCATGCTTTAAAAGTGCAGCCAAAAAGAGAATTTTGCCAGCTTTTTTTAGTGGCTCAAGCACAGGATTTAGCACTCTGCCACCGCCTATCACGCGTGCATCTGAGATAAGTACAAATGCCTCGTCAAATTTCAAAAACATATCGCTTTGAAATTTAAAGGTAACAAAGTAGCTATCATCTTTTTGGCTTAGTATCAGTACCTTTGCAGGCACATTTTTAGCTCCTACGCAAAAGGTTACGCTTTGCGAGTGAATCAAATTTTTAGCAGTTACGACCGCATCAACCTCTCTAAATCCCCTAAAATAGCCTTTTTTACTAAGTAGCTGCCCCTTTTTTAGCTCATTAAGCTCGATGCCAGTTAGATTAAGCGCCACGCGGCTGCTAACCCCTGCACTATCAATGAATTTATCGTGGCTTTGCACGCTTCTTACTAGCGCCTCTTTGCCAGCGTCGTAGTTAAAAAGCTTCTCGTTTTTACTAACGCTTCCCTCTATAACGGTGCCAGTCACAACATTTCCGATACCTTTTAGGCTAAAAACCCTATCAATGTAGTATCTAAAAACGCCCTCCTCATCGCGCTTTTTAGCTCTTAGCGTAAAGAGGTAGTTTCTAAGCTCGTCAATGCTTGCCTTATCCTTTATACTAACAGCAAAAATTTCTAAAATTTGCAGGTTTTTAAATTTAGAAATTTCATCTCTTATCTCTTTTTTTCTTAAATTTATAGTCGCTTCATCTACGAGGTCACACTTTGTAAGTGCCACAATCAAAGACTTCACACCAAGAAGATTTAAAATTTCAAGGTGCTCCAAGCTTTGAGGCATAAGGCCGTCATTTGCCGCCACCACAAATAAGCACGCATCAAAGCCATACGCACCACTTATCATCGTCTTTATGAGATTTTCATGCCCAGGCACGTCGATAAATGCGATATTTTCATCATTTTTACTTAAATTTGAAAAGCTTAGATCAATCGTTATGCCACGCTTTTTCTCCTCTTCAAGATTATCCCCCTCAAAGCCGTTTAGCTCCTTTATAAGTGCGGTTTTTCCGTGGTCGATATGCCCTGCTGTTCCTATTATTAAACTCATTTTTCTTCCGTTTCATTTATTATTTTTATTAGTTCATTTACATCTTCATCTAAAAGCGTTCTCAAATCAAGCAAAAATTTATCATTTTCTATGCGGCCAATCACCTTTTTTTGCCTAAATTTCTGCTCATTTAAAACTGCATCTCCACTAACTGCCAAAGCCATACTTGGAATTTTTTTATTTGGCATCGCACCGCCTCCTACAAAGGTTTGTGTACGAACTATCTCAAGCGGGGTTTTTAAATTTTTATTTATAAAATTTGCTAAGCTTTCAAGCTCTTTTACGCTTTTGTGAAGCAGTTTTTGCGTTGTGATTAGCTCAAATTCTTTATTTAAATAAGCTTTCATGCTCTCAGCCAAAAGTGAGATGATCACTTTATCTACGCGAAGCATTCTTAAAAGCTGATTTTTTCTAAGCTTTGCGATGAGCTCTCTTTTGCCAACAATGATGCCGCACTGCACCGCGCCAAGCAGCTTGTCGCCGCTAAAACTAACTAGCGAAACATCTTTTAAATTTTTTAGATCTGGCTCATTTTTGTCAAGATTAAACGGTAAATTTCCGTAAAATCCACTGCCAAGATCAAAATAATCTATCAAATTTTGCTCGCATGCCAATTTGCTTAGTTCATTTGCTGTAACCTCTTCGCTAAAGCCCACGATGTCAAAATTTGAGCGATGAACCTTTACAAGCATCGCCGTATTTTCACTAATCGCCTCTTCGTAGTCTTTTAGCTTAGTTTTGTTTGTCGTGCCAACCTCTTTTAAAAAGCAGCCCGCATTTGCCATAACTTCTGGCACTCTAAAACTACCACCGATCTCGACTAGTTCGCCTCTGCTAACGACGACTTCTCTGCCTTTTGCAAAGGTATTTAGCACCAAAAATACAGCACTTGCGTTATTATTTACAACGATAGCGTCTTCAAAACCAAATGCTCTTGCGATCATCTCACCGATATAGTCATATCTGTTGCCACGGTTGCCTGTTTTTAGGTTGTATTCAAGGTTTGAATACCCTGTGATTACCGGAGTTGCACGACTTAAAATTTCTTTATCGATGACACTTCTAGCAAGGTTTGTGTGAATGGTCACACCGGTTAAATTTAGCACTCTTTGAAGGCTTGATTCATTAAATTTATGATATTCGTTTAGGATTAAATCTATTATTTCTTGCAACGCAAAATTTGCATTTTCATTTAAAATTTTAGCTCTAACTTCATTTAAAATTTGCCTTGCAAGCAATGTGACTAAATTTATATCAAATCCTGAAAATGCTTCGTTTTTTATAATCTTATCAACTTGTGGGATATCTCTTAAATCGCTCAATTTGTGCTCCTAGTAAGTTAGTTTTACCAAGCCGTGATTTTAACATAAAAAATATTATAAATTAAACCTTAGAGCAAAAAGGAACATATAAAATTCAGAGTCTATTAATCCCATTAATATTAAAATAAGCCTGTTTTTGATAATAGGAGAAATTATGAAAGAATTTGGCTTTTATAACGATTTTGACGATACTTTGATGTTAAATGAACAGATAGAAATAAATAACGAAAAGGAAGAATATTTAGTTTCTAACTCACCAAAGCTTAAAGCAAACATTACCGCACCTGAGATAAATTTTTATCTAAAAAATACAACCGCAAGCGTCTTAGAAAAAGCTAAAAATACACTTTTACTTTATGAAGCAAGAGCAACTGCATTTGACATGGCAAAGGATGTTGATTACGAAAAAGAAGTCGGCAAAAATGTCGTAATAGTAAGCAACTCAGGCCGTGAGGAACTAGCAAATTTATTAAAAGAAAATGGCTATAAAGTCATTGAATTAACGCATTTTGAAGTGAAATTTATTTATGGCGCAGCTGGCGAACTTAGTGTTTTGATACTTAGAGCAAATGACGAATTTGAGGTCGATTGTGACTTTTTCTTGGTTGAAAATGCAAGGGATTATATGCTAAAACAAAGCGGCTGTTACGAAATAGCTGGGCTAGAAGATGAAGCTGTGCTTAAAATTTTAAATGAAAAAACTCCAAAATTTAAGTACAAAAGCCTAACTCAATACGACTCTTCGATCTGCCAATACCATGAGCGACGAAATGAAATTTGTGGACGCTGTGTCGATGTTTGTCCAACTGTAGCCATTTTAAAAGAAGACGAGACAAAGCATCTTGTTTTCTCACAAATCGATTGTGTAAATTGTGGCAACTGCATTAGCGTCTGCCCTAGCGGATCTCTTGACTCTACACTTATGCCACAAAATTCTTTTGCTACTATTGCCAAACTTTACAAAGGCAAAATTCCACTAATAATCTCTAATGAAACAAATTTAGATGAGCTAAATATAAGCCTACCTGAAAATGTCTTGCCTTTTTTCATATCAGCACCACATATGTTAAATCAAGCGCATCTTCTTACATTGCTTCAAGAAAGTGGTGCGAGTGTGATTTTATTTAGCAAAACTCTTGGCAAAGGCGAAAAAGACGCCATTAGCATCTTAAATCAAATTTATGAGCTTAAATTTAAAGAGACGGCGATCTATCACGCTAAAGATAAAAACGAGCTTGAAGAATCGCTCAAAAAAGCAAAATTTATAGCTGACTCACAACACACGATAAACGAATATGCCTTGCCAAAAAGAGAAATTTTTGCAAAAAGACTTGAGTTTTTAGTAGGTAGTGAGGATCTTGGCGTGGTAAAAAGCGGCGAGATGATAAGATATGGCGATGTCAAGATAAACACTGATAGCTGTACACTTTGTCTAAGTTGCGTTGGCGCTTGTAACGTAAGTGCGCTAGTGGCTGATAAAAAGACAAATTCTATTTTATTTAATCCAAGCGTCTGCACAGCTTGCGGATACTGCGAACTAAGCTGTGCTGAAAAAGATACCATAAGCCTTGAAGTTGGAAAAATTTCTCTTAAGCCTGAGTTTTTTACATATAATGAACTGGCAAGAGATGAGCTTTTTGCCTGTGTTGAGTGCGGAAAAGAGTTTGCAACTAAAAAAGCAGTCGAAAAGATCGCAACTATAATGCAACCAAGATTTGGCAACGATAGGGTTAAAATAAAAGCACTTTACTGCTGTGCTGACTGCAAGGCCAAACTAATGGTTCAAGCCCAAATAAACGCAATGAAAGAGGATTTATTAAATGGATAAAAACATTATAAAAGCAAGATCATATTTTTACGAATTTTTAGCATATCCTATGTTTTTTTACACAAATGATGAGAAATTTTCAAGGTGGAAAGAGCAGTTAAAATACTTAAGCGTAAATCCTTTAAGCGAGGATAGCGATGCTGCGTTTAAAAATTTAGATAAATTTAGCTTTGAAGAATTTTCAAAAGAACAAAATGACGTTCTTTTTGGCTTTACAAATATCCCCTTAAGCGCTTCATTTTATGAAGAGGGCAGAGATAACGGAGCAGCTAGGCTTAGGGTTATTGAATGTTTAAAACTAAGCCCATATAGACGTGATAGCGAGCTTTGCAAAGACAGCGAGGACTACGTTGGATTTATATTTTTAGCGATGGCTACATTTTTAAAAGATGAGTTTAATGATGCAAAAAATATTAGCAACAAGCTATTTTCTGAGACTTTAAATTTATTTGTAGATGAGTTTTCTCAGCTACTTTCAGCTCACAAAGAGGCAAATTTCTTTAAATCATACACAGTCATTTTAAAAGACTTCATCGAGCTTGAGCGCTCCATACTAAACGTAGAAGCACCAGCTAAGCCACAAGGCGATAGCATCGCCATGGCAGCTCTTAAGAAAGAGCCATTTCAAAGCAAGATGCCAACTTTTAAAACAAAACTTCACTGGGAGGAATTCTCCCCAGTCATCTCACACGAGTTTAAAGACTAAAATGGTTAAATTTGCTCTTACTCGAGCTAGGAGTAAATTTAACATCCGCTTAAATTTGTTATCTTGATATTTTATGATTATTAGCAATTTGGTATTAAACTTCTTTAAATTTTTTACAAAGGACTTACAATGGTAATGACACACTACATGGAGCTTTTATCGCTCAATCAACCTTACAATCTAATCCTCTTCATGGTGATACCTGTGGGGCTTACGGAGCTTTTAGTGGCGATGGAGTTTCTCACTATGTATCACATGGATAGCGGCAAAAATGCTGGCTTTAAGGCTGTTGGCAAATTTGCTGGCATAGTGCTTGGGGTCTATTTTACAGCTCTTGTGATCTATTTTATGGCAAAAATTTATCCAAGTATAAAATGGCGTGGATATGCCGATGTCATCGCTGTCTACTCATATCTCATCAGCGTCATACCACTTCTTGGCATCGCGCTTTTAGAGCTAAATTTGATCTACAAAAACGCAAGCGAAAAGGCAAAGCTAAAGCTTCACTTTTGCCTACTCATATTTGCCTTGATCGTCGCACACGTCGCTATGATATTTGGCATGGTTGATCCTACCATAACAGGCTACAAGGCTAATGATGGCGCGATGGATATGCATATGAATATGCAAATGAACATGCCAACAGATATACCGATGCATGATCACCACAAGATGATGATGCAAAATATGAGTGATGATAACTCAACTAATATGCATATGCACCACTAAATTTTATAGCTTCTTGGCAGCTGCTAAGAAGCTATAAAAATTTAATTCTTTTTTGCTACTTTTAATAATCTATTTTCTTTAAAAAATTTTCGGAGTGATTTTTGCTCTTTTGGACCGATCTTGTAGCTTATAAATTTCAAATACCACTTGATATCTTGCTCGCTTATGTCACGGCTTTTAGCGTACTTGGCTAAGATATAGTTTGGGATTTTTACATTTTTTTGTAGAAATTTTGCGACTAGTCTTTTGTAAAATGAACCATTTTTTACGTAAGAAAATCTACCAAAAACAAATGGCAAATTTGTCTTTTCGTGCCAAATTTTACCAAGGTCGTAAAAGCACTCTTTGCCCTCGCTTAAGTATGACTTTAGCGCCCTGTCGCCTATGATCACCTCGCCGTTTAGATTAAGCACCTTGGCTAGGGCATTTGAGCTAGCTGAGGCAGGATCAAATTTCATAGCTGAGCCTTTACGCACAAGTACACTTTTTACATCTTTTTTGGCGACTATTCCAAAATTTAGCTTCTTTAAATTTGCCTTTTTGCTAGCTATACTTGAGATCACCGCAGCGTCGATCTTTCTAGCGTTTAGGGCTCTATTTAACTTGCTTGGCACGCCCTTTTTAAACTCGATCGCCTTTTTTATCTGAGAGCTTAGTGGGGCTGATTTTAAAAAAACGTGAAATGGGAGTAAATTTAGATAATCAATCTTTCCAAATATCATTTTTCATCTTTTACAAGCTCAAATTTAACCATCTCATTTTCGTTGCAAACATCGCGAAATAGCAGGGCTAGGCTCTCTTTTGCACTATCATCCAAAAATTTTTCATTTTTTAGCTTTATAAGCGTTGGCTCATTTATCTCGCAAAGAGAGTCAAAGAGCGCGTCTAAATTTTTGCCGTAGTACTCTGGCAGGTCAAATTTCTTAGCAAAATACTCATGCATCTTCTCTTTTTCAGCCATCTTTTTGGCATCTAAGATCACGCTTTTCATTGCATCCTCTTCTCATAAAGCAGGTAAAAATGCTCGTAGTGATCAGGCGTGTAGTAGATAAGCCCGTCGTTTGAGTATAAAATTCTCTCAGCGCCGCGCCTACCACCATTATAATTTACATCGCACTCAAACCACTTTCTGCCATCAGCCTCAGGTAGCCTCTTTTCTCTGTTTGAAAATCTATCCCCACCAATACTTTTGCCACCGCTTATCTGCCATAAATTTCCGCTTTTTGCGTCCCAGCCAAGATCGAGTGCCTCTTTTTTGGTTATGAAATTTTTTGGTAGCTTGTTAAATTTATAGATATAAAGAGCGACCTCATCTTTTGAGGTGTATGAGCCGTTTTCTACAAGATTTTGGCTCTTTTGCCCCTCTTTGTTTAGCTGCTCAAGTAAAATTTGAGCGTTTTTGTTTGCCTCGTCGCCATCTTTTGAAAAAAAGAAAGTACCGATGATGATAGCAATGACAAAGGCAACTAAAGCTGGCAAAAGTCTTTTATTCAAATTTAGCCCTTAAAGCGTGTTAAAAACTCTATCACCAGCATCACCAAGACCGGGAACGATGTAGTTTTTCTCATTTAGTTTCTCATCGATCGAAGCTGTATAGACCTCGACGTCTGGGTAAATTTCACTAAATCTCTTTAGCCCCTCAGGAGCGGCAATGATAGAGATAAATTTGATCTCTTTAACGCCCTTTTCACGCAAGAATTTGACTGCGTCTATCGCCGTGCCACCAGTTGCAAACATAGGGTCGATTATGATCGCCATGCGCTCTTTTGCGTCTTTTGGAAGCTTTGCGTAGAAAAACTCAGCCTGAGCGGTCTCTTCGTTTCGCTGAAAACCCAAAAAGCCCACACTCGCATCTGGGATGATGGTAAAAACGCTATCAAGCATACCAAGAGCAGCCCTTAATATCGGGCAGATCATTACTTTTGTTGTGAGTTTTTTAGCATTTGCGGTAGCAACTGGAGTTTGGACTTTGACATCTTTTACCTTTAAATTTCTGGTCGCTTCAAAGATCATAAGATAACTGATCTCATCAACTAGCATGCGAAACTGAAAAGGTTGGGTATTTTTATCACGTAAAATGGTTAATTTATGCTCGATCAGTGGGTGTGAGATGAGCTTCACGTTTTGCATTTTTTATCCTTAAATTTACTGTTTTTACAAGGTTTATCTTTACAAAATGCCAAAAAGAGTTTAGCCCAAAATTTGGGCTAAAATTTAAAATCCTTTTGCAAGTTTGGCTCTATAAGCCTCAACATCAAAATCTTTTACTCTCGCTACGCCATCTTCAACTGCAGCTTTCGCAACTGCTGGAGCGACTGCTGTTAGCACACGTTTGTCAAATGGTTTTGGGATGATGTACTCTTTGCCAAATTTTAGCTCACTAACGCCACTTGCTTTTAAAACTTCAGCTGGCACTGGCTCTTTTGCAAGCTGCGCAAGCGCTCTAGCTGCAGCCATTTTCATATTTTCAGTGATCTTTTTAGCTCTAACGTCAAGCGCACCTCTAAAGATAAAAGGGAAACCTAAAACATTATTTACTTGGTTAGGATAGTCGCTTCTGCCTGTACCCATCATTACGTCACTTCTTACAGCCTCAACATCCTCTGGATAAATTTCAGGCACTGGGTTTGCCAAAGCAAAGATGATAGGCTCTTTATTCATTGAAGCAACCATCTCTTTTGTAAGTACGCCAGGCTTTGAAAGACCTAAAAACATATCAGCACCCCTCATCGCATCAGCTAGAGTTCTATCCTCAGTTTCAAGCGCAAATTCAACTTTTTCTGGAGTTAGATCTGTTCTTTTTGAGTGGATGACGCCCTTGCTGTCTATCATCACAATGTGTTTTGCACCAAGCGCTTTATACATCTTCGCGCAAGCGATACCAGCTGCACCTGCGCCACTAACTACGATCTTTATCTTTGAGATATCTTTGCCAGAAATTTCCATCGCATTTATCATGCCAGCACTTGTTATCATCGCCGTGCCGTGCTGATCGTCATGCATGACTGGGATATCGACTGCTTCTTGAAGCTTTCTCTCGATCTCAAAGCACTTTGGAGCACGGATATCTTCTAAATTTATACCGCCAAATGTCGGGGCAAGAGCCTTGCAAATCTCAACGATCTTATCTGGATCATGCTCGTCTAGCTCGATGTCAAAGGCATCTACGTTTGCAAATTTTTTAAATAAAACTGACTTTCCTTCCATAACTGGCTTGCCAGCGATCGCACCGATGTCGCCAAGCCCAAGGACAGCCGTACCATCGGTGATAACGGCTACTAGATTTGCTTTATTTGTATATTTATAAGCTAGTTCATTGTCAGCTTCTATCTCTTTGCAAGGCTCTGCAACACCTGGTGTATAGGCCATTGAAAGGTCTCTTGACGTCTCGCAAGGCGTCTTTACCTTTATCTCGATCTTACCGCCTATATGGTAGTTTAATGCTTCTTCTTTAGTTACATGTGTCATTTCTCTTCCTTTAATAAATTTTGTATTCTATTTTTCGTCTCGCTACTGCCCACTACTTCAAGCACTTCAAAGATACTTGGGCTCACGCTTGAGCCAGTTAGCGCTATCCTTAGGGCCTGAGCTAGGTCTTTTAGCTTTAAGCCATTTTGCTCTAAAAATTTATTTGTTAGCTCCTCATAGCCCTTTGCATCAAGGTCACGGTCTAAAATTTGAGCAAATTTAGCCAAAATTTCTTTGCTATTTTCATTTATAAATTTAGCCCAAGCTTTCTCATCGTAGCTTTTTGGAGCGCTAATGATCGCATTTGCACTATTTGCCATTTCGATTAATGTCTTTGATCTCTCACGGAGCGAATTTAGCAGTAGCTCGCCTTTTACCAAAGCCTTAAAATCCACACCAAACTCAAGCATATCATGCGCTAACCTCTCGTAAGGTAAAGTCTTAATGTAGTGAGAATTTAGCCAGTCAAGCTTTTGAGCGTTATAGGTGCTTGAGCTTTTGTTGATGTCGTTTGGATTAAAGTATTTAAGCATATCCTCAATAGTAAAAATCTCATCATCGCCGTGGCTCCAGCCAAGACGAACGAGAAAATTTAAGAGCGCTTCAGGCAAATAGCCCATCTTTTTATACTCCATAACGTCAGTTGCGCCATGTCTTTTGCTAAGTTTTTTGCCATCCTCGCCGTTTATCATAGCGACGTGATAAAATTTTGGTGTTTTAAAGCCAAGTGCCTCGTAAAGAACGATCTGTTTTGGGGTATTTGAGAGGTGATCATCGCCACGGATGACGTCCGTTACGCCCATTAGTGCGTCATCTATCACAACTGTGAAGTTATAGGTCGGTGTGCCGTCGCTTCTTGCGATGATGAAGTCGTCTAATATGTCTTCAACCTTAAATTTAACCTCGCCCTTTATGCCATCATGTATGACGATTTCGCCGCTTAATGGGGCTTTTATACGGATGACTGGCTCGATATCAGCTGGAGGCGTACCAGTAAAATCTCTATATCTATTATCATATTTTGGACGCTCTTTTCTTGCCTCTTGGCTAGCTCTAAGCTCTTCAAGCTCGTCCTTGCTCATATAGCATTTATATGCCTTGCCTTCTTCAAGTAGTTTTTTAACATACTCTTTGTAAAGATCAAATCTCTTTGACTGATATGTCACTTCACCGTCGTGGTCTAGCTTACACCAAGCAAATGCCTCTTTTATGGCTTGCGTGGCCTCTTCTGAGTTTCGTTTTAAGTCAGTATCTTCGATGCGAAGTAAAAATTTTCCATTATTAGCTCTTGCATATAAATAATTATAAAGGGCTGTCCTAAGTCCGCCTATATGTAGATATCCAGTAGGCGACGGAGCAAATCTAGTAACTATCATTTTGTGCCTTATTTTTATGTTATAATTGCCCAAAATTATATTTACTAAATACTTAAATAAAGGTTTTATTATGAAAAAATTGCTCTTTTTGGCTGCTGGCATGCTAAGTGCTTTAAATTTATATTCGGCTCAGATGATAAACGGTATCGCAGCTATTGTAGAGAACGAACCAATCACGCTTTATGAAGTTTATAGCTTGAAAGAGCAGCTAAGAGCTAGCGAACAAGATGCCTTAAATTTACTCATAAGAGATAGACTCGAAGATGCTCAGATAAAAAATTTAAACATTAGCGTAACGCCATTTGAGCTAAACGACAGGATCGAATCAATCGCAAAGCAAAATGGCATGACAAATTCGCAGTTTAGAAGCTCTATCCAAGCTCAAGGCATGGACTTTTTGGAGTTTAAAAACAACATAGAAAAAAAGATGCTTCAAGAAAAGCTTTATAAAAGCATCTTGGCTGAAGCTGGCAAAAATGTAAATGAGCAAAAAGCAAAGATGTATTTTGACGCTAATCCTGATAAATTTAAGGTCTTTAGCACTGCTAAAGTGATCCTTTATAGGGCAAAAAATCCTAAAGAACTAGAAGCTCAAAAAACAAGTCCATCACTACTTAATAGTGTGCAAACACAAGAGCTAAGTTTAGACTATCAAAGCATAGATCCAAGGCTAGCGGCCATCATAGCTGGCACAAATAATGGAGAATTTACCCAAATACTACAAGGCGCTGATAGTTTTGATATGTTTTATGTAAAAGAGAAAATTGGCTCATACACTCCAAGCTTTGCAGATGTTAAGGATAATGTTATAAACGAGCTTTATCAAGGTGAGCAAGAAAAACTTATGGCTGATTATTTTGATAAACTCCGCGCAAAAGCAAAGATTCAAATTTTAAGATAACTTCAAATTTAGCCATCCTTGGTGGCTAAATTTCTCCAAATTTCACATGACAAAAGATTACACCGCCAAAGAGAAGGCAGTGTAAATTTTAGTTAAAAAGTGTAGTGCATATTTAGCATAAACGATCTTTCATCGCCAGGTCTTGAATCAGAACGCCAGTATTTTTTATTTAGGATATTGTTTATTGCTAATGTTAATTGAGCATGTTCGTTAAAGTTATATCCAGCACTTGCATCAAGCCTTACAAAGCCGGGTAAGTGTTGATCGGTTACGCTTGTTTTATTTACTTGATAACTATATCTTTTAGAGTATCCTGTTACGCCACTTTCGACATACCATTTGTCGTTTTTAGCATATCTTAAAAAAACATTGCCCTGCCAGTTGGTTGTATTATTTAGACTAAGTCTTTCGTTTAATGGATTTGATTTATCACTTGCGATAATAGCTCTCATATATCCAAGAGAGCTTCTTAGATATAAATTTTCATAAATTTTACCCAAGATATTTAGCTCTATACCACGACTTCGCTCTTTACCACGTTGCGCCCAGGTATATGGATCATTTATAGGATCTGGTCTATATCTTATATTGTTATGCTCGATCTGAAATATAGCTAGGTTTGAGCTAAATCTATTATCAGCCCATGTGCTTTTTAAGCCAATTTCGTATTGCTCATTATTCTGTGGTTTTAGATCAAGCATCGTTGTATCGCCTATACTTATACCTATATTTCCACGGCCGCCATATGGAGCAAAACTCTTTGAGTATGAAGCATATGCGGTATGCTCTGGTAAAAAGTCCCACAGCAAGCCAACTCTTGGACTAAAAGAGTGCCCTTTGTAGCTATTTGTCATATTTGCAATATTTCTTGTTTTAAATTTATAAAAGTCAAACCTTCCACCAACAAGTAGCCTATATTTGTCGTCTAAGCTTATTAGATCCTCGAGAAATACTCCATTATTTATGGCTTTATGCTTATTATCAGTATTAAGTGGTATGTAGCCCACACTACCCCAACTTGATCTTGATGCATATGGATTTATAGTTACATTTTTTGCACTATCAAACCAAAGCCTTGGATGGCGAGTTTCTACGCTGTTGTCATATCCAAAAGTAAAATTATGCTTAAATCTTGTAAATTCAAGCTCTTTTGTAAGTGTTATGGCATTTGAGAGTGTGTCATTATCGGTTTGTTGTTTAGCATAGTTTTGCTTTAGTCTATTTCCAGGCATGATGGTACCACTAAAATAATGGTCAAAATTTTGACTAGCTTTTCTATAACCAAAAACCCATTTTAAATTCATATCCTTCACCAACTCTGCATTTAGCTCGGTACGAAAGAAATGAAGCTTATCTTCAACAAAGTCTCCATCATGAGAAAAGCCCTTTGTATAGTCGATACCAAGCTTGTCATAGACACTTTTTGTTGGCATTCTATCAGGTACACGCCAAGCATTATCATATGTGTATTGCGCCTCAAAGCTCACCGTTCCACCATCATTTGTCACAATAATACTTGGACTTACCATAAAATTTTTATATTTTACGCCCTCTCTCCATGACTTTCCACGCTCCATATCAGTCGTTAGCCTTGCAGCTAATTGATTATTTACTACGTGATTTATATCGATACCACCACCATATCTACTCCAGCTGCCAACTCTTCCTGAGAGCTTATAAACTGGCATAAAATTTGCCTTTTTACTAACTAAATTTACAACTGCGCCGCCATCGCTTCTTCCATATAAGATCGAAGCTGGCCCTTTTAAAATTTCAACTCTCTCAACATTTGCCGTACTGCGTCTTATCTGACCAGAGTCTCTAACACCATCTCTATATATATCGCCACCGTCAACACTAAAGCCTCTTATCTTGATGCTCTCGCCTCTCATATCATAGCCTGCATCAATACCAGCATTTCCTTCTAGGATACTTGAAAGATCGTTTGTGCCGTAGTTTCTATTCTTTTGTATATCTATATTTTCGATAGTTTGTGGCGTCTCTTTATTGCTAAGCCCATTTCTATTGATATCCGCACTATCATACGCGATATAACCTTTTAGGGTATTTTGCTCCGAGATACCTTCCACCTCGATAGTTGGTAAAACAACTGAATAATCACTGTTATTTGTATCTAAAGCCCACAGCGAGCTAAAGATCAGTGATGAAGCAAGTATACTAAACTTCATAGAATTCCTTTAGATAAAATTAAAATCGATATTCTATATCAAAATAGCTTAAAATATTTACTTTATATTGATATTTATTAATTTTATCAATTCATTGTTAAAATTTTAGTTCGATTTAGAATTATCGTTTGCCATATCTTAAAACAAAATGCATTACTATTGCCGCTAAAAAATTTTAAGATTAAGGCTAGCATTTTAATGATCACACACCAACGCGAGCTTTTTGAACTTTTTGATGAGGTGATAGATATAAGGAGTGAATAAATTTGACTGCAAAGGCAGCCAAATTTATATTATGCTTTTTTAGTAAAAACTCCAACATAAATAGCATAGATAAAGCCGATCACTACGGCATATGGAGCATAAGGAGTGATGCCAGCCCCAGAGC
Source organism: Campylobacter concisus (assembly GCF_003048905.1). Classification (NCBI taxonomy): domain Bacteria; kingdom Pseudomonadati; phylum Campylobacterota; class Epsilonproteobacteria; order Campylobacterales; family Campylobacteraceae; genus Campylobacter; species Campylobacter concisus. Next base: position 644,902 of record NZ_PIRO01000001.1, read on the forward strand.
TTGCGAGTATGAAGTTGTGGCTTATCGCAGCACCTGCGCCCATGCCTAGAACAAATACAGACGAGCTTAAATTTCCAGCTCCCATTTGCACTAAATGTTTGCCTGGGCAGCCATAACTTAGGCTAAAGCAAAGACCAGCCAAGCTCATGCCAAGGAAATTCCAAAGGACGTCATTATGAGCGATAGGTTGAGCTTCAAAGCCAAATTTATATTGTCCAAGAGCTAAATTTGTGATACTTGCAAAAACGATGATAGATACAATGCCATAAAACATTGAAAGATCACGCTCAAAAACTTTACTAATCGCTCCAACCGAGCAAAATTTGCTTCTTTGCATAAAAATGCCAATAACAATGGCGCAAATAAGTGAGATAAAGATATTTGCGTGCTGTGAACCTGGGCCTTTTTCTGAGCTAAATAATGCACCATTATCGCCAAGCTTTAAACCAAAAACAAGGGCTGCTAAAAGCAAAACAGTAATAATTAATGGTAAAAAGGCAACTGGTTTTGTAGTGGCGTCATTTTCAGGTATAACGTAACCATTTTTCTTGAAAAATCGTCCAACAAAAACGCCGGCGAATAAACCGACAAAACCAGCAATAGCAGTCATATCTCCGCCACCAAGGCGCAAAAACGCTCTCCATGGGCAACCCAAAAAGATAAGGCAACCAATCATAGCAAACACGCCTAAGAAAAATCTAGAAAATGCCGCACTACCTGATACTGGAGTGAAATTTCTACTCCAAAACAGGCTAGCTAAAAAGCCTCCGATGATGAGCCCTAAAATTTCAGGCCTTAGATACTGTACCACTTTGGCTTGATGAAAGCCAAAGGCACCTACGCTATCTCTTAAAAAGCAAGCCGCGCAAACACCCATATTTGCTGGGTTGCCAAAATAAACAAGCACTGGGCCAAGAATGCCTAAGCTTGCACCTGCAATGATGTAAAGCACTGTTTTATTCATGAATATTCCTGTGTATAGGGTAAAATCAAACTGATTTCTTAAACGACATTTTAATAATCATTAAATAAAACAAAGATTAATTTTTTTAAGAGCAAAGTAGATAAAATATGCAAAAATTTCATAAAAGGGTTAATAATGAAAGATTTTATGAGTTATGCAGATAGCCTAAAAATTTTAAAAGATACTATAAACGAGTGGGATAAGGTCGAAAAAGTGGCCATCACGGACGCACTTGATAGAAATATCGCCTACGATGTGACAGCCACTGAAAATTACCCAGCAAAGCCAGTTTCAGCGATGGATGGATATGCTTTTGCCTTTAAAGATGGCCTAAGCGAGCTTGAGCTCATCACAGATCTGCCTGCTGGAAGCGACAAAGGACTAGTCATAGAGGACAGTAAATGTGTAAAAACTTTCACTGGCTCACTGATGAGCGAAGGCACTGATACTCTTGTGCCGGTAGAAAATGTCGAGGTTAGCGGCTCAAAAATAATCATCAAAAAGAGCGTGCCAAAGGGTTTTGCTGTGCGCGAAGTGGGTGAGAGCTACAAAAAAGGTGAAATTTTAATAAAAAAAGGCGCTCGTCTAAGCTACGCTGAGATAGCACTTCTTGCTGAGCTTGGTGTATTTCACGTAAGCGTTTTCATACGCCCAAGAGTGGCGATACTTGCAACTGGTAGCGAGATAAAAGACCTTGGCGAACCTCTAGAAAATCCAGCGCAAATTCACAGCTCAAATCACGTAGGCATCGCTATGCAGATACGCAAAATGGGCGCAGAGCCGATCCTTTGTGAGATCGTAAAAGATAGACCTGAACTAGTCGAGAAAGCGATCATAAATGCGCTAAAATCAGCTGATATATTAGTGACGACTGGTGGAATTAGCATGGGAGATTATGATTTTGTAAAGGGCGCTTTAAATGAAAATTTTAGCCTTATCATCGAGGGTGCTGCCATAAAACCGGGCCGTCATATCAGAGTGGCAAAATCAGGCGAAAAATATATATTTGCACTGCCTGGTTTTCCCTATTCAGCGATGGTTATGTGCGTGCTTTATGTTAGAGTTTTGATAAATTTATGGCTAGGCAATGACGAGCCAAAGATCACGGCAATAATGGACGAAGACTATAAAAAGCGTTCGCCATTTTTAGAATTTACGGCTGTAAATTTAGAAAATCGTGAAGGAAAAAATTTTGTAAATCTAAATGGCAAAAAGCTTGGCAGTTCAGCGATCGTAAATAACTTAACAAACAAGGCTGCACTTTTAATGATCCCAATGGATAAAGAAATTCTTAAAAAAGGTGAGATAGTAGAAGTCTTGATGATGCCTTGTTAAAAATTTTAAGGATAAAAGTTGAACACGTCAGAAATTCAAACAATTATAGTTTTTCTTATAATGGCATCACTTGCCTTTGGAATAGATCTTTTTGCTCATAAACATGATGAGAAAATTTCACTAAAACAAGCTGGTATTTGGTCTATTTTTTGGATAGGAGTTTCGGTACTTTTTGGCATATATTTATATTTTGAGCGAGGCAGTGAAATAGCAAGTCTTTATTTTGCAGGATATGCGCTAGAAAAGTCGCTCTCGGTAGATAATCTTTTTGTGATGATGGCGATTTTTTCATGGTTTAAGATACCTGAAATTTACCGACACAGAGTGCTTTATTTTGGCGTTATAGGAGCTATGGTATTTAGGCTCATCTTTGTAGCCATAGGTACGATGCTTTTTGCCATCTCTCCTTGGATGGAGCTAATATTTGCAGCAATAGTCGCATATAGTGCCGTAATGATGATAAAAAAAGATAAGTGTGATGAGGATATAAAAGATTATTCAAACCACATAGCTTATAGGGCAGTTTATCGCTTCTTTCCGGTTTTACCACAGCTTTTTGGACATAGTTTTTTTGTTAAATTTAGCGAAATTTCTAAGCAAATTTCAGATAGTCAAAAAACTGCTCTTAACGATCAAATTTTAAGGCTAAAAGCCACTTGGATAGCAACACCATTATTCTTGTGCCTTTGCGTGATTGAGCTAAGCGATGTGATATTTGCTTTTGATAGCGTTCCAGCTGTCATTGCTGTGAGTAAAGATCCTGTGATTGTTTATTCAGCGATGATATTTGCGATACTTGGGCTAAGAACGCTTTATTTTGTGCTTGAAGCACTCAAAAATTTTTTAAAATATCTAGAAATTTCTGTGATCGTGCTTTTATTTTTTATTGCAGCAAAGCTAGCTGTAAATGCGACTGCTCATATATTTCATCATGGTTTTGAAATTTCTGCACAAATTAGCCTTTTTATCATTCTAGCCATCCTTGGAGTTGGGGTCGTAGCAAGTTTGGTTAAAAAATAGCTACCACAAAAGTATGCAAGCTAAAGTTAGGCAAGCTTAAAATTAAAAATTTATAAGCATAGAGCTTTATATTTTGGTGTCTAAATTCTTTAAAATTTTGCTTGCTTGTGCAAAAATTTATTACTGAATATTTATGCTACCAGCTGGAGTTGGCATATCGCTTTTTTCTTCAGCAAATGGTGGCCCTTTTTGAAGCAAAGTGGTGATCTCAGATGCTACTTTTGGATCCATTTTTGCCATGATAGTAGATATCTTTTTGGCATCAAGAGCATAAAGTATGGTGGCTGCGTTTGATCTAGGCATTTTAGAGAGCACCTCAGCTGCCGCGCCATCTTTCATCTTAGAATACGACTCATTTACTTTATCACTAGTCATTGTGCGAAGTTCTTTTAAAATTTTTTCATTTTTGGCGACCACTTCATCGATCTCTTTACGTTTTTGCTCGATCACTTTCATTGTCGCATTTAAATCAGCTTCTTTTTTGGCAAGCTTTTTATTATTTTCTTCATAGGCTGCTGCCGAGCTTGCGCGAAATACCTCTAAAGCTTGGCGCTGTTCATCTATGATTTCAAGTTCCTTTGAAATTTCTTCTTTTCTAGCTTCAAAAATTTGCGTACAGTCAACTGGTACTTCAAAACAAAATGCAAAATTTAAAATAATAAAGAATAATAAAACCGCTCTCATCACGACTCGCTCTTAGCTGTAAATTTCATCACCGCAAACTCATCAAGCGCAAGCGCTTCGGCCTTTTGTATGCGTTTTATCTCTTTTTTAAACTCTTCTTTTTCTAGATATTTCATCTTTTCGTACTCTAAATTTGCATTTTTATATTTATGTTCGTAATGCGAAACCTCTTTTTTAGCTATCTCAAGGCTCTCTTTGCAGGCATTTAACTCTTGCCTTGCTATCTTTATAAACTCTAAATTTTCCTTTAACTCGCCTATATTGCCACTTTTTGGCAAACAAAACTCCTCAAGCCTTGCTCTTAAATGCACTAAATTTTCTTCAAAATTTCTTACATTAAGCCTAGCAACGGCAAGCTTTACCTCTACCTTATCCATCTCTTGTTTTTTTACGCGGACGATAGAGGTAAATTTGCTTTTCATCTAATGATCGTATCGCTTCTTTCAGGGCTTGTTGAGATGTATCCGATCTTTACGCCAGTTAGCTCTTCTATTCGCTCGATATAAGCTCTTGCATTTGCTGGCAGATCTTCATATTTGCTTATACCTTTTACGCTATCCCAGCCTGCAAGTTCTTCATAGATAGGAGTTGCATTTTCAAGATCTGTCGGCATATAATCGATAGTTTCACCATTATATTGATAAGCTTTGCAAATTTTTACCACTTCAAATCCATCAAGTACATCAAGCTTCATAAGTGCATAAGTATCGACACCGTCAAGCCTTGAAGCATATTTTACACTCACAGCATCAAACCAACCACAACGTCTGCGGCGGCCTGTTGTTGTACCAAATTCCTTGCCGATATCACACATCTTATCGCCGCTCGTGCCTTTATCTTCTGTTGGGAAAGGACCAAAGCCAACACGAGTCGTATAGGCCTTTATGACGCCTATTACTTCACCGATTTCTTTTGGATTTAGTCCAAGACCTGTGCAAGCACCTGCACTTATGGTATTTGAGCTAGTTACATATGGATATGTGCCATGGTCGATATCTAAAAGCGTGCCCTGAGCGCCTTCAAGTAGGACTTTTTTATCTTCATCTAGCGCTTTCCAAACTAAATTTGTAGTATTTGCGATAAATGGAGCTAAAACCTCTTTATATCTTTTTAGCTCTTCAAGCAATTCACTCTCATTAGGAATTTTTACACCGAGTGCGTCAAATACGCATTTGTTTGTCTCAAAATCATGCATCAAAGCATCGCACAAACGTTCTGGCTCAAGTAGTTCGCCTACTCTGTGACCGCTTCTACTTATTTTATCAGCATAAGTTGGTCCAATGCCTTTGCCAGTCGTACCGATTGCTTTTTCGCCTTTTAGTCTCTCTTTTGCTTGATCGATTTGACTATGGTAGCTTAGATTTAAATGTGCTTTATCGCTAATATAAAGCCTTCCTTCCAAATTTTCAAACTGTGCCATTTCAGTAATTAATACCTCTGGGCAAACAACAACACCATTGCCAATGATGTTTATAATATTTTTATGCAAAATTCCACTTGGAACAAGGTGAAGCGCGTATCTAACGCCATCAACCCAGATCGTATGGCCGGCATTATGGCCGCCTTGTGAGCGACAGATCATGTCATAGTTTAGTCCTAGCATATCAACTATCTTGCCTTTACCCTCATCACCCCATTGAACTCCAACTACTAAATCAGCCTTTCTCATTCTTACTTCCTTAAATTAATTTTTTCTTCTATCAATGCATCTGTATAAACAGCAAAACCACTATTTATTTTTCCGTCTATTTCGTAGCTACCGCCGCTTGCTATTATGCTGTTATTTCTTAAAAATCTAAAAAATAAACTATCGTAATATCTCATTTTCGAGTAATATAGCGGAACTATTCTTAAATTTTTATATTCTAAAGAACTGGCTAAATTTCTCAAATTTTCAAGCGGTTCTTTTAGTTTGCTTGGAGAAATTTTAATCACTTCATCCAGTTCATCAACTGACTTTAAAAGAGCAAGAGCGCTTAGCCATGGAACATTTTGAGATAAAATTTTCTCCATTTGCCCATTTTCAAAAATTTCAATAGGCACGCTTAAAATTTCACAAATCACTCTTGGAATTTGTATATTGCTCACTTGCAAAAATGTATCCATTTTTAGCTCATTAAGAAGCTTTGCTACGATATTTATGCTTTTTAAAACATCATTTTCACCGATTAACTCGGCTCCAATTTGGTAAATTTCTTGACTTGGATAGCGAAAGACTGGCTGGATATAAAACCATCTTTTTGATTCATTTGCCTTTAGCCTTCTAAGTACGATCCTTACAGTATCTACCGTGCTATCAGCTCTTAGGCTTATTTCGTGATTTAGGCTATCGCTAAAACGTAAAAGATTTGTAGCATCTACACTTAAATGCTGGTGATATGAGAAAAATGGCGTTACGATCTCGCTAAAGCCTTCATTTTCTAAAATTTCACTAGCTTTTTGCTCGATCTGCCTCTTTAGCTTTGCGCTACTGGCAAAGTATAGCTTGCTTCCATTTGGGATTTCATGCTCATAAACATTTAAAGCATTTTCATTCATTATTTATTCGCTCCACTCAAATTTAGATCATTATCGCATAACAAAATTGCCTCATTAGCTAAATTTATTACGTTCTCTTTGTCTATTTTTACAAGGATCGTATCTAAAATTTCAGCTAATTTTTCATTTATTATTCTGATATCATCTACTTGATTTGCTATTTCACTTTTTAATTTTTCGCTTACTTTTTCATCGCATTTAAGCAAATTTATCAAACGAGTCATAAGCTCTTTTGCACCTACTATTTTGCAAAGCATATTGTAGTTCTCATCATCTTGAAAATTTCTTACATTTAGCGGAGATGATAGAGCGAATTTAAATTTGAGTACATCATCCAGGCTAAGCTCTGGCGCAAAAAGCCGTCCTTGAAATCTGCTAAAGCCAAACCCGACAAAAATTTCAAGCATGCTTTTATCTTCTAAATTTTTTATCATGACATCAAAATTAAATGTATCTGATACATACTTTATCATGCGTATGGTCTTTAGTGCTTCTACTGAATCAAAAATTTGTTTGCAAAATCTTTTATCTATATTAAATCTATTTGTTTTTAACATGCCTAAAGCTTCTACCGAGCCTGAATAAGATGCAAAATCATCAAGCGAAAAGCTAACGCCTAGCTCCTTATAAGCATCAATATATCTAACAACATCATCTAAATTTACGCCACTTGCAGAGTCAACGATATCTATGATTAGCCCATTAGCGTCTAGTTGCTCATCTTTTAAAAGCTTTTTAAATTTCTCAAAAAACTCAGATGTCATTAGCTTTTTAATGCATAAATTTACTCTAACTTTTGCATTTATCCCCTCTTTTAGCCATACAGCCCTAGCTTTTAAAGCATCTTTTAGTGTAAATAATGCGATAGCAACAACTGCTTTTGAGCCTTTTGCAAGTGGCAAGAAGTCTGATGGCCTTAATATCTTATCGCCATTTTTCCATCTAATAAATGCCTCAAAGCTACTAACTTCCCCGCTTTTTATATCAATCTCAGGCTGATAAAGCAAGAACATCTCACCAGCATCGATAGCTTCAATGATCTTTGAGTCATCTCTATATTCATTTTTAAAGTATGTATCTTTTTTCGAATTAAATACATAATATTTATTTTTTCCATTAAGCTTTGCTTGATACATAGCCCAATCAGCTCTTTCAATTAGATCATCAACACTAAGTGCATCGCTACTTAAACTAATACCAATACTTACGCTAAGTTTTTTCTCATCATCATCAATAGAAATTTTACTCTGGCCAACTCTTAAGATGTTCTCAGCAGTCTCGTAAATTTCTCCCAAATTTTCATAAGGCATAGCACCTATAAACTCATCCCCGCCTATTCTTGCAAATATTCCTTGTTTTGGAAAAATTTCATCTATTTTTTTTGAAATTTCTATTAGGATTTTATCGCCTACTTGATGTCCGTATCCGTCATTTATCGATTTAAAATTATCAAAATCAACATAAAATGCTGCTATTTTTAAGCTTTTTTTCGCTTGTTTTAGCAGATTATCTAGCTTATTAAAAAGTAAAAATCTATTTGGCAGCCCAGTCAGCGTATCGTGATAAGCGATAAATTCGAGATACTCTTTATTGTAGCAATCATCATTTGCGCTTGAAGCTAACAATATATATCCCTCTTGATCGCCAAACGCGTTTAAAAGCTTGCTTATACTTATGACTTCGAGTCTATTTTTGCTTCGAACATCATGAATAAGACCTTGCCAAAAGCCAGTTATTTTAAGTGAATTTAAAATTTCATCTTTAATATCTTTTAGTCCGTTTTTAAAATTTATTATATCTTTTGAGTAAATTTTCTCTATAAAATTTTTATCTCTAGAAATGTTAAGCGTATCGAAAAAAGCGTCATTAGCATCTATGATCCTAAAATCATCATCAAGCATAATAATTTGCTCTTTTGCGTATGAGAAAATTTTTGCTAAAAGGTCTTGATAAGAAAAAAAGCTATTTTGCACACTAAGATCTTGCATTGTGCCCTTTATGACGCTTACTTCACCATCATAAAAAGCTATTGCTTTTGCTCTAATCCTTACATAAATAATCTCTTTATCAGCCCTATAAAAACGCACTTCGCCATCATATACTTCACCTTTTTTTATAAGGTCAAAAAAGTCCTTAAAGCTTACAAATTCATCTACAAATATAGTTTTTGCGCGTTCAAAATTTATACTCATATCCCCATTTAATGCATATCCGAGCGACTTGGCGATAGTATTTGGGATATAAAGGGTGTCGCTTTTTTTATCCCATGAAAAGACAAGCGCTTGGCTTGCCCAAAGTATGCTTTGAAAATATTTTAATTCAGCATCATATTTTTCTTGCAACTTTGCTATATCGCTTAGGTCATTAAAAAAGTAGATGATTTTTTGCTCTTTGTCAGCACCATTATCAATAAATTTTACTTTTATCTTAAATGGCGTTTTGTTGTTTTCATTTGTTTGCATATTGGCTACGAGATTTATCTCGCTATTTTTGCTACCTTTTTCAAAGAATTTTTTAGATTCATTAGAAACATTTACAGCAAACTCATCTAAACTTTCAGGACTTATTAGATTTTTTAAATTTATAAGCTTCTTATCTTGCGGGACTTTAAAGACACTATCGATATTTTGAGTACTTCTTACGATAGAAAATGGATCGCTGCTTAATGCTTCTGCTATTACATTTGGCGATAAAAACGAATAATCATTTATTGCTTCGTTATCCTTTTTCGTAAATTTTTCATCGTCAAGCTCGTGTATAAGCATAAAATTTAGCCTAGAATCCCTTAGCTCGATCTGCGACTCTTGTAAAAATCCCTCTTTAGTGCTGCCATCTTTTGTTCTTAGCTTGATTTTAAAGCTCATATCGCTATTTTGAGCGTCTTGTTTCATTTGCATAAATAATGCAAAATCGCCATCTATTAAATCATTTAAATTTAGCTCTATAATCTCATCTTTTGTATAGCCAACGGAAGATAAAAATGCATTACTAGCATCAATAATATCGCCGCTATAAGCATCATAAACTACTATTTTTAAAAAGCTTTGTTCAAAAATATAGCCAAATCTACTTTTGTATTCTTCTAGACCATCAGTTGCTTTTTTAGTTTCTATCTTTAGCTTATTTATTCCATTTTTTATATCTTCAAATTCTGTTAAATTAAGGCTTCGTCTTATCTCGTATTCATCGCCATCTAAAGTATCTCTTACCTCTTTTAAAGCTGGCATTATTCTATTTTTTATAAATTTTACATCTCTAACCCATAAAATTAAAGAAGATATAAAACAAAAGATCGATAGCCAAAATAACACAAACTGCATAAAGATATGAAAATGCTTCGTTGAAGCAGTAATAACAAAAATTTTATACTCTGGCATATAGCTTATGAGATAAAAGCCCATATGGCTTAAAGAAAATATTATTTTATCCTCTTTAAACTCGTCGCCAAGACTCACATAAGGCAAAAACATCGATTCATCAAATTTTTTATAAAACTCATCTCTTGATAAATTTCCATATTTATCTACCAAATAAGCATAAGTTTTGGTTTTCTCATCGTAATCTACATTAGTGTAGTTTTGCAAAAATTTTATATCAATTTGAACTAAAATGCTGCCTCCATTTTTTAGTCCATAAGATGCATAAACGTCTCTAAAACGATTGTTTTTATAAACTCGATCCGATACTGTAAATTTTCCAGCATCTGTCTCGTTTAAACTAAGCCAAGATAGATCCTTTTCAGCTATGTCATCAGCACCTAAAAATCTCTTTGAATAGATTAAATTTCTATTTTTATCAAAAACGTAAAAAGCTATATAAAGATCGTTTTTTGTTGAATTTTTATCAAATAGCATATCACTAAGACCTGCTTCAACCATTTTTGACTTTAAAAATAGATCGTTTTTTATTATAAAAAAGCTATTTGAGATTGATGATTTTATATTTGAATTAGTTGAGCTAAGATCATATTTTATATCGTTCGTGCCGGCACAAACTACAAATAATGCTAAAAATATAAATGAGAGTAAAAGTAAAATAGCCTTTGTATAAAACATTTTTACTATTTGAAGGCTGGTTTTTTGTTTCTCAAGCACGATAGACACCTCGTTAGTTTAGGTTTTGGCTCTGATTTTATCCCATTTTTACTTGATTTGGGTTTATAAAGATAAGTATTTATTTAGAATTTATTGATTTATTTGAAATTGAGCCAAAAATTTATTTAAAATTTGGCTCAAATATCTTAATAGATCCAAGTAACGATATCAGAAATTTCTCTACGAAGTTTTTTTGGTTGTGGATTTAGGCGGTAGCCAAATGGCACCATGATAGCCACTCTTTGAAAGCTTTCATCAAGCCCCAAAAGTTCATTTAAAGCATGTCTGTCAAAGCCTTCTATCGGACAACTATCAATGCCCAAACTCGCGGCTGCATTCATCATATTCGTGGCGATTATCATGCACTGCTCATGTGACCACTGAAATGTTAGCTCATCATCATTTTTAAAATTTGCAAGCAAAAAGTCATGATAAAATTTTTGCCTTGAAGCAACGGCTTCAGGATCTTTATTGGTATTTCTAGCGATCATTTTATTAACGTGTGTGCTTCCAAATTTCACCTCTTTGATCTTAGCTAAAACGACAACTAAATGCGAGCAAGATGTGATTTGCGCTTGATTCCATGAAAGAGCTTTTATTTTTTCTCTAAGCTCTTTATTTTGAACGACTAAGATATCCCACTGCTCAAGACCAGTTGAGCTAGGGCTTAACCTGCCAGCTTCTAGTATAAAATCAAACTCTCCAGCACCGATTTTTTTGCTTTCGTCAAAAACCTTGCAAGCGTGACGAAATTTTAAAATTTCAAGATAGTTCATCATCTCTCCTTTGTAGTTTTTGAAATTATAGAATGGTTAAGTAAATTAAAAGATTTCACTAACGCAATGAGATAGCATGCTATTTTAAAATTTATCTTAAAAATATACCAAACTCGCTCTTTGACACCGCAGAGCCAACGATAGCCGAGCTTTCATAACCTACTTCTTTTAAGCGTTTTACTGCAAGCATCGCGTCCTTTTCACCAACTGCAAGCAAAAGTCCGCCTGAAGTTTGTGAGTCAAATAGTAAAATGTCAGCTTCTTTATCTATAAAATGCTTTGCAAATTCGCGGTTTTTATAGCTTCCTTCTGGAATGATACCCATATTGGCAAATTCCTTTGCACTTGCAATGATTGGCACGTTTTTTTCATAAATTTCAAAACTGATCTTTTCATTTAGCATTTCGCTTAAATGCCCCAAAAAGCCGAATCCAGTCACATCAGTAGCGCCATAAACTTTGATGTCATCAAGTGCCTTTAATGCATAAAAATTTAGCTGCGCCATGATAGTTGCAGCCTCTTTTATTTGCTCAATGCTTAATAAATCGGCCTTTATTGCTGTACTTAAAATACCGCTTCCAAGGGGCTTTGTAAGTATCAAAACATTGCCATTTATGGCTGTATTATTTGCCCAAAATTTATCAGGATGTACCCTTCCAGTAACGCTAAGCCCATAATACATCTGCTGTGTCTCGATCGTATGCCCGCCAACGATTATACCACCACACTCTTTTACTTTATCGGCCCCACCTTGTAAAATTTCGCCTAAAATTTCAGGTGCCAAGTTGCAGCTATCAAAGCCCACGATGTTTAGAGCATTTATCACCTCGCCACCCATTGCAAAGACGTCGCTTAGGCTATTTGCAGCAGCGATTTGACCGTAAATAAATGGATCGTTTACCACAGGCGTTATAAAATCAAGCGTTTGAACAAGTGCAAGATCACTTGAAATTTTAAAGACACTCGCATCCTCATTAGAATTGGTGCTTGAGAGCAGATTTGGATGAGATAAATTTAAACTACTAATCGTTTTGTTTAGACCCGACGGGTCAAGCTTAGCAGCTCAACCAGCGGCTCTAACGAACTGCGTAAGCTTTTTGTCGTGGTAGATCATAATTTGATTTGCTCGTGAGTTGAGAGTATGTCGATGATCTCATAAGCATTTGAAATTTCGCCAATCGCAAGATCGCTTACTAGCTTATAAGCCTCCAAGCAGCTTCCGCAGCTTAAAATTTTAACACCAGCAGCTTCAAGATCTTTAAGCGGCTTAAAGCTTGGGTGTGAGCGGTTTGTAGTTATCTTTACAGCGTTATTTACGCAGATTATTATCTTTGGTTTTTTCTCAACTTGAAGAAATGCTCCTAAGAATTTTGATAGTAAATTTATTCCTACTTCGCCACTTCCTGCGTGCTCTTCATTCAGATAGAGTACTTTATTATTTTTTGGTGTTATGTCGCAGACAAACTCATCAAAATTTGTAAGCTCAAGCGCATTTTTGCCTTTTGTAGCTAAAATTTTAGTTTCGTTGCCATTGCTTTCGAGGCTAAAGTTTATATTTTGATTTTTTAAAAATCTTGAAATATTTTCTTTTGGGGCTAGTGCATTTACCAAAATTTCTAAGCTTTCACCTTCACTTAAGCCATCAAGTGCATTTTTTGTCATTATGACTGGTTTTGGACACTCTAAATTTCTACAATCAATTGTTGTCATGATTTTTCCTTTTGCAATTAGTATTTCAAACCTTGAAACTAGTTTGGATTATAGCCAAAAAAATATTAATTATTTTAAAAATTTTAATGTATAAATTTGAGAAAAAAGAGAGCTTTGACCTCGCCTACTAGCAAGATCAAAGTAAAGTTAATTATTTTAAATTTGTATAAGACTTTTCATAATCAGATACTGGAATTTTATTCTCTCTAACGAGCTCTTGGTACCAGTAGTGATGAAGAACATAAACTTCTTCTTCCTCTTTATATCCAGTAATCATCGACCAAATAGCACCATGAATAGCAATAGCTGCCATATAAATATGAACTAAGAAAAATACTGCACATGCAATGCCAAGACAGTTATGGATAATTACGCTGTATCTTAAAAGATCAATTTGTGTAAGACCAAACCAAGAAGCAACCGCTGGCTCTTTGAAGTCCGTAAAATACATAATCGCGCCAGTAATTATCATAACGATACCACCAGGGATAGCGATCCAGTACCATGCCTTTTGACCAGCATTAAATTTGCCAGCTGGAACAGGTCTCTTTTTCTTTGATAAATAGCCACCAACTATCATCATCCATCTGATATCATAAATTGCCGGAAGCATTCTCTTTGTCCAGGTAAATAACATAGGAAGCACAGAAACAGCAAAGATCACAGTTGCTGTATCGTGCAAGTATCTACAGAAACGCACAAATGTTCCACCGCCAAGCTCTGCACCCCACATAATGATGATACCAGTTGGCACTAAAATGATCCATGAGATCGCTGCCAAACCATGAGCTATACGTATGATCAATGAAAAAGCAAACACCTTTTTACCATCATGACTAAAATGTTTTGGTCCAATGATTAAAAAGTGTAATGCAAATGCTCCAATAACAGCCAAAATGATAGAAAGTGCTGCTATTGCAAAGTAGTCATTACCTTGGATAAAAGTAAATATCGGCCCCAAACCTTGTTCGTATGGCTTGATATTTTCTATCCTTTCAGCCGCCCAAATAGCACTATTATATTGATTGACGCCAGTTGGTCCTTGAGTTGCCATTGCTGTTACAAATAATGTAAAAAGCAGAGTAAGAATTCTCGTCATTGTAGTCCTTTATGAGTTTGAGCTTAAACAATTTAAGTATTGGTTAAATACGTTAAATCGCATAGCTACGCTATTTTAGTCGCTATTATATCAGAGCTAATCACAAGCAAACCTTAGCAAAAAAGATTACTAAAAATTTTATAAAGAATATTTAAGCTTTGTTAATTTTTATAAGAATATTAAATCTAAATTCATTCTATTTTATAGTTAAAAATTATTTCAGATTTTGCTTTTAAAATTTAAACGAGAACACCAATAATTTTAAAAATTTCTATCCAAAAGGCAGAGAAATGAACCTCTTTTATCTTTTTAATGATTATGAGGCGCTTGATCTAATGGCAACAAGTTTATATCGTATCTTAAAAAGTATATTCTGGCTTCAAATTTTTGCCTTAGTGTCTGCACTGGCTCAGCCTTGCTAGCTCGCACTGGAGTGCTTGACGGCTTAAAGGCTACCTCAAATAAAAGATCTCTTGAGTCGATGAAAGGATAAGGCGAGGCAGTAGAGTAACAAGAGCATGCCAAGTGATAAAAGATGATAAATTTTACACAGCTTCAGGCGTGGCTGCTGGCATGGATATGGCCCTTGGCTTTATCAGTGATCATTTCGGTAAAGAATTAGCTCAAAGTATCGCAAATAAAACCAAATACAACTTGCAAAAGAGTGCAAAGATAGATAAATTTGCCAAAATTTATTGATACTAATCCGTTTAGAAAAATTCTCAGTATTTAGCAGCCAAAAGCTAGCCAAAACACCAGTGATTAGTTTCTGCGTTTATACTCTTCATATCCGAATTCGCGGATCATTTTAATCTCGCCATTTTCTTTTAAAAGCACTAAATCAGGCAGTTTAATGCCGTTAAATGTCGTGTTTTTCACTATGGTGTAGTGAATTTGATCTTCAAAGATGACTTGATCGCCGATTTGTAGCTCGCTATCAAATTTATACTCTGCATCGCCCACTTCAAGCCCCACTATATCGCCAGCCAGGCAGGTATTACCGCCAAATCTATAAGCAAATTTGCCATTTTCACTCTCACCTCTAACGGCCGGACGATACGGCATGAGCACGGTATCTGGCATGTGCGCCTCGGCCGAGGTATCAAGGATGGCGATATCTTTCTCGTTATGCACGATGTCAAGCACACTACTTATCAAAAAGCCAGTCTGCCAGCCCACGGCCTCACCAGGCTCCAGATAGACCTCAACGCCATATTTCTCGCGAAAGCGCCTAATGATATTTATAAGCAGCTCCACGTCGTAATCAGCCCTCGTGATGTGATGTCCTCCGCCCATATTTATCCACTTCATCTTTGGTATAAACTCGCCAAATTTCTCCTCAAGCGCCTCCAGCACGACCTGCAAGCTGCTCGCACTCTCCTCGCAAAGTGCATGAAAATGAAGCCCACTAATACCATCAAGAAGCTCAGACTTAAAATTTGCCCTTGTAATGCCAAGCCTGCTAAATTTACCGCATGGATTGTAGCTGTCAGTTGGGGCTAGCGAGACCTCTGGATTTATGCGCAGACCGCAGATAATGCCGTTTTGCAGGGCAATACCCTTGAATTTTTTCCACTGCGCAAAAGAGTTAAATGTAATGTGCTTTGAAATTTTTAAAATTTCATCAAAATCCTCCTCTTTAAACGCTGGGCTATACGTGTGGATCTCGCCTTTTACGTATTCACTTGCAAATTTTGCCTCATGAAGCCCACTACAAGTCGCACCGTCAAGATAAGAGCCAACCATATCCATCACTCCGCTAAATGCAAAGCCCTTAAGTGCTACTAAAATTTTAGCTCCGCTTTGCTCTTTGACATATTTTAAAAGCTCTAAATTTTTACGTACTTTTGCCTCTTCGCAGACGTAGGCTGGGGTTTTTATACTTTTTAAAATTTCGTTCATTTTTACTCACTTTTTAAATTTTTAAATAAGTATATCTAAATTTATTTTTAAGTAAAATCAGCAAAAATCTCAAAGGATAAAACGTGATAGAGATCGAATTTCTTGGGCCTATCGGGCTTGAAAATATAAAAGTAGAAGCAAAAAATTTAGGTGAAGTAAAAGAGGCTTTAAGCGATAAAGAAGAGCTTAAAAAATGGCTAAATATCTGTGCAGTTGCCGTAAATGACGAGATCGTAAGCGATATAAATTTTGCTCTAAAAGAAGGAGATAAAATTTCTATATTACCGCCAGTTTGTGGGGGCTAAGATGCAAATTTATAATGGAAGCTTGGATGTTCAAAGCATCACAAACGAGTGGTATGAACGCTTTAAGAATAAAAACTGCGGTGCACTCATCACTTTTGTTGGGATCGTAAGAGAGGAAGGCGGCATTTCGGCGCTTAGCTTTGACATCTATGAGCCGATCCTTAAAAAATGGCTAGAAGCTTGGGAAGAGCGAGCCAAAAAAGAAAATGCCTACGTACTCTTTGCTCACTCAAAAGGTGATGTGGCCGTGCATACGAGCTCTTATGTTGCAGGCGTTGTGAGTCCTCAAAGAAAGGTCGCGCTAAGGCTTATAAACGAGTTTGTCGAGGACTTTAAGGCAAATGCGCCGATCTGGAAATATGATGTGATAAATGGCGAGAGAATTTATGCAAAAGAGCGCAGCCAAGCGATAAATGGTGCTGGAATTTTAGCTTAAAAGGAAAAATGATGATAACAAAAGAGAGTAAAAAAGATGTTTTTTGGGCACTAGCCTTTGGGCTTGGACTTTTTATATTTAGCATCGTTGGCTACTTTTATCTAGCTCTTGGTGCAGTGTCTCTCTTTGGCATCATCATTGGCGCTCTCTCAGCGTTCTTTTGTGTTAGAAAAATTTTTCAAAACAACTTTTTACGTATTGAAGATGATGGATTTATCATTACAAAAGGCTCAAAAAGCATAAAATTTTACTTTAAGGATATCGAAGAGATCGCCATTAAGAGCTTTGGTGATAAGAAAAAAGTTGAAACTTTAAGCGTAAAATTTAGAAAAAACCGTCTTGATAGAGATGCTTGCTTTGGATTAGTGCAACCACTAGGTGATGACATGATCATTATTTTTGACAAATACGAACTTTCAAAATTTACTATTTCAAAAGAGCTAAGAGATAGGCTTAATAATTTTAGAGCATAATTAAATCAACCTATGATCTAAAAATTTTTATATAACAATTATCAAAATTTTATACATTTTTTCACATTAAATTTACACCATTTAGCTACTCTTATAAAAATAAAATCAAGCATTTTATCTACAATAAGCTCGTAATTATGGATTAAAAATTTAAAGGATGACTTACATCAACTTTTATAAAGGGTTTTGCTACTACAATTCTGATAAAAGAAATCATAATTATATCTTTAAAAGGAGTTTACATGAGGCCCATTTTAAGCCTAGCAGTTCTTTCATCACTGCTTCTAGCAAATGAAGCAAATTTGGACATTATAAAACCTATTAGAGAATTTGCTCCACCACCAGTCATTACGCCAAACGTTGCACAAAGTGCCTTTGTGGAAAATCAATTTGACCGCACTCAAAGAAGCGAATATCCATTTGTTACAAATTTGCTTGATAACTCAACTGATATGTTTCATATCTCGGCTGGAATGTATGGCAAAAGTTTTTACAATTCATCACTTTTTAAATATCGCGGTGCAAATTTTTATACCATTTTAAATGCAAATTTCACCAAAGCAAATAATTATAAAGATGGAAGTGGCAAAAAATGGAACTATGGCTACAATAGACAAGGCCAAAGCGCTATCTTAGGCTTCGTGCCAAATGATCTTAGCGAGCTTAGGCTTACTTTTTTAAGGGATAATATCGATAAAGACAAGCAGCCAGAGCACGTGATGGATGCCTTTAAAACGACAAGAAAAGTCGGCAAGCTAAATATTCGCTTGGGCGAAGAAGATCTATCAAACACACTAAATCTTGAGCTTGCTGCAAAAAAGATTGAACGAAAAGCTGATAATTTTCATCTAAGAGATGCTACTCCAAATGTAAAAGTGGATTTAAAGAGGAATATATTTGAGGCAAATTTAAAGTATGACGCTGACTTTGCAAGCTTTCACAATCAAATAGGCGCTGGCTTTGAAAAAGATAAACATGACGGTAAAAGATACATGAAGCAAGGCAACAACTGGATCTTTAACGGATATAGATTTGCTGATGTTAGAAATGATAAATTTATGCTCTTTGATACACTTGCTTATAAATTTAATGAAGCAAATGAAGCTTCTCTTGCCTTAAAATATGAAGAGCAAAGAAGTAAATTAAATGGCATCGACACTAAATTTTTTGTGCCAAATCCGATCGCACCTAATACCACTCGCAAATTAGTTCGCCAAATTTATGGTGAGGACGTAAGTGACAGGATCAAAAAAGACGCCTTTAGTGCAAGTTTAAAATATAAATTTACACCAAATGACAAGGATAGCTACTTTGCAAAGCTTGAAAGCTTATCTCGCTTGCCAAGTAATATGGAGCGTTTTAACGCACTTTATGGCGCAGGCGATAATGGCTGGATAGCAAATCCGAATTTAGAGCCAGAAAGACACAATAGAGCGGTTCTTGGCTTTAAATTTGGTAGCGAGTTTTACAAAGAATACCTAAACTCGCTTCAAAACAAAGATGCTTTTAGCTTTGGAGGACATTTCATCGCTGATAGCGTTAAAAATTTGATCATTTTTGATAGACGCCACTCAAAAGCTGCGATGCCACTAAATAAAAATGCTGTCATCTCAAGAAACGTTGATGCAACACTTTATAGTGTAAATTTCAATACGGAATATAGCTTTGCAAGGCACTTTGGCTTAAAAAGCTCACTTTACTACAACTACGGACAAAACAAAACCGATGGCAGGCCACTTTACCAAATAAGGCCTTTTGAAGCAAATTTTGCATTTGACTACAAAGACTATGCAAGCTTTGGTAGCTACAACCTTGGCACTGCACTAAGGCTAGTTTCAAAGCAAACTAGAGGCGATTTTAGCAAGCAAAATGGTCTAGGTATCGACAAAAAAGAGGCCGCAAAAGGATTTGGCTTGCTTGATCTTTATGGTGGCGTAGAGTTTAAAAACAAAGTTGGCATAAGATTTGGCGTAGCAAATTTATTTGACAAAGATTATGCAGAATTTATCAGTGGTGATCACGTAGCAGCACTTGATCCAGTAGTCGTTCATGCCCCTGGCAGGACATTTTTCATTAGCTTTCACAGCAGTTTTTAAAGGAGAAAAAGATGTTAAATAGAAGAAAATTTTTAGGACTTAGCACAGCTTTAGGCGTTAGTGCATTTGCGCCAAATTTATTTGCAAAAGAGAGCTTTACTATGTGGGGCGCACCAGCGATCCCAAGCGTCATAATGGCGGTTGCTGCACTGCAAGGGGAGTTAAATAAAACTTATGATGTAAGTCTAAATATATGGAAAACACCAGATCAGCTTCGTGCAGGCGTGGCTAGCGGAGATATCAAGGTCACGATGTCGCCATCAAATGTCGCTGCAAATTTAAGAAACCAAGGGCTTGATTTTGCGATGTTAAATTTACTGACACTTGGCGTTATGAATGCTATGGTTAAGGATGAAAAGATCAAAAATTTAGAAGATTTTGTAGGCAAAAAGCTAGTAATGCCATTTCGAGGCGATATGCCTGATCTTGTCTTAAGAGCGCTTTGCAAGAAACAAGGCATAGACGTTAGCAAAATAGACATCACCTACACAGCAACGCCGCCTGAGGCTCTGCTTTTATTTTTACAAAAAGATTTTGACATTTTAATAGTCCCACAACCTCTTGGTGAAGCGACTATTTTGCGCGGTAAAAAAGCAGGCGTTAGCGTGCATTACTCAGTTGATTTTCCAAAAATTTGGGGCGAGAGTTTTGGTACAAAACCGATAATCCCAATGGCTGGCATTATCGTAGAAAGAGGCTTTTACGAGAAAAACTTAAGTCTATTTGATACGCTTCATAATGACCTTAAAAATGCACTTTCATGGATACTTGAGAATAAACAAAGTGCAGCAAAGATAGGCTCAAGCTACTTGCCAGCTCCAGAAGTAGCACTTGCAAATGCTTTTGATAAGGCAAATTTAACAGTAACAAAAGCAAATGAACTACAAAATGAGATCATGACATTTTTTGAAGAAATTTATCAGTTTAATCCAAAATTTCTAGGCGGCAAGATGCCAGATAAAGGTCTATTTTTATGATACTAATTGATGGCATCAAAAAAGATCGCTCAAGCTTTTTAAAAATAATTGACTATTTTTGGGGCGGATTTAGCGGATTTGCCGTAGTTTTTTTGATCTTAGCCATTTGGCAAGTGGGAAGCGAGTTTAGCTCCCCACTCTTGCTTCCGCCACCAAAAGATGTATTTTTAAAAGCCTGTGAAATTTTAAAAGATTACAAAAACAGCGAGATAAACATAACGCTTTGCAGATCACTGATCGGAGTTTGCTCGGCAACATTTTTTGGTATATTTCTAGGGTTAATAGCTGGTAGCTTTAAAAGTTTTGCAGCCTTTTTAAAGCCTGTTATAACCTTGCTTTTGTCAATGCCGCCGATTATTTGGATAGTGCTTGCTATTTTTTGGTTTGGATTTGGAAATTTTAGCACCGTTTTTACTATCTTTATAACCGTTTTACCGCTTACTTTTGCAAGCTCTGCAGTTGCTATGAGTAGCGTAGATGAGGAGCTAAAAGAGATGTTTGACGCTTATAATCTAGGAATTTTAAAAAAGATAAGACACCTCTACATCCCACATCTTACAAGCTATATCATAAGCTCTGTTAGTGTAGCTGTTGCAATGGGTGTAAAAATAGTCATAATGGCTGAACTCTTGGGTGCAAATAACGGCATGGGAGCAAAGATAGCAAATGCAAGGGCGATGCTTGAAACAACCGAGGTAATGGCCTATGTTCTTTTAAGCATCACTCTTATCATGCTTTTTGAGTACCTCATCATTGAGCCTTTAAAAATAGCTCTGATGCCTTGGAGAAGATGATGCTTGAACTTACAAATGTAGAGTATGAAATTTTAAGAGATAAGGTCGTAAGGAATTTTAGCCTAAAGGTAGAAAAAGGTGAAGTAGTGACACTTTTTGGACCATCAGGATGTGGAAAAACTACCATTTTGCGGCTTATTAGCGGACTAAATGAGCCCAGAAAAGGGGAAATTTTTAATAAATTTAAAAAGATGACATATTTTTTTCAGGAAAATCGTCTGCTTACATGGAAAAATGCTCTTGAAAATGTGCTTTTGGTTATGGATAAACCTGATCAAAATAGCGTTTTGAAGCTCTTTGCTAAGGTTGGTCTTAGTCAGAAGGACGCACTAAAATATCCAAGTGAACTAAGTGGCGGTATGAGGCAAAGGGTCGCTTTTGTAAGAGCAGTTGTGACAAAACCTGATCTGCTTTTAATGGATGAGCCATTTTCGGGGCTTGATTATGATATGAAAGAAATTTTGATCGATATCGTTAGCCAAAGAGTGAGTGAGGGCATGAGCATAATACTCGTCACACACGACAGGATGGAGGCCGTAAAGATGTCAAATAGAATTTATTTTCTCGCAAATAAAGGTACGGTCATACAAAAAGAGCTTATTTTAGATGAGGCTTTTAAAAACCGTGATTTTGCATTTATTAGCAAAACAATAGATGAAAATTTTAAAGGGCAAATTTATTATGATTAATAATTTTTTTACTCATCCTATGAGAATATTTTTCTTAATGAGTGCCGCCTGTGCGGTGCTTGGTGCTAGTGTGTTTTTTACTCCAACTGATTTTGTGAGTTTGCATAAATTTATATTTTTGCAACTTTTTTTAGCCCTTGCTTATGCTGGATTTTTGCTAACTGGATTAACTGATTGGACAAATTTTCAAGCATCTTTAAAAATACACGCCTATATATTATTTTCACTCTTTTTTATAAGCTTTATTTTGGCATTTTTTAGCCTATTTTTAGCACACTGCTTTATCGCTCTTTTTTGGCTTTATTTGGTTTTGCTTTGTCTTTATATGATCTGGCAGGATAAAAACGATGATCAATTTGGCGTGCTTGGCTTTTTGCTTGGCATTTTAGGCTTTGAAATTTATTATCTAATAAGCGGCAACGAAAAATTTCTAAATTTACAAGTTTTTATTCACATAATCGCTATCTTACTCATCTCTTACCGCGTTAGTGTCGTGCTTGGAAAAGAAGCGTTAAAAAGAGAAAAAGGCATGGATGAAGCTGTTTTTGTGCCAAATTTTATCTATAAAAATATCGCTATTTGCTGCGTTTGTGCCTTTTTACTTTTAAATATATTTTTTGAAGCAAGCTTAGGTGTCTATTATGCTGCGATAGCTTGTGGAAGTGCAGTACTTACAAAGCTTAAAGAGTGGCATTATAAAGAGCTTTTTAGGCATAGTTTTGTGCTTTTATACTATTTTATGCAACTATTTTTAGCGGTTGGATTTTTGGGAATCGGCTTTAGCGGTATTTTTGGACTCCATCTTGAAACAAATTTTATGCATCTAATAGCGATAAATGCAGTAATTTTTAGCGTGATGCTTATATTTAATGTCGCAGGACTTCGTCACAGCGGACAAGAGCTTGAGTTTTTACGCCTTAGTAAGGTTGCTTTTATTTTAGTTCTTTTAGCTGGCATTAGTAGAGGAATTTTGGCTTATTTTTGGAGTGGCTTTTACATTCATTTGCCCGCAATGCTCATAGCAATCGCTTTTGTTTTTTGGCTCATAAATTTTTATGTGATCTTTAGGGATAACGATTTTAGCGATGATCCAGAGTAAAAAGATATTAAAAATTTATTCATTAATTAAAAAGAGTTTTTAAGTCTTTTTTGAAGTAAGTGGGTATATAATTTGCGATATTTATTATCAATATTATAAAAAGGATTCTTTATGAACAAACTTACTTCTGTTGCTTTAGCAGCTTCATTTTTTGCAGTTTCAGCTCTTGCATTTAGCGTAGAAGGTGAACCAAAGGTAACATTTACTGGTTACAAGCTAGCAAATAAAACAGCCGTACCAGGTACTTTTAAAACGATAAATTTTAAAAGTCAAGAAAACGCAAATTTTGCTGATTTTTTAAAGAGCTTTGAATTTAAGCTTGAGCCAAAAGATATCGATACAAAGCTGCCTGACCGCGATAAAAGGATTGGCATTATTTTCGATGGCAAGTCCGTAGATGGCAAGATCGTAGCGGTAAATGGCGATAATAAAGCCGGAGAAATGGATGTTGAGCTTAGCATAAATGGCAACTCAAAAATTTTTAAAACAAAATATGAAGTGCAAAATGGCAAGCTAGTAGCAAAATTTTCGGTTGATCTTGTAAATGATTTGAAGCTAAATGAGAGCTTTGATAAATTTGCCGCTGCCGCCAAACCATTTCACGGTGGAAAGAGCTATCCAGATGTAGATGTTAGCTTTGAAGCAGCGATAAAATAACTTTCAAATTCGGCGCCAGTAAGTTAGCTTGCGCCGAAGTTACCTCTTTATCCTAGTTTCTTATTCTGTGATACCGAAAAATCGAAGATGACGGATTTTTCATACAAAAAGGCGGTAAGAATGCGAAATTTTATTTTAAAGATATCGATGAAATCGGTATCCGCGAGATAGATGCTAAACGCAAAATTAGCATTTTTAATATAAAATTTAAAAAAAGAAGGCAGGCTAGCATATGGTCTCATGTAGCCTATCGGCGACGATGACGCCGTGATATACGACAAATACGAACTCTCAAAGCACGAGATTTTTAAAATTTTAAAGCAGAAATTTGAGGCAATTAACAATGCAAAAAAATGAAATAGATAAAATAAAAGAAAAACTCATTCAGATTTTTAAAGATGAAAGTGCTGTTTGCACTACGATAAATGGCAAATGGGGCGTTGGGAAAACTTACTTTTGGTATAAATTTGTAGAAGACAATTCAAAAGAGTTAAATAAAAGTTTCGTATATATTTCTTTATTCGGCAAGGATAGTATCAGTCAGATAACACAAGAGATTATATTGCAAACATATAAAAAATATAAGATGGTATCTAATTTTTTAGACAAATTTAAAAAATCTAATATTGATAAAATTATAGATAAATTTGCGTCGAATTTTGGATCAGCAATTATAGGATGTATATCGCTTTTTGAAAAGAAGGATTTCGAAAATATCGTAATTTGTTTTGATGATTTTGAAAGATTATCAAATAAATTAAGCATAAAAGATGTATTTGGATTAATATCAGAACTAAAAGAACAGAAAAACTGTCATATAGTTATGATTTTTAATGCTGACGAACTAAAGTTAGATGATATAAAAAGATATAAAGATAAAATCGTAGATTATGAATTTAACTATAATCCTACCGTGGAAAATACATATAAAATTATAGAAGACAAACTTAAGGTTTTTAAGGATTATCCATTCGAATATTTTAAAAAACACAATATAAACAATATTAGAGTTATGAAACGAGTAGTAACTGCACTTAATGACTTTGGCTTTTTAGAAAAAGATTTAAAAGATTTTAAATATACCGAGCAAATTTTAGTAAATGACATTATGGAAATAGCCACTATAAATGCTTTGAAATTAAATATAGATTTTAAAGAGCTTAATAAATATTCTTTTAAGTACTTTACTAACAATCTTAAAGATAACGAGAAAAATAAAGAGTTTGATGAGATTATAGAATATGCGCATATAAATTACCTTGAGCCAAACCACATAAGAGATGAAGTTGTAAGCTATATAGCAAAATCCATAACAGATGACAAAAAGATTAGAGATATTGTTAATGTCGTAAAATTTAAAGAAGATAAGCTTAAAGAATTGAACGGATATATGCATAGATTGCAATACGACTTTAAATTGCATGATGGAGAATATTGCAATAAAATAAGAGATTTTCTTGCTGACAATATTGATATGGTATATGTTTTAGGGGTGAGTAACTTTATTTTTTATATAGAGTTTATCAAAGAACGAAATCCGACACAAGCTGATGAATATCATAATTTTGCCATTAATATATTGAAGAGTATATTGGAAAATAATAGTTACAATACCATTTTGCCGTATAATCCTGATATAGATAAAATTTTAGAATTTGACCCTATATTAATAGAGTATGATGATAACTTGAGGGATATGTCTGATCGTTCAAAAATTAGTACAAAAGAGGGAATTTTGACTCTTTTAAAGAGTGGAAACGAATTGGAGCTTGAGGCACTTGAAAAAGTAGACGATGAAAAATTAAAACAATTAATACTAAATGACTGGGAATTTTGCTTTGGCGTTGTAAGTTGTTTAAATAGTAACTTTTTGATATGTTCCAGTTGTGAAAATTTGATAAATAAGTTTATCAGAATTTTTGAGAGTATAAATTCCGATAAAAGTACTGTCAAATCCATCAAGCTTTTAAACGCAATAAAAGAAATTACGATAAAAACTAAAATTTTAGGCGAAAATCGCCTAAAATTTTAGTTTACTTCATACCTCTCGCCTGGCTTCATTTCGATTATCTCCCACGGCAAGCCCTGCTTATTTAGCTCATCCATGAAAGGTTTGGCGTCGAAATTTTCCATGTTAAAGACGCCCTTGCCGCTCCAGATGCCCTTTGCGACCATCATCGAGCCGATCATCGCAGGCACGCCCGTCGTGTAGCTCACCGCCTGCGCGCCTGTTTCGGCGTAGCAAGCCTCGTGGTCGCAGACGTTGTAGATGTAGACTTGGCGCTCTTTGCCGTCTTTGAGCCCGCGGATCACGCAGCCGATGTTGGTTTTACCCTTCGTGCGAGGGCCTAGTGACGCAGGATCCGGCAGTAGAGTTTTTAGAAACTGTATCGGCACGATTTTTACGCCGTTGTGTTCTACCTCGTCGATGCGTAGCATGCCGACGTTTTCTAGGCATTTCATGTGAGTTAGGTAGCTCTGTCCGAATGTCATAAAAAAGCGGATTCGCTTCAGCCCTTTGATGTTTTTAACGAGGCTTTCAAGCTCCTCGTGGTAGAGCAGGTAGCTATCTTTGACGCCTACTTTGGGGTAGTCCCATTTGAACGAAATCTGCATCGGCTCGGTCTCTTTCCACTCGCCGCGCTCCCAATAGCGGCCTTTTGCGCTCACTTCGCGCAGGTTGATTTCTGGGTTGAAATTCGTCGCAAACGGATATCCGTGATCGCCCGCGTTGCAGTCTAAGATGTCGATCTCATGGATCTCGTCAAAGAGATTTTGCTGTGCGTAGGCACAAAATACGTTCGTCACTCCCGGATCAAAGCCGCTTCCCAGCAGCGCCATCGTGTTTGCAGCTTTAAACTCGCCGTCCTTCGCCCACTGCAGCTTGTATTCAAATTTAGCTGTGTCGGGGTGCTCGTAGTT
The DNA here is from genome assembly GCF_003048905.1 of Campylobacter concisus. Lineage (NCBI taxonomy): Bacteria > Pseudomonadati > Campylobacterota > Epsilonproteobacteria > Campylobacterales > Campylobacteraceae > Campylobacter > Campylobacter concisus. The sequence goes on from NZ_PIRO01000001.1 coordinate 671,472, forward strand.
TGCGGTGTCGATGTATGGGATGCCGGTGCGAGAGCACGCGTCCATGAGGGTTAGGTCTTGATACGGCAGCGCGACATTTAAAAGCAAATCGGCACCCGTTTTTTTGATGAGAGCGACTACGGCATCGGTATCGTCCGCATCGATCTGGGCGGTGTCAATTTGCACGCCTAGGCGGTCTTTTATAAATTTAGCGATCGCGTCGCACTTGCTTTTGGTGCGGCTTGCAAGGGTGATCTTGCTAAAAACGTCCGCGTTCATCGCACATTTTACGGTCGCGACTTGGCTCACACCGCCCGCGCCTATGATTAAGATATTTGACATTTTGGCTCCTTTAAATTTTAGTGATTTTAGCGAAGTTAATATAAATTTCTCGCTTTGAAAGGTAAAATAAGGCAAAAATTTAAAGGTAAAAAGATGAAGAAAATTTTACCATTTTTAGCGCCTATTTGCCTCTTTGCGAGTAGCTGTAACGAGCTAATACAAGAGAGTGTGAGGGAGTTTTATAAAAGCGATAGAAATTTGGAGAGAGCCATAAATTTAGCCGAGCAAGCGACTGATGTCTGTTTAAAAGAGGGCAACACCAAGCAGGCGATCACTTCGCTCACAAATAGCGCTAGCATTTGCATGGTAAATAAAGAGCCACAAAAGGCGTTAGAGCTCTCACAAAGAGCCCTAGAGCTTGCGGCAAATGTTAGCGGCGAGCTGCTACTAGCTCGCTCTTATCACAGCCTAGGTGCGGCACAAAAGGCGCTAGGCAGATACGACGAAGCACTTGCTAATTTTCAAGAAGCTCTAAAAATTTATGACAACGCGCCAAATGCCCCAATGAAAGACGAACTCATCTGTATAAAAGGCATCGCTAGCACCTACTACCTAAAAAACGACTTTGACAAAGCCCATGAAAACCACCTTCTAGCGCTAAATTTACTTGATATCACGCCAGAGTTAAGCAACAACGAGCTTGTGCGATCAGAGCTTTTAGTAGAGCTTGCTAACGACTTAGCAAAGCTTAAGCAAAAGGACGAAGCCGCCAAAAACTACAAAAAAGTGCTTGAAATTTTAAATGGAAAAGAGCAAAATCCTCGCGCACGGGATCTTTTAGAGCGAGCCAACAAAGGACTAAAAGAGCTTAACTAAAGTTTTTCTTTAGACTTTTTAGCACGAAATTTGCAAGCTCAAGCCCCTTTGAGCGGTGAGAAATTTTAAGCTTCGTCTCATTATCTAGCTCGCCAAGCGTCTTAGTAAAGCCATCTGGGATAAAAAGTGCGTCATAGCCAAAGCCGTTTGTGCCACGCTCCTGGCTAATCGCCTCGCCATACATAAAGCCATGCGTCGTGTAATCACCAAATTTCGAGCTAATAGCGATACAGGCGGTGTAATGAGCTGGTGAGCTCTTTAAATTTAGCGCCTTTAGCTTGCTAATTAACTTTGCTCTGTTGTTTGCGTCATTTGCGTTTTTACCGCATACTTTGCCATTTTCATCAAGGTCAAAGTAGCGAGCTGAGTAGATCCCCGGCTCGCCGCCAAGTGCATCCACGCTAATGCCACTATCATCGCTAAGAGCGATAAACTCACTATCAAGCCCTTGCTCTTTAAGCTTTGCAAAGACGGCTCTTGACTTTATGAGTGCATTTTGTTGAAAAGTGCTGCCATCTTCAACGATCTCAAATGGCTTTACAACCTCGCTTAGAGCGTAAATTTCATAGCCTTTTAAAAATTCTTTTATCTCTTTTACTTTGTCTAAATTTGACGTCGCAAGCACGATCTTCATTGCAAGAGCTCCTTGATTTTTGGGCGTATTTTACAAAAAAGTAGATTAAATTTTTAAATTTAAATTAGCGTTAAAATGATAAACTTAGTCCTTTTAAAAATAAGGAAAATTTTATGTTAAAAAGCGTTTTACCACTATCTTTTATCATAGCAAGCAGATTTTTAGGTCTTTTTATAGTTTTGCCGGTGCTTAGCCTTTATGCCTTGAATTTACACGGAGCAAACGAGTTTTTAGTAGGGCTAATAGTAGGCGTCTATGCGATCTCACAGATGATATTTCAAGTGCCTTTTGGAGCGCTCTCGGATAGGATAGGACGTAAAAAAACATTAACGATCGGACTTTTAGTTTTTATCATAGGCTCAATAATTTGTGCACTTACAAGCGATATTTTTACCATGCTATTTGGTAGATTTTTACAAGGCGTAGGTGCTATCGGAGCAGTTGCAACTGCGATGATAAGTGACTATATAACAGAAGAAAAACGCTCAAAAGCCATGGCGATAATGGGTGCTTTTATAGGGCTTAGTTTCACGCTTTCTATGGTACTTGGGCCGCTTCTTGCCAAAGACTATGGGCTTTCAAGCCTCTTTTACCTAAGTGCCGCTCTTAGCCTACTTTGCATTGTACTTCTTTACACCGTTGTGCCAAAAGAGATAAAAGTGAGTGCTAAAAGTGAAAAAGTGCCATTTGGTAAGCTATTTTTGCAAAAAGACTATATGATCATAAATTTCACCTCTTTTATGCAAAAGATGCTAGCAAGCATCGCATTTTTGGTGATCCCTATCGTTTTAGTAAAAGAGTATGGCTATGAAAGTGGCGAGCTTTACAAGGTCTATACGCTTGGCGCTGTGCTTGGCTTTTTGGCTATGGGGTTAGCTGGCGCGCTAGGCGATGGCAAGGGACTTAGCAAGGTCATCTTGATAGCTGGTACGCTGCTTTTTGCCCTAACCTACACTATTTTTGCCATTAGTTTTACGCTTTTTATCTTCGTTTTAGGAGTCGCTATATTTTTCATAGGATTTAACCTTCACGAGCCCATCATGCAATCAACTGCAACAAAATTTGTAAAATCCTCACAAAAAGGCTCAGCCCTTGGTGTGTTTAATTCATTTGGTTATTTAGGAAGCTTTGTTGGAGGTGCGTTTGGTGGATACATCTTGCATGCTTTTGGCTTTAAAGTACTCGCCATCATCTGTGTGGTACTTTGCGTGGTATGGCTTATTTTACTCTTTAGCCTGAGCGATCCAAGAATTTTTAAAAATATCTATCTAAGCCCTGAAGTAAGCTTAAATTTAGAGTTACTAAATAGCCAAAAAGGTGTAGTCGATTATTACAAAAACGAGAAAAATCAAGTGATAAAATTTGACTCTCGCCTAATAAGCGAGGCAACTTTAAAAGAGAGTTTGAAGTTTTGATCTACGACGTCATCATCATTGGCGCCGGTGCTAGCGGACTATTTTTAGGAGCAAATTTAAATGGTAAAAAGGTTGCCATCTTAGAAAAAAATAGTAGTGCTGGCAAAAAGATCCTAGCAAGCGGTGGAGGCAGATGCAACATCACAAACCGCTTCATAAGCGCTAAAAACTACCTTGGTGAGCAAAAATTTATAGAGCAAATTTTAAAAGTGCTGACTCCAGATCAAGTTTTAAAATTTTTTAGCGAGCTTAAATTTAGTGAGCAAAAGCAAAATCAATTTTTCTGTGATAGCGGTGCAAAAAGCGTCTTGAGCGTACTTTTAAAAGGACAAAATGCAGATATTTTTTACAATAAAGAGGTTCTTGGCGCTAAAAAAGTAGATGAAATTTTTGAAATTTTGACAAAAGATGAGAAATTTAGAGCTAGAAATTTAGTCATCGCAAGTGGCGGACTAAGCTATAAAGCCCTTGGCGCAAGTGACATTGGCTATAAAATAGCAAATAATTTTGGCATTAAAATATCAGCTCTTGCGCCTGCACTTGTCGGATTTAGCGTACAAAAAGATGAGTTTTGGTTTAAAGAGCTTAGTGGCGTCAGCCTAAACGCAGACGTAAAGATAAATAGCAAAAACGAGAGTCATAAATTTAGTGGCAATCTACTTTTTACGCATAGGGGCATAAGCGGACCGGCAATACTAAACGCCTCTCTATTTTGGCAAAAGGGTCGAATTTGTATAAATTTTTTGCCCAAATTTAGTGAGAAAAATTTAATAAATGGCAAAAAGCAACTTAGCTCGGTTTTGCCCTTACCAAAGAGATTTGTGCTAGAGTTTTTAAAAAATTTTGGCTTAAAAGATAGAGCTTTTTATGAATTTAGCGATAAAGAGAGACAAATCATAAAAAGACTTTTTGCTTATGAATTTGCCCCAGCTGGGACATTTGGCTTTGAAAGAGCGGAAGCTACAAAAGGCGGCATAAAGAGTGAATTTTTAGATAAAAATTTACAAGCTTCTAACGTTAAGGGGCTTTATTTTATTGGTGAAGTCTTAGACATCACTGGCATGCTTGGCGGATATAACTTACATTTTGCATTTGCAAGCGCTCTAAAGGTGGCTAGGGTCTTAAATCTATGATCTCCTAGAAGTTAGCTAATTTTTAGACAAATTTTCATATTTTAAATAAGATAGATTTACTATGAAAGTAGGCTTTTAAAGCAAATTTATTTAGAGTAATTTAGATATTTAAAATATTTTAAAAAGATTTTGGAGTAAATTTTATAGCTAAGCAAGCTAAACGTTATGTTGAATTTAATTTAAAATATAAGCAGTTTAGGAATATTAGATTATTAAACCTCTTTTATAAAGCTAACGGCTTCAAATGGGTTTGAGAAAATATGTTTACTAAATTTCTCCAAATCACTCTTTTGACCATATCCACAAGTTAGACCCACACCTGTAACAAAAGCAGCTTGTGCGGCCATTAAATCCATAATGGTATCACCTACCATAAATGCATTATTTTTATCTTTATTAAGTCTAGTTAAAGCCAAATTTATTGGCTCTGGATTTGGTTTTGGATTAGTAACATCGTCTCTTCCAATAACAGTTTTTATATATTTCATAACCCCTAAATGCTCAAGCAAGATAATAGAAAATTTTGAAGTTTTCGTAGTAACTATACCAACATCAGCAAAGCTACTTGCTTCCTTCAATGCTTCACTTGCATAATCTAAGAGTACCGTCTCATCAAGGTAAATTTTTTCGTAGCAAGCTTTATACTCTTTTATATAGCTATCAATTAAATTTTTGCTTGCACCAAGTCTTTCAAACATTATTTCAAGCGGATGACCAACCAAAGACTTTAATGCATTATGGTCTGGCTCTTTTTTACCATGGGATAAGAAAGCTTTATCAAATCCTTTTAAAATAGCAGAAGTTGAATCAATAAGCGTACCGTCTAAATCAAAAAGTATGGTTTTTTTCATCATTTTCTCCGTAGAAATAAAAAAGGGCCTAGCCGAAGCTAAGCCCCAAAAAGAAGTAACTTTAAATAATAAGATTATTTATTGAAAGTAGCTTCAACGCGTCTATTTTGCGCGCGACCTTCTTTAGTTTTATTTGTAGCAATTGGTTTAAGCTCACCGTAGCCAACTGTTGAAATTTTATCCTCGCTTACGCCATAGCCAGCAAGAACATCAGCTACTGCCTTTGCTCTTTTTTCAGATAGTTTTTGGTTATAAGCTTCTGCGCCTACACTATCAGTGTGACCAGCAAGTACAACTTTATAATCTGGGTGTTCGCCCATAAAGTCAGCTACTTTTTTGATCTCAGCTGCATATTTTGGTCCGACTTTATAGCTATCAAATGCAAAGTTAACATCTAGGTCTCTAAGAACGATAACTTTCTCGCATCCTCTTTCGTCAACAACCACGCCAGCTGGAGTGTTAGGGCATTGATCTATATCATTTGGCACGCCATCATTATCATCATCAAGAACTGGAGTTGCTGCTGGAGTTGCTGCTGCAACTGGAGCTGCTGCCACAACTGGAGCTGCTTTTGAGTCAAGACCGATACCAAAGCCTAGTGAATAGAATAGGTTATGATCAGCATGTTCAAATTTGATAGCGTCTCTTGCTTCTGCTTTAAGAGCAAATCTATCAGTTACTTGATATCTTAAACCAAAACCATATTGGCCAAAACCGCCATCTTCATTTTTAACAAAAATAGCTGGAACATCTTCATATCCAGCACCAACTAAGCCATATAGACTAACTGGTCCAAAATCAACTATATCTTTTACAAGATTTGCATGATATCTAAGAACTCTTCCTTCTCTTGTTAAGCTACCTGTTTTTTCTTTTGCTTTTTGAGTGTAATCAACACCAAGTTCTACTTGATCAAAGAAAAAATCTTCAAGATTTCTAGCAGCTCTAACACCAACGAAGTTATGGTCTTTTACACGTAGATTTCCCTCTGGGTGAACACCACCAATAGTTGGAGTAACTTCATAATTATATGCTGCGTTAGACGCAAAAACCGCTGTTGCGGCAACCATAGCTAAAGCAATCTTTTTCATATTTAGAATTCCTTTCTTAGGATTTATTTTAAAGTGGTTACATTTTAACTGAATAAAATTTAACCGACTCTAAATCATAATTTAATTAACAATGTAAATTTGAAATTTACACAACTTAAATTTTGCAAATGCAAAAGCACTTGCAAAAACTCATTAACGTTTAGAGAATTGTGGGCTTCTTCTTGCCTTTCTTCTACCAAATTTCTTACGTTCAACAACACGAGAATCTCTAGTTAATAAGCCTTTTGGTTTAAGTGCTGCTCTAAAATCAGCATCCATATCAGCTAAAGCACGTGAAATACCGTGTCTTAAAGCCTCTGCTTGTGCTGAATAACCACCACCTAAAGTTGTAGCTACTACATCTATTAAACTCTCTTGTTTAGTAACTAGAAGTGGCTGAATTACTTTAAGCTTTATAGCTTCATGTCCACCAAGCCAAGTATTAAGATCCATACCATTTACTACGATTTTACCGCTTCCAGCTTTTATCCAAACCTTCGCTACGGCAGTTTTTCTTTTACCAGTTGCATAAACTTTTGCCATAATTATTTTCCTTCTTTTTTAGCTATTTGTGCCGTATGAGGATGCTCACTGCCAGCATAAACTTTTAGTTTTTTTATCATCTCTCTTCCGAGTTTAGTTTTTGGAAGCATTCCACGAACAGCTAATTTAAATAGTTTTTCTGGCTTATTTGCTATCAAATCGCCAAATTTTTCACTCTTTACGCTACCAAAATATCCTGAGTGTCTGTGATAAAGTTTATCTTCAGCTTTGTTATTACCAGTAAATTCTACTTTTGAAGCATTTATGATGATAACATAGTCGCCACAATCTACGTTTGGCGTGAAGCATGGTTTGTTTTTGCCACGAAGTATAGTTGCTACCTCAGTTAGCAATCTACCAAAACGTTTACCAGCTGCATCAACAACGATCCAGTCTCGTTTAACTTCGTTTGGCTTTGTTATTTTTGTCATTTTCTTACCTTTGCCAAGTTAATTTTTGAGTTGTGATTGTATTTAAACAATGCTTTTATAAAGCTTAAATTAAGTAGCATTTAAACTTCAATATATGAAATTTTTCCATCAAGAGCGTAGAAGATGACGGCGATTATACTATGCTTTGGATAAAATTTACTTAATGCCTCTTTGTATTCTCCAACTTGTTTTTTATTTTCCTCAATATTTTTATCGGTCGTTTTATAGTCAATCACACAAATTTCGTTCTCTCCAATACAAAATAAGTCCATCTGTTTTAGTTCGTTTTTTACTTTAAATGGCTGCTCTTTGTAAATTTCTTTATCTTTTATACACTTTAGAAATTTTGGCTCATTTATTAGCATTTTTGCCCGTTTAAAGGCACCTTCAAGCCTATCAGGTGAGAGAAATTTGTAAAATTTATTTAGCATTAAACTTTTAGCTTTTAAAAGCGAATTTTCATCAAATTTTTCACTCATCTCGAGCAAATAGTGAAACGCTAAACCAAAATAGATTGCCTCTAAATTTTTACCGCTCGTTTTTTGCTCTCTTGCCTCTACATCTTGCCTTTCTATCTTTAAAATTTCAGGCATTTTTTCATCTTTTATAGCCTCTTTTTGCTCGCTCTTACTAGGCAAAATTTTGCCAAAGCTAAACTCTTTTAGATCAAGATAGTCGTTTGCTTCGCTCTTGTCGCTTCTAGTATAAAAAGAAAAAAAGCTAGGACTATTTCCACTTGGTACGGCTTGTTTAATGATAATAAGCGACTTTGTGGCTCTTGTAAAGGCGACGTAAATTTTATTGATATTTTCTTGCTTCTCAAGCTCTCTCATTTGCTCTAACACACCAGCATACTCAGGGTCAAAATTTTCTCTGCCAGAAATTCGGCTTTTTACTATCCACTCGCCTTTTTCGCTATATTCGGTTATAAAGCTTGAGTCATCGCCCCTGCCCTTACTCATCATATCACAAACTATCACGTGAGCAAACTCGAGCCCTTTTGACTTATGAACAGTCATTATCTTTACGCCATCAGCATTTTTTGGACTGATTTTAGAGCTGAAATTTTCAAGGTTAAAGATAAAATCGCTTAAATTTTTGTAGCCACTACTTAGCTCAAAAAGCCTTAAAATATCAACATCAGCCATATTTATATATAAATTTTTAGCTAGATAAAATAGGCTTTTTGTCGCACTATCTTCAGCTTTTATTTTTAGCCTTTTAGGATTTGTATTTATGAGTGCTTTTACATTTTTTTCATAAATTTCTTCACCAAAAAGACAAAATTTTGCATACTCGATGATCGCTGCAACAAACGGCGTTCGCTTTAGCTCCAAGGTGCCTTCATTTACGCTTTTTATCTCCTCACTGCTAAGCACCTCTGAGATGAGGCTGATGTCGCTATTTTTCCAGCAAAGCACAGTTATCTCACTTGCATTTACGCCAGCAGCAAGTAGCTCTTTTACTTGCGAAACTGCTGCACCCGCTATATCTTCATCGCTTAGCACACGCAAGTAGCCATAGTCATCTTCCTCGGCTTCAAAATAAGGACACTCGCCACTTACTTTGTAGCTTAGCTCCTTATCTTTTTTAGCTGGCTCTTGTGGCTCAAAACTAAGCCCATATCTATGATAAATTTCTTCAAAAATAGCGTTATTAAATTTCACCAAAGCCTTTAAGCTGCGATAGTTACTTGGTAAATTTTCTATATCTATCTGACTAAAATCATCTCCAAGCTTATCGAAAAGCTCTTTTTTACCGCCCCTAAATTTATAGATACTCTGCTTCGTATCTCCAACATAAAAGAAGCTTCCAAGCCCGTTTTGTCCGTATCCTGAAACGATCTCAGTGATAAGTGGCAAGATGATCTCATATTGGATCACGTTTGTATCTTGAAACTCATCTATCAAAAGGTGATTTATGCGGCCATCAAGCCTAAAATAAAGCACATCTTTATCAAAATTTTCAACCAAAAGCTTAAAGACCAGCTTATTTATATCAGCAAAGCTTAAAGCATTTATCTCTTTATTTAGCTCTAAATTTGAGTATTTATAAACATTTAAGAGCTTACTAAAACCGCTAAGTCTGTACCTTTCAACCTCTAAAATATACTCTTTTGCTGCCTCTTTTAGCTCGTTAAAGAGCCTATCAAGCTCACTTGTATAAATTTTGCTAAAAGTGCGGTAATCCAGGCTCTCTCTTTCAAAGACCTTGTTTTTAAAAAGCTCAAATAAATTTTGCTCACTAAATGTCTTTTTGGCCGTATCGCTAGCACCATTTTGCAAGGCTATATGCTCATTTATCTCCTTTTGCGCTGCTCTTACCTTGCTATCATCTGGATAGCTTGCACCACTATCTTTTAGCTCACCACCAAAACTCTCATAAAATTTAGCCAAAGTCTGCGAAAAGCTCGCCTCTTTTTGGCTTGAGATTATCATCATGAGTGCAAGCTCACTAAGAAGCTTTTGATCTTTACTTGCCTCTTTTACAAATTTTTTCCACGCCAGATCTTGCAGACTATCTTGCACGCTGTAATCAGGACTAAGCCCTAAATTTTGACTAAATTTCTTTAGGATTCCAGAAAAAAATGCATCAAATGTATAAATTTTTAGCTCACTTTGCAAAAACCTATCAAGCTTCTCATCGCGTCTTTTTATGACCTCATCTTGGCTCAAACTAAGCTCTTTGCAAAGCTTATCAAGCTCGTCTTTTTTGTTTTGTAAGTCCAAAAAAGTTGTGATTATGCGCTCTTTCATCTCATTGGCCGCTTTTTTGGTAAAGGTTAGAGCGATGATCTCATTTATATTTTCGCCTCTAAGCACCAAAGCGATATAACGAACGCTTAAAGCGAATGTTTTCCCGCTTCCAGCACTTGCTTCTAGGGCTAAAAAATCTTTCATAACTCTCTCCTACAAAGTATGGCATACTCGCAAAATTTACAAGCTCCGCTTTTTCTTTCAAAATTTATCTTAGTGTTATTTATACTCTTTAGATTTTCTATCTCAGCCCTTAGATCATCTACACTTTTTTTTGAGCTAATAAGCACAGGTTCATTCTTTAGAGCAAAATAAGCACTTTTTACCTCGCTGCCATAAAGTGCTTCATAAAATGCAAGCTGAAGTGAGTTCGCATTTGCCTCACCAGTTTTATAATCAAGTATAAAAGGCTCGCCATCAGGGCTAGCATCGATCCTATCGATAATGCCTTTTATCTTTACATCACAAAAATCACTCTCTATATCTTTTTCACACTCAAGCACTCTAAAGCCAGCACTTAAACGTTCATTTTCAAACTCTGCGTATTCTTTAAATTTCTGCGACCAAATCTCAAGCTCAAGCGAAGAAAAATCTTGCTTTGCAAGTATTTCTTTAAAAATAGCCAAATCAAATATATTTTTTTGTCTATAAAAATCACTCGTATAGTATTCATAAAGCGCCTTATGCACGCTATTTCCTTGCTTAGATCCTGGCTCAGTTGCTATTGCTTTTGCTCCTTTTATACCAGCTATCTTTGCGTAATAATACTTTCTTGGGCAAGTTAGAAATAAATTTAGTGTCGAAAATGATAGCGGTTTAGTGAAAAAATCATGCTCCAAAATGATCTCATCATCGCTTAAATTTAGGCTTGTACTTCCTTTTAAAAATAATTTTAAATACGCCTCGTCACTAAATTTCTCATCTTTTATTGTTTTGAAATTTTTTAAAAATCTTGAAGGAATACTCTCTTCGTTTAAAACACAGCTTATGGCGACCTTTTTGGCATTGTTTATAAGACTTTCATAGTAAAATCTCTGCAAATTTTCACGCTCAAGGTAGCTTATAAGTCCTGCTTTTTGCCTCACTTTCGAGTTTAAAAACATCTCGTTTGTGCTTCTTGCTGGGATGAAGTTATCATTAAAATCAACTATGACCACACCATCAAATTTCATTCCACGGCTCTCAAGCATGCCCATGACACTGATCTTTCCACCACCCACATCATCGATGCTAAGGCGTGATATATTTAGCAAAAAAATTTCACTTAACTGCTTTAAGCTAAAGCTAAAATACCTACATAAATTCTCAATCCTAAAAAGCTCAAGCGCGAGCTTCTCTTCGCATCTTGGCTCATTTTCAAGCATTAAAAGCTCGTCTATTAGCTCTTTAAATTTAGCAAAGTCACAAAGATCAAAGTAGCTTGATTTAAATTTATTAAAAAGCTCTTCACTTACGCTAAGCGTGTTCAAGATAAAGCCAAGCTCCTCGTAGCTCTCACACTTATTTTGATCAAAAATCGGCCTTACCTCTTCGTTTATCGCTCTTGTGATGTAAAAAAGCGCTTCATAAAATTTTGTATTTTTAAAGCTCTCGCCCATAGCGTAGTTAAAAATTTTATTGCTATCATGTAGCCTTAAAATTTCACTAAAACTCTCATCTGGCAATATAACAGCGATGTTTTCAGGCTTTATGCCCTCACGCACAAACTCGCTCGCCTTTGCCATAGCGTAGGCACATTGCAGGCTTCTAGTGGCAAATCGCTTTTCTAAAACTGGCTCAAATTTTTTGATATTTTCTAAGCAAATTAGCTCATTTGTCTTTAAATTTAGCTCATATTTTTTGTAATTTTCAATCTCGCTAATAGCTGAAATTTGCTTTATTTTATTGATTAGCTTTGTGTTGAAAACGCTAGTTTGAAAGATAATTTTTAGCGTAGTTAGCTTTGAGATTTTCTCTAAAATTTCCCACTCAAATTCACTTAAAATTCCATCTATATGCAGTGAAATTTCACTAAAGCTTTTGATGTAAGCTTCATTTATGTTATAAATTTTTGGCAAGGTTATATCATCGTAGAGATTTTCTCTATCAAGCAAGCTCTCATACTCTTTTAAAACCGCTTCAAGTATGTTTAAATGCTCCTCAAAATTAGCGTAAATATCGTTAAATTTGATCTCAGAGATACTCTTTTTACTAATAGCTAGCTCTTTAAAAAATGAAAAAAGATAGTCATTATTTTTCAAAAATTCAAAAAACTCAGTTGGAATTTTAAGAACAGAGTTTGCCTTTTTGACGCTAGCACAGGCTCTATTCATAAGCACCAAAGCATAGGTGCTATCAATCTCAAACCTACCATCTACATAAACTATCTTTTTATAAAACTCAGCGATACTTAGGCTTTTTGGGATTAGCTCATCATTAAAACTTGCATTAAATTCACGAATCTTACGCGAGTTCGTAAAGACAAAAAGTTGGTTTAAGTTATGCATTTTTCTCTCTTAAATTTTTAAGCAATGATAGCTAAATGCTGATAAAAGAGCGCTTTTTACGTTTAGGTAAAGCTTTAAATTTTTATCTAAATACATTAAAATTTTAAGCCTTAAAGAGCCAAAAGCTACAATCACAAAAAAAGGAGCAAAAATGCATAAAGAGTTAAACAGACAAGGTTTTTACTACGGCTTTCCGGTTTTGCTAGCCACCACAAAAGATAAAAACGCGAACGATGATATCACGGTGCTTTCATCTTCTTGGACGTTAGGAAATACAATGGTGCTTGGCATAGGCATTGAAAATCAAGGCTTTAAAAATATCAAAAATGGTTCAGATATCACACTAAATTTATGTGATGAGAGTCTGCTAGAAGCTGTGCAAAAAATGGAAAAACTAACTGGTGATAGTAACGTACCAGAAGAAAAAAAGAATCTTGGCTACACCTACGAGCACGACAAATTTAAGGTGGCAAATCTCAGCAAAGAGCCTGGCATAAAAGCAAAAACCGTCAGGATAAAAGAGTGCAAGATACAGTTAGAAACGGTTGTAGAAAAGATAGAGTTAAAAGAGTGGTTTAGCATAGTTACTTGCAAGATTACAGGCATTTTTGTAGATGAAAATTTACTAAAAGATGAAAAGATAGATACGCAAAAATGGCATCCACTAATCTATAAATTTAAAGAATATGTCGGCACTTGCGAGCGTTTGGGATTAAATTTTGGATTTAAAGAGATTTGATTTATAGTTTTATTTGATAAAAACTTAGTGTTTTGGTTTTAAATTTAGCCAAAAGATTAGTTTATTAAAATTTAAACTCAGCTTTGAGATCTTTCTTAGATACCAAAGCTGCGATTTTAAGATCATTTTGTGACATTAAGATCAAATTTATAATACCTTGTATCATTAGTGTCACTTAGCCTTAAAAGTAGTTGCCATCTACCTTCTTTTAGGCTTGTTTCTTCACTTACTAGATTATTTTCTTGCCATGAAGCTCTTAAAATTTTATTTTCTTTATTTGTCTGTGGGCGAGTGAGTAAAATTTCATATTTCAAAGCTGAAATTTCTCCTTTTTTAGGAGTTAGATGAAATTTAAACTTAGCATTTAGGGCATTAAAATTTGACTCAAATTTTAGATCAAATTTCTCATCAAAGCGTTTTTCACTCTCTTTGATAAAGGTTATGTTTTCATCGACATTTTGGTAGCTTTGCATATAAGAGCTATCCATTTCGACTGGATGTTTCAGCGCTATGATGATCGTTACTGCGCAAGCGATAATGATAGCAATGAAACTAAGCACGATAGCATAAGGCCAAAAGGTTTTTTTATCCATTTTTTACCTTTTTATAAAAGATAACAATTATAAAAAATGCAACCAAGCCATATATGAAAAATCTTAAAAAATTTAACGTAGTTTTATTTGAATTTCCAACACTACTTTCAAGCTGTAAATTTAAGCTAGATGCGATTTGCTCGGCAATATCAGCGTAGCCATTTAATATAGCAGCATTATAGACATCTTTGCCATTTTTAGAAACCAAAATAGGAATTATCGTTCCTGATTCTGGATTTACACTTAAAATTTGTTCTTTATTAAAAAGTTTTGAAGTATTAGCATCGGCAAAAATTTCTACTTTCTTTTTATCCTTTATAAGCAGTAAAAAAGCATAAGGTGAGCTAAGGTTTTGCTCTTTAAAAAGAGCTTCTAGCTCACCATCTTTATATACGCCAACTACTAAATTTATACCGCTTTTTGTGTAAAGCTCACTGCCGATCTCATTTAGCTTTACACTTACTTTTTGGCTTATAATTTCATCATTATTTATCACAAAATTTGCTCCCAAAGCCAAACTTTGTGAGAGCAAAAATATAAAAATGAGTATAAATTTTCTCACACCTAGCCTACAAAAAGGTGGTTTGATGTAAGCACTGACCACGCACAAATAGCTCCTGCAACAACTATAAGCAAGATTATGGCTTTTTCTATTATGCCTAGCATCACTACTCCTTTATAATGACGTGTTTAGCGTTATCAACGCTCTTCATCTCAATGCTACTTGCATCTTTTAATGAGTAAGGCTTGGTTGCTACATCTTTTTGCAAGCCAATACCAATATAAGTAAGTACGCCAAGGATAGATAGCAAAAGCAAAACTGCCACCAAATAACCGCTAATGCCATTTAAAGCAAAGATATTTCTATTTTTATTTTCCATTATTCGCCCTTTGATAGCGATATGACATATTCGCCAACTGCTTTTTGTTGTATCTCGTTTAGCCTGCCATCATTAAATTTAGGCATAACACCGATGTTGCCGTTTTTACCACGATTTAGTACATCTACGATGAACTCACTTGAACCATATTTACTAATATCAGCCGACATACCATCCATGCCTTTGCCATCATCTCCGTGACAAGCTGCACAAGCTACGTAAAGCTCTTTTCCCATAGCTACTAAATTTTCATTTTTTGTACTTTTTATAGCACTTATCTCTTTTGCAACATAAGCTGCGATAGCCTTTGCTCCATCAGCATCAGCTAGCCCTGCTGGCATCTCACCCATAGGATAATCAAGCCCTTTTGAGCCATTTAGTATCGTATCAATTATTCCTTGTTCGCTACCCCAAATTTGCAAATTTGCAGCTTTGCCACCAATGCCATCGCCTGTGATGCCATGACATGCTGAGCATTGCACCAAAAATACGCTCTCTCCCATAGCGTGAAGCGTTTCTTTGCTTGGGTTTGAATACTCTTTTTCAAATTTAGCGTTTGCCTCTTTTACCTCTTTATTATATTCACCGATTTGTGAGTAAGAATTTAGTGGATAACCAAGTAAATAATACCAGATCGCCCAAACAAGCGTTAGTAAAAAAACTACCGCCCAACCGAATGGAACTGGATTTTTATACTCGCCTATCCCATCCCAGTTATGCTCGCTAAGCTCTACACTTTCATCTTTTTTAACTTTCATTTGACCAACATACTTACCAGCTACAACGACAGTTAGTACGATAATTAAGATGGCACCTATTAACGCAAGTAAATTTATATTATCTTCTAAATTTAGCCATTGCATACGCTCTCCTTTGTAGCCTTTTGCTCTAAAATTTTACTTCCGATCTCATCATCTAGGGCTAATTTCGAATATTTCTCATAATTTCTTCTACCTTGCTTTTCACTTTTGTAAAGATGAAAAAAATAAGCGTACAAAGTGATAGCTAAGAATGCTGTCAAAATAAAATAGCCATAAGCTTGAAGTTCTCTAATATCCATTATTAACTCCTATTTTAGGCTATTTAGATAGGCGATAAGTGCCACGATCTGGCGAATTTCACCCTTTGCAAAGGCACTTTTTACTTGCTCATCTTTCATACTTTCAACGATACTTGCAGCCTGCTCTTTCACGTTGGCATTTGCTTGCTCAAAAGTACCAAGAGCTGGCATATCTTTCTCATCATAAGGCGTGTTAAAGACCTTTTTAACAGTTAGTGCTTCAGCGTAAGCGGTCTCTATATCAGCATTTTTCTTAAATAAAAATGGATATGCTGGCATGATCGAACCTGGCACAACAGAGGCTGGGTTTAACATATGATTTTCATGCCAATCTGTCGTTCTATAATTACCCACACGCATAAGATCTGGGCCCGTTCTTTTTGAACCCCAAAGATGCGGACGATCATAAGCAAATTCGCCACTTAGCGAATACATGCCATATCTATCAGTCTCAGCTTTAAACGGACGTATCATCTGTGAGTGGCAGGTGTTGCAACCATTTTGTATATATATATTTTTTCCAGCAAGCTCTAAAACCGTATAAGGTTTTGTACCCTCAAGTGGCCTAGCTCTATTTGCAAAGTCAGGTAAAATTTCTACTACGCCAGCATAGGCTATGACGATAAATACGCAAACTGCAAAAAAGAATGGATTTTTTTCTAACCAAGCAAACATCACATCACCTCCACATTGGCTTTAGCACCGCCCATAGGCGTTGCACTTTTTGGCTCTGCCAAAATAGCTTTAGCAGAAGTTGATTTGTAGATATTGTAAGCAAACATCAAAAAGCCAATCAAATACAAAAGTCCGCCAATAGCTCTAATGTAATAATAAGGTATAAGTACTACAACAGTATCAATAAATGAGTAGAGTAAATTTCCATAGCTATCAGTTGCTCTCCACATCATACCTTGCGTAATACCAGCAATCCACATCGAAGCAAAGTATAAAACGATACCTGTTGTTTGTATCCAAAATTGAGCTTCCATTAAGGATTTTGAATAAATTTCGCGCTTAAAGATACGTGGTGTCATATGATAAAGTGCCGCCATAGTCATAAAACCAACCCAGCCAAGTGCACCATCATGTACGTGTCCTGGCACCCAGTCAGTATAGTGAGCTAGTGCATTTACAGATTTGATAGCCAAGATAGGGCCTTCAAGAGTTGAAAACATATAAAAAGTTGAAGCTAGAATCATAAATTTAATAAGCGGGCTCTCGCGAAGTTGTGTCCATTCGCCTTTCATTGTAAGAAGCATATTAATAGCTGAACCCCAAGAAGGCAAAATCAAAACAATAGAAAAAACCGAACCCATAGTCTGCATCCAATCAGGCACAGCAGTATATATTAGGTGGTGACCGCCAGCCCAAAGATAGATAAACATAAGGCCCCAGAATGAAAATAACGAAAGCTTATAAGAAAATATTGGCTGTCCGCTCTCTTTTGGCAAGAAGTAATAAATTTGGGCGATGATCGCTACTGTAAATACAAACGCAACTGCGTTGTGACCGTACCACCACTGAACCAAAGCATCATTTGAGCCAGCATACATCGAAACTGAGTGTAGCCATGAGCCATATCCACTAACTAGTCTTGTTGGAATTTCCATGTTATTAAATAGATAAAGCATAGCAACGCCAAGAAATGTAGCAATGTAATACCAAACTGAGATGTAAAGTGTCTTCTCGCGGCGTATACCAATAAGTCCAAATATACTTACGCCCCAAAGCACCCAGACTACTACTACTGCAATGTCTAGTGGCCACTCAAGCTCGGCATACTCCTTAGATGTACTCTCGCCCATAAAAAGTGTCACAACAGCTAGAATCATAACAAGTATATAAAGCCAAAAATGAAGCTTACCAATGAACATCAAAAACGGAGATTCACTCATTGATACTTTTAAAACACGCTGTCCAATGTAATACCAAGTGGCAAATATACCAGAGAGCATAAAACCAAAAATGATACCGTTAGTATGAAGAGGACGCAATCTACCAAATGCCGAATACTCACCAGCTATATAGTTTAGATCAGGACAGGCAAGCTGAAAAGCCACCAAAACACCAATAGCCATGCCAACAATACCAAAAAATATCGTGGAGAACATAAAGAGTTTTGCCACACTATAATCATAATGTAGCAACTGGGATGGTCGCATAAATTTTCCTCCTAGTTAAATTTATATTAATTTTCGGTTATTTTAGAGTAGAAAAACTATAAAAAGACTTAATTAATATAAATTCTCTTTTACTAGGAGAGTCTTCTGTCTATTTTGTAACCAAGTCCAGGAACATTTTTTATAAAATTACTACCGACTTTATCTCTAACACGTTTAACAAAGGTCCTAATAGCAGCCTCTGTTACGCTCTCACCGACCCAAACAACATTTTTTATTTCATCATGAAGCACAAGCGTACCAAGTCTTTTTATGAGTAAAGATATAAATGCAAGTTCTTTTTTTGTAAGAGAAATTTCAACACCATCTCTGATAAGCACACGTTTTATTTTATTAAAACTATATCCATTTGCAACCTGAATAATATTTGCTGTTTCTATTTTATTTTTAGCAACATTTTCTAATGTAACCAAAAAATCATCAAGATCAATCGGCTTTAAAACGTATTTATCAATACCAACATCTATCGCTTTTAGAAGTGTTTCTTTTTCACTATTTGTGCTAAAAACTATAATAGGTGTATCTTTTGAAATTTCTTTAATGCTTTTAGCCATATCAAGGCCATTCATTATAGGCATAAAAACGTCTGTTATAACCATATTTGGATTATATTTTTTAAATTTCTTAAGTCCTTCATCGCCATTTTGAGCAGTGATAACTTTTTCGAATTTATCTCGCATAACTTCTTGTACTATTTTTTTACCATCTCCCTCATTCTCAACGATAAGAACGGTTAGATTATTAAGAATCTTGCTCATTTATTCTTCCTTTTTGGTTATATTTATCAAACATCATAAATTTTGACGCAATTAACAATTATCTCTCTTACTTTAACTATCTTAGGCATTTGCTCTATATCCTAAAAATGATAGATAAATTCCATTTATTATCATTATGCTAGCCGAAATCTTAAACATTATGTCTTTAAATTTTTCATTTAAAATCCCAAATACAAAGCTAGCTAAAAGCATAGCTGGCAATGTACAAAGACCAAATACAAGCATTATAAAAGCCGAATAAATAAAATTTGCACTTAAAATCCCAAGTGCCAAAAAATAATAAACCACACCACAAGGCAAAAAGCCATTTAAAAAACCAAGTAATAAAAAATTTGCTAAATTTTTCTTTTGAATCCTCGTTTTTGCAATTCTTACTACAAAATTAAGTGCCTTTTGATTCTCCACAAATTTTAAAAGCTCGCCCCTAAAAAGCAAGGCAATGCCGATAAACGCGATCGCTAAGCCAACTATAAAAAATATCACACCTCTTGCTTGTATACTAAAGCTAACAACAGCTCCAAAGTAGCCAAATAAAGTTCCTAAAACTACATAAGCAAAAATTCTAGCTAGACTATAAAGTGTGCTTAGCATTAAAATTTCTATTTTATTCTTACCTTTAAAAAATAGAGTCTGCAAGCTCAAAAATCCGCTACACATACCTACACAATGACTAAAACTACTTAAAAATGCAACTGAGATAATCATGTAAAGGTTTATATTTTGCATCTTATAAAATTTCTAAAAACTGCTTAAATATATATTTACTCTCGCTTGGACCGCCACTTGCTTCTGGGTGGTGCTGGACCGAAAAGATCGGATAGTCTTTGTATCTCACGCCTTCGATTGTGTTGTCAAATAAATTTCTATGAGTCACAACAGCTACTTCTGCGATACTCTCAGGTACGTTGTAGTTATGATTTTGTGTTGTTATCTCGATCGCTTTTGTCTCTAAATTTAGCACTGGGTGATTTGCTCCGTGCTGACCAAATTTAAGCTTATATGTCTCGTATCCAAAGGCGTTTGAGAGTAATTGATGTCCAAGACAGATGCCAAATATAGGTATCCTAGCCTCTATCATCTTTTTGATCTCGCCTATTTCGGCCTTTAAATTTTTTGGCTCACCAGGACCATTTGATAAAAATACCCCATTTATCTCGCCATTTTTAAATTTTTCTATTAAAATTTCAGCCTTAGTGTCGTGTGGCACGACAATGACTTCAAGACCAGTTTCACATAGCTCGTTTAAGATATTTCTCTTTACACCAAAGTCAAAAACAGCTATCTTTTTACCAATACTTTTTAGCGGCTTATATGACTTTAAATTTTTATCCCAAGCGCCTTTTTTGTGCTCATACTCGTCCATCGCGCTAACTGTTTTCACGTAGTTTATATTTTCAATACGCCCGCTACTTTCAAGCCTGCGTTTTAGCTCATCTTTATCACTTATCTGCGTTGAGATATAGGCCATAAGCGCACCCTCGTCACGTAGCATCTTTGTTAAATACCTAGTATCAACGTCATAAACGCCAAATTTACCTTGCTCTTCAAAAAATTTTCCCAAAGATTTTTGCGAGCGGTAGTTTGATGGAATTTCATTGTAGCTTCTCATTATAACGCCACTTGCATGAATTCTAAGACTCTCCATATCGTCTTCGTTTATACCTACTATGCCTATTTCTGGCATGGTAAAGACGATAAACTGACCAGCATAGCTTGGATCGCTCATGATCTCTTCATAGCCAGTCATCGAGGTATTAAAAACGAGCTCGCCTGCACACTCACCATGAGCACCAAAAGCTTTTGCTTCTAAAAAAACACCATTTTCAATATAAATGTAAGCTTTCATTAAAGCATACCTCTTTTTTTAAGCTCATCTTGATACAAACGCTCAAAGACAAGATCATATTCATCAGTTCCTGGGATTAGCTTATGTTTATAATTTTGTATCATTTCATAAACATCATCTTCTATCTTCTCATAGCTTTTTAAGTACTCGTCTATTGAGTTATAAATCACATTTTTTACGCGATTTTCAGATACATTATAATCAACAAGACCGCTCTTCCAAATAGTTTCAAGCACTTTGTGAGCGATATTGCTAAATCTATCTTCGTGGGTTAAAATTACATCAAATTCACCTGCGAGCTTCTTTTTAACGAGCCAAAACATATTTTTGCGGTCAATTTGCATAGTTTGCATCTCATCTTCATTTTTCTCCAAAAGCTCATTTACTCGCTCATCTAAAGCTCTTTCTTTTTGAATATCGACTGTTAAAATTTCACTTGTTTTTGCTACGATTGGCTCAATGCCTTTATTTAGTTTTACAAAACCACAATTTAGAAGATCTATTGCTATTTTATGTGAAATATATGGAACGTGTGGGAGTTTTAAACGCATTTTAAACCTTTAAATTTTTATGCCATTTTAACTAAATAAAGGTAAAACTTTACTTTGAAATTTTAACGACTTTATTATTATCGCTTCTTAAAAAATAAATTTCTCTTCGTCCTTCATAAAGTATCTTTCCATCAGTCTTTTGCTCATTTTCTAAATTTGATGAGATATCTAAAGATAGCGATTTACTCATAAAATAATTCTCTCCTAAAGTGCGTCCAAAGTCAGGATACCAACTAAAAGCACAAACTATCAACAAAACTAAATAAAAGGCTCTAAAAATTTTTCTAAAAGGCGCGTAAAAAAAGCAATACCCAAATATAAAAAATACTGGCAAAAGCCATAAGAAAGGTACGTTATCAACAAAAATAACATTAAAATACTCACTTATGCCATAGTAAGAAAAGTAGTTGTTGTAAATTCCAACAAATAGCGTAAAAATAGGAGCAAGGACAAATATAATACCTGTAAAAAAAGCATTTAAAATTTTCATAATCTCTCCTTTTGAGTGAGATTATATTAAACATAAGCTTTAATATTACTAGATTGATGAAAGCTAGACTAAAATTCAAAGCAAAATGCCATATATGGACATCTACTGCTTCCAGCAATACTTTAAAAACAGTTTAGCTATAAGCTAAACTGCCTTAAATTTATTATTTTTTAGATAAATACTCTTGCAAGCTTTTTACTTCAAGTGCTTTGCCAGTTTGAACTGCACTTAGCGACTTAGCAGCAGCAAGTGCTGCGCGGATCGTTGTAAAGTAAGGAATTTTAAATCTAAGCACGTTTTGACGGATCTTTTTACCATCATCCACGCTTGATTTTGTATCGCTTGTGTTAATAACAAGTGCGATATCGCCGTTTTTGAGCCTATCTTCAACGTTTGGTCTGCCCTCACTTATCTTATAGACAAACTCAGCCTCAACGCCAGCTTCGCTTAAAATTTTATGCGTACCACCAGTTGCGATGATGCTAAAGCCAAGCGCTATTAGCTCTTTTGCAAGATCAGGCGCATAAGATTTATCAGCGTCAGCTAGTGTTAAAAATACTCTGCCTTTGCTTGGCAAAGTATTGCTCGCAGCGATCTGACTCTTTGCAAATGAGCTTGCAAAATCGTGACTTATGCCCATTACTTCACCCGTACTCTTCATCTCAGGACCAAGGATGAGATCGGCGCCACTTAGCTTGTTAAACGGCAATACACACTCTTTTACACAAATATGCGAACTTACGCGAGGTTTTAGGATGTCGCCGTCCTCATAAACAACCTTGTAATCATCATAAAATTTAAGCGCCTCACGTAAATTTCCCTGCCACATAACTCTTGTCGCCACCTTAGCCATAGGCACGCCAGTAGCCTTGCTTACAAATGGCACGGTCCTGCTCGCGCGAGGATTTACCTCGATCATATAAAGCTCGTTTTCATAGATAGCAAACTGGATATTCATAAGGCCGACAACGCCTAAATTTAGTGCGATATCTCTGGTTTGCTTCTCTACTTTTTTTATCATCTCATCGCTTAAACTCATCGGTGGCAATATACAAGCTGAGTCACCAGAGTGAATGCCAGCCTCCTCGATATGCTCCATTATCGCGCCGATATAGACCTCTTTTCCGTCACATATCGCGTCTACGTCGAGCTCTTTTGCATCTTGTAAAAATTTATCAAGTAGTACTGGCGAGTGGTTGCTAACTTTGACCGCCTCACTCATATACTCTTTTAGCTCGCTCTCGTTGTGCACCCTTCTCATCGCCCTGCCGCCAAGGACGTAGCTTGGGCGAACTAGCACTGGATAGCCGATAGTCGCGGCCTTTTGCAAGGCTTCTTCTAGGCTAGTAGCGGTGTCATTTTTAGGCTGAAGAACGCCAATTTTATTTATAAATTCGCTAAATTTCTTTCTATCCTCGGCCACATCGATCACTCTTGCGGTTGTTCCGATGATCTTGGCACCGATCACGCTTAGGCGTTTTGCAAATTTAAGCGGAGTTTGTCCGCCAAAATGCACGATCACACCATCTGGCTTTTCGCGCTCGATGACTGATCTAACGTGCTCAAAATCAATCGGCTCAAAGTACAAAATATCGCTCGTGTCGTAGTCGGTTGAGACGGTTTCTGGGTTGCAGTTGTACATTATCGTTTTTATGCCAAGGTCTCTTAGGGCGTAGCTTGCATGTACGCAGCAGTAGTCAAACTCTATGCCCTGGCCGATCCTGTTTGGACCGCCGCCTATTATCATCACCTTTTTAGCGTCTTTTGCAAGCTCTTTTTTAGGAAATTTAGTGATATTTGTAGATGAGTAAAGATATGGTGTTAGTGCCTTAAATTCGCCCGCACAAGTATCAACCTCATTGTATTCAAGCTCGATGCCAAGCTTTTGCCTAGCAAAATAGATATCATTTTGACTAAGCTCAAGATCATCTTTTTCATTTATAAGCACAGCTATCATCTTGTCTGAAAAGCCCATGCTTTTAGCCTCTCGTAGCAGCTCTTCGTTGTTTAATATATCCATGTCGATCTTATCTTCAAATTTAACTATCTCATAAATTTGCTCTAAAAACCAAGGATCGATTTTGCTAAACTCATGCACCTCAGCTACGCTAAATCCATCTCTAAATGCCTGCGCAATATATAAAATTCTCTGCTCGTTTGCATTTCTGATGCCATAAACCAAGGCATTTTTTTCTAAATTTAAGCTATTAAATCCGCAAAGATCACGCTCTAGGCTGCAAAGCGCTTTTTGGATACTCTCTTTAAATGTCCTGCCAATGGCCATAACCTCGCCAACTGACTTCATCGCAGTGCCTAGATATGGGTTTGATCCTGGGAATTTCTCAAATGTAAAACGTGGGATCTTTGTCACGATGTAGTCAATCACCGGCTCAAAGCTAGCAGGTGTGCCTGTGATGTCGTTTTTGATCTCATCTAGACTAAAGCCAACTGCTAGTAGAGTCGCGACCTTTGCGATAGGATAGCCAGTAGCCTTACTTGCTAGCGCCGAGCTTCGGCTAACGCGTGGGTTCATCTCGATAACGATCATACGGCCTGTTTTTGGATCTATGGCAAACTGCACGTTGCTACCGCCCGTATCAACGCCGATCTCGCGAAGTATGGCAAAGCTAGCGTCACGCATAGCCTGATACTCTTTATCTGTTAGCGTTAAAGCTGGCGCAACCGTGATACTATCACCTGTATGCACGCCCATTGGGTCAAAATTTTCGATCGAGCAAACGATGATGCAGTTGTCATTTCTATCTCTAATGACCTCCATCTCGTACTCTTTCCAGCCAAGCAAGCTCTCTTCTATCAAAATTTCATGTATCGGACTTGCGTCAAGGCCAGTGTTGGCTAGCTCTTTAAACTCATCCATATTATAAGCCACGCCGCTTCCTGCGCCACCAAGCGTATAGCTAGCTCTTATGATAAGTGGGAAGCCTATCTCATTTGCCGCATTTAGCGCATCATCCATATTGTAAGCATATCTACTCTCAGGCAGGTCCATACCGATCTTTTGCATGGTCGCTTTAAAAATTTGTCTATCTTCGCCTTTTTTTATCGCTTCTGGGTTTGCACCAAGAAATTTGACATCCTTTAAAAGTCCGCTCTCAAAGACCTCCATAGCGGCATTTAGCGCTACTTGTCCGCCCATCGTTGGCAAGATGGCATCAATATTTTCTTTTTCTATAATCTTTAAAATGCTATCTTTTGTGATCGGCTCTATATACGTTGCGTCGGCGAAATTTGGGTCAGTCATGATGGTGGCTGGGTTTGAGTTGATAAGCACTACGCGGTATCCAAGCTCTTTTAGCGTCTTGGCTGCTTGTGTGCCTGAGTAGTCAAATTCGCAGGCTTGACCGATGACGATAGGGCCTGAGCCGATTAGCAAAATGGTATTTATGTCTGTTCTTTTTGGCATCATTTTTCCTTTGTTACAACGTATAGGTAGTTTGGTATGTTTAGCTTTGCATAGGGCTCAACTATCACACTTTGATAGGAGCTCTCTTTTAAAATTTTACTCACGCGCCCTACTGGCACCCCACTAAAAAATATCCCGTCAAGCCCGCTCGTAAAGACCTCGTCACCCTCTTTTGGGCTGAGCCATTGTGGGATAAATTTCACCATTATTTGGCCTTGATTTCCATGCGCGACGCCTGGAATTTTGTCATTTCCTATATAAACTGCAAATATACTTTTTGGGTCATTTTGCAAGTAAGCTAGTGGCTTGCCATCTTTTGCGATGACGATACCAGCACTATTTCCTTGATAGATGAGCCCGTAAATTTTATTTGGATCGTATCCTTCAAACTCGCTTATCCAAATTTTATTATAATCCCCGATATGCACGTAGCTAAGCCCTTTTACTAGCTTTACAGCTGGGGCATAGGCAGTCGAGTTTTTATCTTTTAAAATTTGATTTAGCTCGTTCGCAAAAGTAGAAAGAAGCGTGGCTGAGCGCTCTAGCTCTTCATTTTGCGCTCTTAGTTTTTCTATCTCACTAGCCTGCCTAAAATACTCGTTTATATAGTCTTTCACGCTTTTAGCAAAATTGTCGTATGAATTTGTAGCATAGTTACTAAACCCGATAGAAAGATTACTTAAAATTTCTCCCTTGAAAACTGAGGCCGTAGCAAGCAATGCTATAAAAACAAAAAGAACAATCTTACTCTTCATTTGTCAGCTGTTGTAAAAGCCCAATCTCTTCAAGTGCCTTGCCAGTTCCTCTAGCAACCGCAAGTAATGGCTCGTCAGCTACAAAAACTGGAAGTTTAACGATATCAGATAAAAATTTATCAAGTCCTCTAATAAGCGCTCCGCCGCCAGTTAGTACGATACCAGTCTCCACGATATCGCCAGCAAGATCAGGCGGCATCATCTCAAGTACGGTTTTAAGCGCATCTGCGATCTCTTTTAGTGGCTCTCTCATCGCCTCTCTTACATCTTCGCTTGTTAGCTCGACTCTACTTAAAAGACCGCTCACTTGGTCACGACCTTTTACCACTACACTTAGCTCTTTTTCAAGCTGTACAGCAGAACCTACGGCGATCTTTATCTCCTCGCCTGTTCTCTCACCTATTAGCAGATTATATTTCTCTTTTATGTAATTAACAATGCTAATATCAATCTTATCGCCAGCTGTGCGGATTGATTTTGAAATAACTAGACCACCAAGCGAGACAACACCTATCTCAGTCGTACCACCACCGATATCAACTACTAGGTTACCTTGTGGCTCACGAACTGGTAAATTTGCGCCAATCGCTGCTGCCATAGGCTCTTCGATCAAAAATACTTCTCTTGCTCCAGCACTTAAAGCACTTTCTCTAACAGCTTTTCTTTCGACCTGGGTTAGCCCATAAGGAACTGAGATGATGATCCTTGGGCGTAAAAAGCTTTTTCTTTTGTGAGTCTTTTCTATAAAATAGCGTATCATGCGCTCAGTCATATCAAAATCTGCAATAACGCCATCTCTCATCGGCCTTATCGCCTCGATATCGCCTGGAGTTTTTCCTACCATCTCTTTTGCAGCATGTCCGACCGCTAAAATTTTTTGTTTGCCATATTTCTCACGCCTTACTGCAACAACAGAAGGCTCATTTATTATTATGCCTTTATCTTTTACCAAAACAAGTGTATTTGCCGTGCCGAGATCTATGCCCATATCACTTGAGAAAAAACCTATAACCTGATCTAAAAACATCTATTTCCTTTATGCTATTTTCTTATCGTGCTTTATTAAAATTGGCTTTGCCTTATCTTTTACAGTCTCTTTTGAGATAACAATATCATACTCTTTTAACTCTGGTAGCTCATACATTATGTCTGTCATAAGCTCTTCCATTATACTTCTAAGCCCTCTGGCTCCAGTCTTTCTCTCAATAGCTAGACTTGCTATCTCTTCAAGTGCTTCATTATCAAATTTAAGCGTAGCACCATCAATCGCACAAAGCTTTTGGTATTGTTTTAATATCGCATTTTTTGGCTCAGTTAAAATTTTAACCATATCTTCTTTTGTTATCTCGTTTAAAGTAGCTACTACGTGAAGTCTGCCAATAAGCTCTGGAATGAGGCCATATCTTACAAGATCGTCTGGCTCAAGTAGGCTTAGTAAATTTTCTTTTTCATTTTTGCCACGTTTTTCTTGGTTAAATCCAAGTACGTTTTTACCAACCCTTCTCTCAATAATATCAAGAAGTCCGTCAAATGCACCACCGCAAACAAATAAGATATTTGTCGTATCTATCTGGATGAAGTCTTGGTTTGGATGTTTTCTACCACCTTTTGGTGGGATGTTCACGACACTTCCTTCGATGATCTTTAAAAGTGCTTGCTGTACGCCTTCGCCTGAAACGTCTCTTGTAATGCTTCTATTCTCACTCATTCTAGCGATCTTATCGATCTCATCTACAAAGACAATGCCCTGCTCCGCCTTTTTAACATCGCCATTTGCAGCTTGTAAAAGCCTAGTAAGGATATTTTCAACGTCCTCGCCGACATATCCAGCCTCAGTTAGGCTTGTCGCATCGCAAATCGCGATAGGCACATCTAAAAATCTCGCCAAAGTCTGAGCCATCAGCGTCTTGCCGCTTCCAGTTGGACCAACAAGCAAGATGTTTGACTTTGAAATTTCGGTGTCGTCTTTGATGTCGCTTTGTTTAAAAATTCTCTTATAGTGGTTATATACGCCGACGCTAAAGACCTTTTTAGCCCTATCTTGACCGATCACGTAGTTATCAAGTACCGCTTTTAGCTCCTTTGGAGTTAGCTTTTGATACTCTATCGCCTCTTCGTTTTTACTCTCTTCTACACTTGTATCACCATGTATCATATCGTATGCTGCTGCTATACAGTACTCGCATATATAGGCGTTTCCTTCGATATCTGCTAATAATCTTCTCTCAGCAGACTCAGCCTCGCCACAAAAATTACACTTTCTAGCCATTAATCTCTTCCTTTTGCAAGCGGAATTCCTCTTGTCGTTTCTAATATAAATTTACACATTTTTTTAACGTTTTCATCGCTGGTTTTTGCTATTAGCTCGTTTGCTTGATCTTTTAGGCTAATGCCTTGATTAAACAAAAATTTATAAGCGCGAACAAGCTCTTCAACCTGTTCTTTGTCAAATCTACGCCTAATGCCAACTAAATTTAAGCTTCTTATATAAGCTCTGTTGCCCTCAGCTAGGCAAAATGGCACTACATCTTGGCTTAGCGCACTAGCCCCTGCGATCATGCAGCTCTCACCCACTCTAACAAACTGATGAATTGGCGTAAGACCGCCCACAACAGCATAATCACCAAGCTCGACGTGACCTGCCAGGGTTGCGTTATTTGCCAAAATGACGTTACTGCCTATTATGCAGTCGTGTGCAATGTGAGAATATGCCATAATAAAGGCATTATCACCAATCCTTGTTATGCCATCGCCCTTGTGCGTGCCTGAGTTTATAGTGCAAAACTCACGTATAGTTGCGTGCTCTCCGATAATAACGCCGGTATCAGTCTCATCTTTATAGCTGATATCTTGTGGGATATCACCTACGATCGCATAGCTAAACACACGAGAGTTATCGCCGATTTTAGTCTTGCCAAGCACCCTTGCGCCTTGCTTTATCGTGACGTTGTTGCCAAGGACCGCATCTTTACTTACAAACGCATAAGCCTCGATATTTGCGTCATCTCCAATGATCGCTCCATCTTCTATAACGGCTGTTTGGTGGATATTTTTCATTGTATCTCTTTTTCTTAAAGCCTATTTATCGACTATCATCGCTTTTAGTTCAGCCTCAGCGCAAAGTGCGTCATCTACGTATGCCTTGCCATCAAGCACCCAGATATTTCCTTTGTGTTTTAGCACATTTAGTCTATACTCTAGTCTATCTCCAGGACGGACCGGATGGCGAAATTTTGCTCCGTCTATGCTCATAAAATAGACTACTTTATTCTCGATACCAGCTTGATGCTCATCACTCATGCTCTTAAACGCTAGCACACCGCCAGCTTGCGCCATACCTTCGATTATCATCACGCCAGGATAGATCGGGTGACCTGGGAAATGCCCCTGAAATATCGGCTCGCCAATGGTTACATTTTTGTAAGCTACGATATTCTTAGCTGGCTCTAGCTCGACAACTCTATCTATAAGTAAAAATGGGAATCTATGTGGAAGAATTTTTTGAATTTCTACGACGTCTATCACGTTTTAGCCTTAGTAATGTAAATTTGTGGCGATTGTAACAAATTTATACTAAGAAAAAAATTATTAGCCTCTTTTAAAAATCTCTAAATTTCGCCTTATGTGGCAAAAATTTAATTCACTGCTTTAAGATAAATTTTATAAACTTACCTTTTAGTCTAAAACCAAAATTTCTTCGCTATCGTTGTAAAAAACAGCCTTTGCGTAAATTTCGTAGCTACCCTTTTTGACCTCGTCTAAGATGATGATAGGATTTTGCGAAAACTCCCCGCTTATCTCACGGCGAAATTTTAGCTCATCATCAAGCTCAAGCGGCCTTTTGCAAAGCTCATCAACGCTTTTAAATTTGCTGTTTGTAAATTTATTAAAGCGCTCTATGCTCATAAATATCGCGCCCTCTTTTAGCTCATCGTCCATTTCGCAGGAATTTTCTACATTTAGCTTCAAATTTTCTCTTTTAAAGCCAGAGTAGAGCACAAAGTAGCTTGGTATCACAGCGTTTTGAAATTTCACACTAGCGCGTAAAAGCCTGTAGTTTAAAAACCTTCTTCTAAAAAGGTGAAATTTCTCTCCCTTTGCCTCGCACTCGCGCACCTTTTTGTAAAGCTCAAGCCTCGCTTCTATGCTGCCATAAAGTGCCCTTGCGTGCAGCTCGCTCATTAGCTCACTTTGGGGCAAATTTTGCGAGTCGCGCTGTTTTTTTAGCGCAAAGACGCAGCCGCAGTAGTTTTGGTGATAGAGTTTGTCCTTTTTAGCGAGGATAAACTGCTCGCTTGTGCCACCATTTTTTCTATAATCAACTGCGACCGCCTCTAAATTTGAGCCAGCCACCGCCTCATCAAGTGCCTTTTTAAGCTGAGTAAAGTCCTTTTTTGGGCTCATCAAAAGTGTCGTCGTGATCTTATTTAGACCAAGCTCAAGTGCCTTTTTAGCGGAGTCTTTCATACGAAAATCAAAGCAGTACTCGCACCTTTTACCCTTTTCTGGCTCGTCTTCAAGCCCCTTTGTGCCACCAAGCCACGCCTCATAGTCGTATTCGCCGCATAAAAGCTTGATGCCTAGCTTCTCGCAGCTTCGCTTCACGTCCTCAAAACGCAGTAAAAATTCGCTATATGGATGTATGTTTGGATCATAAAAATAGCCTACTATTCGTTCATTTGGATGATCTTTTCGTAGGCGCTGTAAAAAGTAGTGGCTATCGACCGAGCAGCAGATATGAACTAGCAAATTTGACCTTTTTTGCTTGCATTATATCAAAGTTTGGCGTCATAAAATTTAGCTGCGTCAAGGTATTTTTTAAGGACATTTTGGCTTGCAAGATCTTCAAATTTACCCCACGCCACCTGCTTGCCGGCCTCGATTATTAGCACTTTTTGTGCTATCTTCATCGCACTTAAAATATCGTGCGTGATAAAAATAATGCTGATCTTTTCATCTAAGCTTAAAAGCAAATTTACGATCTTTTGCTTTGTCTCGTTATCAAGCCCGCTTGTTATCTCGTCGCAGATTAAGACCTTTGGCTTTGAAAGAAGCGCTAGCAGTATCCCGACCCTTGTCGCCTCGCCTCCACTTAGTTGAGAGTGGAATTTTTCTAAAATTTCATCTTTTAAATTTAAATTAGCTAAAAGCTCTTTAAGCTCATTTTCACTAAAGCTAAGCTTGAGATATGACCTCACGTGAGCGATTGCGGTTTTTACTTTTAGCGCTGGATTTAGGGCTTGTTTTTGATTTTGCAAGATATATCTGATGTCTTTTTTGAGCTCATTTTTGTCCGTGATCTCTTCATCGTTTATGTAAATTTTGCCCCCACTTTTTGGTTCGCTAAATGATATGAGCTTTGCAAGCGTACTTTTTCCACTGCCACTTTGACCCAAAATGGCTAAATTTTCGCCATCATCAAGCTCAAAATTTATCCCCTCTAAAAGATGCAGCACTTCGGCTCTAGCGTTAAAATGCTCCTTAAAACTTAAACTTTTTGAGACGTTTTCAAGCCTTATTTTCACGCATTTTCCTTTAAATTTAGCCGCCCATCTCTCATCTGCCAAATCTCATCGCTAAGATAGTTTGTCAGCGCCTCATCATGCGAGATAAAGATGACGCTTATCTTGCCTTTTAAGCCCTCTAAGATGCCTGCTACTTGGCCTCCGCTAATGCTATCAAGCCCACTTGTTATCTCGTCGCAGATCAAAATTTTTGGCTTCAGGCAAAGCGCCAGAGCTATCTGCACGCGGCTCGCCTCACCGCCACTTAGCTCATATGAGTATTTGTGCCAGATGAGATTAGCATTACCCAGTCCAAACTCCATAAAATAAGCAAACGCAAGCTCTTTATTTGATTTATTATCGCCACCAAGATAGGCGTTAAAGTGATCGCCCACATTTAAGAGTGGATGAAGGCTGGCAACGGAGTTTTGAAAGATAAGTGCAGCAACCTTTTTTCGGTGCTCTTTTAGATCATTTTGACTAAGTTTTAAGATATCTTTTTTATAAATGCTAAATTTATCCGCCCTCACTCTAAAATTATCATCAAAAAGCCTTATTAGGCTCTTTGCAAAGAGCGATTTGCCACTGCCACTTGCACCCGTGATACCTATAAATTTACCCTCGCTCATGCCAAAATCAAGCTCACGCAAAAGCTTCTTATCCTTATAAAAAACGTTTAAATTTTTAATCTCTATCATATTTTTATATTGCCATTTTTTGAATTTGACGTGATGATCGAGGTTGCGAGAATGAGCAAAAAGAGCGTCACGCCAGGGAAAAGCACCATCCACCAAGAGCCCAGAAAAAGCGCCTCTTTGCTCTCATTTAACATGATGCCAAGGCTTATTTTATTTGCGTCGCTACCCACGCCAAAAAAGCCAAGTGTGGCCTCCATGACGACTGCGTTTATCGCGTTTATGCCAAAGATACTAACTATTAGATGCTTTAAATTTGGCAAAATTTCAAAGCAGATCAGGCTAAATTTACCAGCTCCATTTATCACAGCCTGCTCGGCGTAGTCGCACTTTTTACTAAGTCTAAAATTTTGCATAAAGACTTTTGCGCCTTGCATAAAGGAGCAAATGGCGATGATAAAAGAGGTGATAAGCAGATCTCCGCTACTAAACGAGCTAAAAAGCATGATAAAAACGATGTTTGGGGTGCTTAAAAAGGCATCAATCCCCTTATCAAAAAGGCTCTCGTAAATTTTGCTCTTGCTCGTGCCAAAATAGGCATATATGAGCGAAAAAAGTGTCGTTAAAAAGCCAGCAAGAAGCAAGATAAGAAGCGAGTTTTTAAGCGCGTAGGCCATTCTTATGAGATTGTCCCTGCCTAGGATGTCAGTGCCAAAGATATGCTCGCTACTTGGAGCTAAATTTACCGCCATAAAGTCAGTGAAATTTGGCTCAAATTTAGAGAAAAATGGCGTCACAAAGGCAAATATGACAAGTGACAAAAACACAAAACAGGCTAGAAAAAATATGACTTTTCTCATAAATTTCTCTTATCTGCCAAGATAGCGAAAATTTTAGCCAGTAAATTTGCAAAAACAACAAAAACAGCCGTTAGTAAAATGGTCGCAAGTGCGACTGGATAGTCTTTGGCGATGACTGCATCAAGGCTAAGCTTGCCTATGCCCGGAAATGAAAAAATGCTCTCGATAACATATGAGCCAGCAAAAACGCCAGCCACAAGTGTGGCGAAATAATAGACTATATCGGTGCTTGCGTGCTTTATGGCAAAAAGATAAATTTTGCCCCGCCCCAAACCTCTAGCGTGAGCCGTCTGGATAAAGTCAGCGTTTAGGCTTTGATTTAGCCTGTCTCTTACAAATTTCACGTTTGCGCCAAGGTGTGGCAAGATGATGGCAAGCGTTGGCAAGATGATAAATTTAGCTCCCACCCCACTAGATCCTAGCTCGTTTGCCCCAAAGCTTGGCAGCATGTTTAGATAGACGCTAAAGATCGCTATTAGCACGAGTGCGATGTAAAAATGCGGTAGTGATGCCAGCAAAAAGGAGCTAAAATTTATAAAGATATCGGCAAATTTATTTTTATAAATGGCGCTTAAAAGCCCCAAGAAAAATGACAAAAAAACTATCAGAAAAAACGAAGCAAAAAATAAGATAAGAGAGTTTAAAAGTCTCTCTTTAATGAGTAAAAAAACGCTTGCTCCACTTACAAAGCTAGTGCCAAAGTCCCCAGTGACAAAGTGAGCTAGCCATCTAAAATACTGCACAAAAAAGCCATCTTTTAGCCCCAAATTTTCTAAAATTTGCTCTTTTATAGCCACACTCACCGCCTCACTTCGCAAAAACATCGCATCAGTGACGTTTCCTGGCAAAAAATATATGAGCAAAAATAGAAAAAATGAGATAAAAAACAGCAACCCAAGGCTTGAGATAGCTGTTTTTAAAATGGCTCTAAACAAAGCTTTTATCCACTATTTTACTTGCCACTCTCTTATGTTCCATAAAAATCCAGCCCCATGGTGACCTAAAATTTGCGTCTTTATGCCTGAAATTTTATTGTTAAAGACGAGCGGATAGCCAAGATAGGCTATGAAAATATAAGGTGGATTTTCAAAAAGCGCTTTTAGAAATTCTTTGTAGTATTTTTTTCTAAGCTCCACATCCTTTGTATATCTTGCATTTTTTAGGGCAAGATCGACATTTGCGTCTTTGTAGTGGTTAAAATTCCAGCCATTTTCATTTATGCTCACATCGGCAAATCCACCAAAGATCCTATACGTGTGAAAATCTGGGTCAAACGGGCTTCCCCAGCCAATAATAAAGCTATCAACCTCGCTTATGCTAAAGGCTGTTCTTGGCTTTGCGTAGGCCTTGACTCTCACGCCAAATTTATTTAGCTCACTGCTTAAAATTTTGGCTAGATTGACCCTTAAGATGTCGTTATTAAAGGCGTAGATGTCAAAGCCAAGCTCCTTGCCGTCCTTTTCAAAAAAGCCAGCCTTGTTTTTCTTAAAGCCGCTCTTTTCAAGTAGCTCTTTGGCCTTTTGCGGATCGTAGCTAAATTTAAACTCACCGTCATTTGCAAAGCTTTTTTCTATCGGATTATTCGCTACGCTTGCATATCCGTGAAATAAATTTTTAACTATCTCATCTTTATTTACCGCGTAGTTTAGGGCGATTCTTACATTTTTATCTTGAAAAAGAGGATCATTAAAGTTAAACATCAAAGCTCTATAGTCCGCACTTTTAAACTTAAGTAGGCTAAGCTTTTTATCATCTTTTATGAAATTTACACCAGTTGGAGAGATGAGTGCGACGTCGATCTCACCACTTTTAAGCCCAACGAGCCTTAAATTTTCATCACCAACAATTTTAAAAAATACCCTTTTTATCTTTGGCTCACCCTTGTAAAATTTCTCATTTGCCACAAATTCCAAGCTCTCATCTTTTTTCCATTTTACTAGCTTGTATGCGCCAGTTCCTACTGGAGCCTCGTTAAATTTATCGGTTGAGATATCTTTGCCTTTTAAAATGTGCTCAGGCAAAACGCCAAAGCTAAGCGCATCAAGAAATGGCGGAAACGGCTCATTAAGCGTAATCTTTACTTTATAATCGTCTAAAATTTCAACGCTTTTTACGACTTCATAATTTGAGATAGCAGGCGCGTTTAGCTTCTTGTCTTGAGCCGCTTCAATGGTAAATTTAACGTCCTTTGCACTAAATTTCACCCCGTCATGCCAAAAGGCATCATCTCTTAGCTCAAAAACATACTCCAGCCCATCATCGCTCACCTGCCAAGACTTCGCAAGCTCAGGCACGACGTGGCTATTTTCATCGTGGCTCGTCAGTCCCGAGAAAACTAGTGAAAGCGTAGGATCGTGATCTTCGTCGTAAAGTGGATTTATACGAGGTGTTTGCTCCTCGATAGCGACCACAACGGTATTTTCATTTGCATAAGAAAGAGCACCGAACAACAAAAAAAAGACAAGCAAAATTTTCTTCATCACAATCCCCTTTGTTTAAAAATATTTCTGCATAGTAATACGAATCGTATAAAAGTGTTATTAAGCTGAATGTAAATTTATAGTATAGAAGTTTTAAATTTCTAACTATCTTTTAACCTTTTTTGAAGTAAAATCTCTCCCTATTTTAGATAACAACAAGGCAAATTTTACAATGAATAAAAATAAAAAAACAGCACTTATTTCAGCCATCTGCGTAGTTTCACTTTTAGTTATTTATACTATTCTTGGATTTTTTGGAGTACCTTATGGCATTAAAAATATCGCTCCAAAATATCTAAAAGACTACAACGCAACGCTTTTTGTGGAAAGTGCTAAATTTAATCCATTTACCTTTGAGCTAAATGCTACAAATGCTGAGCT
Source organism: Campylobacter concisus (assembly GCF_003048905.1). Lineage (NCBI taxonomy): Bacteria > Pseudomonadati > Campylobacterota > Epsilonproteobacteria > Campylobacterales > Campylobacteraceae > Campylobacter > Campylobacter concisus. Next base: position 707,107 of record NZ_PIRO01000001.1, read on the forward strand.
AAACACTACTTCACCACTTTTTAGCACAAAGCAAATCGACGTCAAGCTAAAGCCATTTTCTATTTTTAAAAAATTAGTTGAAGTTGATATTTTTAGGCTTCAAGAGCCAAATGTCAAAATTTTAAGGGATAAAAATTCAAAATTTAACTTTAGTAATTTTATAAGCAACGATAACTCAACTACCGAAGATAACAGCACTAGCTCTATAAATTTTGCTCTAAATAACGCAAAAATCATCAAAGGCTCATTTTCATATAGCGATCAAAATTTAACAAAGCCATTTAACGTAAATTTTGATGATATAAACTACGAGCTAAGCTCGCTAAATACGAAGAAAAATAGTGCAGGTAGCCACATCTTTGACTCAAACTCGACTCTAGCTCACAAAATCGATCTAAATGGCGATATCAAGCTAAATCCACTAAAAATCGAGGGCAATATCAGCATAAAGGATTTTAGTATCGATCCAGTCGCGATTAGCTTTATCGATAACGACACGCTAAATCTTAAAAATGCGGTCATAAATTTAGGAATAAATTACGCTTTAATTGCCGACGAGAACGCTACAAATATAAATTTAAAGGACAGCTTTTTAAATATAAAATCACTAAGCATAGATGAGGGTAAAAACGAACTAAGACTTGGTGAGCTAGAGCTTCCAAAATTTGATCTATCAAGCAAAATAGCAGACAAGATAGATGCTAAATTAGAGTTAAATGCCATAAATTTAAGCGATGTGTCATTTAAAAATGCAATAACAGCAAGCTTAAAATCACTAAATTTAAACGATATTTCGCTTTTAGCAAATTTAAATGAAAAAAGTGAGCTAAATGCGATAGCTGCACTAAATAGCATGAATGCAAACGCCCTAAAAATAGACGAAACTGGTAAAAATTTAGTAAATCTAAAAGATATAAATGCCTCAAATTTAAATGCAAATTTAGCAAATAACAAAACCACTTTAACGCTTGAAAAAATAGTGTTTGATGACATCAATGCTCCACTTAGCAAAAATGCGAATGCAAATGTGGCAGGGACTAAAATCTCAAACATTAGCTTCACTCAAGATACTAATAAAAGCCTTGCAACTCTTGATGAGCTTAGTATAAATGGCATAAATTTAAAGGCAAAAAATAAAGAAATTTTAGATATCGCTGATGTGCTTACAAAAACGATCAAATTTGATATTTTAAATATGGCTTTGAATGCCGAGAATATCGATATAAATAGACCAAAATTTAACTCGGAGTTAAATGGTAGTGGCTTAAGTGCGATAAACCAGCTTGGACTTGGTGAGCAAGAGCCAGCAAAAACAGCCAATCATCGCACTAAAGCTAAAAAAGAGAATACACCAGCTTCAAAAAGCAAAGAGAGTGAGTTTAAATTTGATATAAAAAATATCAATGTAAATAACGCCAATATCGCTTTGACACATCTTTTTGAGAGCGAGAAGATCGCTCATAAATTTGATAATTTATTTGTAAAAATAGCAAATTTAAGTAGCGATTTTAGTAAGCCATTTGACGCAAAAGTGGATATGAAAAGCTCGCAAAAGCTAAATTTAGACCTAACTTCAAAAATCAAACTTGAACCACTTGATATAACTGCTAAAATCAAACTTGAAGATAAAAATTTGCCAAAATATTTCGCCTACGCAAAGCCATTTTTAGAGGCGGATCTTTCAAGTGGAGAGATGAGTGCAAACGCCGAGCTTCACTATGCAAAAGATATAAAAGCGGACGCAAAGCTTAGCGTAAAAGATATTAGATTAGATGATAAAAATAAAGAAAAATTAATCGCATTTAAAAGTTTAGATGTAGATAAAATTTCACTTTTTAAAGATAATCTTGAAATTACTGGAGTTGCTTTAAATTCGCCATTTATCAAGGCTCATCTAAGTAAAGAACGTGAATTTAACCTAAGCAAAATCGTAAAAGAAGATAAAAGCAAAGCCCAAAATGAGCAAAAAACTGAGAGCAAAAAAGTAGCTAGTAAAAAAGATGACGAGCTAAATTTTAGCATCAAAAATTTCTCACTTAACAACGGCGAGGTTGATTTTTCAGATGCGTCACTATTTATGCCATTTGCTACAAAAATTTCAAATCTAAATGGCAAGCTAACTGACATCGATAAAAAACGTCCGAGTTCGGGCGAGTTTAAAGGCACAGTTGGTAAAAATGGCTTTTCTCAGATTACAGCAAAATTATTTCCTTTTGAGCTAAAGCAAAATACCGACATTAAGCTTGATTTTAAAGACATCGATCTAATCGACATAACGCCATATAGTGGGCAATTTTTGGGCTATAAAATAAAAAAAGGTAAGTTAAATTTAAATCTAAATTATAGCGTTGTTGATTCAAAACTAAATGGCTCAAATCTTATAAATTTTGACACACTCACACTTGGAGAAAAGGTTGATTCAAAAGATGCTGTAAATTTACCACTTTCGCTTGCTATATCGATATTAAGCGATCAAAATAACCAAATAAATATCGACCTGCCAGTTGAAGGAAATTTAGACGATCCTGACTTTAAATATGGCGGTGTCATTTGGGCTGCTGTTAAAAAGCTCTTTGCAGACATTACGTTAGCTCCGTTTAGATTTTTAGGTAATGCTCTAGGACTTGGCAGCAAGGATCTAAGCTCTATTGATTTTCTTGCTGGAAGTAGCGAGCTAATAAGCTCAGAAGCACCAAAAATAGCTGATTTTATAAAATTAACCACTGCAAAGCCTATGATGAAACTTAGCATCACGCCTACTTACTCCGAGATAGATGTGCTCTACTTTAAAGAAAAAAAGCTTGATCAAAAGATAAATCAAATAATCGCCTCAAGTGGCAAAGATTATATTACCGTGCTAAATTCTCTCGTTCCAAGCGCTAAAGATAAAAACGATAAGGCCTTAAGAGAAGAGGCAATAAAAACCATCGAAGTAGATAAGGAAAAGCTAGTTGAGCTATCAAATGAGCGTGCAAATGCAGTAAAAGAAGCACTCATAAAGGGTGGGCTTGAGACTGGCCGCATAAAAGTAAATGATGCAACAAGCTCAGAGCCTAAGCAAAACACCTACACAAGCGTGCTTATGGGAGTGGCGAACTAAATTTCATTTATCTCGCTGCTTCTTGCGTTATAAACAAACCAGCTAAGAAGCATGAGCATCATAAATGCGCCAAAGACTAGGCTTGTGTAAAAATATAAGCTAAAGCCTTCGCCTAGCAAATTTGCATTGTGAAGAGCGATCATAACGCCAGCAAGTGAAATTAAATAGCCAATTAGCTTAATGATAAAAATTTTTGGATTTACAAGGATGAGTAAAAGCCCGCAAAGCATGACACCAAGGGCTATTTGTAAATTTAAAATATCGGTTTGAGCACTTGAGCCAAATGTCAAAAAACCAAGCAAAAATATGACTAAAAACATCAAAACAGCATAAACTGACCTGCTTCGTCCAAAGCTATACATAAAGCAAACAAAGCCTTTGTTATGTTTGTTGTAGTCCATTTTTCGCTCCTATGTAACAAGTTTTTGTATTTTAATGCCAAATTCTTAAATAAAGGCTTTAATCTGAAATTTCACTCATTTTGGCTAATATTTTACATCTTAAAAAGGAGCAAAAAATGCCTTATGTTAATATCAAAATAGCAGGTCCAGAGCCGACAAAAGAGCAAAAAGATCAAGTTTTTAAAGAGGTGACCGAGACGCTTGTAAGAGTGCTTAGCAAGAAAAAAGAGGCGGTTATGATCTTCATAGAAACTCACGATGCTAGCAATATCGGCGTAGGCGGCGAGAGCGTAGAAGATAAGAGAAAGGGGATGAAATGAGCGAATTTAGCAAAGCAGACATTGAGAGAAAGATAACGCTTGAAGTTGGTGATAAAGCACCAGAGTTTGAAGCGCTAAATCAAGACGGCGTAAAGGTCGCACTAAAGGACTTTGTGGGTAAAAATGTGGTGCTTTACTTCTATCCAAAAGACAACACTCCGGGCTGCACGACTGAGGCTTGCGAATTTAGCGCGAACTACGATCAGTTTATCAAAAACGACACAGTTATCATCGGCGTTAGCCCAGATAGTGTGAAGTCACATGCGGGCTTTATCGCAAAGCAAAATTTAAAGCACATTCTATTAAGCGATGAGAATAAAGAAATTTCAAAGCTTTATGGCGTTTGGCAAGTTAAGAAAAACTACGGCAAAGAGTATCTTGGCATCGTAAGAAGCACATTTGTGATCGGCAAAGACGGCAAGATAGTTAAAATTTATAAAAGCGTAAAAGCCAAAGACCACGCCGCAAAAGTGCTAGCTGATCTTGTAAAATAAGGAGCAAAGATGAAGCTTGTAAAAATGCTAATTTTAAGTGCGTTTTTTGCGCTAAATTTATCAGCACTAACTGAAGGTGTGGAGTATCAAACTCTAGCAAAACCGCTTAACGTGCCTAAAAACTCAGTCGTTAAGGTCTTTAGCTACGACTGCCCACACTGCTATAAATTTGACCGAACGATCACAAGAAAGCTGATGTCAAAGCTTGATGGGGTTAAATTTATCCCATATCACCTAAGCACCAAAGGCAAGCTTGGCGAGACCGCGAGTAAAATTTTTGCCGCTCTTATATCGATAGATGAGGCAAATGGTACTGATCTACTAAGCGATGAGTCAAAATTTAAGCAAGCAAAATTTGCGATCTATAAAGCAAGACATGATGAAAAAGATGATTTTAATGATGGTAAAGATAAAGAGAAATTTATAAATTTAGCCCTTAAAGCAGCTCACGTGAGTAAGGACGACTACGAAAAAGCACTAAATAGCGACCGAGCAAAAGAGCTTTTAGACGCATGGTTCGCCTCTTATGATGTGGCAAGTATCAGCGGTGTGCCAGCTTTTGTAGTAAGCGGCAAATACTTAATAAACTTAAGCGCAGCTTCATCAATCGATGAGATGGCAAAGATCATACAAGAGCTTTTAGATAAGTAGTTTTGGCGGATAATATCTGCAAATTTTGGTCTTAGAAATGTAAATTTAAAGCAATTTTAGATAAACTCAGACCAAAATTTCTAAGAAAAAAGAAAGGTTTAACAATGAATGCTTCAGAATTTATCTGGATGGATGGAAAATTAGTTAAATGGGACGATGCAAAAGTACACGTTCTAACTCACTCTTTACACTATGCTAATGCCGTATTTGAGGGTACAAGAGCTTATAAAACAAAAAAAGGTCTAGCTATCTTTAGACTCCAAGATCATACAAAAAGGCTTTTAAGATCAGCAAAAATGACCGTTTTAAATGTGCCTTACACCGAGGAAGAGCTTGAAAAAGCGCAAATAGAGCTTCTTCGTGCAAATAAATATAATGGCAATGTTTATATCCGCCCACTTATATTTTTAGGATACGGCGTAATGGGCGTAGCTCACACAAAAGCGCCAGTGCAAACTGCTATCGCTTCATGGGAATGGGGCGCTTATCTTGGCGATGAAGGCCTAGAAAAAGGCATCAGAGTTAAAATTTCAAGCTTTGCCAAACTTGCACCTGCTGCCCAAATGAATAGAGCAAAAGCTAGCTCAAACTACCTAAGCTCACAAATGGCAAACTACGAGGCAAAAGAGGCCGGATACGACGAGGCACTACTTCTTGATAGCGAGGGCTTTGTGGCTGAAGGTCCAGGCGAGTGCTTCTTTATCGTTGAAAATGGCGTTTTAATCACTCCACCAAACGACAACAGCCTACTTAGCATCACTCAAGATACAGTCATAAGACTTGCTCATGATCTTGACATCGAAGTAAGAAGAGAACGCATCACAAGAGATCAGGCTTACACAGCTGACGAGGCGTTTTTCACAGGCACAGCAGCTGAAGTAACACCGATAAATAGCATAGATAACCGCATTATCGGCAACGGAGCTAGAGGCGAAGTAACAAAGAGACTACAAAAAGCTTATTTTGACGTAGTTTATGGACTAAATAAAAAATATGAATCATTTTTAACATATATTTAAAAATTTAAAGGAACGAAATGCCCGCTGATTTAAACGATTATTTCAATAAAAAAAAGCCAGGTAATGACAACAGAGGCTCTAGTCAAAATAGCGACAAAGAGCCGCCTTTCAAAAAGGACTTTAAAATGCCAAATTTACCAAGCGGTTTTGGTAAATTTGGAGCACTTGCCTACATTGTAATTGCAATTATTGCTATTTTTGCTATCACACAGCCATTTAAAGTGATTCACTCAGGCGAAGTTGGTATTAAGTCTACAGCAGGTAAATATGAGCCAAATCCTTTGCAACCAGGCTTTCACTTCTTTTTACCTTTTATCCAAGATATCATCATCGTGGACACCAGAGTTAGGATCATAAACTATACTTCTGGCGAGGATATGGGCGAATCAATGCAAAAATCATATCAAGGCGTTGGAGCTGGAATTTTACGTAAAAATTCTATTTCAGTACTTGATGCTAGAAATTTACCAGTTAGCATTGATATTACTGTGCAATACCGTTTAAATCCAGAAAATGCCCCTCAAACTATTGCCTCTTGGGGTCTTAGCTGGGAGAGCAAGATAGTTGATCCCGTCGTTCGTGACGTGGTTCGCAGTATCGCTGGTAAATACACAGCAGAAGAGCTTCCAACAAAGAGAAACGACCTAGCAAGACAAATCGATGATGGCATAAGAAAAGACATCGACTCTCAGCCAAATAAGCCAGTTGAGCTTTTAACAGTGCAGCTTCGTGAGATCATCTTGCCTTCAAAGGTAAAAGAGCAGATCGAGCGCGTCCAAATCGCTAAACAAGAGGCCGAGAGAACAAAGTACGAAGTAGAAAGAGCAAATCAAGAAGCCTTAAAACAAGCTGCACTTGCAGAAGGTACCGCTAAAGCTGCTATCATCGAGGCAAAAGGTAAGGCTGATGCCATTAAAATCGAGGCTGACGCAACTGCGTATGCGAACAAAGAGGTTGCAAAAAGTGTCGATCAAAATCTACTAAATTTAAAGCAGATCGAGACGCAAAATAAATTTAACGAGGCTCTAAAAGAAAACAAAGATGCTAAAATTTTCTTAACACCTGGTGGAGCTGTGCCAAATATCTGGCTAGACGCAAAAGATAAAGCAAGAGCTAGCTCAGTAAGCGAGAAATAAAAATGAATAGCGTAACAAAAAGTATAGACTGGCAAAAAGTTGGTGGATTGCTTCCAGTAGTGGTTTGCGATCATGCCACAAATGAAGTTTTAATGCTTGCTTACATGAACGAAGAAGCATTAAATTTAAGTCTATCTAGCCATTACGCTCACTACTTTTCACGCACCAAAAATAGAATTTGGAAAAAAGGCGAAGAAAGTGGCAACACTCAGGAGATAAAGGCTGCTTTTTTAGACTGCGACAACGATACTTTGCTTTTAAAAGTGATTCAAAACGGAGGCACTGCTTGTCACACTGGAGCAAGGTCGTGTTTTTTTAATGAGATAAATTTGCATGACGGCAAAATTTTAGATACAAAAGTTGAAGTCAAAAAAATAAATTATGGTGTGCTTGATGAGCTTTACCATGTGATAGAAGATAGAAAGCTAAATGCTAACCCTGAAGCTTCATATGTGGCAAGTCTTTTTAAAAAAGGCGAAAATCAAATTTTAAAGAAAGTTGGCGAAGAGGCTGGCGAATTTATAATGGCCGCAAAGGATCTTAGTTTCGCAGAAAACTCAAAGCAAAATGAGCAAAAAGCAAAAGATGATCTGATCTACGAAGCAGCCGATCTTTGCTTTCATGCACTTGTAGCACTTTCGGCCCATAATATCCATCCAGATGCTGTAAAAAACGAACTTGCAAGGCGTTTTGGCATAAGCGGCATTGAAGAGAAAAGATCGCGAGATGTTAAATAGCATTAAGCACAACTTGCTTTTTGTATTGCAAAATGCAAAGCTCATTGATTTTCTAACCTATGGCTGGATATTTTTAGCATTTATACTAATTGTGCTTTTAGGGATTTTTATAGCGATAAAGTCGTGGTGGCAGATAGGATTTTTATTTATTCTAGCTGCTTTTTTCGGACTTTTTGTAGGTAATTACTACGTGAACAAATATATAAATGAAAATTTAAGGCCAGTTAGCATAAGCAAAATAACCACCAAGCAGCTTCAATATGTCGATGCGTTAATGGTCGATTTTAATATTACAAATAATTCAAATAATGCACTTAATATCTGTAAAATCGAGCTTGACTTCTATCTAAGCTCAAGACAAAATACGAAAGATTTTTTTAACTCACTTAATCCATTTGCTAGAAAAAGAATCATCTTAAACGAGGAATTTCTACCAAAGCAAAGCATTGAAGTTAAAGAATTTGTCAATGATTTCGCGTTTATAGACTACAATATCTCTAAAAAAGTGGAGTGTTTTTGATGAGCTCAGCATATTTTACGATCGTTCATATTATCGTTCTTTTTGCGATTGCTCTGCTTTCTATTTTATTTCTTGTTCTCTCGCTTAGAGCTGAGCGAAAGTTATTTTTATCACTATTTTTTACAAATATTCTAGTCTCAACCACACTTGCTATTTTTTTGATGCTAGTGCTTGACAAATATACAAAAAAAGGCATGCTTGAAAATGTAAAAAGTGAGCGAATTTTACGAAATGAGAGTATCGTTTTTAAGGGGCAAGTGAGAAACATCGGTAAATTTACAATTAGCAACTGCACGCTGACAGTCAAACTAATCAATCAACCACTAAATAAAAATGACCTTGGTGGGGAAGCATTTTTTAAGCCAAGTGGGCTTTCATTTTTCTCATGGGTTCTTGGCACAGATAAGGACGAGAGGCCAAATACAGTTGAATATAAATTTGATGTAGCCAAAAATTTACCAAAGCAAAAAAGCACACCATTTACCGTATATATGCCATATCCGCCTTACTTTAAAAATGGCATGAATATCACAAAACTAAATTGCTACTAAGTCAAATTTGAAGCAAATTTTTACAAATTTCATAGGATAAAATGCTGAGTCTTAGTTTGATTTTAGATTAAATTTTATCTTTTTAGCATCTGCAATAAACACGAATTTTTAAGTTAAAGATTTAAAAAGTACAAAGTATGTCAAGTAGTCTGCCCAATTTTTGTAGGTCATTTAAAAAGAGCTGCTTTGTCTTTTGTGTAAATTCTTTTGCTTCTTCTAGGATTTTAGTCTCGGCTATATTATAAACAAACTCTTTTTTTAGGATCTTTGCACCTTTTTTATAAAAGAAATTTGCTTCTATAATGCTTGCAAAAAAACTATCATCTCTTAAATAGTAGTTTGTTGCTACATTTACATACACTGGCTTTTGTAACAAAAAATCGCCACAAACACTATTTTGTGAGCCAAATTTAACACTCTCAAGCACATCAGGCCTTATCTCATAAAATTTTATCTCATTAGCTTTTTTTAAAGCTAGAATATCACTTGATTTATTTAAATTTATAGAGCTATTATTTACCTCAAGTACGTTTATAGTGCCTTTTGCAAGCGAATAAGCATTTAAAATTTTATCTTCTACTAAAAAATTTACTACACCAAAAAATGGCACACTAGCATTTTGTTCTACAAAATTTTGGGCAGTTTTTATTTGTAGTTGCTGTTTTGTGCCATTTATCTCATAGTAGTTTACGTAAATAGAAATTTCATCTTTTTTGCTTGGATTCTTTTGTGAGCAACCACTAAAAAATAGTACAACGAGCAAAAAAATGGCTAAATTTTTCACTTTATGAAATAGTCACCATCAAAGCTTACAAGCGAATATCTTCGCTCATTGCCGATACTTTCTTTAAGTTCGTCTATGCTTAAAAATTCTAAGCTATCTGCACCGATATATTCTCTTACTTCCTCTGCATTTTTTTTAGAGCTTATTAACTCTTCAAAGCTTGGCGTATCGATACCGTATCGCTCAGGGTATTTAAGCTCAGGGCATGCGACTCTAAAATGAATCTCTTTAGCGCCCGCATGTCTTAAAAGATCAACCACCTTTTTTGAAGTAGTACCGCGAACGATGCTATCGTCGATAACAACGATACTTTTACCCTTTAGAACCGATGACATCGGATTAAGTTTTAGCTTAACTTTTAAATTCCTCATCTCTTGGCTTGGCTCGATGAAGGTTCTACCCACATAGTGGTTTCTAGTGATAGCTAGCTCAAAAGGGATCTTGCTCTCGTTTGCATACCCAAGTGCTGCTGGTACTCCGCTATCTGGTACAGGTACGACAAAATCTACTTTGATTTTGCTCTTCTTAGCTAGTACTTCACCCATTTTTTTTCTAACTTCATAGACACTTTTACCTTCTATCACGCTATCTGGACGCGCAAAATAGATATATTCAAATGCACAAATTCTAGGATCTGGCTCATAAATTTGAATGCTTTGAAACTCACTTTTTCCATGTTCAAAAACTATCATCTCACCAGGCCTGATATCTCTTATAAAGCTAGCCCCCACAAGATCAAAAGCACAAGTCTCGCTAGCTACGATATATCCACCATCTTTTAGCTTGCCAAGGCTTAGTGGCCTAACACCCCAGCGATCTCTTATGGCAAAGGTTTTATGGCGTGACTGGATAAGCAGACAATAAGCACCTTTTATCTTGTCAAGTGCCGCGATAATACGGTCCTGCAAGTGTTCACTATGATTTCTTGCAATTAGATGGATGATATTTTCAGTATCCATATTTGTCTGAAATATCGCACCATCCTTAATAAGCTCATCTCTAACCTCATCTTTATTTACCAAATTTCCATTATGGACTATCGAAATCTGCCCCAAAGAGTAGTTAGCGGCTATTGGCTGGGCGTCACGACCTGAGTTTTTACCAGCCGTTGCATAGCGGTTGTGACCAATAGCCATATCACCTTTTAGTGATCTTAAAATTTCTTCATTAAAAACCTCTGTAACTAGGCCATTACCCTTGTGAGTAGAAATTTCTCCATCATCACAAACGCTAATGCCACTCGCCTCTTGACCGCGATGCTGCATAGAGAATAACGCATAATAGGCAGTCTTTGCTGCATCTTTAGAATTTATAATACCAACTATTGCACACATTTTTTTCCTTTAGTTTTCATCATCTTTGTAAATTTCAAGAACATTTTTGTAGTTAAACTTGATCTCATCGCCAGTTCTTAAATTTTGACGCTTTTCACACTCCGGCAGATAGAATTTATCACCAAATTCTAGCTTGTAGCTCTCTGCATCATCAAGCTCAAATTTAATCATCAAGCCCTAAACTATCGTCTATCGAGTAAAGGCCACTATTTTGATCTTTTAACCAAACGGCAGCCCTGATCGCACCTTTTGAAAAGGTTGCCCTACTCGTTGCGGTGTGATTTAGCTCAATAAATTCGCCGTCATTATAAAAGCCAACCGTATGGCGACCGACTACATCGCCACCACGAAGCGCCATGACTGCGATCTCGTCCTTGCTTCTTTCGCCCACCATGCCAGCTCTACCAGTGACTAAAACATCTTTTAAATTTAGATCCCTAGCCTCAGCCACGCAACCAGCTAAGGTCATTGCTGTGCCGCTTGGAGCGTCCTTTTTGTGCCTATGGTGTTGCTCTACTATCTCTATGTCAAATTCTCTTAATGTTTTTGAAGCGATCCTTGCAAGGCGGTTTAGTACAGCTACGCCCAAACTCATATTTGTTGCGTAAAGAATAGGCATAGCTCCAGATGCTAAATGGAGTAAGTTTTTATCTTCGTCATTTAACCCGGTCGTACCGATAACTAGTGGTTTTGGATTAGTTCTAGCGTAGTTTAGCAGTGCTACTGTAGCCTCTTTTTGGCTAAAGTCGATTATCACATCGCATGCTTCAAAAAATTTAGCAAAGTCATTTGTCAAAAGTTCGTTACTTAAATTTTCAACCTGATTTTTTTGGCTAAAAGCGATGCTTAGAGTGGCATCTTTTTCATCTTTTAAACAAGAAATGATACTTTGAGCCATCTTTCCACTAGCACCATAAAGGCCTATTTTTACCAAAATTTATCCTTTGATTTTTGGTTGGAATTTAACATAAAATTTATTATAGATAGATTACAAATAGGCTTTAAAAATACGTATAAAATCAAAAATTTAATAGAAAAAAGAAAAAAATTTAGCCAAAAATTTGGCTAAATTTAAGTATTAATGCAAGCTTTCTATATAACTCATAGCGCTAAGTGCAGCCACTGCGCCATCACCTGCAGCTACTATAACTTGCTTTGGAGCGTCCTCTCTGATGTCGCCTGCCACAAAGAGACCTTTTAGACTAGTTTGCATCTTAAGATCGGTCTTGACCTGTCCACCATCGACCATATCGCAGATAAATTTGCCATTTTCGTCTTTTAAAATTTCGTTATTTACATTTAGCCCGACAAAGGTAAAAATTCCTGGCACATCAAGCACGCGCTCACCATTTTTGGTATCAAGCACGATCTTTGTTAGACCCATTTTATCGCCAAGCGCCTCTTTTATCGTTGCACTTGTTATAAATTCGATTTTTTCATTTTTTCTAGCTTTTTCAACCGTAGTTGGTGCAGCTCTAAACTCGTCGCGTCTATGGATTAGATAGACTTTTGAGCAGATATTTGCCAGGTAAAGTGCCTCTTCAACAGCCGTATCGCCACCGCCAAGAACAGCTACTTCTTTGTTTTTATAAAAGAAGCCATCGCATGTTGCGCATGTGCTAACGCCTTTGCCAAAGAACTCATCTTCGCCCTTAAAGCCAGCGCGTCTTGGGGTTGAGCCAGTTGCTACGATGACAGCCTTTGCCTGCTCGCTCTTGCCGCCTTCAAGTAAAATTTCAAAGCTGCCGTCGCTATTTTTTCTAACGCCAACGACATTTGCCCACTTATGAACTAGTCCAAATGCACTGCACTGCTTCCACCAAGTGCTCATAAAGTCAAAGCCGCTCTCGCCAGGGGCTTTTTGACCTGGGTAGTTTTCTATCTCTGAGCTCGAGGTGATCTGACCACCAGGCTCGCCTTTTTCAAACATTACAACATTTTTTAATCCGCCTCTAGTGGCGTAAAGTCCGGCGCTTAGTCCTGCTGGACCGCCTCCGATGATCGCTAAATCAAGCATAAATTTCCTTTATTCTAAAACATTTATGGACGAATTTTGTTTGTAAATTTCGCCCCTTTGATGAACTATCTCAACACTACTTGGCAGCTTCGTGATGCTTAAATTTCGCATCAGCTCTAGGACTGTATTTATATCTGAGCTTATGTATTTTAGTGTTGAGTTTGACTCATATCTTTTCTGAAAGATATCGATCGCCACAACTGTTTCATTTTTGGTTGGTAAAATTTTTTCTAATTTTGATTGATTTGAACTGAAGATTAAAAGCGTGTATTTTGGCTCTTTTGGAGTGAAAATTTCGCTTTTTTCGTAAAAAATTAGCTTCGCAAAATCAACAAATTTATATTGTGAAAAACGATAGTTACTATACGCAAATGCAGCCGCTATCATAGCTGCACCAAAAAATGAACCAAATATATAGGTAAGAGGAAGCAGACTTCCTCTTCTTTTTTCGCTCATTAAAGAAGCGAATTTAGTTTGTCAGTTAGGGCTTGTTTTGACTGTGCACCGACCATTTGTTCAACTAGCTCGCCATTTTTGAAAAATAACAATGTTGGGATCGATCTAATACCAAACTCAACTGCAAGATCTTGTACTTCATCAGTATTTACCTTGCAAATTTTTGCTTTGCCGTCAAAGTCTTCAGCAAGCTCTTCGATCACTGGAGCTAGCATACGGCAAGGTCCGCACCATGGAGCCCAAAAGTCCACTAAAGCAACACCCTCTTTTGTAACATCAAAATTTTCTTTTGTAAGCTCGATGTATTTTCCCATTTTTTCTCCTTATTTTTAAAATGTGGCAATTATACAAATTAAATTTAAATTTTATCTAAATAATAAATTTTATTATAAACTAATATTTTCTATCAGTTCTAAATTTTTATTTTTTATGACAAGTAAATCGACTTGAAAATCTCTATTTGGCTCATTTTTCATCATATAAAAATTTATAGTTTTTAAGATTTTTATATATTTTGTCTTATTTAGTCGGTATTCTACTTCATATTCTCCGCTAGTTGCTTTTACCTCTATAAAATGCAAAATTTTATCACTACTTAGTGCAATAATGTCTATCTCGCCAAATTTAGAGTGAAAATTTCTTTCTAAAATGACAAAACCGAGCTTTTGTAAAAATTCGCATGCCATATCTTCTGAGCTTTTACCGAAGAGATACTCTTTTAGTCCCAAGCTACTCCTCGATCCTCATCATAAATGGCTCTTCTTTTATATACTCTTGCTCTTTTAAAATTTCAATTGTCCTTCTTACATCAGCCTCAAGACTCGTATGTGTCGTAAAAAACAATACAGCAAATTCGCTCTCATCTTTTGGTTTTTGAAGTATGCTATCGATCGATAAGTTATTTTCGCTCATCAAATTTGTAATCTTTGCTAGCACACCCATTTTATCTTCGACTTTTAACCTAAAGTAGTACTTCGTCTTTATCCTGTCGCGGTCAAGTAGCTCAAGCGTATTTAATTCAAACGGTACTTTATATCCAAGCATCGGCGATTTGCTATCTCTTGCGATGTCGATGAGATTGCTGATCACCGCGCTTGCCGTTGCATCGCCACCAGCTCCAGGCCCATAGTACATCGTCTCGCCAACAACCTCACCAACGACACTGATCGCATTTGTCACACCACTTGCTTTTGCTATCATTTTATTTTGTGGCACAAGTGCTGGATGTACGCGTAGCTCGATTTTACCCTCACTTTTTTTAGCAATGGCCAGAAGTTTTATTGAGTATTCGAAATCTTTTGCAAAAAATATATCTTCAGGTGTAATACCTTGTATTCCTTCGATCAAAATATCCTCTGGATCGCCGTGCACACCGTATGCAATGCTTGCTAGGATTAGCAGCTTATGAGCCGTATCAAAGCCTCCCACATCAAAAGTAGGATCAGCCTCAGCGTATCCAAGCTCTTGAGCCTTTTTAAGAGCGTCTTTAAAATTTGAACCCTCATCCATCATCGAGGTTAGGATAAAGTTACTAGTTCCGTTTAGTATGCCATTTATACTAACGATATGGTTTGCGCTTAAGCCTTCTCTTAAGGCTCTAATGATCGGCACGCCCCCAGCCACACTTGCTTCAAAGCCAAATGGTATATTTTTGGCTAAATTTTGCAAAGCATATCTGTGATAGGCCAGAAGTGCTTTGTTTGCGGTCACGACTGCTTTTTTTCGCTTTAAAATTTCACTCACAACCCTAAAAGGCTCTTCCACACCACCCATAAGTTCGACAAAAACATCGATATCATCGCGGTTTATAACGCTATTTATATCGTCAGTCAAAGGGATACCAGCATCTCTTTTTTTATTTAAATTTCTGACCACTCCGATGACTGGCACTATCTCCTCGCCACTTCTTGCTGCGATTAGCTTTTTATTTTTTAGTAAAATTTTAGCAACTGACTCGCCAACGGTTCCAACGCCCAATATCGCCACATTCATTCAAATTCTTTCAAATATTTTTTTATATTTCTTGCTGCTTGTCTTATTCTATTTTCATTTTCGATAAGAGCTAGACGCACATAGTCGTTTCCGCCCTCACCAAAACCAATACCCGGACTAACTGCGACTGATGCCTTTGTAAGAAGCTGCTTTGAAAACTCAAGGCTGCCCAGATGACTAACTTTTGGCGGTAGTTTTGCCCAGATAAACATACTAGAGCTTGGTTTTTTAAGCTCCCAACCAGCCTGAGCAAAGGCCTCTATCATCACATCTCTTCTTTTTTCATAAATTTGGCGTATCTCTTCAACGCAGCTTTGATCACCATCAAGTGCAACAGTAGCAGCCACCTGGATCGGCGTAAACATGCCGTAATCAACCCATGATTTTATCTTTTTAAGTGCTGCGCAAAGTCTTTTATTTCCGCACATAAACCCAACTCTCCAGCCAGCCATATTGTAGCTTTTTGAAAGCGTATAGCACTCGACCGCAACGTCTTTTGCACCATCGACCTCAAAGATACTTGGCGTTTTGTAGCCATCAAATGTAAGATCAGCGTAGGCGATGTCAGATATGACGTAAAATCTCTCTTGTTTTGCGATGCTTACAAGGCGCTCGTAAAAGCTCTTTTGCACTGTCACGGTCGTTGGATTGTGCGGGAAATTTACGACTACGTATTTTGGTTTTGGCGAACTTGCGTGTATAGTTTGGATCAAATTTTCAAAAAATTTATTCTCATCTAGCTCAAATTTATCATTATAGTGAAGTGGCATCTTTGCGACACTTCCGCCAGCAAATAAAAACGCTTGCGTGTGTATCGGATAAGCAGGGTCAGGCACGATAGCCACATCGCCTGGGTTTATCACGGCTTGAGCTAAGTGAACAAAACCCTCTTTGCTACCCATCGTGGCGACTGCTTCGGTGTCTGGATCTAAATTTACACCGTATTTTCTTTTATACCAGTTGCAAATGGCAAGACGAAGCTTGTAAATTCCAGCACTGGCTGAGTAGCCGTGAGTCTTGTCCTTTTGCGCGCTTTCGCATAGTTTATCGACAATGTGCTGTGGTGTTCTGCCCTCTGGATTGCCCATAGAAAAGTCGATGATATCCTCGCCAGCTCTTCGTGCTGCCATTTTTATTGCATTTACTTCGGCAAAAACGTAGTTTGGCAAACGCTCAATTGTATTAAATCTTATCTCATCAAACACTGCTTACTCCTATTTTATAAGCTTGATAATTATCTCATTTTTTATATTATTTATATCAACATTGTCGCTAATTAATGCGTATTTTGCGCCTATTGCTAAATTTATAGAAACGGCGGTTTTTGCTTGCTCCTCTTTTATAGAGTCAATCTGATTTAAATTTTTATCATAAATTCTAACAAGTGGCATCCATCTATTTGACTCTTTTGACGCGATATCCAGACTACTTGCACCCTCAACATCAACAAAATAAGTACCACCGCTTTTTAAAAGTGGCGTCTCTTCGTCAAAATTTACCTTTGCAGCCTTAAGAATCATATTCTGAGCATCTAAAAATATCTCCAAATTCCCATCAACTCTATCAAATCCTAAAATTTTAAAACCGCTTTGACTAAGTGTTATGCTTAATAAACTTGGATCTATTCCGCCATTTTTTATGGCCGAAATTCCATAAGAAATTTGATCTCCATTTTTTAGAGAATTTATCCTTGAGATACTTATGTTAGCATCATCTAGAGTTGAATTTATTGATTTTACAAATAATGTAGAAGGAACTTTTTGCTCGCTTATAAATTTTAAATTCAAACTATTTGAACCAAATGAAATGCTATCGTAACTTGAGTTTTGTTTTAATCTTGATACTAGCTCATTGACATTGAGTGAGCCATTTTGGTCTAAATTTTCTAAAGAGATTTGCACATTTTCAACATTGCTTAAAGCACTTGCACTAGTTTGTAAGCTAAAAGCATAGGCAAATACACTAAAAGCGGTGAAAATCGCTATTTTTCTTACCAAGATTTACCCTTATTAAGTTCCACAAACTCATCATAACTCACAAATTTCATCTCTCCATTTTCCACTAAAAATCTAGCCGGGCGACTTGGATTGTATTTTGTCACCTTGTCGCCGATCTTTAGCTCAATGTTACCATTTCCACAAACCACAAGCTGTCTTTGATCTAAATTGATATTTATGCTTTTACTTGTGTCGTTTGATACTTTTTGACCATTTTCAAGATTAATTATCCCTATCCAAACGCGTTGTTTTGGTGTGATGACCGCCTCATTTAGTGGCTTTGTAATGTTTTGCTCTATCTTAGGAGCTGGCTGAGCTGCCATGCTTGGCTTTACAGCATTTTGCTCCATGTTTGCAGGACTTGTTGTCACATTTTGCTCAACTGGAGCTGAAATTTTTACGCTTGATATGTTTGCTTCTATTTTAGGGCTATTTTGAGAGATGGTGATATTTGTATCGATGATATTTTTCTTCACCTCATTTACTATACTTGACTGCGAATAGCTCACACTTTTATTCTCATCATTTAAAAACGATAAAAAATTCTCGATATATTTGTAAGCATCAAAATGATATGCCCCACCAGCGATAATAGCTAAAATGATGAGCCAAAATAAAAATCCAGCACCGCCAGTACCGCTTTGTTTTTGTATGGTAATATCTTTTGGAGTGTAAGAAGAAATTTTTGGAGTAACTTTAGTTTTGTGACTCTCATCTGGAGTGTTTTCTTGTATAAAGGCATCGTATTCAGCGAGCAATTCGCTCAAATCAACATCATATTCACGTTGCAAAATCTTGGCATAGCCCCTAATATTTAAACGTGATAATTTTTCAAAATTTTTATCAAAAATATATTGTAAAAATGTAGGCTCAATATGCGTTTTACGTGAAATTTCCTTTATACCTATCTCTTTTAAATTTTCAATCTCATTCATCTATCATCCTGTCACAAATTATTGCAAAAGCTGCACTTACATTTAAGGAGTCCCAGCCCTCTTTTAACTTTATACCAATGCACTCATCGCACTTTGCTAGAGCTTTTTGCGGTATGCCTTCGCCCTCTGAGCCCATCACCAAAGCTCTTTTACCGGCAAACTTCATCTCTTTTACGTTTTTGCCATTACTTGCTGTTGCATAAATTTTAAAGCCAAATTGCTTTAGTTCATTTAATAAACTAAGCCCATCTTCAAAAATCGCTATTGGTATCTCATAAGCAGCACCACTACTTGATCTTAAAACGCCTTGCATATTTATACTTTTTGCCACTATCACAAGACCTTCGCAGCCTAGAGCATAGGCACTTCTAGCGATAGCACCGATATTGCCAACATCGCTTATACCATAAAGAATAGCGATAAAATTTAGCTTTTTAAGCTCAGCAATGCCTGAAAATTCAAACTCACTAACATTCGCTAAAAAACCTTGATGGTTTCCACCGCGAGCTAAAGACTGTGCTTTTTGATTATCCACGCGAATAATTTTTTTGCCTGTGCCACAAATTTTAGAGAAGAGTTTTTTGTCACACTCTTTTGAGAGATATATCTCTTCTAATACCTGTGGTCGCTTGTTCAAAATATGTAAAAATAGTTGTTTTCCGTATATTATCATGGTAACTTATGGTAGCTAAAGTCAATTAAAATTTAACTTATTTTTGTATGTAACTAGAGTAAATTTTACACTTTCGTTTCAGTGTCACTTAGTAGTTTTGCGGCCTATAATTTAAGCTTTCGTAAGTTCATCATATATCTTTTTTACATCTTCTCCAGTTATTTTGTTAAGCAATTTTGCTTTTACTTTTGGAGCAAGATCGAGCGAAAGTATCTCATCTTTTGTAATATTTTGAGTGGCTGTTTTGTCACTTTTTGAGATAACAACCGCCCACTCGCCGTTTAAATTTGCTTTTTCTAAAATTTGGACTAAATTTTTAGCACTATCTTTAAACTTACTCTCAAATTTTTTCGTAGCCTCTTTTATAGCAAAAATTTCTCTCTCTGGCTCTAAATTTGCGATGCTTTGCACCAAGCTTAATATACGTTTTGGGCTTTCATAGATTACGGCTGGATAGGCTAAATTTAAAGCATTTTGTATAGCTAAAGCTCTGTCTCTACCGGTATTTGGTAAAAAGCCTAAGAAAACAAATTCTTTATCGCAAAGCCCGCTTGCGACCACGCTTAGAAGTGCGGCGTTTGCTCCGCTTAAAATTTCGTATTTGATATCATTTTTTTGAGCGTATCTTACTAGGCTAACGCCTGGATCGCTTATGCCCGGCATGCCAGCATCGCTCATGTAGGCTACATTTCTGCTAAAAAAATCATCACTTAAATTTACAAAAAAATCATTTTCGTTGTGAGTGTGAAGTGGAATAAATTTTGATATATTTATACTTGCGTCAAAACGTTCATTTAGCAAGTTTATAAGACTTTTGCAGACTCTTGTATCTTCGCAAATAGCTATCTCGCATTCACGCAAAATTCTAATCGCACGAAGCGAGATATCTTCTAAATTTCCTATTGGAGTAGGAATAAAGTAGAGCAAGGCTTATTTTTGAGCGTATTTTTTCTTAAATTTCTCAACACGGCCAGCACTATCAACTATCTTTTCGCTGCCTGTGAAAAATGGGTGGCACTTGTCGCAAATGTCAATTCTGATCTCGCTTTTGTTTGACTTTGTTTTAAAAGTGTTTCCGCAAGCACAAGTTACAGTGCAATCTACGTATTCTGGATGGATATCTTTTTTCATCATTTTTCCTTTATTATTTTTGGGCTAATTATCTACATTAAAAGTTGTTGATTATATAAAAAGAAATCTAAAAATCAAATAAATTAAGCTAGAAATTTTGCCGCTAGTGAGATAACCGCAGTCTGTGATCTTAAAATATTTTTTGTATTTAGGCAGTAGCTATTTTTAAATTTAGCCGTCTCATCCTCACTAAATCCACCCTCTGGACCAATTATTAAAAGCTCATCATCTTTTTTATCATTTAAGCTTTTACCACCAAAATTTATAACTGAGACATTTTTATAAACGCTCATTAGCTCGTCCAAATTTTTATAAATTTCAAACTCCATTAGTGAAGTTCGTCCGCACTGCTCGCAGGAGAGAGCATTTATGTAGTTTAGCCTTTCGATATCTATCTTAAAATTTGCCTGAGAAAATTTAGTATAGACAAAAGCTATTTTACCAACGCCAAGTTCGTTTAAAAATGGCAATGTCTTTTCAATCGTCTTTGGATCGACGATAGCCCAAGCGATCGTAAAGTCGAATTTATGCTCGCCATTTGAGCTGGCAAAGACAAGATTTAAGCTCGCACTTCGCCTATCAATCTCATCAATTTCATAAATATACTCTTTAAAGTCTCGTAAATTTCTAACACTTATTCGCTCACCAGCTTGCATTCTTCTAGCTTTTAGGTGCAAAAAAGCTTCATTTACTATCTTTAAGCTTTCATTACCTGCATTTTTATCATATAAAAATTTCATCTAAATCCCTGCAACTATAACTAAAACAAGATCACAAAATCCCTTAATAAGGGCAAATTTTTTAAATTTTTCTAAGTCGCCATTAGCTGCATAAATTTTTAGCCTTTTAAAACCTATGGCACTAAGTGCGATTAAAATTATTAAGATAATTAACATTTTTATAGCATTAAATTTAAACTCATATCCATAATACGCCCATAAAATAAGTCCGGTTAGCACAAGAAAACTAAGTAGCATATGATAAATCGGTAAAAAATATCTTATACGAAGCACATAGTTTTTGCTATTGCTGCTAAACTGAGTAAGTATTAAATAAAGTATATTACAGGCAACTAGCGCATAAAAAAATGTCACATGAAAAGGCAAAGTGTATGCAAAAAGAGAGGAGAGATGTTCGTTCATTTCTTCTCTTTAGAAGGCTCGTTCTCTTCCACAACTGGCTCAGGTGGGAGTTGTTCATCAATTGTGACATTTGCGTCTGGTTGAGCTATAGTTACGTCACTCGGTACTGGCTCGCTAACATCGTTTTTAGCCTCATCTTTATCTCCACAACCCGCAAATAGACCAGCTATAAATAAAAAAGAAGTTATAATTTTTTTCATCAAACGTCCTTTGGATTTTCTATTTTTAACCTATTTTTCATTTTCTCGAATAAATTTTTATCTTCCCACTCTTCTATGATAGCATCTGAAAATTTGATCTCATCTAGCTTTATCTCGCCCATTTGCGCATTTACGGTGTCCTCTTTAAAGCACTGCGCATAGCCTGTATCAGTCTCATGCACGATAATGCTATGAAGCTTCACTTCACGCTCACCGTTGTTCATCACACTAAGTTCAAGCAGTCGCTCTATCATAACAAAAAATATACGGCAAAACTGCTCTGCGCTTGGATTTAACGGGATCTCGATCCATCTTGCCGAGTGCTTTTTTAGATCATTTTTATACTCATCATTATCGCCTGAAAATATTGTCGTAGCGTGATCAAAACTATCAATGATCGTTTTTATATTTTGTTTCATTAAACCAAAATCATAAACCATGCCAGCATTATCAAGAAAATTTGAACTAAGTAAAATTTCAGCCACATAGCTGTGTCCGTGGATGCTAGTCCTACAACGCTTTGAGCTACAAAATCTCACAATATGTGCATTTTCAAATCTAAAAAGCTTTCTAATAATCATCAAACACCTTCTTTATCGCTCCAAAGCCTGATGTGGATACGCTCTGAGTAGTTAAATCCATACTTTATGGCAAATTCTGCTGTTTTTAAAGCATTTTCGTTAAGCTCAGCTTTATTCGCCCCTATTGCCATGCACCAAACCGGCAAATCAACTTGATTTTTTATATTTATAATTTCGTCTAACTCACTTTTGTCAAAGTGCGAGAGGACAAATTTTAAAAAGCTACTTCTTGCATTATTTTTAATAGCTAAAATAGCGTCTAAATTTATACGTTTTTGCTCGCTAACTCCGCTATTTGCTAGCTTTACACCAAGTGCAAAATGGCATTTTTTATAAATTTCATATTTAGCAAAATCAATTAATATAGTGCCATTTGTCTCAAAATGCACTTCATAATCTTCAAGCAATTTCTTTACCAAATTTATAAAATTTTCATTTTCATGCCAAATGAGCGGCTCGCCACCGGTTAAAACAATGATCGGTTTTTGCAATAAGCCTTTACATAGGTTATCAACTAAGCTTAAAATTTCATCTACGCTGTAAATTTTATAATTAAAATGCCCTTTAAAAACAGCCCTTATACTATCACATCCTAGTAAGCTTTCGCCAGTTTTTAAAGACTTTGTTTGCACGCCAAAGCCAGAGCAGTTTAGGTTGCAACCTAAAAAGCGTAAAAATATGGCGAGTCTGCCTTGGTAAGCCCCCTCGCCTTGGATACTTAAAAACGCTTCAACTAGCTCTAGCTCTTTGCTCATCAACCACCAGTTTGATAAAAGGCACGCGAAGAGGTTTCATTGCTAGCACCTATCGCCCATTTGTTCTCTTTTGGCTTGTTTGCTAGCACTTGCCTTAAAATTTCACTTGCAGCTACGATATCACCTTTTTCAACCGCTTTTTTGATGCTAAGAGCCTCTTCAAAGTAAAGGCAAGGTATCAAAAGCCCCTCAGCACTTAGCCTGATACGGTTGCAACTCTCGCAAAAGTCGTGCTTGTGTGGATCTATGATGCCAAATTTATAACCATCATCAAGTCTATAAATAGACGCAGGCGCATTTGGCAGTTTTCCATCTTTCGTGACATTATATTTTTGTGAGATGATTTTTAAAATTTCATCGCTACTTAGCCCTTTTAGATCATCTCTTGCGTGTGAATTTTCCATATACTCAATAAATCTGATCTGAGAATCTCTAAATTTAGCAAACTCAAGCAAATTTATAAGCTCATCATCATTTACGCCTTTTAGTGCAACAGTGTTGATTTTTACCTTTAATCCAGCATCATGAGCTGCTTCAAAGCCAGCTAAAACTTCGTGCAAGACACTTTTTTGTGCGATAAATTTAGCCTTTTGCTCATTTAATGTATCAAGCGACATATTTATGCGCTTTAGTCCAGCGTCTTTTAGCCTTTTGGCAAAATGTGAAAGCATATAGCCATTTGTAGTAAGCGCTAGATCGATGTCTGGGTTATAATCACTTATCATCTTTATAAAAACGTCCAAATCCTTACGTACAAGCGGTTCGCCACCAGTGATTCTTATCTTTTTTATACCTTCATCGATAGCCACTTTTACAAATAAAAATAGCTCCTCAAAGGTTAATAAATTCTCCCTTGGCGTCCAGCTAAATGGCGTTGTAGGCATACAATACCTACACCTAAAGTTACAACGCTGAGTTACAGAAATCCTTAAATAATCAACAACCCGACCATATTTATCGATTAGCATAAAGCACCTTCTTAAGCTTGGTTAGAGCTTTTTATAATTTTTTCAATTATATGTTAAAAGATTTAAATCAAAATAAAAATTTAAGCCAATTTTTGTAGTTTAAGAGTAGATTAGTCTTTTTAAAATTAGCCTGTAAATTTAGGCTAATTTATGAAATTTAAGCACAAACTCGACTCGCCCCATTCCAACATGAAGGTCTTTTGCGATCATCGCTGCACTTTTTCCGTCTTTAAACATTTTTAGAATTTGCTCTTCTTCATTGATGACGCTTGGTGCGATTTTATTAATATCTCTTGTTCGCTCTTCAAGACTAACTATCCTATCTTTTTGCTCTGTTGCAAAATCATCAATTACTCGCTCAATACTCTTAATCGCACGAATTATTGGCACAATTTTCTCATTTATTTGCAAATCAATATTTTCTTTTATCTGTTTTTTAAGTGGCTCATATTGTTCACTATTTTTAAACGCCTCGCCTTCAAGCATTGAAATTTGCTTTTTTAGATTGAAATTCTCTTGCATAATGCTTTCTATCGCTCGCTCAAATCTCGCAAATTTTTTATTTGTCTCACTATCTTTTATCAACATTAAAGCTACTATTATCGCCAAAACGATACCAAAGCCTAAAAAAATATAAATTTCCATATTGTTCCTTTACGAATTCGCTCTCATTTCTCTTATCATTACGCGCTCTCTAGCTGTTACGTAAGCGTTCCAGTCGGCCTCATCCTCTTCGTGCATATTTTCTATCTTTGCTAAATTTTCACTAATAGCTCTTAAATAAAGGCTCAAATTTCTCTTTGGGAAGATAGGCATAGCAATCCTTGCGTAGTAAATTTCATCTTTTATAAATTTTTCTTCGCTTATTTTTATATGCGTAAAACCGATTTCTTCGATACTCGTCCTCTCTTTTAGTGGCAAATATTGCTTATGCTCATTTTTAATATAATCACTCAGCGCGTCAACTTTTCTATGAAGCTCGATCAGCAAAGTTAATAAAACTTGATCGCTCTCTTTGGTTTCGCCACGTGATTTAGCTCGTTTTAGCCAAGCCCCAAGTGCGTCCTCTTCGCCCGGTAAGATAGAGTCAAACTCTCTTTTAAATTTCTCGCTCCCATCTTTATCAGACTCAAATTCCATATCAAGAGGCGCTTTAAACAGCTTAATCTCACTCATAATACGCTAATCCAAACAAAGATAAAAAATAAAATTCCCAAATAGCCATTTAACGTAAAAAATGCTCTATCTATCTTGCTAAAGTCGCGTCTTACGATCCTATGCTCAAAAAATAAAATAACGCCACTTACTAAAATTCCAAAAAATGCCATCGCTTCAAGCCCAGCCGCCCAAGCAAAAAGTAGCCAAAATATAAAAGCTAAAGCGTGAAAAATAGCTGATAAAAAAAGTGTAGCCTTGTCGCCGTAAATAGCTGGTATGCTAAAGAGCTTGTTTTCTTTATCAAATTTCATATCCTGAAGTGAGTAAAGCAAGTCAAATCCAGCTACCCAAAATGTCACACCAAGGCAAAGTAATACGCTCCAAAGCGGTATAGCAGCACTCACTGCGACCACGCCAGCGATGGGAGCAAGACCTAGGCTAAGGCCAAGCACCAAGTGTGCTAGCTCGCTAAAGCGTTTAAATAGCGAATATCCGCCAAGAACAGCTAAAATAGGAAAACTTAGCCAAAATGCGAGCGAATTTATAAAATAAGCACATACGATAAAAATAAACGCATTTGCTGCGATGAAAAGCTGCATATTGCTCCTGCCGATACGACCATCAACGCTTGGACGGCGCGCAGTTCGCGGATTTAGCTTATCGATATCTTCATCTTTGTATCTATTAAAAGCCATAGCAAAATTTCTAGCACTAACAGCGCAAAAAATACCTAAAATAAGCAGTTTAAAGCCAAACCAAGCCGAGCCACTTTCTATCTTACTAGCAACTATCATCGCAACAAAAATAAAAGGCAAAGCAAAAACAGAATGCTTAAAAACGATAAGTTCAGCGATAATTTTTAATTTTTCTATCATTTGATAAATTTCCATTTTTTTTAAAAATGGTTGATTTTACACCATTTTGCTTTAAATTTGAATTTATATTATCATTACAAGAATAATTTAAAACAAAGGGTTATTATGGGCAAAGTAGCGATTATTGGAGATAGTTTTAGTGCGTTATTTACGGCTTACGAATTAGCTAAAAAAGGTGAAGAAATTTTAATTATTAGCAGCCAAAAAGATGATTTTACAAATGGAATTTTAACGCCTTTTGGCACACACGCTCTTGCAAAAGATGGAGCGATATCTAGCTCGTTTATGGGGCTAGTTAGCAAAAAAAGCGAGCTTGATATAAGTATTTGCTTAAATGAAAATTTTAGAGCTTGGATGACAAATTTTACACTTAAATCAACCAAAGCTCACGACAAAAAGATGCAAATTTTGTTTTCAAAATTTGGTAAGAAAAGCTTTGAAATTTTAAGAGATTTAAACAACAAATATCCACAGATAAATTTCGACGAGAGCGGCGTTTATCTACTTTTTAGCAATGACGAAAGCTTTAAAAAAAGGCTTGATGAGATAAAGGTTGCCCATAGCGAGCAAGAAATTTTAAGCGTAGATAAAGAGCTTGCAAATTTTGGGCTAATAAATAAAAACATAAAAGGCGCTATAAATTTAGCCAACAACGCAAGTATTGATACAAATGAGCTAAAAAAAGCTTTGATAAATGAGCTAAATTCTCTTGGGGTAAAATTTATAAATGATGAAATTTATGAGCTAAAAACACAAGGGCAAATAGTGCAAAAAGCTACCGGTAATAACGGCGAATATGAGGCCGATAACTTTGTAATCGCTTCAAAAAATTTAGAGCTTTCAAATAAACTAGGCACGAGCATAAATGCAATTTTGGCTAAATTTTATACTATTGATATTAGCCTAAACGAAGGACAAATCCCTAAAAAACCAATCATTTTAAATGATCTATTTGCCAAAATTTATCCAACTAAAAATGGTGTTACGATTATTACAAATTTACAAGTCGGCGCTATCGATACACTTGTTAAAACTGAAAAGATTAATGCATTTTTAAATGAGCTAAAGATACATCTTGGTATAAGCGAGCTAAAAGAGCCTAGCTTTAGAGCAAACTACGTGCTTCTTAGCTCAAACGATAAGCCAGCTCTTGGACGCGATAACATATATAGTAACTTGATCTATAACCAAGCTTATGGACTAAATGAGCTTAGCTTTGCTCCGTATTTTGCCGGTGTTTTGGCTGGTCTTATAAAAGATGGCAAAAATAACGAGGAAAATGATGAAATTTTACTCTTTAGCTCGTTTTATGAGGGCTAGATTTGTTTAAAGAATTTGCAATAATTGGCACCACAGCAAGTGGCAAGAGCGATCTTGCATTTGAGCTTGCAAAGGAGCTTAATGGCGTCATATTAAGCCTTGATTCGCTTGCACTTTATAAAGAGATAGATATCGCCAGTGCAAAGCCAAATAAAGAGCAGCTTGAAGCCATAAAGCACTTTGGTGTAGATGAGATTTATCCTGATGAAGAATTTAGCGTTGGGGCATTTTTTGAAATTTATAAAAATGCAAAGGGTTTTGCACGCTTACAAGACTGCCCGCTCATCATTACAGGAGGCAGTGGCTTTTATCTAAAATCAATGCTTAGCGGACTTGCACCAGATGTGCCAAAATGTGAGCCAAATTTAAGCAATGAAGAAATTTATGAGCTAGCTGTAAAAATCGATCCTGAGTTTGCAAGCAAATTTAGCCAAAACGACTCTTATCGCCTCGAAAAGTGGTATCAAATTTATAAATTTAGTAACCAAATCCCAAGCATTTGGCTAAGAGAAAATACTAAAGAGAGCATCATAAAAGAGCTAGCGATATTTGAAATTTTATGGGATAAAGATGAGCTTAGAGAACGTATCAAAAAGAGAACAAAAGGCATGCTTGAAGCTGGGCTTATAGATGAGGCGAAATTTTTGTTTAATAAATACAAAAGTGAGCCAAAACCCCTAAAATCAATAGGTTTAAAAGAGTGCAAGCATTTTTTAGATAAAGAAATTTCTAAAAACGAGCTTGAAGAGCTCATAGCTACGCATACGGCTCAGTTAGCAAAACGTCAGCGAACCTTTAATCGCTCACAGTTTGAAAAAAATTTTGTGGGTGATTTGAGCCAAATTAGAAGTGAAATTTTAAAATTCTTAAGAGAATAAAAACTAGCCCATAAGGGCTAGTCAATAAAATCAAATAGGCATAACCCTAATTTTTGGGCTTAAGCTCTCTTGCAAGACATTTTCAATCGCATAAAGAGTGCCAGTTGAGCCACTTGCACAGCCTGAGCAAGCACCAAGATAGCGAATATAAATATCAGTATTTTCGCCGTTATCATTTCTGATATCTAAAATTTCTAAATTTCCGCCATCCATCTCGAGCATTGGGCGAATTTCTTTATCTATGACAGACTCTACTGCCTTTAACTGCCCTACCATCGTCATATCTTCAAAGCTAATGTCACCTAAAGTATGATTTGCTTGGGCATTTGCCTGAGCTTCGATCTTCTCACGCTCCATCTCAGCCCTAGTATCACGTAAAATATCCACCAAATAATATTCTCTTTTTTCATGGCCACCAGGCTTTACGCAAGACTTGCAAAATGCACCAGCTTTGGTGTATTGCGTGATCTCCTCAACTGTGTGAAGGTCATTTAGTCTTATCACTTCTTTTATCGTACCAAGGCTTACCCTAGCGCACTCGCAAACGATGATCTCATCTTCAAAATGCTCTGGATCTATGCCTTTATAGCTTGCAGCTGCTGCTTTTATAACATCATACGCCATAACTGAGCAGTGCATCTTTTGAGGTGGAACTGCTGGCGTTTCTGGATTGTCGCGCATAGCTTTTTCGACATCAAGGTTTGTGATCTTGACTGCTTCATCAACTGTTTTGCCAATACAAAGCTCAGCCATCGTATCAGAGCTAGCTATCGCTGTGCCACAGCCAAAGCTTTTAAATTTAGCATCTATTATTTTGTCTGTCTTTTCGTCAACAAGCCAGTATAGCCTAACCGCATCGCCGCAGCTTTCTGCACCAAAGTCAGCCACAATAAGCTTTGCGTTTGCCTTTTTAGCATCTTCTTCGGTTATCTCTCCCATAAATTTAGGGTTATTCATCCTATCTTGCACTACCTTAGAATATTCATCCCAGATAGAGCCTCCGATCAAATTATTCTTTGCCATATTATTTTCCTTTAAATTTTATAATCCACTCTTATGCCATTCTGGGGCGTAGGCAAATGTACTAGAGATACCTCTTAGTCTATTTACCGCTTTTGTTATATACTCGATCGCATAATCAATCTCTTCTTCTGTATTAAACCTAGAAAGAGATAGTCTAAGTGCGGTGTGAGCCAGCTCCTTATCTGCCCCTATGGCCTCCATTATTGGGTTACTCTCTAATGTTTCACTTGCACATGCTGAGCCAGTTGAAGCTGCGATGCCAGCTTTGTTTAGATCCCAAAGCATAGCTTCGCCTTCAACGCCTTTTATAGAAGCCAAAATGGTATTTGGCACACGTTGTTCTTTTTTACCAACGACGCTAACGTCAGGAATTTGTAAAATTGCATCTTCAAGCTTATCACGTAAACGGCGAACATGAGAGTGCTCATAATCCATAAATTTATTTGCCAGCTCAAGTGCTTTACCCATGCCGATGATGCCAGGTACATCGAGCGTGCCGCTTCTGCGTCCGCCCATATGCTCACCACCATGAAGCAAGCTACTTAGTGGCATACTATTTTTTATAAATAGTGCTCCAACACCCTTTGGTCCGTGAAATTTATGCGCAGAAAAGCTTAAAAAATCAACGTCAAGGTCTTGAACATTTATCTTTATCTTTCCAACTGCTTGAACAGCATCCGTGTGGAATAAAGCTCCATATTCATGAGCGATACTAGCAAGCTCTTTTACAGGAAAGATCATGCCGGTTTCGTTATTTGCACTCATTATAGAAACAAGTGCTACATTCTCATCCATTACAGCTCTTAGCTGTTCTGGTGTGACTATACCATCGTTATTTACATCTAAAACAGTAAGCTCTACGCCATATTTTTCTAAAAATTTACAAGTTGCCAAAATAGCTGGATGCTCAACTGCGGTTGTTACGATACGCTTTTTCTCGCCAGTTGCTATTTTGTCAAAGTAGATGCCTTTTACTACCCAGTTGTTGCTCTCAGTTGCACATGAGGTAACGACGATATCGTCACTATCTTTTGCATTTAGTCCGGCATAGAGCTGATCTAGCGCTGTTCTTAAAGCTGGATGTGTTTCAGAGCCAAATTTATGAAGCGAGTTTGGATTGCCGTATTTTTCACAAAAATATGGTTTCATAAGCTCAAAAGCTTCAGGATCAACCATTGTTGTAGCGTTATTGTCTAAATATACTCTCAAATTTAAAACCTTAATTAGGATAAAAAATATCCTTTTTATTTTTGTTGGGATATTATAACAAAAAAGTTAAAAGCAAGTTTAAAAATATGCTTTAATTTTTTCAAAATTTAGGTCATTTTGATATTAGAATATATTGAAATTCTTTATCAATATTTGTATAGATCGCTATTTGCGATTTTTCTTATAAAAAAGTCTAATTATCTCTTAAAATTAATTTATTTTTTTAAGTTAATAGTACGAAAAACATATTACTTGAGTGCATTATCTCTTTATAGTTTTCTTCTAATTTTTCATATGAGGTTTTTATTAGACCAGTTATCATAGAGATGCCTATGTCTTTGATTGTAGTGGCTTAATATATTTATATTTGGCTCCGTTTGGAGCCATAGATATTAAATTTATTCTTTAATACTTTATATTATGCTCTTTGGCATAGTTTAGGATCTTAGTTCTAAGATCTTCAGGAAAACTTTCTCTATACATTACTGGTGTTAGAGGGTTTAGCTTTTTATCTAATTTACCTGCTTCATATAGTCTTATTAGCTCTTCAGGTGTGTTATAGTATGGTGCATTAGGATAGCCCTCGGGTGGAGTTAGGGACATTATTTTAGATTCTAGGAGGGTGGAGTCAATGTAAAGAGATAGTCTTCTTTCATCCCACTCCGCAGGAAACCCTCCTTTAAAATCCTCTTTATTGTCATCTAGAACTTTCTTTATAAAGTTATCAAATTCATTTCTTGTAGTCTCATTAGCATCTAGGTCTCTAGGATCAAGAAGTTCACCTTTTTCCTCTACTATCTCTCTTAAGCCAGTATAAAAACCTCCATTTGGTATAACCGCTAAATTATCTCTATTAAAATCCATCACAAAGTAATTACCTACTATTTCATCTAGATAAGGCATCATGCCATATTCATCTAGTGGAGGGTTTTTATATAGTTTAAGAATTTTCGTGTAGGTATCTAAATTTTTATTTACCCCCATACCATAAGTATAGTATTTAAAAGAGTCCGCTAGGTAGTTTAATGCTTCTACTACTCCCAGCTGTGCTGCTAAAAATGCTTTTTGAAAATCTCTGGCTTTAAATCCCGCTGAACCACCGGTGCCAAATGCCGATGGATTGCCTAATATGCCAGCACATAAATTCCACTCTCCTATAAAGAGTTCTGATTTTAATGTATTTTTATTTCTATCTACTTCATCATAAATTTCAGCATATTCTGGTTTAGTTAGTTTGCCTTTACTATCTACTCTAGCTATTGCATCTTCAGGGATATCTATCATGGTGCATTTTAGATTACTTCTTTTTACTAGATAGATATATCTATCTCTTTTATCTTTTAAACTTTCATAGTAAGCTTTTTCTGATTTAGTCCAAGGTGATAGTTTAGTTGAGCTTGGTTTATAACTAATGTCTAGCCATGATTTAAATGATAGATAGTCTGTTTGACCTAAAGAGTTTGGTTTAGGGTTATAGTATAGTGGTTTATAGTTTTTATATGGAGATGAGTCTAGGATGGAGCGGGAGTCAAGGAGCATTTGGGAGTGCTCTTTTACACCTATAGTCTCACTCCCATAATCAAGTGGTGAAACTGATAAATTTGTCTTTTTATCAAATGGTATTTCCATTCCATTTGGAGCTATGACCGTATATGTATTAGTGTTATCCATTAAATTTTCTTTACTCATTAAATTTCCTTTATTGATTATTAATAGTGATCCGGCTACTAAAAGAGCTATGATGATAAATATAATCTTCTTCATCTCTTATCCTATATATAGACCATCTTCCATTATTATGGTAGTAGCTAGACGACCTATTAGGCGTGGCGGGATATTCTCTTTAGCCTTATCTTTTAAATCAACCTTACACCCCACATACATACCCTTTACATTGTTGTTTCCTATCACATCTAATGCTTTTAGTAGTCTTCTTGATTTATTATCCACTTCTGATCCATTAGTGTTTAAATTTCCATTTTTAAAGTCTTCTAGTATCTCCATAGCTTCGTTGTATTTGTCTATTGGCAGGGCTTGTTTTGAGGTGCTTTTATTTGCTTTATACATCTCATAAATTTCATCTCTTTGTTTTATATCTATTGAGTTTGATGGACTTATTGTTAGCAATGTTTTAACTCCTTGCAACATAAGCTCTTTTGGTGAATATGCTAGCTTCTTGTTTCTTTTATTTAGGTTGTTAAAGAACTCTTCATCAGTTTTATTATCTGTTCTTAGCTCATCTAGACATAGATAAGATATCATAGTATCTAGGCTTATATCTTTAGATAGATTAGAGTCTAGTTTGTTTGTAGTAGTGTTTATATCATAGTAGAAGAAGTTATGATAGTCTAGTCCTCCACTAGATAGTCTTCCTCCTATGATAGTTCTTTTTAGATCTATATTTATAAAAGATGAGTATATCTCTATAGGATAGTAGGTATATTCACTTGTTTTATTTGAATAAGGTTCATAAGATATATTCTTAACAGCATAGGTATCATTAAATTTATTTGTGAAATACTTATGAAGTATTAGTTCATAAGATCTTTTTTGTTGTTCGTAGGTGGCCCCGTTTGGAGCCATAGATATTAAATTTATTATCTAATCCTTTATATTATGCTCTTTTGCATAGCTTAATATCTTTTGCCTAAGATCTTCAGGAAAACTTTCTCTATACATTACTGGCGTTAGTGGATTTAGCTTTTTATCTAATTTACCAGCCTCATATAGTCTTGTTAGCTCTTCTGGTGTGTTATAGTATGGTGCATTAGGATAGCCCTCAGGTGGAGTTAGAGACATTATTTTAGATTCTAGGATGGTGGAGTCGATGTAAAGGTCTATATCTCTATCTGTCATTTTGTTTGGAAACCCTTTTTTATCAAATCTAGTTGTAAAATGAGGCATTTCAGCTTTTAAGTAAGACATAAATTCTTCCCTAGTAGTCTCATTAGCATCTAAATCTCTAGGGTCTAGTAGTTTTCCTTCGTCTTCTACGAGTTCTCTTAAAAATTTATGTGTTGTTCCTTCTGGATCAAATGCCACCCCGCCCCTATTAAAATCCATCACGAAATAGCTTCCTACTATCTCATCAAGGTAAGGCATCATACCATATTCATCTAGTGGAGGGTTTTTATATAGTTTAAGAATTTTTTCGTAGGTGTCTAAATTTTTATTTACTCCAACTGTATATGTATAGTATTTAAAGCAATCTGCTAATACATGTAATGCTTCTACTTCTCCTAGTTGGGCTGCTAAAAATACTGCTTGAAATTCTCTTGCTTTAAATCCACCTTCATTTCCATTGCCTAGTGATTCACTATCTCCTAATACTCCAGCACAAATTCCCCACTCTCCTATAAAGAGTTCTGATTTTAATGTATTTTTATTTCTATCTACTTCATCATAAATTTCAGCATATTCTGGTTTAGTTAGTTTGCCTTTACTATCTACTCTAGCTATTGCATCTTCAGGGATATCTATCATGGTGCATTTTAGATTACTTCTTTTTACTAGATAGATATATCTATCTCTTTTATCTTTTAAACTTTCATAGTAAGCTTTTTCTGATTTAGTCCAAGGTGATAGTTTAGTTGAGCTTGGTTTAT
This sequence comes from Campylobacter concisus, assembly GCF_003048905.1. NCBI lineage: Bacteria > Pseudomonadati > Campylobacterota > Epsilonproteobacteria > Campylobacterales > Campylobacteraceae > Campylobacter > Campylobacter concisus. Next base: position 741,069 of record NZ_PIRO01000001.1, read on the forward strand.
AACTAATGTCTAGCCATGATTTAAATGATAGATAGTCTGTTTGACCTAAAGAGTTTGGTTTAGGGTTATAGTATAGTGGTTTATAGTTTTTATATGGAGATGAGTCTAGGATGGAGCGGGAGTCAAGGAGCATTTGGGAGTGCTCTTTTACACCTATAGTCTCACTCCCATAATCAAGTGGTGAAACTGATAAATTTGTCTTTTTATCAAATGGTATTTCCATTCCATTTGGAGCTATGACCGTATATGTATTAGTGTTATCCATTAAATTTTCTTTACTCATTAAATTTCCTTTATTGATTATTAATAGTGATCCGGCTACTAAAAGAGCTATGATGATAAATATAATCTTCTTCATCTCTTATCCTATATATAGACCATCTTCCATTATTATGGTAGTAGCTAGACGACCTATTAGGCGTGGCGGGATATTCTCTTTAGCCTTATCTTTTAAATCAACCTTACACCCCACATACATACCCTTTACATTGTTGTTTCCTATCACATCTAATGCTTTTAGTAGTCTTCTTGATTTATTATCCACTTCTGATCCATTAGTGTTTAAATTTCCATTTTTAAAGTCTTCTAGTATCTCCATAGCTTCGTTGTATTTGTCTATTGGCAGGGCTTGTTTTGAGGTGCTTTTATTTGCTTTATACATCTCATAAATTTCATCTCTTTGTTTTATATCTATTGAGTTTGATGGACTTATTGTTAGCAATGTTTTAACTCCTTGCAACATAAGCTCTTTTGGTGAATATGCTAGCTTCTTGTTTCTTTTATTTAGGTTGTTAAAGAACTCTTCATCAGTTTTATTATCTGTTCTTAGCTCATCTAGACATAGATAAGATATCATAGTATCTAGGCTTATATCTTTAGATAGATTAGAGTCTAGTTTGTTTGTAGTAGTGTTTATATCATAGTAGAAGAAGTTATGATAGTCTAGTCCTCCACTAGATAGTCTTCCTCCTATGATAGTTCTTTTTAGATCTATATTTATAAAAGATGAGTATATCTCTATAGGATAGTAGGTATATTCACTTGTTTTATTTGAATAAGGTTCATAAGATATATTCTTAACAGCATAGGTATCATTAAATTTATTTGTGAAATACTTATGAAGTATTAGTTCATAAGATCTTTTTTGTTGTTCGTAGGTGTTGATGAAAAAACTATCTACTAAAAAGCCAAATCCAGCTTGTATTAAAGTTTCTGCATAAGTTTTTAAGCTATTTTTTAAAAAATTTTTACCAGCACTTATAGCTATTTGTCTTTTTACATTTATGCCTACTTCAAATTCATCTATCCATTGTTTTGTTTTTTTTATGCTGTGTTTGGATTTTTTTTTGTTATCTACATATATATAGAGAAGTTGGTTGCCTTTTACTTTGACCACTCCAGCAAATGCTGTTTGTTTGATTTTTTTCAAGGCTTTTTTATTGTTTTCGTGAACTAGTTTTGCAACTGGCGCTTCGCCTAGCATACTAAATACTTTTAGTTCTCCTATTAGCTCCATAAAAATATTCTTAAAGATATTGCCTTTACCACCTGAGAACACAGCGTCAATTACTTTTTTCATTATATCGTCAGACTTGTCTATGAAAAAGCCATAAAATGGAAATATATCATATAGGGCATCATCTAATGTTGATGTTAAAGATAGATCTATAGTATATTTATACTCATCATCGTCTATCTGTTTAATATACTTTTCAAAATTCTTATCATCTATGCTTTCTCCGTCTATGCCGGTAGAATTTTTAAGAAGCTCTTTTAGCTCATTATAGGAGTCATCGTCTAGTATATTTTCACCATTTCTTACATGGCTTTGCTCTATTTTTTCTACTATCTCTTCTATGCAGATAGCATCTTGTTCTTTTTTTGCTTCTTTTGTTTGCTTGAAGAAGTAAATAGGCACAATAGCATTATTTTCTTGTATATAATATGTGTTTTCGTAAAGAACATTAAGTGTTTCACCAAATATCTCTAGTGTCTCATAGTTTGATGAAAGATATGAAAATTTTAATCCTTTTTGCTCAATAATAGAGCTATCAAATATCTGCCTTATGACATAATAGCCCATCACTAGAAGAAATATTTTTGTAGCAGGGTAGTAATAATGTGTCCTTATAGAAACTTGATTGTAAGATTCATCAGCTATTGCTTCAAAACTCTCCATCCCTTCATTAGGCATTTTAAAGTATTGGTTTAAAAAATAAGCCACTTTATCATGTTTCAAGTTTGAATTTAAGCCTGAAAAGAAAATTTCAAATTCCTTTATATTGGCTTTTAAAAATTCCTCTTCATTATTAACTATCTCTTCCATATCTTTGGCGTTTTTAAAGTGTCTATTTATGCGACCTAGATATAAATTTGCCTCATTAAATTTTTTGTATTTTGCGTTAAAAGTGGTGTTTAAAACCTCTACTGATTTTGCGTCACTTCCATGAAAATTTTTGACACCTTTCATATATGAGTTATACTCCTCTATATCCTTTTCAAATTTTGCAAGCCTAGAGTTAATAACTCTCGTAAACGGACTCAAGCTTAAAAGATAAAGGTCTTCGTCTTTTTTTGCACCTATTTGTATAGAATACTGACTATAGTCTTTTACATTGCCTACATTTTTCGGATCAACTATCTTTTTACCGCTAACCCTGTTAATACTATCTTCTATCTTATAGCTTAAGATGTTTTGTATAAGGTGCTCGTTTAGCTTTGCGTTTAGCCTTATGGGGGCGTTTGAGACGACAAGATAGTTTTTAGAGATACCGCTACTATTATTTGTATTGTGAGTATTGTCTTTTGTTGTTAGGGATTTGTCTTTTAGGAGATTTGCAAATTTGAAAGAGTTAAAAAATGGATATTGCATATAGACAAAATTTGCTCTATTTGCGATCACGCACTCTTCTATCCTTTTAAGTAAGCTCTCTTCGCTATTGTTCTTGTCGTTTTTACATATAGATATATTTTTAGACTTATCTACATTTTCATTTTTGCTTACTCTAGCGTCAAATAAGCTTTGCTCATCGCCCTCTAAAATAAAATCAGAACAAATACCAATATACTCATCATAATTGCTCTTGGCTTTAGTGGCTGTTATATCAAAGCATGAAAAATCTATAAATTTTCCACTTTTTTGATCGTTATTTGTAAAAACCAATATATTATTAAATGACACTGTATTTAATAGACCTAGTATAAAGCCAAATTTAGTAGCTAGCAAGCTAGCGGCTGGACCAGAAAACGCGTAAAAGCCCCTTTTGTTTAAAAAGTCAATTATATTTGTAGTAGTAGTTATCGCCTCTGGAGCTGCCAGCAATAAAGCTAGCGGCTTAAACGATCCTTTTATATCGCTTATGTCGACAAGATTGATTAGAAATTTTGTGATCTCTTTTAAAATATATTTATTGCCATCATCTGAAGCTTTTTTGAGATTTTCTTTTATATTTTTAAAGCTCTCTTCTATGGCCTTTACGGTTTCATCTCTTTTATCAAAATTTTCACGACTTAGTATTGTATTGGTTTTGTTGATTAGCGAATTTTTTAGCTTATCTAATATAGCCTCAAAATTTGTCTCTATATTTTTATAGTTAGATACCAACTGGCTAGATGCATCGTCAAAATTTTTAATCTTATTGTCTTTGCTTCTACCATTATTTGCAAGTTCTATTAGCTCTTTTACGAATTCTGCTATTACATCTTGTTCTTTACTAAGAACCTCTACATCTATATCAATATCTTTGATTGTTATCTTATTGGTTGTGTTAACAGCTTTTTCGCTTTTAAATAAATTTGACTTTTCTAAATACTTATATGTTTTTATAAGCACATTTTTATTGGCTTTCTTGTGATTGTATAGCCTCGCGATTGTCTTGTTATATAAAGCATCTCCATTTAATATATTGGTATCATGAAAATGGTTTAAATCGCGACAATAAAATGTTATGTTTTGATATTTGTCAGCAAAAACATCAAATGCGTCAAGCAAGTCTTCTATGCTTCTAATAATTTTTGTATTATCTAATCTCAAGAACGATCCCTCTCTTTAAATTTATCAACTAACAAGCATTACAAAGCTAGTTGTGTTTATGTCATTTGTATAGCCACTATCTAGCCCTTTAGCTATCTCAAGCTCTATACTTTTAGCTCCAGTTGGAGACATAAAAACATAAGTGTAAGCATGTCTGTTCTTTTCTATATTAGAACTATTAAATTCATCTAAACTGGCAAAAAAGCCTACCCCACTTTCCGGGCTATTTGCCTTTTTGTAGTTCTCTTTATCAAGAGAGCTAAAATTCTTTGGAACTACAAATATCAAATTCAGCTTATCCACTCCATATCTTAGTTTAAATTCTTTGATGTCATAACGCTTATCGTCATAATTATCCGCTAAAAGAGCCTTTAAATTCTTATCCTCTACGTCTCTTCCCTCGTCTAAATTGAGTTTGATCTTGCTGAAGCCATTTTTATCTTCAAATTTTTTATCAAATAGATAATAGGTAGTTACCAAAAGATTATCTATTTGAGAAGCAAAAGCTTTTATATAAAGTCTGATCAATGGCTTATTTAAATTTGGATTTTGTACGGCAAGGTTATTATTCTCAAACACAGGATTACTTAAACTATGCTCTAGTTTTAGTTTATTCTCTTTTTTTATGCACCTTAGCGAAGAACCGGTGTTGCTTAGGCAGTTTGGCACTAGATCTTGCATTACAGCGTAGTGATCATTCATGCTTTTTAGACTAAGTGCTGATCTTGGTACATAAGCTACTATGACGCATGGGGTCCTAGCAGAGCAGCCTACTATTGGTGAGTTTATAAAATCAACATCAAGTATCACGCCTTGATCGTCTGATCTTATACTCCTGCCCGCTCTACTTTTTAAGATCACATGACCGCCATGTGGGCAAATGATAGTGTCGTCTTCTATGACAGGGCATGAAGTTGCAGTGGATGAAATTTCTTTAGATTGATTATCTTTTTGTAAATTTTGCCTTTGATTTAAATTTGAAAGAGCCTCTTTAGTCTTTTTGCTCATTGGTTTTAGATTGATATTTAGACTCTTATTTAGTAGTGAATAATTTAATATATTTGCTTGAGAATTTCTATAAGCAACATTTAGCCTTCCTATATCTTTATCCTCATCTCTTGGCTGATGAGTAAAATTTAGAGGTATATTCTCGTCACTATTATATTTTTCGTCTTTAAAATAAAGTGGATAATCCTCCTCTTCATTGGCTTTAGACAAAAGAGCAGAGTTTAGATATATTCTTTGATTCATATTTTTACTATCTAGCTTAAATATCTCCTTTAATACCTCAACATCAACGATACTTTTATCCACTGCACTTACACTAAGGGTATCGTTGTTTTTATAAAAGATACTTCCCACGCTCTCATTCATAAGAGCTTTTATATCATCGGTTGCTACTTTATTATTGTAAGCTACATCATCATTATTTTGAGCGGATTTATTATTAGCTATTACTATGGCTTCATCGCTAGAGCTTATGTCCTTAGAGTCTATGCTAGCTAAAAAATTTTCATTTTCTTTTAGCTTTGCTAGATCCGCATATTTTAGATTTATTATGCTCTTTAGCATATCTATTCTATCTTTTACAAAGATGCTAGCCTCTGCTATATCCACTCTATTATCTCGTAGTATCGTTATATTTTTATAGATGTTTTTGCTATAAGAGAAGTATTTACCAAGCTCATTTACATCTATCTTTTTTTCAAATACAAATAAATTCAAAGCACAAATAGCCACTAGCATATCTATATCACCGGCTCTAGCATCACTTACTATCTTTGTCGCATCTAGTTTATCTAGATCATCTATATCTAGTATCTTTACTAGATGTGCTTCTTTGTTGCTATTTTTATCTATGTTGCTGCCTAAATTTTCTATTATATACCCGACCATATCTTGCTTGAAATTTTCATCACTAAATTTGCCATATTCGTAAAAGAGATTTAAATAAGCATAGAAGATATATAAAGGCGTATCTAGCATAGAAGCATCACTTATATCATCTATATTTACATCTAAATTTAACTTCGATCTTATGCATTTTAGTTTAAATTTAAGCGACTGGATATATTCATTTAGATAATCAAGCGCTTCAGCTATATCTTTACCCTCTATCTTGGCTTCATTTTCTTTATTTTCTAAAAGATAGCACAACATATATAAAACCAAAACGCTCTCTTTTAAAAAGTGAGATCTAATTAATATATTCACCAAGTGCCTATTCTCAGTATTTTCATACTTTACTTCGCCAGTTGTATCTATGCCTAGCTTATAACCTAGATCAGATATGACCGAAAAGGTAGGTTCTATCAAAACAGCTACATCTTTTGAAAAGCTATCTTCATCTCTATTGATACTTTGTTTAACGCTCTCTACATGATGTATCTCTATGTCTATGTCTTTTTCTTTGCTAGCTTTATTTATATTAGAGCTTACTTTTTTATCTGCAAGAGTCTTTTGAGCTTGTTCATTATTTTTAACTACATCTACATATTCATCTACGCTGCTCTTATCATCTTTAAAGCCAAACATGCCTTTTATCTTGTTAAAGACTGAGCCTACCATCTTTCCTATAAAGCCATCTTTGTCTATGACTCTTGCTATCCATCTTGCACCTTTTGCTATGGCTTTAGCCACAAAGCTAAGAAGCCTTAAGCTCCAAGTAAAAGCTGAAGCTAATATGCCACCATAAATTCCTGGAGCGTTATAAGTATAAAGTTCTTTTACTCCACTATCTTTGAAAGTTACTGCATATATTTGAGCTAGATGACCTCCTAATGAGTGACCCGATAGGATGATGTCTTTGGCGGTATTATCTAAACCACTTAAGTTTTGACTATGAGAATTTATAGCTTCTTGCATAGAGGATTGAAGTGATTTTAAAGCAGATATTTGCATAAGCGCTCTTGATGTGATAGCCATAAAGGCATCATCTAAGAGATCATTTATTTTCATCTCTGTTCCTCTAAATCCTATTATATAGTTTGACTTAAGCGTGTCATAAAATATAGTTGAGCTAAAACCTGACTTTTGATTAGGTATGTGCTTTACTAGCTCATAGCGATTAACAAAGAGTTTCGTGCGAGGGGAGATGGATTTAGGTTTATAAAAGATATAGGGTGGCTGATCTGGTACCAAAGCTATAAAATTTTTTACATCATTTTTGAGTTCAGTATCTTTTGTTTCTCCATTTGCCCCAACTGGTTTCTTTACTATTTTATCTGCCATAAATCTTGCTTCTATACAAAGAGCATAAGCGGTAGGGCTTCCTGCCATTTTAATAGTTTTATTATTTTCATCTCTTTGGTCTGATTTTAAAATATCTCCCTTTGTTATGCCATCTGCATATCTCCAAACAGGCTTTTTTATTTCATCTTCTCTATAAGAATTTACGATATTTTCAGGGACATTATCTTTGCCAAATTTATCATAAAGCTCATCAAGTCCATTTCTTTCATTCTCAAATACATTATGAAGCATTGCATAACTTGCATCAGCTATATCAATATAGTCTTTAAAGCAATTTATTAGCTCTTTATTTGATTTTTTAGTTTGCACCTACTTGTCCTTGTTTGCTTTTATAAATTTATTGTTTATTAGAATGAATTTGTTTCCGCCACTTACTGGAACTATACTTTTTTTACTAAAGCTTATTCCCATTCCCTCATCTCCAAATAAGCCATATTTAGTGCTATATGTTTCATAATAAACATCTATGCTTATAGGAACTATTTCTCCATTATCATCTACATATAATTTTCCTAAATCTAAATATGGTTTTTCTTTGTTAAAATTTTCTAAACCTATAAACTCAATTATTTTATTTATATAGACCTCAGAAGTTTTAGCTTTTTTACCAGTTTGGTTCTCATAATCTATCCAGCGAGTGTAGTATTTTTTACCATTTGAAAGGGTTTGAGGGAGTTTTTGATTTACCAAGGTCATATCTACATCATATATCGTTATAAATTTATCACCTTGTTTTATCTTTCTAGGATTTGATCTTATTTTATCACCTAAATTTTTGGCTAGATCTTCTCTTTCTTTTTCTCTTCTCTCTATCTCATCAACAAATTTTTGATTAAATATATATACTCCGCCATATTGTTTAGCTAAGTTTTCTAATTCAGAGTTACTTATCTTTTTGTTTGCTTGATTAGCTGAGCAAGCTATTAAAAATATACTTGTTAGAAGTAAGAGTGTTATAGCTAGAAATTTCATTGATTATCCTTTTATGTTTGAAATTTTAGTTTGGATATTTTATTGTTATTGTATTTATAATATTATTAATTTATTATGTGCTGTTTGGGGTTTATTAAAATTTATTTCAAGTATTTTTATAACTTACTTCATTTATCATAAAGCTCATCAAGTCCATTTCTTTCATTCTCAAATACATTATGAAGCATTGCATAACTTGCATCAGCTATATCAATATAGTCTTTAAAGCAATTTATTAGCTCTTTATTTGATTTTTTAGTTTGCACCTACTTGTCCTTGTTTGCTTTTATGAATTTGTTGTTTGTTAAGTAGAAAATATTATCTCCTGATTTTGTACCAAAAGACTCTTTGGCAAATGATACACCTCTACCTTCATCACCAAATAGTCCATACTGTGTTTTTACAATATAGTAATCAACTGTCATATCTATTACTTCGATATTGCCTTCTTGATCTATACAAAAATAACCTAGATCAAAACCTGGTTTATATTTGTTGTAATTATCTATACCTATAAAATTTATAACCTTTTCTTTATATTGTGTTGGGATTTTTATCTTTTTTTTGGTTTGGTTTTCATAGTCTGTTGAATTTTCATAATATCTTTTACCATTTGAGAGGGTTTGATCCATTTTTGGATTATCGTAAAACTCTGTTTTTAAAATTTCTCTCATTTTTTTATTTTTTTCATTTTTATTAGGTATTGTCTTTATTCTCTCTAAAATTTCTTTTCTTTTACTATCTCTTATTTGTTCTTGTCTCTCTATCTCTTTCTCAAATTTCTCATCAAATATATATACTCCACCATATTGTTTAGCTAAGTTTTCTAGTTCGGAGTTACTTATCTTTTTATTTGCTTGATTAGCTGAGCAAGCTATTAAAAATATACTTGTTAGAATTAGTAATATAAATACGGTAAATTTAATAAATAAATTTTTAAAATAAATAATCAAAAATCTAAGAATTTTACACAATGAAGTCAAGAAGTTCATCTAAGGATTTTGTCCTTAGATGAAAGATTAAGATTTTTTGATCGCTCTAATAGGAATAACAAATATCGCTGCGATCACATAAAAAGCAATACAAAAAACAGCCGCCATCATAAATATCTCACCGATATCATAAAAGCTTGACTCAAGCCTAAATGTATCCACGTAATTTATCGCAAACCACAATGCTACGCCAAGAGCGATAGCAAAAACAAAAAATCCCCAAGAAAACAAGAAATTTAATATCTTAGTTCCCAATTTCTCTCCTTTTTAATTATTTTTCTAACTTAAAACCGCCACCAAAAGCTCTATAAACTTCGACTGCACTATCGACCTCATCAAGCTTAGCTGAGACATCTTGTAATTTTGCTTGAAGTAAATTTCTCTCCGCATCAAGAAGCTCTAAATGTCCAATGTAGCCAGCGTCATATTGCTCTTTAGCAAGCGAGTAAATTCTTTGTTGGGATTTTAGCAAATTTTTCACTTGTTCCAAAGAAATTTTTGCATTTTGCCTTGAAACAAGCGCATCTCTTACTTCGCCAAGAGCCGATTTTACCGCTGCTTCATAATTAATAGCGGCAATTTGTTCATTTGTTTTAGCCACTGCTACATTATTTTTTGTCCTACCAAAATCAAAAATTTTCTGTGCTAAAGAGCCCCCTATACTCCATGTATTGGCATTTCCAACAAAGATATTTTCAAAATCAATACTTGAAAAGCCAAAAAGTCCAGTTAGTGAAATACTTGGAAAATACTCAGCCCTTGCAACACCAACAAGAGCATTTGTAGCTTTTAAATCAGCTAGTGCCTTTGCCACATCGCTTCTTCTCAGCAAAATTTCAGAGCTAATGCCAGCACTTATCTCTGGAGAAGCTGGTAAATTTTGCGAGCTAGCAACAGCTCCACTTAAAATTTCATTATTACTTTTACCAGTCAAGATGGCTAGTGAGGTGATAGCCTTTGACTTTTCGTTTAATATAGAAGTAAGATTGGTCTTAGCACTTTCTACTGCTGCCTTACTTTGCAAATAAGTCATCTCGTTTATGCTTCCAAGATCAAGCTGTGTTTTGCGAAGCGCTAGCGTGTCTTCATAAGTTTTTAAAGTCTCTCTTAGCACAGCTTCTTGCATATTTAATGAAACTAACGCGAAGTAGCTTTTTGTAACACTTGAGCTGATACTTAGCCTCGCGCTATCATAGTCAAATTTGGTTGCATTTAGGCTTTCTTCGGCCGCTGCTACATTATTTCTTACTCTACCCCAAAGATCAATCTCATAGTTTAATCCTAAATTTATATCTGATTTTCTATAACGAGTTTGTGGTTGCTTAGTATATGTTTCACCGCTACTTTTTGCTTTTTCGTAGCCTACATTTAAATTTACCCCAGGGAGCAAGTCAGCCTCAGCAACGCCAAGGCTTGCTTTTGCTTTCTCTAAATTTAAATAAGCAACACGTAAATTTGTATTTTTCTCAAGTGCATTTTCCACTAGAGAATTTAAATTTTCATCGTTAAATTCTCTCCACCAAAGATCCCTTATATCACTTGTCTCATAAGTGTAAGTAGATGTGAAATTTGTATCTACATTTGGCATATCTGGACGAAATGAGCAACCAGCTAAAAACGCCGCCATTATAAGTATAAACGCCTTATTTTTCATCTTTTTTTGCTCCCTTTCTCCAGTATTTCTCATTTAAATTTTCAAGCAAATAGTAAAACATTGGCACGAAAAATATAGCTATCGTCGTAGAAGCGATCATACCACCAACCACGCCAGTTCCTAACGAGTGGCGAGATGCAGCGCCTGCGCCTGTGCTTATAACCATCGGGAAAACGCCTAGAGTAAATGCAATTGATGTCATTACAATTGGTCTAAAGCGAAGTCTAGCTGCATTTATCGCTGAGTCAAATATACTCTTACCGCTATCACGCTCTTGCATTGCAAACTCTACGATCAAAATGGCGTTTTTAGCCGCTAGACCGATGAGTAGCAAGAGTCCGATCTCAAAGTAGATGTCATTTGTTAGCCCTCTTATCCAGACTGCTAGCAATGAACCAAATACCGCAAATGGTACGGCTGTGATAACCGCAAGTGGAATGAGCCATCTCTCGTACTGAGCAGCAAGGATGAGAAATACAAAGATCATACCAAAGATAAAAGCAACTGTGCCTGTTCCTTGAGAATTTACCTCTTGATATGCCGTTCCCGCCCAGCTTATAGCGTAGTCCTCGCTGCTTAGCGTATCATTTACGACCTCTTGGATCGCTCTTATCGCATCACCTGATGTGTAGCCAGGTTTTGGATCGCCCATGATCTTAGCTGATGGAAAGAGGTTAAATCTATCAACGATATCAGGTCCAATCGTTCTTGTAAGTGTTGCTACTGAATTTAGTGGCACCATGCCGCCATCATATGATCGGACGAAAATTTTTCTTAGATCCTCAGGATTATTTCTAAAACTTTCCTCGGCTCTTGCATATACTCGGTAAGACTTACCAGCAAGATTGAAGTCATTTATATAGTAAGAGCCAAAAGTAGCTGCTACCGTGCTAAAAATTTCGCTCTCACTTACGCCAAATAATTTAGCTTTTTCTTTATCAACTGTTATCTTGAACTGACGATAATTTGTCTCAAGCGTGGTTCTAACATTTGTTAGTTCAGGTCTTGCATTAGCTATTGCTGATACTTTTCTAGCGTCTGCTTCTATCTCGTTGTAACTCTTGCCGCTTTTATTTTGTAGATACATCTCAAAGCCACCAGTCATTGAAAGACCCATGATAGGTGGTAAATTTACAACGAATGTCATTGAGTTTTTTGAGCCCCAAAGCATACCATTAAACTGGCCAGCTAATGTATCAGCTCCATTGTTAGCGCCTTTTCTCTCACTCCAATCTTTTAGCTTTATAAAGCTAACGGCTGAATTTTCCCTAAGCGAGCTAGCTAGTATGTCATAACCTGCAAAAGCCATAGTGAACTCAACATTTGGATTGCTTAAAATGGCGTTGCTAATCGAGACTACTTCTTCTTTTGTCTTTAGCATATTTGTTGAAGGCGGAAGTGAGGTGATAACCATTAAAGCACCCTTGTCTTCTGAAGGCACAAGCCCTTTTGGCACAGCATCAAATAGCTTATAAGTGGCAAATCCTAAAATACCAATTACAATAAAGCTAATAATAATATGCCTTAAAATTTTAGCCACTCCAGCCGTAAAGAGTCTAGTGCTAAAGTCAAAGAAGTCGTTAAATTTCTGAACTATCCAAAATGGCTTACTCTCCTGTTTCTTAAGCATAACCGCACAAAGCGCTGGCGTAAGAGTAAGAGCAACAAAGCCTGAGATACAAACAGAAACAACAAGCGTTAGAGCAAACTGCTTTTGTATAACGCCAACAAAGCCCTCCATGAAAGAGACTGGCACGAAAACAGCACAAAGCACGAGTACGATAGAGATAACTGGAGTTTGTACCTCTTCCATCGCCTTAAACGTCGCGTCTTTTACGCTGATCTCTTTATCTTCATGCAAAATTCTCTCGACATTTTCTATGACGATAATAGCGTCATCTACGACGATACCTATGGCAAGAACTAAGGCAAAAAGTGTAATCAAATTTATACTAAAACCCATCACATAAAGTCCGCCAAATGTACCTATGATAGATACTGGCACGGCAAGCATCGGAATGATAGTCGCACGAAAACTTTTTAAGAAAAAGTACATTACGATTAAGACGAGTACCATCGCTTCAATGAAAGTTTTTATAACCTCATCAATTGAAACATCTATAAATTCTGTTGGATTGTAAGCTATGGTGTGCTCTAGTCCAACAGGATAAGTTTTCTTTAGCTCATTAAGCTTTTCTTTTACAGCATTTGCGGTAGCAAGAGCATTCGCATCGTTTTGTAAAAATAACAAAAGAGGAATAGCCGGCTTGCCGTTTAACATCGCATCGTTAGCATAGCTAGCTGCTCCAAGCTCTATGGTAGCTACATCTTTTAGCTTCAACACTGATCCATCGGAACTTTTAATTATTATATCGCCAAACTGAGCTGCATTTTTAAGACGTCCATCGGTACGAACAGAATAAACATAAGGATTACCACCATCCGATGGCTGTTCGCCTATCTTGCCAGCAGCGTATTGTGAGTTTTGAATTTTTACTTGAGAAATGACGTCGCTTGGAGTTAGTTTAAAATGAGCTAGTCTATCTGGCTTTAGCCAAATTCTCATAGAATACTCTTTAGTACCTATCAATACTGTATCACCTATGCCACTAACCCTTTTTATCTCATCAGCAATATTTAAATTTACATAGTTATATAGTTCGATCAAATCCATATTTGGATTTGTAAAGCCAACAACTTGAAGGATCGAGCCACTTCTTTCGCGCACTGTTACGCCCATATTTTGCACTTCTTGAGGCAGCCTTGAAAGAGCAGCTTGCACGCGGTTATTTACATCGATCGTAGCTTGTTTTGACGATGAGCCGATCTTAAAATATACGCTTATATTCATAGTACCTGCTGAGCTTGATGTGCTTTGCATATAGAGCATATTTTCAACGCCATTTATCTGATCTTCGATCGTACTTGCGACTGAGTCGGCGATAGTCTGCGCATCGGCACCGCTATATGTCGCACTTACAGAGACAGTAGGTGGAGTAAGACTTGGATACTCCTCTATTGGAAGCCCCTTGATACCCATAAAACCTGCTATAACTATGATGATAGATATAACAGTCGCAAATATCGGGCGGTTTATAAAAAATCTTGAAAACATCTATCTGCCTTTACTTGCTACTTGTAGCGTTTACATCTTTGCCGTTTATAAATTCCGCACTTAGGTCTTTATCAGTTTCAACTGGTGCACCAACTCCGATTTTAAGGAAGTTATTAACGATTATCTTATCGCCATCTTCAAGACCTTCAGTGACTGCTACCATATTTTTTGTTTGATATCCTGTTTTTACATTTTTTTGGCTTACTTTGCCATCTTTTACGACTAAAACATAAGAGTTTGTAGCGCTTTGTTGAAGAGCAACTTGTGGGATGTTAAAGGCATTTTTTTGAACAAATCCACTCATCTTTATATGACCAAACGCACCTGGTAAAATTTTACCTTCACTATTATCAAAGCTAGCCTTTGCTAAAACGCTGCCAGTTGCGGTATTTACGACGTTATCTATAAAATTTACTTTACCATTAAAATTTTCGCCATTGACGCTTAACACAGCATCACTATTTAGCTGTTGCCACGAGCCGTTATCCAAATTTGTCTTTCTAGTTAGATTATCCACATCAGCGATATAAAATTCTGCTTCAATAGGATTTATTTTTGTAAGTCTTACAAGCTTTGTTTGGTTTGCTATGACAAGCGAGCCAACATCTACTTGGTTATCACCCACTACGCCGTCAAATGGCGCTATGATAGTCGTGTAACCAAGGTCGATTTTTGCATTTTTTAAATTTGCTTTTGCGCTTACTAAATTCGCATTTGCAATGTCATAGGCTGCAACTGCTGCGTCATAGTCTTTTTGAGAGACTGCATTTTTCTTATAAAGGGCAGAAATTCTTTTAAACTCGGTCTCGGCATTTTTCAAATTTGCATTTGCCACGCCAACAGAGGCATCAAGTGAGTCAAAGCTAGCTTGATATTTTTCTGGATCTATTAAAAATAACTTATCGCCCGCTTTTACTTTACTTCCTGGCTTAAAAAACTGCTTTATGATCGTGCCGCCAACCTTTGGATAGATGATGACATCTTGACTACTTGCAACCGTTGCAGTGTAATCAAAACTAATAGGTATGTCTGTTTTTTGTGCGATAAAAATATCCACATGAGATAGTGGCATCTGGCGACCTGCTGCCGCTTTATTCTCTTTATTTTCGAAACAACCACTTAGAAATAAAACTGCAACCGAAAGCACAAGAGCACTTTTAAAATTTGCCATAAAAACCTCTCTTAATTTTAAATTTTAATATCATATTTAGTTTTTGTAATAATTGTTACAAAAATTTAAAGTTCTCGATTCTATTAGAAAACAAATAAAAAGTCAATTTTATTTTTTACTAATTCCATTCAAAAACAACTCAACACACAAGCCAATATGCTTTTTACGTTCTTTTTCACTAAGCTTTGGTTCTTCATTTATCAAAAGCGAATCGTAGTAATAAGCTCCTATCACACTTTGTATAAAGTACTTTGCAGCAAATTTGGCTGAAAATTTTGAATCAAGTTTGGCTTTTACCTCATCTCTTTCAAAGAAATTTATAAGCACAAGATCGATCTTTTTTAAAATTTGATCCAAAAACGTCTTACCAAGTTTGCCACCATTTTTAGAACCCTCACTCATCATTATCCTACCAAGAGAGATATGCCTTTTGCTACAAACGATAGAAAATATTATGGTTGCAAATTTAGTTAAAAATTCCTCCAAGCTGTGAGAAATTTTAAGATCTATTTTCTCATCGATCTCTTTTATAAGGCTATCTATCTCTTGCTCAACGATCGCCTCAAAAAGCCCCTCTTTGTTCTCAAAAAACGTATAAATGCTAGAAAGCGATCCACCACTTATCGCTACGATGTCGCTTAAGCTTGTCTTTTCGTATCCTTTTTCTAAAAATAGCTCAAGTGCTGTTTTTACAATAAGTTCGTATCTTTTTTTTACCCTTTTCTGATATCGCCATCTTGCTTCCTGTTAAATTTTTGCCATTTTATCATCTTTTAGGATAGATAAAAGTACTTTGCCTTTGCACGCTGATAGCTGGCTCATCGGTGGCATAGGCTTTTATATTTATATGTTTTAAAAGATCTTTATCGCTTAAATTTTCATTTTTTGATTTTAATGTGACAATGACTCGTTGCTTTGCACCAGCTTTTAATATAAATGGCTTATTTGGACGAGAAATTTCTATATTCTTATCATCTACTTCAAAGTAAAAGGCATGCTCTTTATTTTGTGTATTTTGCACCAAAAATACGTAAGAATTTTCGACTTCATTTTCGCCTAAAATTTTATAAAGCTCACTTGTTCTATTTATGTTTAAAAGCATACTTTCTTTTTTTCCACTCATCAATGCCCCAGCTGTCAAAACAATGCCCAAAATAACGAGATAAGCAACCGTTCTAAAGCGTAAAATTTTGACTCTTTTTTGCTCTTTTATAGAGTTTATACTTCTCCACTCAATAAGTGAACTTTCATCAAAATGCTTCATCACTTTAGCACAAGCATCGCTACACTCTAGACAATTTATGCATTCAAGCTGCATACCTTTTCTTATATCAATGTGCGTTGGGCATACTCTTACGCACGCCTCGCAGCCAGTACACAGCGCGCCTTCTTCTTTTGGTTTTTTAAATTTCTCTTTTCCGTTATAGATTACGCCACCTCTTTTTTGATTGTAAATAACTTGGATCGTATCGTTATCAAACATCACTGATTGCACCCTAGCGTAAGGACAAACATAAATACAAAAATTTTCTTTTAAAATGATGACATCATAAACTAACCAAATAGCAATAACAAGCCAAAATGCAAGCAAAACTCCATGTTCGCTTGGCTCTTTTAAATAAGCAAAAAAATCAAGCGGTGGCACAAAATACCATAGAAAATTTGCCGAAATAACAAGAGCTAAAACACACCAAATTCCAACTGCTAAAGCACGCTTTAAAATTTGTCCTTTTGGCTCATTTTGTTTATTTTGGATATTTTTTCTGATCTTTAAAATTTTAGTTTGCAAAAGGTCACGAAATATCGTTCTAAAAATAGTTTGCGGACAGCTCCAACCGCACCAAACGCGCCCTGCAAGTGTCGTTAGAAAAAATATGCTTAAGAACAAAATAATAAATAAAAATGGCAACAAATAAAGCTCTTGCATATCAAATTTTGTAAAAAAGAGATCAACTCTACTTTTATCAAAACTTAGTAAAAATAACTGTGCATCATTTACCCTGATAAATGGCAAAACAAAGACAAATAGCGTGATACAGGCAAAAAAAATGTAACGCCTCTTGGCGTAGCTAAGATGAAAATCCTTTGACATAATAAGCCTTTTTTGAAATTTTATGATTATAAAGCTTATGGCATTAAAAGAGTTTTAAAAAAAAATAGTTAAAAGCTTAAATTTATGAAAATTAAACTATACTCACGGCTTATTTTAATCTGAAAGGTGGTGAGGACGTTGCCTGGTATTAAGGTACATCCTAACGAGTCATTTGACGAGGGTTACAGAAAGTTTAAGAAACAAACTGACCGTAACTTAGTAGTAACTGAAGCAAGAGCTAGACGCTTCTTTGAGCCTAAAACTGAGATCCGCAAAAAACAAAAAATTGCAGCTCGCAAGAAAATGCTTAAACGTCTTTATATGCTTAGACGCTACGAGTCAAGACTCTAAAACCAAGACAAAGAGGGCTTTGCTCTCTTTGTTTAACTCTTCTTTTAGCCTTATTTTTTTATAATCAAAGCAATTTTTTTATTTTATTTTAAACGGAAATTCGATGCAAAAGCTAGCTATAAACGAAGCTGCAGAAATTTTAGGCATAACAAAAGAAGCAGTCTATAATAGAATCCGCCGTGGTTCTATAAATACAGTCATTGAAAATGGCATAAAATTTGTCATCCTTGATGAGAAACCAAGTAGCGAAAAAGCCACAAAATCCGCTCCAAAAAGCACAAAAATTAAATCCCAAAATGATGAGTTTGTAAATTATTTGCTAAATGAGTTAAGCGAGTTAAAGAGCTTAAATTTAAACTTGCAAGCCGATAAAGATAGGCTTTTTAAAGAAAAAGAGCAGATGTTAATCGAGCGAAAAAATGAAATTTTGCAAATTTATAAAGATAGAGATGAGAAGCTCATGCAGTTTTTAAATGCTATGCAAAGGCCGCTTTTAGCACAAAAAAATGACGATATGCCAAATAATGAAGCGATAGAGGCTGAGATAGAAAATGAGTCAAAATGGATAAATTTAAGTGAATTTTTAAAGGAGTTAAATCTAAAGCCAAAGGCAACGAAAAAGGCCAGTGAAAAGATAATAAAAAACATACACCGCTCCAAATTTATAAAATTTAAACGAGGGGTGATACTTGTTAGAAGACATAAAAATTTAAAAGAGTTGATAGGAGAGATATGAAACACATTAAAAAGATAGCTACTTATGCTGCGGTAGGCGGATTTGGTGCGATCGTTATGGCTGGCCTTGCTGGTTGTGGCAGTAACAATGGCGGTGATGAAAACGCACTAAATGAGGTTGCACAAAAAAATGGTGCCTTTGTCATCATCGAAGAGAGCGCACCTGGCGTTTATAAAATCTTAGAAGAGTACCCAAGCACCGAAACTAGGGTCGTGCTAAAAGATATCAACGGCACTGAGCGTGTGCTAAGTAAAGACGAGATCGATAAGCTCCTAGCTCAAGCAAACGCAAATATCGACAATGGCACTTCAAATTTAACAAAAACGAGTGATGCACAGCTAAGTAGCGGCAGTCTAAGCCTTGGTGAGACGATACTTGCCTCAGCAGCCGGTGCGATACTTGGTAGCTGGATAGGTAGCAAGCTTTTTGGAAATCAAAATTTCCAAGCTACTCGTCAAAATTCTTACAAAAATCCAAGCGCATACACAAGAAGCGTTGATAGCTTTAATAAGCAAAAAGCGGCAAATTCTGCTGCAAGAAGCAGTGGCGGCAAGAGTGGATTTTTCGGTGGTGGCTCAAAATCAAGCTCTAGCTCATCAAGCTTTGGAGGCTGAAAATGATAAATTTAAGAAAAATCACTCCGTTAAATAACGAATTTATGGAAAAAATCGGCTTTGCATGGCATACAGATAACGATAACAGCTCATATATCGCAGATGAGATCGTACAGGTAAAAGCAAGTGAAGCGGATGCTTACTATGAAGCGGCAAATGAGCTATACGATATGTATGTAAATGCTGCTCAGTACGTCATTGACAACAACCTTTTTCACGAGATAGGCATACCATTTAATCTCGTTGATAGCATCAAAAAAAGCTGGGAAAATGACGTTCACTGGCACCTTTATGGCAGGTTTGATCTAGCGGGTGGGCTTGATGGCAAGCCGATAAAACTGATCGAATTTAACGCCGACACGCCAACGGCAGTCTTTGAGACGGCGATCATCCAGTGGGCGATGCTAAAGCTAAATCATATGGATGAAGCAGAACAATTTAATAACCTTTATGAGGCTCTAAAGCAAAATTTTAAGCGTCTAATAACTCTTGGCGATGATAATGTAAATTTTGAGGATGTTTACGAGGGCTGGGGGATACTATTTAGCTCTATCGCTGGCAGTATCGAGGATGAGCAAACCGTGAAATTACTACAATACATCGCAAAAGAGGCTGGATTTAAAACCGACTTTGCCTACGTTGATGAGGTCGTTTTTAACGATGATGAGGGCATTTTTAAAGGTGATGAAAATTTCGAGTACTGGTTTAAGCTTGTGCCTTGGGAGAGCATAGCGATCGATGAGGGCGAGCTAGCACTCATACTTTCAAATATCATCAAAAACCAAAAAGCCATTATCATAAATCCAGCCTACACACTACTTTTTCAAAGTAAGGGAATTTTAAAAATTCTTTGGGATCTTTATCCAAATCATCCACTCTTACTTGAGACTTCAAACGAGCCACTAAAAGGCAAAAAATATGTGAAAAAGCCGGTATTTGGCAGAGAAGGAGCTAACGTCTCAATACACGATGAAAACGGTGCGCAAATAGCAAGTAATGACGGCGAATACGACTCAAATAAAGCCATTTATCAAGAATTTTACGAGTTTAATCAAGATGAAAGAGGCGATAACTACCAAGCAGGCGTATTTTACGCTTATGAAGCGTGTGCGCTTGGATATAGAAAGGGCGGCAAAATTTTAGATAACTACTCTAAATTTGTAGGACATTTCATTAAGGACTAAAGATGAAAATCGTTTGTTTAGACGCGGCCACGTTGGGAGAGAACGTAGATCTTAGTGTTTTTAAGAAATTTGGCGAGTTTATCAGCTATCAAAAAACAAAAAGCGAAGAGATCGTGCCTCGTCTAAAGGGCGTTGATGTGGTCATCACAAACAAGGTCATCATCGACAAAGCCGTGATGGAGGCGACAAATTTAAAGCTCATTTGTATAAGCGCAACTGGCATGAATAATGTCGATTTGGAGCATGCAAAAGCTAAAAACATAGCTGTTAGAAACGTCGCTGGCTACTCAACCGCAAGCGTCGTGCAACACACGTTTGCGATGCTTTTTGAGCTAACAAATCACATCAAATTTTATGACGAATACGTTAAAAGCGGAGAGTGGGTGAAGAGTGAAATTTTCACCTATCTTGGCGCAGATATCAGCGAGATCGCTGGCAAAGAATTTGGCATCATCGGACTTGGCGAGATAGGGCGTGGCGTGGCGGTAGTTGCACGTGCATTTGGTGCAAATGTGAGCTACTACTCGACAAGCGGAGCAAATAAAAATAGCGAATTTGCGCAAAAAAGTTTAGACGAGCTACTAAGAAGCAGCGACATCATCAGCATCCACGCACCACTAAACGAAAAGACTAGAAATTTACTAGGCACAAACGAGATAAATTTGCTAAAAGATGATGCGATAGTGCTAAATTTAGGACGTGGCGGCATAGTGGACGAAGCGGCTATGGCAAGGGCGATAGATGAGAGAAATTTACGCTTTGGTACGGACGTTTTGGAGAGCGAGCCAATGAGCAAAAATAGCCCATTTTTAAATGTAAAAAACAAAGAAAATCTACTCATCACGCCGCACGTGGCATGGGGTAGCCTGGAGGCTAGAAAGACGCTCATCGCAAAGATCGTCGCAAACATCGAAAATTTTATCAATGAGAGCAAGTAATGGGCTATGATATAAGCTATCACGCTATTAGCGAAGATGAAATTTCAAAGTGGTATTTTGAGGCACTTGAGCTTGCAAGGGCTGGTAAATTTGACGAGGTTTTAGCGCTTGCCAACAAGGCTGGCGTAGAGGAATTTTACGCGCAAAAGTACAAAGATACACTAAGTGCTGCACTGCAGTATAAAGACGATGAAATTTTTAACAAAACTCATGGCTTTTGTATCGCTGTTACTCAAGGATTTTTTAGAAAATATTTCTACACTCGGGGCACAGCACTAAGCTCTTTGGCCCGACAAAATGAGAAATTTAAAAACTATATCAGCAACTGGCGAGAAATTTTACCAAGCGAGTTTTTGGATAAATTTAGTGGCGAAATTTACAATGAGATCACCGAAAACTACTGCTGTGGCGCTTATGTAAACGCTAAAAACGTAGCTAAACTAAAGGCTGACTATGAAGCAGGTGGTGAGATAAAAGAGGCGATTGATGGCTTTTACGAGCAAAATTTACCTGCATTTTTAGATGCTCTAAACTACGCATGTGAGCTAGAAATAGGCCTGCTTGAGGCCACTGAGGTCGTGGAGCCAAATCCACTTGATCTAAACAAATCAAGCTCATATTCAAACCTCTCTAACTGCGATCCAAAGGGCGCTATCATCTACGCACAGACCGCGGTGCAGCAGATTGGCGAGGCAGTAAAGCAAGAAGAGACTGGCAAAAAGTCACTTTTTGAGAAGATCAAAGGGCTATTTAAATAAATTTGAAAGGATAAAAATGGCAACTGAGCATAGCTTTGATATAAGTGCTGAGGTCGATATGATGGAGGTTAAAAACGCTCTTGAGACGGCAAAAAAAGAGATCGCTGCGAGGTATGACTTTAAGGGGCTTGCGGCCGAGGTCGAGCTAAATGAAAAGGAGAAATTTATCACACTTCTTAGCTCAAGTGACAACAAGATCGACGCACTAAAGGATATAGTTATCTCAAAGCTCATCAAGCGCAACATACCACCAGTTGCGATCACAGAGACAAAAAGAGAGCCAGCAAGTGGTGGAAATTTAAAAGCTACGCTAAAACTAAACGACACGCTTGACGCTGAAAACTCAAAAAAGATAACCAAAGCGATCAAAGACTCAAAGATCAAGGTAAGCGCGCAGATCAGGGGCGAAGAGATCAGAGTGATAAGCAAAAGCATAGACGATCTACAGGAGTGTATAAAGCTCGTTAGGGGGTTAAATTTAGAACTCCCGATAAGCTTTAAAAACCTAAAATAACGCACTTTTTCGCTTTATTATGCGTCGTTGATTTAAATTTTTACTCAGTCATTACCAACTCGGTAACTCCCATCACAAAAATTTAAATCGCCTCGCCTAATTTTGCGAAATGGCTGTGTGACTTTTATATTTAAAATTTTGTAGGATTTTGGACTAAATTTGCGAAATCTCGCATAGTTTTTGTATTTAAAATTAGGCGTATTCGTGGGTGAAATTCGCCTTATCATTTTGTATTCAAATTTGATCTATCTAAAATAAAAAATAAGGACAAAAAATGAGCTTTTTTAAGAAAATTCTCGGTAAACAAATCGATCTTGGCAAGCAAATGCCGATCTATTTTGTAAGTAGCGACGAAGACTACATGCAGCGTGCGTTTGAGCAAGCCAGAGAGAGCTTTAGATATTTTTGGCGTGAGATTTACTGGGAGCGCCACAGGATCGTACCTATGCTTGACTATGCAATGGTAAAAATTTGCTTCCTAGATGTCGTAAATGGCGAAGAAGTCGGCGAGCACATGTGGATAGACGATGTGGAATTTGACGGCGAAACGATATATGGCACGCTCGTAAATGAGCCAGATAGCGTGCAAAACGTGAAATTAGGCGACCAAATAAGCGCAAAGATAGACGAGATGAGCGACTGGCTCTTTGCGATAGATGGACGCGCATACGGCGGATTTAGCGTGCAGGCGATGCGCTCACGCATGCAAAAGAAAGAACTAAAAGAGCACGATAAAGAGTGGGGGCTTGATTTTGGCGATTTTAACGATATTTTGGTAGTTTACGAGCAAAAAGAACACCCTGAAAATTTGATAGAGCATCCAATGAGTAAAAATACATATGAGCAAGTAAAGCAATATATAAAAGAGCACCCAAATATTGTCACGGATGCTGATGAGTTTGGTTATACGCAGCTTCACAACGAGGCGATCGCTGGAAATTTAAATCTTGTAAATCTTTTGCTAGAAAACGGCGCTGATAAAAATGCCCGCACAAAAAGCGGCAAAACGGCTGCTGAATTTGCTGAGAATTTGGGCTGGAGTGAAATCGCAAAGGTGCTTAGCTAGTTAAATTTTTATAGGAGATAACTTTGAATTATCAAGATATTTTAAAACAGAAAGAAAATAATATTACTAGGATAGATGAAATCATAAAATTTTTAAGAGAAAATTTTGATGGCTTGGACAAATATGATAGTAAATATAGCCAGTTAATAGTTCTTTTAAATAAAGAGAAGAGGTTGTATAGTAATTTGGATAAAAGCGACCCTGATGTTTTTTATAATAAATTAAGGGAAATAAAACGTCAAATAGGTTTTAAAATTTCAGAAATTAAATATGAGCTATTAGATACATTCGAAAAGAAAAAATTTAAACTTAAAATAATGACAAAATTATGCGGGCAATATTTAGACAAATTATTAATTGAAAAATTTATAGATAATATAAAAAATAAAATATGTAAAAAACTTGACAAAATCTCAGTTAAGAATATAAATAAAAATTCCGATGAAATTAAAAAATTATTGGATGAATTTTTTATTTGCACAAACGATGGTTCTCCAGATAAAGAAATTTTAAATTTAATAGACAGTGAAGACAATAGCGACACAAAACAAGAGGGATTCAAAAAAATATATCAAAAATAAAGAAACAAATAACTGAGATCTCTAAAGAAAAAGATTTTAAAACTAAAGCAAATTTTAATGAGCACTATATTAAAGATATTAACAAGAAGACAAAAGAGATATCAAAACTTGCCAGTTGAATATTTTGAATATTATTTAACAAAATCTTTTGAAGAAAGAAGTGTAAAAGACTATTTTAATGCTCTTTTAAAATTTCATCCATTGATACTATCTGGCATTAGCTTGGTTGGCATGATCTATTATTTTGCATATTTTGGACTTGAGTTCAAATATTTTCCTGATTTAGGTGGAGCAGATGTAGCATATGTTGGTGTATCATTATTTTTTGTATCATCCTTTATTTCATTTTTTATTATATTTCCATGTCTAGTTTATCCAGGCTACTATGAAAATAAAAAAATAAAACTTGGATGTTTTATTTTGGGTTTTCCTTGCTCCCTTTTCTTATATTGGTTTGCATGGTAATATTAAATACTATTACTATAAGTAAACCATTTTACGAATTGCTTCCGTATTCTTTAATCGTATTAGGTATTTACTTATACATTGTATTTGTTATAGAACAAATAAAGGCTACTTTATTTAAATGTATATTTAAATGCATAAAAAACATAGTAACAATCATAGCAATAATTGCGATTTTTAAGTACATTTATAAAATTTATTTTTTAAAAGTATCGTTAGATGATGACTTTTTATTCATTTTTTTAATAGTTGCAGTTCATATTATAACGCTTTGCTTCTTTGAAGGTTTGGAACATTTTTATGAAAAAAAAAGCTTACAAACCACTCTTAGTGACTGTATCAACTGTAGTACTAGTAATTTTATATCAGTTATCCTCAGGTGCAATTTTACATTGGCTTGGGATGGCAAATGTTGAATATCAATATTTAACTATTGAAAAAAAGTGCACTAGGTGCTTTACCAGAAAAAATTTGCAAAAATGGCATATATTGTGATGATAGTAAAACTTATTATGATGAAAACGAAACAAACGGGGTTATAAAACTTTATAATGTAAAAGCCCTATCAACTCTTGGTAAATTTTATTATCTGCAGACAAAAGATGGAGTAAAATTTGAGCTAGACTCAAGCAAAATTATCTCAAGAGCCAAGGAGTAACTTCCTTAAGCTTTGGGGCTAAAATTTGATCGATATGTGAAATTTGCAGATTTAAAAAATTAAAATTTATAGGCCAAATTTATCTAGCTAAGCTAAAAATTTCTTTAGCACAAGGCTAAATTTATTAAAAGTTAGCTATCCTAACACATCAATTTAAAACCAAACTTATTTAAGGCGATTAGTTATGATCTTTAAAAATATTGTCGAGAATTTTGCCGTAAATTACGCTCATAATTCTATTCAAAGATCACTATATAATGAATTTAATATAGACATTTTAACCACAACCTACACCAAAACTCCCAAAAAAGACAAAAAGTATATGCTCTACGCACATGTGCCATTTTGTCACACATTCTGTCCATACTGTTCGTTTCATAAGTAT
Organism: Campylobacter concisus; assembly: GCF_003048905.1. NCBI lineage: Bacteria > Pseudomonadati > Campylobacterota > Epsilonproteobacteria > Campylobacterales > Campylobacteraceae > Campylobacter > Campylobacter concisus. The sequence continues at coordinate 766,600 of NZ_PIRO01000001.1, forward strand.
CACTATGAGCAAGAGCTTGCAAAAGTTTACTTTGAAAATTTACGTGAGGAGATGAGGCAGGTTAAAGAAGCTGGATTTGACTTTGATTCACTTTATGTTGGTGGTGGCACGACGCTTATAAATGAACCTGAGCTTGAAAAGACGCTTAAGCTTGCAAAAGAGCTTTTTAGTATAGATGAAATTTCAGCAGAAAGCGATCCAAATCACATCTCATCCGAGAGTTTAGCTAGATTTGATGGGTTAATTGATCGCTTAAGCGTTGGCGTACAAAGCTTTGATGATAAAACGTTAAAAAGAGTTGGCAGATACGAAAAATTCGGCTCAGCCAAGGAGGTAAAAAGAAAGCTTGAGCTTGCTCTTGGTAAGATCCCAGTTATTAGCCTTGATCTCATCTTTAACCTGCCAAATCAAACAAAAGAGCAGCTCATAAACGACATAAATACTGCAAAATCGATCTCTCCACAACAAATCACCTTCTATCCACTCATGAAATCAGAGCTAACAAGAGAGAATATAGCTCGCTCGCTTGGTGTTTCAAACGTAGATAACGAGCGTGAATTTTATGAGATAATCACTGAAGAATTTAGCAAAAGCAACTACAAACAAAGCAATGCTTGGGCATTTTCAAACGAAAAAAGTGCTGACCTTCGCGACGAATACGTGGGCTCAAATTTAGAGTACGTGGGCGTGGGTAGCGGCGCATTTAGCTTCCTTGACGGCGAGCTTGTTATAAACGCCTTTAACCTACTTGACTACGGCAGAAAGATCAAGGATAGGCAAAGCCCAGTCATCGCAAAATGTGGTTTTAGCAAGAAAGAGCGACTTAAATACACGTTTTTAACAAGGCTTTTTGATGGCGGAGTTGATATTAAAAGATACAACGATGAAAATAGCACAAACATTAACAAGGCCTTATTTATGGAGCTTAGCTTGCTTAAGCTTGTAAATGCGATATATGAAGAAAATGGCATTATTAAGCCGACATTTTTTGGCAAATATATCTGCATCGTGCTTATGCGTGATTTTTACGCTGGTATGGACAAAGTGCGTGCTATATTTAAAGACGACGCTAAGATAAAACGAAGCAAGGTGCTTCGTATAATGAGCGAAAATACTGAACAAAAGTATGAGCCAAATATCATTCAGCCACGAGCTGCGATGTAATGCTTGCAAATTTAATCAAAAAAAATATCTACCAAATTTCTAAAATAGTATTATTAACACTCCTATTTAGCGGACTTGGTGTCTGGACTCTTTCGTTTATAAATAATGAACTTGTAAGTTTAAAAGAATTTGACCCGATTCTTGCAATTAAATTTATAGCAGTCTTACTTTTATTTTTTATAAGCGCCATCGCCGCAAATATATCGCTTACAAATTTTGGGCATAAATTTATCTACGAGCTAAGATATCAAAGTGTAAAGCAAATTTTAGATACGCCAAATAGCGTGATAAACGAGATCGGCAAGGCAAAGATTATAGCTAGCCTAAACAACGACATAAAAACGATCACATTTGCCTTTATGAGCGCTACTGGCTTCATACAAAGCTTAGTTTTTATCGTCTGTGCTAGCATCTACCTTTGTGTAATCGCTCCAAAAATTTTTATCTTTTTATCCGTTTGGATCGGTGCGACTCTTTTTATAAATACGCTTTTTATGAAAAAAATTCATCTTTATTTTAAGCATTCTAGAGTTCAAGATGACGCATTGCAAAAGCACTACGACGATATCGTAGAGGGGCATAGAGAGCTTAGTTTAAATAGAGCAAGGGCAAGTGTCTGCTTTGATGAGTTAAATTTTACAGGCGATAAAAAACGCCAAAATATGGTAAAGGCCGATATCTATCACGCATTAAGTGATAATTTTACAAACATTATGCTGCTTGGCTCAGTTGGACTTTGTGTATTTTTGTGCGTGGCATTTGACTGGGCGAGCCTGCAAACGGCACTAAGCATTAGCTTAACGATACTATTTTTAAGAGGCTCATTTATGAGCATGGTTGGCTCCATACCAGCCGCACTTAGCGCAAAAGTGAGTTTAGAAAAGATCATGAGCTTAAATCTCAATAAATTTAAGGAAGGCTTTAAATTTGACGATAGCCTAAGCGATAATTGGCAAAACATAAAACTAAAAGATATAAATTTCAACTACACTCACGGCAAATTTAGCCTAAAAGACGTAAATTTAGAGATCAAACGCGGTGAGATAACATTTATCATCGGTAAAAATGGCAGTGGTAAAAGTACGCTTATAAATTTACTTTGCGGGCTAATACGCCCAAGTAGTGGCGAAATTTACCTTGATAGCACAAAGATAGATGAAGGAAATTTACAAAGTTATCAGGCAAAGATTAGCGCTATTTTTGCTGATTTTTATCTATTTTCGCAAACGCTCTCTCATAATGGCTTTGCTAGCCAAAACGAAATAGACGAGCTTTTAGCCTTGCTTGAGATCGACAAAAAAGTAAGTGTCATAGATAATAAGCTTAGTACCACACAACTCTCAACCGGCCAGCGAAAGCGCCTAAGTCTTTTAATAGCTATTTTAGAGCATCGCTCTATCCTTATCCTAGATGAATGGGCAGCCGATCAAGATCCGCTCTTTAAGCGAAAATTTTATAAAGAAATTTTGCCATTTTTACAAAGTAAAGGCATCAGCATAATTGCTGTTAGCCACGATGATAGCTATTTTGATATAGCAACTAGGATCATTTTGGTAAAAGATGGCTTTGTGCGTGAGCTAGATGAGAGCGAGCGAATAAGTGCTGCAAAGGATGCAGTCGAGAAGATAAAATAGGAGTAATTTTTACACAAAAGCACAATACTCACCCTACTCTTAAGCCATTTCAAGCTCAAATAAATTTAAATTTAGTAGAATCTTAAAAATTAAAAAAGGCAAAGTATGTCACATTCAGAGCTTGAAAGTACTTATTTTGGTGCATTTATCATACTTTTACTAGCGACTTGTTCATTTTGTTTAATAACATTCTTATCTTCAAAAATAAGCAAAAAACTAGCCAACCGCAATACACAGCGTCTAAAACTTGGCTTTTACGAGTGTGGTCCAACCACCGTAAAACAGCCAAATAAGATAAATATCCACTACTTTTTTTATGGAATTTTATTTATTTTATTTGACGTTGAGGTCATCTTTATGTATCCGTGGGCGGTGGATTTTAGGCTACTTGGAATTTTTGGACTAATCGAAATGTTGCTTTTTGTGGCGATTTTACTTATCGGCTTTGCTTATGCTTGGCAAAAAGGAGTCTTTAAATGGCAAAGCATCAGATAAACTACGCTGCAAATGGCGGCTTGCCAGTAGTTTTAACAACCGTTGATAAGCTCGTTCAGTGGGGCAGGAGCAACTCTCTTTGGGCGCTTAGCTACGGGCTTGCATGCTGTGCGATCGAGATGATGGCAAGTGGCGCTAGCAGATATGACTTTGATAGATTTGGCACCATTTTTAGGGCAAGTCCAAGACACTCAGAGGTGATGATCATAGCTGGCACGCTGACTAAAAAACACGCTGAGTTTACAAGACGTCTTTATGATCAGATGCCTGAGCCAAAATGGGTCATCTCAATGGGTAGCTGTGCAAACACTGGCGGCATGTTTAACACCTATTCAACCGTTCAAGGTGTCGATCGCATAATCCCCGTCGATATATACATCCCGGGCTGTGCCCCGCGCCCAGAGACGCTTCAGTATGCACTTATGATGCTTCAAAAAAAGATAAGAAAACAAAGTGCATTTAGGGCGCAAAAGCCAAGAAAGCTAGATATATGAGAGAGTATAAGCCAAAAAACGACCTGCAAAAAAAGCAGTACTACAGCGAGAAATTTTATATCGCCAAAGAAACACCAAAAGAAGCAGCAAGTGGCTCTAAATTTGACGAAGAGCTAGCTGTTTTAGAGCAAAGCGGAGTGCAAATTTTATCTAGCTACGTGGAGTTTGATCAGCTTGTAGTTTATGTAAGTGAAAATTTTAAAGCGCTTGAAGCGTTAAAAAACTTTGGCTACGAGCAGCTTTGTGAGCTTGCGGCGGTTGATTATATAGCTCAAAAAGGCGGATACGAGGTATTTTATCAGCTTTTAAGTATCAGTAAAAATAGACGCACTCGCGTAAAATGCTTTGTAAAAAATGACGAAATGCTAAAAAGTGTTTGTGGGCTTTATAAAAGCGCAAACTGGGCTGAGCGCGAGATGTATGATCTAAGTGGAGTTTTAATAAAAGATCATCCAAATTTAAAGCGTCTCATCATGCCTGATGACTGGCACTCACACCCTCTTTTAAAGAGCTATCCGCTAGTTGGTGACGAGGCTGCTAAATGGTATGAGGTGGATAAAATTTTTGGCGCTGAGTTTAGAGAGCAGATCGGCGAAGAAAACCGCGACCCAGCATTCGTTGACGAGAAAGATACCTTTGGCTTTTCAAGGGTGTTTAGCAAAGAGTACGAGTATCAAGAAGAAGGTGGCGTAAAATTTGTCAAAAAGGCTAAATTTAGTCAGAGCCAGATAGTAAAGGAAAGACCTTGAGCCAGGCACCAAACCGCTTAAAACCATTTTTTGAGAATTTAGAATTTGAGCAAAATGATGGCAAGATGATACTAAATTTTGGCCCACAGCACCCAAGCGCTCACGGACAGCTTAAGCTTGTTCTTGAACTCGATGGCGAAAAGGTCGTTCGTGCCATGCCAGAGATTGGCTTCATGCACCGAGGCGTTGAAAAAATGGCTGAAAATATGACCTATCAGGAATTTATACCAGTGACTGACAGGGTGGATTACATCGCCTCAAGTGCTAACAACTACGCGTTTTGTGCGGCTGTAGAGAAGCTTTGTGGTATCGAAGTACCTCGCCGTGCTCAGATCATTAGAGTGATGCTTTTGGAGCTAAACCGCATCAGCTCGCACCTTTTATTTTTAGCCACGCACGCTCTTGACGTAGGGGCTATGAGCGTCTTTTTATACGCATTTAGAGAGCGCGAATACGTCCTTGATCTTATAGAAAAATATTGTGGTGCAAGGCTAACTCATAGCTCGATAAGGATCGGTGGCGTACCGCTTGACCTGCCAGATGGTTGGTGCGAAGAGCTGCTAGAGTTTTGTGAAAAATTTCCAAAAGATATCACACTTTATGAAGATCTGCTAAGCGAAAATAGAATTTGGCAAGCAAGGCTCGTGGATGTTGGTGTCATTAGCAAAGAGCTAGCCCTTAGTAGCGGCTGCTCTGGCGTCATGCTAAGAGCAAGTGGCATCGCGCGCGACATCAGAAAAGAAGAGCCTTATCTCATCTACGACGAGTTAGAATTTATCGTGCCATACGCTAATGAGGGCGATTGCTACGCAAGATATCTACTTTACATGAAAGAGATGCGTGAGTGTGTGAAAATTTTAAAGCAGTGTGTTAGCAAGTATCAGACCAGCAACCCTGCCATCATCGCTGACGCACCAGAATATGTGAGTGCTTCAAAAGAGCAGATCATGACTCAAAACTACTCACTAATGCAGCATTTTGTGCTAATAACTCAGGGGCTAAAACCCCCAAAAGGCGAAATTTACTTCGCTAGCGAGTCGCCAAAGGGCGAGCTAGGAATTTATATAAACTCAGATGGCAGCGCAAGCCCATATCGCCTAAAAATTCGCACGCCAAGCTTTTGGCACTGTGCTATTTACGAAGATTTATTAGTAGGTCAGTACGTCGCTGATGTCGCTACGATAATTGGTAGCACAAATATCATCTTAGGTGAGGTCGATAGATGAGAAGGGTCGATCTTAGGCACTTAAAGAGTGAGTTTTTGAGCGCTCTTGGACAGCAGATAAAGGCTGGCGAGGCTGGCGAAGTGATTATATTTTTATTTGAGATAGGCGATTTTAGCGGCGTGACAAAGGCTGTAAATTTAGCCTATAATCTAAACTGCGAAGTGATGAACTCGCTTAAATTTAACCAAGTTGATTGGTTATTAACCATAAAAAAGGGCAAGATATGAAATTTAATGATTTAATAGCAGGTAAAAGCTTAAGCATCGCAAATTTACTAAGCTTGAGCGATAAAAATTTAGCAAAAAAGATAAAAGAGCACGAGTTTAAGTACATCTCTTGCATCGAAGATAGCGAGCTTGGCGGCGAAAATTTAATCCGCTGCGAAATAGGCTCAATAAGCTACGTCTTGGCTCTTCTTTGCAAATACGCAAATTTATCTTGCGATGAGTTTTTTAGCGAGCTTGATGATGGGCTGATAAGCGGCGAGTGCAATGTTGGAGAAGAGGAATTTGAAGAGCTTGGCGAGTGGATAAAGGACGTTAAAAACATCATTATTGATGATTCATTTTTTACTCATCCAGATAAAGATGCGATCTTTTGGCTACTTGAAATTTTAGGCAAAAATGTCGTTTTAGCTGGTGGTTGCAGGAAAGAATTTAGTGATTATCACAAAATAGACGAGCTAAAAGAGCTTGAAAATTTTGACGGAGCAGTCGTTTATCTAAACAAAAACGCAAGCGATGAGATCGTGGGCGGCGTACAATTTGGTATCGTAGCAAAGGCAAAAGATGGCGATATGCTAGAGCTTAAAGCAAAAGATTTTAGCGTGAAGGCAAAATTTAAACTAGATCATTCGCTAAAAGGCACAGTTGCGATATTTGGCGCAAAAGAATTTGATGGATACGCATTTAAGCAAATAGTAGTTAGTAAATGAAAATAAGCATAAATGATCAAATTTTAGAAGCAGATGAGGGCGAGAGCATCCTAAATATCGCAAGAGCAAATGGAATTTATATCCCAGCTCTTTGCTATCTTAACGACTGCTCACCAACTCTTGCTTGTAGGCTTTGCATGGTCGAGGCAAATGGCAAAGTGGTCTATAGCTGCAACGCCAAAGCCAAAGAGGATATGCAAATTTATACAAATACGCCAGAAATCGCTGCCGAGCGAAATGCGATCATGCAGACTTACTGCGTAAATCATCCGATTCAATGTGGCGTTTGTGACAAAAGCGGCGAATGTGAACTACAAAATTTAACCACGCATCTAAAGGTAAATGAACAAAAATTTGCCATCGTTGACACGCACAAACCACATAAAAAATGGGGGCTAATCAACTACGATCCAGCTCTTTGCATAGTCTGCGAAAGATGTGTCACTGTTTGTAAGGATAGAATCGGAGAGAGTGCACTAAAGACCGTACCAAGGGGCGTTGAGGTGCCAAAAGAGCTAAAAGAGAGTATACCAAAAGATGCCTATGCAGTTTTTAGCAAGATGCAAAAAAGCCTAATAGGTCCAAGCGTGGGCGAGAGTCTTGACTGCTCATTTTGTGGCGAGTGTATCAGCGTTTGCCCTACTGGAGCACTTATTAGTTCGCATTTTCAATATAGCACAAATATCTGGGAGCTAAACCCTATCCCAGCAGCAAATCCACATCAAAGCGACTGCGAGCTAATTTACTATGACGTAAAAGAAAAGAGCGCTAGCGACAGAAGTAAGCAAATTTACCGCGTCAGCAATGATTTTACATTTGGCGAAATAAGTGGAGCAGCTAGGTTTGGCTATGACTTTCACAACGAGCTTGCCTGTAAGAATGAAGAGAAATTTGAAAAGATTGTTTTAAATATTAAAAATGGCACGATCAAAAATATAAAATTTAATAGCTTCATCACGAACGAAGAAGCCCTTATTTTAGAGCGTTTAAGAGAGAAATTTGATCTAAATCTAATAAACAATGAGGCGCTAAATTATCAAAAATTTTTAAATAAATTTAGCGAATTTAGCGGGCTTAGCTCATATAACGCAGACTTTGAAGATATTAAAAATAGCGATTTTATCATCAGTGCTGGTAGTTTTTTAAGACACGAAAGCCCAGTGACAAGCTTTAAGTTAAATAACGCTTTAAAAATGAATAAAGCAGCTGGAATTTACTTTCATCACATAGCCGATGAGATCGTTAAAAAATATTCTAAAAATTTTATCTATGTAGCGCATGAAGCTGGAAAATTAGAGCAAATTTTACTCTTTGTGCTTAAAAACTGGGGCGAAAATTTACCTAGCGCACTTACATCAAAACTTGAAAATTTTGATGAAAATTTTGGCTTAGATGTACCAGCTTTAAGCGAGGGCAAAAGCAAATTTACGCTCATTTTAGGAAGCGATTTTTACGCTCATGAAAATGCGAATTTACTAGCAGCACTTACTGGAGTGATCGCAAGAGCTACGCCTTTTCGTGTGATGCTAATACCACCACGCACAAACTCACTTGGCGTTGCTAAAATTTGCACTCTTACAAGAGAGAAAAAGCCTGGCAAGACGCTTGGCTATAACGAAAATGGCGATTATAAATTTAGCATTTTTGAAGGTGACATCGATGCTAGCGCGCTAAATCAGCAAGAAGGCACATTTACAAGCATAAATAACGCCCTAGTACCAACAAATGTGGCGATACCGCACAAAGGTTATTTTCTAAACGATATTGCAAACGCACTTGGACTAATGGCTAAAGATACGATTGATTACACGCCAAATTTACCAAAAGAAAAGGGTTATAGAGGCATTAAATTTGATGATTTAGAAAATTTTTACGCAAACGACGGCACAAGTCACAGAGGTTATAAACTAGAAATTTCAAATTTCACGCCAAATAATGATATAGAGCCACTTTTAAAAGATAGCAAGAGCATAAATTTAAAAGACGATGAGGCACTTATAAGTCTTGCAAATCCTATAAATTTGCCATCATTTTTTACAAACTATGCCACACAAACAGCCAAAAGAGCGAAGCTTTATGCAAGTAGCGAATTTATGGCTAAATTTGAAATTTCACAAAATGAAGCGATTATTTTAGAAAAAGATGGGCACAAGCTTGCCATTTGCGTAGAGCTTGATAGCGAACTTGGCGGAGTCGCTGCGTATTTAGGTGATTATGACGATAAGCTTGATGTGGGGGTTATATTTAATGGCAAAAGCTACGCCGTAGTTAAAATTATAAAGGCAAAAGATGAGTGAAACACTATTTTTTGTGCTAAGCACTATCGTTAAAGCCGTGGTCATCTTAGCCGTCATGGCAAGCCTTGCAGGGCTTGCAACTTATGCTGAGAGAAAGGTACTAGCCTACATGCAGCGCCGCGTGGGGCCTGATATGGTAGGGCCAGCTGGAATTTTACAGATAGTAGCTGACATGATAAAACTCTTTACAAAAGAGGACATCGTGCCAGCAAATACGAATAAATTTATCTTTTTAATAGCTCCACTAATATCAGCCATTGCCGCCTTTGCAGCGCTTGCACCTGTACCATTTTTGCCTGAGTTTGAAATTTTTGGGCATACATTACGTCCGATTCTCTCAGATATTAATGTTGGTATTTTATACATCGCTGGTGTTGCTTCAGTTTGCGTTTTCTCTCCACTTGCAGCAGGTCTTGCTAGCTATAATAAATTTGCACTAATTAGCGCAGCTCGTGCGGTCGTTTCGCTTCTTAGTTTTGAAATAGTCGCTGGCATGGCTCTTTTAAGCGTCGTAATGGTAACTAGTTCGCTATCACTTGTGGATATAAACAACTATCAAAAAGGAATTTTTGGCTGGCTTATATTCAAGCAGCCCCTTGCCTTTTTACTCTTTTTAATAGCAAGCTTCGTGGAGTGCAACAGAACGCCATTTTGCTTAACAGAAAACGAAACAGAGATAGTAGCAGGCTATGGCACCGAGTATAGCGGCATGAGATGGGCGATGTTTTTCATCGGCGAATACACAAATATGATCGCTGCTAGCATCATCATTACGATTTTATTTTTAGGTGGATTTAACGAATTTTTATTTATCCCAGGTGCTTTGATGATCATCTTAAAATCAAGCATTGTCTTTTTCTTTTTTCTTTGGGTAAGGGCTTCATGGGCACATTTAAGAGTTGATCAGTTAAGTGCATTTTGCTGGAAAATTTTGCTTCCGCTTGGAATTTTAAATATCGTAATCACTGGCTTTATGCTACTAATCTAAGGCGAAAAATGAGTGAGAAAAAATATATTTTAATAGATGAAAAGTTAAAGCCAAAGAGTGCGTTTGATAAATTTAAGCATTTCATCGCTGTCACATTTAAGCCTGATCTTTTGATCGGACTAAAAGTCACGATAAAGCAGATGCTCTTTAGCAAGTCACATACTTTAAAATACCCTATGCAAAAGATGGAGCTAAACGCTAGATATAGGGGTATTCACAAGCTTTTAAAATTTGTTGAAAGTGAAAATGAACGTTGCATTGGATGCGGGCTATGTGAGAAAATTTGCGTTAGCAACTGCATTTCGATGAAAACTTCACTATGCGAAGATGGCCGCAAAAAAGTCGCAAGCTACTCGATAAATTTAAGTAGATGCGTGTATTGTGGATTTTGCGCTGATGTTTGCCCTGAGCTCGCGATAGTCTGCGGACAAGAGTACGAAGTTACTAGCGAGAGTAGGATTATATTTGGCACAAAAGATGAATTTTTGACAAAGGATAAATTTTTAAAAGATCAAAGCGAGTTTGAAGGCTATGGCGCACTTCCTAAAAATGCTGACAGCTTAATCAAAAAGACGCCAAATGCATTTATAAGCGAAAATGAAAATGAGACAAAAAGTGATGAGTAGTATAAATTTTAAAAGGTCAAAAGATGTATGAGAGTTTTGCATTTTATCTTTTTAGTGCCTTGGTTTTAGTTAGCTTTTCTTTTAGCGTATTTTGTAAAAACGCACTAAATGCAGTCTCTGCGCTAGCTGCTGGCATGGTATTTATCTCGGCTATATTTTTCTTACTTGGAGCGGAATTTCTAGGCGTAGTGCAGATAATAGTCTACACAGGTGCTGTGGTCGTTTTATATGCATTTGCAATGATGTTTTTTGATAGTAGCAAAGAGTGTGAGCCAAAAAGTAGCAAAAAAGCAAAGATCACCATCTATCTTTTAAATAGTTTCATAGCACTTCTTTTGATATTTATATTTTTAGCACCTCTTTATGGTACAAAATTTGATGGATTAAGTCCCATTGCTAGCGAGCTTGGCAATATCGAGGCTATTGGAATTTTGCTTTTTAGCAAGTATTTAATCGCTTTTGAGATGTGTGCTGTAATGCTTCTTGTGGCAATGGTTGCTGGCATCATCTTGATACACAAAGATATGAATAGCCAAAGCAGCCTAGAGGAGATGATATGATAGGTCTTACACATTACCTCATCCTAGCAAGCCTAGTCTTTGTCATAGGGCTAATTGGCATAATGCGAAGAAGAAATTTGATCATGCTATTTTTTTCAAGTGAAATTTTACTAAACTCGGCAAATATCGCACTTGCTGCCATTTCAAAATACCACTTTGATCTAACTGGACAAATAGTTGCATTTTTTATAGTTGCCATCGCGGCTAGCGAGGTCGCCGTGGGACTTGGCTTACTCGTGCTTTGGTACAAAAAGACTGGCAGCATTAGCCTAGAGTCGATGACAAATATGAAAGGCTAAGAGATGATTTTATTTTGCATTTCACTATTTTTTCCACTTCTTAGCTTTATCGTCTCTGGACTCTTTTCACATAATAGTAAAAATTTTTTACTTGGTATCTTTTGCTCACTTTTAATGATAATTAGTACAACCGCCTCGCTCATGCTAACAGCTAGCCTTGGCATAGATGAACCATTAAATTTATCACTAAAAGAATTTATAAATTTTGGCGGTCTGGATTTAAATTTTGGCTTCTATCTTGACGCCATTAGCCTTGTTATGCTTAGCACCGTTGGTATCGTAGCAAGTATCGTGCATATCTACTCGGTTGGCTACATGAGAGATGATGCAAGCTTTAACCGCTTTTTTAGCTACTTGGGGCTCTTTGTCTTTTGCATGAACGTCCTTGTCTCAAGCGATAACTTTATAGGGCTATTTATCGGCTGGGAGGGCGTTGGACTTTGCTCGTGGCTACTCATTGGCTTTTGGTATAAAAAGCCTAGCGCAAACGTCGCTGCAAACGAAGCCTTTATAATGAATAGGGTCGCTGATCTAGCCATGCTTGTTGGCATTTTTTATATATTTTATAGCTTTGGCTCACTTAAATTTAGCGAGGTTTTTAACGCTAGAAGCGACTTTTCTGGGCTAAATTTAGGCATCATCGCCACACTTCTTTTTATAGGCGCCATGGGTAAAAGTGCACAGTTTCCATTTCACACTTGGCTTGCAAACGCTATGGAGGGGCCAACTCCAGTTTCTGCACTCATTCACGCTGCGACCATGGTAACGGCTGGCGTTTATCTAGTCATACGCGCGAATTTCATCTTTGTAAACGTGCCTGAAGTTTCGCACTTTATAGCCTACCTTGGCACATTTGTAGCGATATTTGCCGCAAGCATCGCACTTGTGCATAACGACCTTAAAAAAATAGTCGCCTACTCGACGCTTTCGCAGCTTGGTTATATGTTCGTAGCTGCTGGCCTTGGCGCTTATAAGATCGCGCTTTTTCACCTTGTCACGCATGCATTTTTCAAATCACTTCTATTTTTATGCGCTGGCAACGTCATGCACGCGATGAATGATGAGCTAAATATCAAAAAAATGGGCGGACTTTATAAATTTATGAAGCCAACGGCACTTCTTTCTATCATCGCAAGCTGCGCACTAGCTGGCTTTTATCCATTTGCTGGGTTTTTCTCGAAGGATAAAATTTTAGAGGTTGCGTTTAGCGAGAATCAAATTTTGTGGGCTATTTTGCTATTTGGTGCAATGCTTACGGCATTTTATAGCTTTAGGCTCGTTATGCTTGTATTTTTTGCAAAACCAAAGAGCGAGAAACATGTGCATGAAGCTAAAAATTACATGCTAGCTGGCATGGCAGCACTTGGTGTGCTCTCTATCATTAGCGGCTTTTTTTGGAGCAACTTTAGTGGATTTTTAGAAAAAAGCTTAAAAGATTTTTCACTAAATTTATCTCATGGCAGCGAAATTTTTTTACTTATTTTAACACTTAGTCTAGTGCTAGCAAGCGCTGGCTTTGCAGTATTTGCTTATAAAAAAGAAATTTTTAAAGAGAGTGTTTGTAAGAGCAGAATTTATAAAATTTTACAAAATGCCTACTTTATCCCAAAATTTTATGAGAAATTTTTTATAAATGACTACACAAGGCTATCTCAAAATTGCAAAAAATTTGACGAGATGATAATCGATAAAAGCGTCGATCTAGTCGCACTTGCCTTTACTAAATTTGCATATTTAGCAAACAAAATGCAAAGCGGCGACTTAAGCATCATGCTTAGGTTTATGGTTGCAGGATTTGCCTTGCTTTTAAGCTTTATATTTTTATTAAACGGAGCCAAATAATGCTAAATGTCATCATATTTTTCCCTGCCATTAGTGCTATGCTTGGCTTCTTGATAGAAAATAAAAGTATCAAATTTTACGGAGCAAGCATCGCTCTTATTGAGCTTTTGTTAGCCATTTTTATCTGTTTTAATGTTGATTTTAAAGGCTATGAGTTCGTGCTCATGCATCAAGTCCCGCTCATACCAAGCCTAAATATCAGCTATTTTGTCGGCATCGATACCATTTCGCTAACACTTATCGTACTTAGTGCATTTATGAGCTTCATCTCTATCGCCGCACTTAGTGATGATGGAAATTTAAAGCATCTAATTATTAGCGTGTTATTTTTAGAGAGCACGATGATGGGCGTCTTTAGCGCACTTGATATGATCTTGTTTTATAGCTTTTGGGAGCTTAGCCTCATACCGCTTCTTTACATCATCGGCGCATTTGGCAGTAAAAATAGAATTTACGCTGCGATTAAATTTTTCATCTATACATTTTTGGGCTCTGTCTTTATGCTAGTAGCGATCATCTTTATCGGCTATTTGTGCTATCAAAAAAGTGGCGTCTTTAGTTTTAGCTTGCTTGACTGGTATAAGCTTGGCATCGGAGAAAATGCTCAAATTTGGCTATTTTTAGCATTTTTCTTTGCTTTTGGCGTGAAAACTCCATTATTTCCATTTCACACGTGGCTACCTTACGCGCACGGACAGGCTCCGACTATCGGCTCAGTTTTGCTTGCTAGCGTGCTTTTAAAGATGGGCACTTACGGCTTTGTGAGATTTTCACTCCCACTTTTTCCAGACGCGAGCCTACTTTTAAGTGGCTTTGTCTGCGTCATAGCCATCATTATGATCATCTACGCAGCCCTCGTTGCCTACGCACAAAGCGACATGAAGCAAGTGATCGCTTATAGCTCCATTTCACACATGGGCGTCATCATGCTTGGCATTTTTTCACTAAATTTAATAGGCCTTGGTGGCTCAATATTTTTGATGATAAGCCACGGCATCGTTAGTGGCGCTTTGTTCTTGCTAGTTGGCGTCATCTACGAAAGAGCTCACACAAAAGAAATTTGCGAATTTGGCGGCCTTGCTAAGGTGATGCCAAAATACGCACTCATATTTTTTATAGCAACGCTTGCAAGTATCGGCCTGCCACTAACTATTGGCTTTGTGGGCGAGTTTTTGAGCTTACTTGGCGTATTTAAGCTAAATAAGCTCTTTGCGCTACTTGGTGGCTTTAGCATCATCGTGGGTGCTGTTTATATGCTAGTGCTTTATAAAAGGGTCTTTTTTGGCGAGTGTAAGGAGAAAAATTTAAGCCTAAAGGATCTAAATTTTAAAGAGTTAGCCACTCTTGTGCCACTTTGTTTGCTCATAATCATTCTTGGCATCGCACCAAATTTGATACTAAAACCGCTTGAGCCAAGCGTACAAAATATCATAAATAAAATGCAAACTAGAGCCGTAAATAGCGATACAAAGGATAAAATTTTATCTTTAAATGGCGGGAGCAAACTATGAACGAAATAGCCTTTTTAGACCTTAAAGAAATTTCTTTATCTTCGGTTGCTCCGATGCTTAGCATGATAATCTTTGCGCTTTTTATTTTAATCGTTGGCACCATAAAAAAAGATCTTTCAAGAAATTTCTACTGCGTATTTTGTATCATCGCAATATTTGTAAATTTGGGCCTAATACTTGATTTTAACGGTCTTAGCCTTAGCTTTTGGGATATGCTTCTAGTTGATGGAGTTTCGGTCATTTCTCAAGTCATTATCTTAATCGCCTCAGCCCTTTTTATCCCACTCGCACTTAGCACAAAAGAGTATTTTGAGTACAAAATTTATGAGTATTACGCGCTATTTTTGTTTATGATTGCTGGATTTTTGTTTATGGTGAGCTCAAATAACTTACTCATCATCTTTTTAGGACTTGAGATCAGCTCACTTTGCCTCTACACCCTAATAGCCCTTCACAACAAGGCAAAAAGCGTCGAGGCTGCTATAAAATACTTTGCGATGGGATCGCTCTCAGCTGGCTTTTTTGCGATGGTAATAGCGATGTTTTATCTAGCCACAAACTCAATAGACATCGCTCGTATCGGCGTTATAATAAAAGATCTTAGCCTAAATCAAAATTTGATCATTTTATTAGGCTGCGTTTTCATCGCCTCTGCCATTGGTTTTAAACTCTCGCTCATACCATTTCACACATGGATACCAGACGTTTACGAGGGCTCAAATGCCCCACTTGCTGGCTATATGTCGATAGTGCCAAAGGTGGCAGCTTTTATCGTCGCGTTAAGAATTTTTGCGATGCTTGAAGGCTCACAAATTTCATGGATAAAAGATATGCTCTACATCATCGCCGTGCTTACGATGAGCCTTGCAAATATCATGGCACTAGTACAAAAGGATGTCAAAAGAATGCTCGCCTTTAGCTCCATAGCTCACGCTGGTGTCGTACTCTGTGCGCTTGTGGCAAATTCTCACGAGGCAAATGTTGCCTTGTTTTTCTACTGGATCATGTTTTTGTTTGCAAATTTGGGCGCATTTTCTATGCTCTGGGTGGCAAGGTGCGACGATGTGGTCTGCTGGGATAAGCGCTTTAAGCACCCATTTGAGAAATTTTCAGGGCTTATAAAAATTTTACCAAGTTACGCTGTGATAATGGGAATTTTTATGATCGCTCTTGCTGGCATTCCTCCTTTTAGCGTCTTTTGGGGCAAGATGGTACTTATCTCATCGCTCATAAAGTCTGATTACGTCGTGCTTAGCCTCATCATCATGATAAACTCGGCGATTGCTATTTATTACTACCTAAAGCTCATCGTCTTTATGTTTTTAAAAGAGCCTATCGTAAAAGATAAAAATCTCTACACCGCAAATATCTCGATGGCGCTAAAAGTAATTGTTGGCATTGCGGTAGCTGGAACGGCCTTTTCGTTTTTATTTTCTGGAGCGATTTTGGAATTTATTGAGCATTTTGTCTTTGCTTCAGGATTTTAAAAAATTTAACTATAATTGCGGCATGAAAAAGCTCTTAATTATTTTATTTTTTCCGCTTTATCTAACTGCTTTTAATCTTAGCCTAAATAGCGGCGCAAATGGTGATAAACCTTATAGCGTTCTTCAGCTAAGCGATGAGCAAGAATTTGAATGCGTGGAGCAAATTTTAGCCTATGACACCAAACGCTATGTCTGCATGCTCGATGATGAAATTTTGCCAAAAATTGAAGATACGACACTGCCATTAATGGATATAAAATATAAAAAGCAAGATGGCAAGCTTTTTATCGTCATAATGCCAAAAGCACCGTCAAAACTGTTAAATATAAAAACTGAGCTTTATAGCAGTCAAAATGTACAATATAGCCCAAAAACAACCATTTCAAAACACTTTAGCATAATCATAGATACTTCACTCAGTGAAAATAGCAAAAGAAAGTCCGGGCTAAATTTTAAACCTGATTTTAAAGATATGCTAAATCCTAGTATCGGAGCGCTTGATCTTAACAAAGCTCCTATTGCTGGACTTGATAGTAATGACATTGACATCTACATAAGCATAAAAAGAGCTTATGAAAAAGGCGCTTATGAAAATGTAGTAAAAGATACTCAAACAGCGATAAAAAGGCATCCAAATAGCCTTTTTTCAAGTGAATTTTTACTATTTCGCCTAAGGGCTCTTGATAAAATTTTTGAGACAAAAAATGAGTTTGAAGAGATCGAGCCAAAAGATATCGTAAGTGAAGGTAGGGCTTGGATCAGAAAATTCCCATCTGATGAAAACTATCCAGAGGTGCTCTACCTAATCGCTAGAGCCTACCTAAAAGATAGCATCGCAAGTGATGCAAAATATATGCTTGATATCTTAAACGAAGAGCACGCAAACTCAAAATTTACGAAACTTGCAGCGCTTGATTACGCTGATTATCTCTATAAAATAGGCAGACAAAAGGAGGCGCTAAAAGACTATGAAAAAGTGCTTTACTCCACAAACGACATCGACCTTGCAAGTAGAGCAGCACTAAGCCTAGCTGATGCAAATATTGATAAAGAAAAATTTGATGAAGCAAAGAAATTTATACTAAAAATCGCAAATGCGAATGAAAAATTTTTTATGAATAACCCAACAAAGTCGATGAATCTTGCAACTACATTTGCAAGTAAAGATATGCCTGATGTGGCTGCTAAAATTTATGAAATCTTGATAAATAATAGCGATAGAACGAAAGATTTTTATGAAGTTGCTTTAAAAAATTTAGCACTAAATCTAGCCAAAACAAAAGATGAGAAAAAAGCATACGAATACTTAAATAGATATGAGACAGAGTTTAAATATGGTGATTATATCGATGAAGTCACTAAAGCAAAAGATGGATTATTTTTTGAAGAAAAAGATAAAAATGCCACTGCACTTCATGCAAGATATAAAGAGCTAATTGAAAAATATGCTGGAACAAATATTAGTCAAAAGGCTCTAATAAGCGAGCTTGAGCTGGATATTAAAGAGCGTAAATTCTCCGATGCACTATCTTACAAAACCATGGCAAAAGATGGAAATTTAAGTAAGGCAATGGAGCTGATAAATGAGGCTGCGCTAGAGCTTACAAAAGAGTATTTTATAAAAGATGATTGCACGGCTGTTATAAATTTACTTGAAAACTACGATATAAACAAAATCTCATTACCGCAATTTAAGCTCTTTAACTGCTATTACAGAACGGCCCGCTACAACGATGCACTTGAGCTCGCAAAAGCTCATGCAAAAGATGAAAATTTAGAAGATAGAGTTGAGTGGCTGGTAAATTTGAGCAAAATTTTATATAAAAATAAAGACTACGAGCATGCGATCATTGCCGCAAATGATGCGCTTTCACTTGGCTCATCAGTCGAATATTCAGATCCAACACCATCTCTTTTTGACAGGTTTTACTCATTGCTTGCATTAAAACGCTTTACGGAGGCGATCTCAACCATTAGTGCTATCGAGCAGCTAAGAGGCCAAGACTTTAAGATTATCGAAGCATATACGGCCATAAGTGACTATGCGATGAAAAGCAATGACTACGCCATCGCTACAACATATGCCAAAAAAGCTCTTGAGCTACAAACAAAAGCAAAGATAAATACATTTTCGCCAAAGATAAATTTTAACTACTCAGAAGCTTCACTAAAGACAGATAACCTAGATGAGGCGCTTGACGAGGCGAAATTTATACTAAACATGAAGCTTGGACCAGAAGACCGCTTACACGCTTTAAATTTGATAAGTGAAATTTATATAAGGCAAAAGCAGTTTAAGTTGGCTAGGCCTTATTTAAATGAGTGCTCTGACTCAAATTTTATAAGCCCGTATAAAGATGCTTGCAAAGCTAAGCTTGATATGATAGGCAAAAACTAAATACAAAAAGATAGCTTGTTTGCTAGTTTTATATTTGAGCTTAAAATTAGTAGGCTTTATTTTTGCTATTTAAATTGAGCTTTCTTTATAATTGAGTCTTTAATATTTTTTACATTGCCACCAAATACTCTTTATATTATAAAAAGAACTATATTTATCGTAAGCCTTAATGTATTTTTAACGCACGAGCATGGCTGGTATGTTTAAATTTTAAGCATCTTTCTCATAAATAAAGAGAATTGGCCATTTTATTAAATCAACAATACTAAATGTAGTCTGTTTTACGATTTATAAGCTTAAAAATTAAAAATACTTAATGAGTTTTACCCAATAGATCAAAGCAAAAAATAACTTGTAGCGCTTGTAATTATATTTATATGATGTGTTTTATTGTATTTATAGAAATTTTTAGCTTATTGTAAATTAGCTTCTAAAATTTATCACTTACTACACACTAATTAAACAACATTATAAAAAATGGTTTTTACGTTTTTAGTAGCAATTTGCTAAGCAAATAAGTATATATTTTTAAGAAATTTTTCTAGAATAAAATATTGTGTTTAATAAATTGAAAAGTAATGAGAATTAGGAAAATGGTGACCCATACGAGACTCGAACTCGTGTTACCAACGTGAGAGGCTGGTGTCCTAACCGCTAGACGAATGGGCCAAAATGGATGGTGCCCCGTGTAGGCCTCGAACCTACGACCCCATCATTAAGAGTGATATGCTCTACCAACTGAGCTAACGAGGCAAAAAACATAATACAAACTATAAAGCCTAATTTTAGAACTAATAATCTTAAAATCTAAATTTTATCACTCAATAATAAGAAAATTTATAATAACCTTAAACTAAGGTTTAGAGATGGCGCAGCGGACGGGGCTCGAACCCGCGACCTCCGCCGTGACAGGGCGGCATTCTAACCAACTGAACTACCGCTGCACCTAAAATGGTGGTCGCTATAAGACTCGAACTTATGACATCCACCTTGTAAGGGTGGCGCTCTACCAACTGAGCTAAGCGACCTAAAATTTAAAAAATACCTGGCGACCCTTAGAGGATTTGAACCTCTGTTTCTACACAGAGAAAGTAGAGTCCTGAGCCACTAGACGAAAGGGTCATAAACCCAAAAATGGTGTCCTGCGTTGGATTCGAACCAACGGCCCCCTCATTAAAAGTGAGATGCTCTACCGACTGAGCTAGCAAGACATTTGTTTAAAAAAGAATTGAGATTATACAAAAAACATTATTACATGTCAAGAAACAAGAAAAGTACCTAATACTTTCTATAATAAAGGGTAACTTTAATTTTTAATAATATAAGTTTATCTCAAATTATAAAAAAAGAATGGTGCGGATGAAAGGACTTGAACCTTCACGCCGTGGGGCACCAGATCCTAAGTCTGGCGTGTCTGCCAATTTCACCACATCCGCACAACAATAGTAAGGTGGTACGCCCATCAGGATTCGAACCTGAGGCCTACGGCTTAGAAGGCCGTTGCTCTATCCAGCTGAGCTATGAGCGCATAAAGTATTTTAAGTGGCGCGCCCGATAGGAGTCGAACCCATAACCTACAGATCCGAAGTCTGTCGCTCTATCCAATTGAGCTACGAGCGCCCAAAATGGGGTGAGTGATGGGAATCGAACCCACGACCCTCAGGACCACAATCTGATGCTCTAACCGACTGAGCTACACTCACCATTTAACATGGTCGGGGTGAAAGGATTCGAACCTTCGGCCCTCTGGTCCCAAACCAGATGCGCTAACCAGACTGCGCTACACCCCGCCTGAGTCGTGTTTGTGAGTTTATGCCACTACCTCATTAAAAAGTCGTATTTTAACTTGTTTTTTTTATAAAGTCAATTAAAAAACACTTAAATTAATAGAAATTATATATAAAAAATAATTCGATCAAAAATATTAATTAGCACTTTACTAAATACATAATCTTTTAAACGAGCTAGCTTTCTATGCTTCTATATTTTGCTATCTACTACAAATTTAACCTTTATTTCACGGATTTTTAGTAGCTTGATAAGAATATTTTACACTGATATTACAACGAAACAAACATCAATCTATTGTCTATTATGCATTTTATGCTTATCAAAATTTTACCTTCAAATTTCAACAGATTTATCTTTTCGGGCTAGAATTTTTTGATTAACATTTTATCCATCATATCATTAGCTTTTTTCATTGTCGTAAAAATATTATTTAGCTACTACTTTCTTTTTAGCATAGATATTTATACTTTCTACTGCTAATGAAAATGCCATCGCAAAATAGATATATCCCTTTGGAATATGAAATCCTAATCCTTCAGCAACGAGCGTCATGCCCACAAGCACCAAAAATGCAAGTGCTAAAATTTTTATAGTCGGGTTATTATCTACAAAATTAGAAATACCTTTTGACGCTATCATCATTACACCAACTGCTAAAATAACAGCTATGATCATTATCTCTATATGCTCAGCCATTCCAACAGCCGTGATAACACTATCAAGAGAAAAAACAATATCCAAAACAGCTATCTCGCTTACGATAACCAAGAAATTTGCATGTGATTTTTTGCTATTTTTATGCTCTTCGCTTTCGCCAGAAACACTAGAATGTATTTCAAGGGTCGATTTTACAAGTAAAAATAGACCACCTAGTATGAGCACCAAATCTCGGCCGCTTATGCTAAATTCTGCGATAGTAAAGAGTGGCTTTGTTAGCTTCATGATCCAAAACAATGAAAGTAAAAGTAAAATTCTAGTCACCATAGCTAGCCCTAAGCCTACAATCCTACCACTGCCGCGTTGCTCTGGAGGCAGTTTGCCTACCAAAATAGCGATAAATATAATATTATCTATGCCTAAAACTATTTCTAAGCCAGTTAACGTAAGTAGTGATATCCACGCTTCTGGCGAACTAAACCATTCAAACATTTGCTTCCTTTGTTAAAATTTTTATTATGCTATCAGGCAAAATTTCATGCTCTATCGCATGGATTTTGCTCTCCCAATCCTCTAAGCTCATACCATCTTCTCTTTCAAACGCTCTTTGTGCGATGAGTTTACCTCCGTCAAGCTCCTCGCTCACGTAGTGCACGCTCACACCACCTATCATCATATCGCTCTCAAAGCTCTCTTTTATCGCATGAGCACCCTTAAAAAGTGGCAATATGGAAGGATGTAAATTTATGGCTTTTATCTTTGATGTAAAAACAGGAGTTAATATCCTCATAAATCCAGCAAGTACTGTTAGCTCGGCGCCGCTTTTTAAAATTTGCTCCACAACTGCAGCGTCAAATTCCTCACGATTTTTAAATTTAGCACTCTCTATTATCGTCGTCTCAAGCCCAAATTTCTTAGCTCGCTCGATGCCATATGCGCCTGGCTTGTTGCAGATACAAAGGCAAACTTCGATTTTTATGCCATTAAAAATTTGATTATGAACTTTTTTAAGTATCGCTTCTAAATTTGAGCCACTACCGCTAAAAAGTACGGCTATTTTTTTCGTAAGCATTTTACTCCTTTTATAATGTCTGTTGGCTCGAGCGCGTAGCTATTTTTTTTGAAATTTTTAAGGCTTAGTGCATGAGCTAGTGTAGCCGAAATAGCAGCATCCAGTGGCTCGTAGCCTTGAGCTAAAAGAGCAAGTACAAGTCCGCTTAGCACGTCACCACTGCCACCCTTTGCAAGTATATTTTTACCACAAGGCATGATATAAATTTCTCCATCTTTAGCAATTATTGTATTTGCGCCTTTAAGTACTAGCACAGCCTTAAATTTCTCGCTCCAAGACTTAGCATAAGCAAATCTATTTTCTTGTAATGTTTTTACGTCGATATCTGCTATATTACAAAGCTTTAAAAGTGAGCAAAATTCCTTTGGATGGGGCGTTAAAACACAGTTTTCATTTAGTAGATCAAGCACTTTTGCGCTGTAAAAGATATCAGCGTCAAGCACTAGCTTTTTGCTCTTTAAAATTTGCGTATCAAGCTCTTCTATGCCCTTTTTGCCAAGCCCCATGCCAACGGCTCCAGCGTTCATTTTATCGCTTATCTTGCTAGCTTGCATGATATGCGTTGGCAAATTTAAGCCCTGCTCGCATATCACGCTAACTAGCCCAGTCCCAAAGGCAAATGCTGCCTTTGCGCAAAGTTTGCTAGCTCCTATGTGCTCGCCAGATACAATAAATGCGTGGCCAAAGTCGCCCTTATTTACACACTGATTTTTTCTATTTGGAAGTATAAGGTCGCATTTTTTAAGCAGGTGATAGTCACTCTCGCATTCGTAGTTTTGCGTGCTTATGCCAAGATCAGCGACCTTTATCTTGCCAACAAAGTCTTTTGCCGCGTCGCTATAAAGAGCTAGCTTTCTAGCTCCCATCGTGATCGTAGTATCTGCTTTTACGCAAGCGCCGAGCACCTTGCCCTCGCTACTTAGCCCGCTTGGTACATCACAAGCGATGATGTAAGCGAGGCTGGCGTTTATTTTTGAGATGAGCTCTATGTGCTTTTCGTCTAAATTTCTATTTAAACCAGAGCCAAAAAGTCCATCTATGACACAGTTCGTTTCTTTTAAACTAATGTCTATATCATGGCTTTCGTGCACATTAGCTAGTTTTGCACGTTCAAGCTGCTTGCTCGCAAGTGGCTTTAAATTTTGGCTAATCAGGATAAATTCGCACTCAAACTCGCCCTCTAGCATCCTTAAAGTGCAAAGCACGTCAGCACCGTTATTTCCACCACCGCAAATGCCTAGTACCCTCATACCTTTTTTAAATTTCTTACGGATAAAATTTGCTACGGCTACGGCTGCATTTTCCATTAAAAGCTCTTCGCTAAGTTTAAATTTCTCGCTCGCCCTCTCGTCTAAAACTCTCGTGTCTAAATATAAATTTTTCATTCTATGCCCTAAAACTAAGCGCCTCTAAGATATGGGGCTTTAAAATTTGCTCGCTCTCATCAAGATCAGCGATGCTTCTAGCCACTCTAAGTGTTCTTTTTATGCCTCTTTGAGAAAGATTGTACCTCGAGGCCGCCTTTTGTAAAATTTCTCTTGCTTCATTATCTAATAGACAAAATTTTTCTACTTGTGCCTCATTTAGCTTGCCGTTTAGCTCATCTTGATTGCGTTTTTTTTGAAATATAAAGGCTTTTAAGACCATCTCGCTCATCTGCTGTGAGCTTAAACTCGCCTTGTCACCTGGCGAGCTCTCGTCCATAGCAACTTTTAAGTCAATGCGGTCAAGCACTGGAGCTGAAATTCTTGATTTATAGTTTTTTATCTCATTTTCGCTGCATTGGCAATTTAAATTGCGAGAGAATAAATTTCCGCAAGGGCATGGATTTTGAGCTGCTACGAAGATAAACTTAGTCTCATAAGTTACTTTTGAATTTACTCTTGAAATATGGATTTGATTGTCCTCTAGTGGCTCTCTTAGGCTCTCGATCACTTGTTTAGAAAAGTGTGGAAATTCGTCAAAAAATAGCACTCCGCCATTTGCAAGTGCGATCTCACCGATCTTTGCGACATTTGAGCCACTGTAAGATTCAATAAAAGTTGCGAATGAATAAAAGCGATTGAGAAATGCATTATGTAAAATCATTGCCCTATTTTCAGTTAAATTGATACTATTTTACTATTTTTTAAAATTAAAAACAAGCTACTAGAAATTCAATAAAAGTTGCGAATAGTTCAATAAAAGTTGCTAAAATATTATAAAAATTCAATAAAAGTTGCTAAAAAGTTTTAAAGGCGGTATAATACATGTATAGTATTTTAAAAAATATAATTGAGATATAGAAAACAATTAATTTCACTAGATCCAAAGTAAATTAATAAAAAGGTAGCTATGTCAGTACGAAAAATTCCAAAAAACTATCGCTCATCCACCGGAATATTTCAGAGTTTGAAAAACAAGTCGCCTATCTCCTATGAATCTTTGCTCGAAAGAGACTTTTACTTACTTTTAGAATTTAATCATGAAGTTCAATCCTATGAAGAACAACCGCTTACAACACAATATGCCTATAGAAATTCAATTTACAGATATACCCCTGATTGTCTAGTACAATACTATCCAAATTTTAATAAGCTTCCATGCGTATTTGAAATCAAATTTAGCGAAGAACTTAAAGAAAAGAAAGTTTTTCTAGATGCAAAATTCTTTCAAATTGAACAATATCTGTATGAAAATGATATGAATTTTAAAATATTTACAGAACTCGATATAGATCCAATATATCTTGAGAATGCAAAACTAATCTACACATATGCTAATCTTCAGAGCACCAATGCGGTCAAAGACACATTTAACTTGTGTAAAAAATATTCAGGAAAAACACTTGCATATATTTTAAACCAAATTAGCGACAATAGACTAAGACAAGCAGAATTCATTCCCTATATTTGGTATTTAGTTTTTTCTTCAAAGCTCAAAATAGATATGTATAAGCCTATAAATTTTAATACTCCAATAAGGATCTGCGATGAATAAGGTGCAATATGCTATAGGCATGCATATTTTTTATAACAATGTAGAATATATAGTTGTTAGACAAATTAACTTTCAAGAAATCATGGCACAGAATATTTCAACTGGAGAAAAAGCTATTCTCCCTATTCAAGAAATGACAAAAGAGTCTCAAATTTCCAATCAAGAAGATAATCAACAAGACATCAACCCGTTAGAACTAAGTTCAAATGACTGGAACGAAGCCAATAAAAGACTAGAAATTATAAAACCTATCTTGGGTGTAGTCACCAATAGAATTAAGGCCATCAAGCAAAGGGCTGCTGAATATAACTTGCACCCAAGTACAATTTATAGGTGGCTTGAAGCATACAAAAACTCAGGCAATCTTCTAGCTTCTATAGCCCCAAAAAATCAAGCCAAGGGAGGCAGAGGACGTCTTAGAACAGTTGAAGAGGTGGAATTGATAATTAAAAAAACAATTGAGGAGCTATATCTCTCGAAACAGAAATATTCATCAAAAAAGACATATATGGCGATAGCCCAAAGATGCAAAAATGCAAAAATTAAGCCGCCTAGCGAAAACACGGTACGCTCCAGAATCCAGTCGCTGTCGGACAAGGAAGTTCTTAAACGAAGAGAAAGCGCTAGAATGGCCGACAGAAAATATAGAAATACAGATGGTATGTTTCCAGCAGGAAAATATCCGCTTGATTTTATACAAATCGACCATACCCCAATGGATATTATTGTTGTAGATGAAGTGTACGGACAGCCTATAGGAAGACCATATTTGACCATAGCGATGGATATTTATAGTAGAATGGTCATGGGGTTTTTTATAAGCCTAGATGAACCTAGTTATTTTTCAGTCTCACAATGCCTTACACAAGCAATGCTATCAAAAGAGAAATATTTAAGAAGCCTAGAAGTCGATGGCGAATGGAATATTTGGGGGATTCCTAAAACAATAGGACTCGATAATGCGGCAGAATTTAGAGGAAAGGATTTGCAAAGGGTTTGTGAGCACTACGGCATAGAGTTAAATTGGAGACCTGTTGCAAGACCGCAGTTTGGTGGTCACATAGAAAGGATTATAGGTACCGCTATGAGAGAAGTACACACTCTGCCTGGCACCACTTTTTCAAATATTCAGCAAAGAGGAGAATATAAATCCGAAAAATATGCCACTATGACGCTCAAGTCTCTTGAAAAATGGCTTGCCGAATACATCATAAATGTTTACCACAAACAGATACATAGCGGCATAAATTGTACTCCAGAGCATAAATATGAGATAGGAATATTCGGCGATGGTAAAACATCCTTGGGTAGAGGCCTGCCTGAAAGAATTGCTGATGAAGATAAATTTAAAATTTCGCTACTACCTACTATTGAACGCACAATCCAGCAATCTGGAATTAAAATAGATAGCATTCAATACTATGCAGATGCCTTAAGAAGATGGATTAGAGCCAAAGATAAAGACAAGAAAGCTAGAAAATTTATTTTCAAAAGAGACCTAAGAGATATAAGTACAATTTGGTTCTATGACCCTGAAATAAAGGAGTATTATCCAATTCCTTTTAGGAATATATCCTATCCTCCAATATCAGTCTGGGATTTAAGGGCTATCAAAAAATATCTTGACGACAACAATGTAACTGGATACGATGAAGTGACTATCTTTTCGGCATATGAAAAAATGAAACAAATCGAAAAAGATTCTGCGCAAAAAGTAAAAAGTATAAGAAGGAAGCACTCCGCACAAAAACATAGAGATACGAAAAGGAAATTTGATAATATACCAAAGACCAAATCTAAGTCAAATGCCTCATCTGATGCTGAAAATGACATATCTTTATCTGATTTATATAAAGATGTTGAGCCTTTCGATGATATAGAGATTTTATAAAGGCAACAACCTATGGAAAACCAACATTTAATTCAACAAGCACAAGATGCATTATTGCTTACAGATGAAGAAAGAATTGCTTTTATGTTAAACGAGAAGTGGTTTTTATACCCAATTGCCAAAGAAATTCTAAAAGAATTAGAATTTCATCTTAAGCATCCCAAAAAAAATAGAATGAAAGGCAGGCTTATTGTTGGCGGAACCAACAACGGAAAAACGTCTATCGTAAATAAATTTATTAGAAGCCATATGCCATATGATGATGAAAATGTCAAAATAACGCCAGTAGTAGCGGTGAGTGCGCCCGAAAGCTCCAATCCATCAGACCTATATGGAAGTATTTTACACAAGCTA
Organism: Campylobacter concisus; assembly: GCF_003048905.1. Classification (NCBI taxonomy): domain Bacteria; kingdom Pseudomonadati; phylum Campylobacterota; class Epsilonproteobacteria; order Campylobacterales; family Campylobacteraceae; genus Campylobacter; species Campylobacter concisus. Next base: position 794,048 of record NZ_PIRO01000001.1, read on the forward strand.
GGGGTCCCATATAAAAACACAGACAGAGCTACAAAAAAGAAAGAAAAGGTTGAGGGAATATTTTTACTATGTCGCACTAATATGCTTATAATCGATGAAATACACAATATTATAGTGGCACCCGTACAAAAACAAAAAGCCTTTATGGTGGCATTAAAAAATCTTAGCAACGAGTTAATGATACCCATCATATTGGTAGGCACTGCCGATGCACTACATGCTATAAATACAGATTCGCAAATAAGTAATCGATTTCCGCCACTGGTTGTACCAAAATGGAAATACGATAGATCTTTTTTATCCTTACTGGCAAGCATAGAAAAAACTCTCCCTCTAAGAAAACAATCAAATATGGCCACCTCAAAAGAGATATCAAATTATATTTTAGACTACTCTGAAGGGTATATAGGAGAAATTATAGATTTAATAAACTTAGCTGCTCAATATGCCATAGAACAAAAAATTGAAAGCATTACCATGGAAACACTTAAAAAATCTAATTTTGTGCGCCCTTCTATGAGAAAAAATATTACTGATTTTATAGAAATATGATAAGCCATGTTACTAGATTTATAAATTTAAACGATAGGGACTTTGTGATTCATCCAAAGCCTCAAGACGACGAATTACTATCGTCATGGCTAGTAAGAGTAGCTCTAGCAAACGATGCAGCAGCTACATCTTTTACTAACATGCATTTTAGAGAATATGCAAGAAATATTATCTGGCAAAGGGATTTGGATATATGGTGTCCTCAAGATCTTATGAAGCGACTCTCGGAAAAAAGTCATTTATCAAAGGAGCAAATTCTAGATATGACATTAAAAAGCTATGAAGGAAAACTACAAGAACATATTAATGGTAGAACCAGAACTCGCTTTGTACAGCCCCTTGGGAACTATTGCCATATAAAAAGAAATGGCGGATTAAGATTTTGTCCCAAATGCCTAAAGGAGGATATAGTACCCTACTTTAGAAAGACATGGAGACTTTCTTTTTATACAGCATGTATCAAGCACGACTGTTTTCTGCACAGCAGATGTCCTACATGTGGCTCTCCACTAGTAATTTATAAGCATTACAACGAAAGAGACTTTACTTTTTGCTATAAATGTGGCACCGATCTTAAAACGGCACCTGCTCATACTATAAATAAACTTTCTTACGGGCTTAAAGCAGTAGAATGTTTGCTACAAATACTAAGTGAGGGCTACGGTATAAAATTCGGAAAAAAAGTAGCGTCAATCGATTTTTTTCATTTTTTAAAACAGATTAATAAAATGATTTATTTATGGAGAAAAACAGATGGCGTATTTGAGCACGAAATATTAGGAGATGTCATAAAATTTAATACTACAACTAAAAATAAATGCTATGAGGACTTTATAACCATAGAAGAACAGTATCTACTGTATTCCGGCTCTTGTTTTTTGATTCAATCAGATTCAAATTTTAAAGATTTTATTCAAAATAATCACATATTGCAGTGCCATATATATAAAGATTTTAGATAAAAATAGGTATTTGAATATAAAGATATAATTACCATTAAACCTATTTAAAAAGCCACAGTAATCCGCCCCCTGCTTGATATTAACTTCTTTACATAGATATTTAATTATTATTCCACATCAAGTTTATTTAAAAATTATTGCACTACAATTCTTTTTGATATTTTGATATAAAAAATCATAATTATATCTAAAAGGATTTCAAATGAGATTAGCTATCAGTCTGGCTGCGGCTACGATGGTACTATTTGCAAACGGCGCAAATCCCGACGTTATAAAGCCGATAAAGGATTTTACGCCTCCGCCGCCTTATACGCCAAACATCGCTCAAAGCGCGTTTCCCGAAAATCAATTCAACCGCGTGCCAAGGGATGATTATTTTTTTGTGACGGATTTGCTCGATAATTCGATGGACAAATTTCACGTCGCGGGCGGATTTTACGGCAGGACGTTTTATAGTTCGGGACTTTTTAAATACCGCGGTGCAAATTTCTATACGATTTTAAACGCGAACTTTTCTAAAGCCAATCGCTACAAAGACGGTGGCGGCAGGGAATGGAACTACGGCTACGCCAGGCAGGGGCAAAGCGCGGTCGTGGGTTTCGTGCCTAGTGAGCTAAGTGAGTTTAGATTTACGCTAGTGCACGATAATATTGACGACGACAAGCAGCCTCACCATACTGCCGACTCGATAAAGACGCAACGATATATCGGTAAGTTTAACGCCAGGCTAGGTAAAGAGGATTTATCTAATACGTTAAATTTTGAAATAGCATTACGCGACGTGAGCAGAAGAAACGACAATTATCATTTGCGCCGCGCAGACCCTTCTAATATGGTAAAGGTAGAAGTAGATAGAAAGATTATAGATACGGAGCTAAAATACGATGTTGATTTTTCAAACTGGCACAATGTGGTCGGTACAGGATATCAGCACGATAATCATGAGGGCAAAAGATATCGTAAAATAGGCAATTATTGGGTTTTAAACGGCTTTAGGTTTGCAGACGTAACGAATAAAAAAACGAGAGTTTTTGATACGCTAAGCTATAAATTTACTGACGCGCACAAGCTCAGCCTAGCTCTAAACTACGACTGGATGAAGTCGAATTTAAATGATTTAAATACGGTTTATAACGGAGCAAGCGCGATAAATACCGTCGCTAAGCTTATTAAACAAATTTACGGCAAAGACTTTGACGGCAACATAAAACAGAATGGCTTAAGCGCTAGCCTAAAATACGACTTCACGCCCAATAAGCAAGATAATTACTATGTGGCTATAGAAAGTCTTTATCGTATGCCGAGCAATATGGAACGCTTTAGCAGTCTCTATGGGCCGACTACTAGAGGCTGGATCAGCAATCCGTTTATTAAGCCCGAGCGCCACAACCGCGTAAATTTGGGCTTTACCTATAAGAGCGAATTTTATAAAGAATACATGAGCTCGCGTCAGGGCGAGGATAGCTTTAGTCTGGGCGGATACTTTATCGCAGACGACGCGCAGGATCTAGTTATCTACGATCGTCGCCACTCGGCCGCTGCCGCGCCGATGAATAAAAACGCCGTCATCACGCGCAACGTTGATGCTAGGATTTACAGCGTAAATTTGCGCGGGGAGTATAATTTCGCGCGAAATTTCGGGCTAAAAACTTCGTTATTTTACAACTACGGACAAAACAAAACCGACGGCAGACCGCTCTATCAGATCCGCCCGTTTGAGGCAAATTTGGCCTTTGATTACAAGGACTACGCGAGCTTTGGCAGCTACAATATCGGCACGGCGGTGCGCTACGTAGCAAAGCAAAATAGAGGAGATTTCGATAAAGCCACCGGCTTTGGCATCGACAAGCGTGAAGCGGCTAAGAGCTTTACGACGATGGACGTTTACGGCGGATTTGAGTTTAAAAACAGCTGGGGCGTGAGGCTTGGCGTGACGAATATCTTTGATAAAGATTACGCCGAGTTTATCAGCGGCGAGCACGTAGGAGCGTTAGATCCTGATCCTGTGGTGCGCGCGCCGGGGAGGGCGGTGTTTGTCAGCTTCCACTCTAGTTTTTAAAGACAACTATCTGTATAGCAAGGAGATACAATATGAATAGACGAGGTTTTTTAGGATTTGGCGCGGCGATTGGTGCTACAGCTCTTGCGCCGAGCCTTTTTGCGAAGGAAAATTTCACGATGTGGGGCGCGCCGGCAATCCCTAGCGTTATAATGGCCGTAGCAAGCCTACAAGGCGAGCTAGCAAAGACTCATGACGTGAGGTTACGCATTTGGAATAGTACGGATCAACTCCGAGCAGGCGTAGCCAATGGAGAAATAAAAATTACTATGGCGCCATCAAACGTGGGAGCAAACATGCGAAATCACGGCTTAAATTTAGCTATGCTAAATTTGCTTAGCCTTGGTACGATACAAGCCATGGTAAAAGATGAGAATATAAAAACTTTTGAAGATTTTATCGGCAAAAAATTAATAATTCCTTTTAAGGGCGATATGCCTGATTTGGTTCTGCGAGCGCTTTGTAAAAAACGAGGAATAGATATTTCCAAAATAGACATTACGTATACGCAGACGCCACCGGAAGCTGCAGGATTATTTCTACAAAAAGATTATGATATTTTAATCGCCCCTCAACCTCTTCCGGCAGCAACCATACTGCGCGGGAAGAAAATAGGGGTAGCAGTACATTATGGAGTAGATATTCCTAAGGTATGGGGAGAAAGCTTTAATACCAAGCCGTACATTCCGATGGCGGGCATTATAGTCGACGTAGATTTTTATAAAGCAAATTTGCCTCTATTTGATACGCTTCATAGCGACTTAACTAACGCTCTATCTTGGATCAAAGATAATAAGCAAAGTGCTGCCAAAATAGGAGCCGAATATCTACCGGTTCCAGAGCCGGCACTGGTTAATGCATTTGATAGGGCAAATTTGACGGTAACAAAAGCTCGCGATATGCAAGATGAGATAATGTCATTTTTTGAAACTATTTTTGAGTTTAATCCAAAGCTTTTGGGCGGTAAGATGCCCGACAAGAGTTTGTTTCTATAATTAAAGATAAATTTATAAAAAAGGATAATGTCATGTTAAAACATATTTTGTGTTTATTATTTGTTTCTCTAAATATTTCGTTTGCTATGACAAACGAACAGATTGATGAATTTATATCAAAAAATAGCGTAGATATTCAGACTTTAAATGGAGTCCCAAATAAAGTTTACGCCAGTAATCCACCGTTACTATTTTTGCTATATGCCGTTGCCCCCGAGAAAGTCAGCGGTATAAATTCTAGTTTCGGCAAAAGAGAAAAGCCGTACCTAAAGGAGAGCATGATTAATCAGCCGGTAGTAGGAGGATTTTTCGGACAAGGCAAAATTCCAAATATAGAAATGCTTTTAAAGCTAGATCCTGATTTGATACTGGTAAATTCTGACTCTAAAAATACTCAAAAGAAATTCAAAGAAACCCTGGGTGGCATAAATAAACCTATGCTGTACTTAAAAGGCTATGAACTAGAAGATTACATTGACTCTCTTGAGGTTTTGGGCAAAATTTTAGATAAGCAAGATAGAGTAAAAAAGCTAATAGAGTATTCTAAAAAAACCATGGATATTTCAAAAGAGCTTAATGAATATATAGTAAAAAACTCGGTTGTTAAGCCTAAAATATACTATGCCGAAGATCCCGACGGACTAGCTACCGAATGCGAGGGCTCATGGCATACTAGGCTTATAGAGCTAAGCGGTGCCGAAAATGTGCATAAATGCAGCGGAAACCCGGATGCTACGGCTTATGGGCACATCAAAATTAGCTTTGAACAAATAGCCGAATACGATCCTGATATTATATTAATTTTCGAGAAGAGCTTTTATGATAAAATCTATGACGATCCTAAATGGCAAATACTAAAAGCCGTAAAAAATAAAAGAGCTTATTACTTACCTCGCGAACCGTTTTCTTGGTTTGATCGCCCGCCTTCATTTATGAGATTCATAGGGCTTAAATGGCTTATAAATTTAACTCATCCTGATGTATTTAAATTCAATATGAATAAGGAAGTTAAGGACTTTTATAAATTATTCCTAGAGGTTGACGTAAGCGACAACCAAGTAAAAGAGCTTATAGGTGAGTAAAAAAGCCTTTACGTTTTTAAGTATCTTATTGCTAGGGTTTATGTTGCTTTCGGTACTAATAGGAAAATACGGCTTTAATGCGGAAGATTATCTAACGTATTTTAAAGCCGTTATAAAAGGCGAAGACTTAAAAAATTATCAAGTTATGCACACTTTGATAACGGAAATTCGCATTCCTAGAATAATGGCCTGCATTATAATAGGCGCTAGTTTGGCTATTTCTGGCTCGGCATACCAAGCCATGTTTGTAAATCCTCTAGTAAGTCCATCAATACTTGGGGTTTTAAGCGGTGCCGGATTCGGCGCCGCCATAGGAATGTTTTTCGGATTAAACGAATATCTCATTCAGCTTAGTACCTTTGTGTTTGGTTTTATAGCGGTACTGACGGCCTTAAGTATATCGGCCTTTTATTCACGCTCTGGCAGTATTATAGTATTGGTTCTTGGTGGCGTTATTAGCGGCTCTCTTTTTACGTCTTTACTATCAGCATTAAAATATGCAGCCGATCCAAATGACTCATTACCGGCTATTACTTATTTTTTAATGGGTAGCCTAGGGTTTGCTTCGAAGAATTTTATTCAAATTTCGATTCTACCGATGTTTGTAGGAATACTATTGTTGGCCTTTAGCGGCAAATATTTAAATGCGCTGAGTTTGGGAGAAGAAGAGGCTAAAAGTCTGGGCATAAATGTTGCTAGAGTTAAAATTTTCGTTATTTTGGTTGCTACTTTTATTAGCGCCTTAAGCGTAACGATAGCCGGCATTATCGGATGGATAGGCCTCATAGTTCCACATATGGCACGTTTTATATTCGGAGCGGATAATCGCGCCGTATTGTCTAGTTCAGCTATGATAGGTGCTATATTTTTACTTTTTTGCGATAACTTTTCGAGACTTATGTTTACTTTTGAAGTCCCGATAGGTATAGTAACTTCACTGTTTGGAATACCTATATTTATTCTAGTGCTTCGTAGAGCTAAAAAGAGTTTTTAATGATAGAAATCAGAAATCTAAAATTCGGATACAAAGATAAGAATATACTAAACGGTATAAGTTTTAGTATCAAAAAAGGCGATACGCTTAGTATTCTGGGCGCAAACGGTAGCGGTAAAAGCACCCTCCTGCGTATTATGCTTGGATTTTTAAAATTCGAGGGTACGGTAAATATATGCGGTAAAAGCGTAAGGAATTACGAAAAAAAAGAACTTGCAAGGCTTATAGCCTACGTTCCTCAAACGCATGCCCCGTCATATGAATATAGCGTATTTGACATAGTATTAATGGGCGCATTGTGCAGAACGTCTTTATTTTCTAACTTTAGCCTTACCGACAAAAAGCTTGCCGAGTATGCATTGGAAAGAATGGGTATTTTAGAGCTGAAAGATGAACTTTATACTAGAATAAGCGGTGGACAAAGGCAGCTGGCATATATCGCTAGAACCTTAGTACAAGGCGCTAAAGTTATTTTTATGGACGAACCTACGACCGGGCTTGACTTTGGCAATCAAATCAAACTACTTGAAATGATAAAGACGCTAAAAGACGAGGGGTATACTTTCGTACAAACTACTCATTACCCTCGTCACGCTAAATTTGTTTCAAATCTAGTATTGTTTTTAAAGGACGGCAAGATACTGGATTTTGGAAAGTGCGATGAATTGATAAATCCATCAAATATAGATAAGATTTACGGAATAGATTATCAAAAATATGAGGACAAATTATGATATTACCTTCTAATTACGATAGGCTGGATTTCAATAAGCTTTATAAGGAGCAAAGAACAAATAGCTCTTTTATTAGGAAATCAGTAGCCAAATGGGATGTTAAGGCAGCAAGCTTTAGTGAGAGCGTACTTAAGAGCGACTATGTTAAAGACTTTATCTCAAGAGTCGATTTTGATGGTGCAAGAACGCTTCTTGATTTCGCATGCGGTGCTGGAGCATTAAGCATAGCTGCAGCAAATAAGGTAGATAAAATTTACGGTTATGATTTTTCGTCGAAAATGCTAGAATTCGCAGAACAAAACTCTCGGGATTTTAATTGTAAAAATATTGAATTCGCGCAAAAAGCATTCGAAGACGACTTTAGCGACGTACCTGAGTGCGATATTACGTTTGCATCTCGTTGCCTTGACGTAGATGACTTAAAACAAGCCCTAGAGAAATTACTTTCAAAGACGAAAAAAGCCCTTTATATTACTTTTAAAGTCGGTAGTTTCATTAATGAAGATGTTTTAAATGCTCTCGGGAGCAACATTGAAAAAAGGCCAGACTTTATATATTTAATAAATATTTTATTCCAAATGGGATATCTTCCAAAGCTAGAGTATATACAAACTTCATGCAGTGATGGAATGCCGGAAACTATTGACGATCTTGTTAAAAAAATCCAATGGGGACTTTCGAGAGAGCTTACGGAGCCGGAAGTTTATAATCTCAATAAGTACTTTAACAGTAACCGCTTTGAGCGAAAACAAGAACATATGAACTGGGCTTTTATAAGAGTAGATAAATGATAATTTTATAATTAGCTGTTATGGTCAATAAATTTGGATTGGTCTTAAAAATATCATATATTTATAGTTAGTGATATTTGAGCATACGGGATACGATGGCAATTCTTTAAGATGCCTGATATATTACATCGTCTATGATGCCAGGCTTTTACGCATTATTAAAAAATACATCCTATTGCTAAACACAGAGCCAATGTAATGCAAGGTTTTATAGCACATTAATGCAAAAAAAGAAGCAATCGTTAAAACATCTGATACCATAGGTAGCACCTCCGCTAATTTTTGTATTACAAACACCTTTAACTCGCATCAGTCCGTAGACGAGTGTTTGATTAGCTTATAGAGCCCTGTGTGGCAATAGAACCGAGTTCATTTATTGTATCATTTTTTTGTTTTTTATACAATATTTTTTTAATATAGCTCAATGTATGAAAATCACAAGATATATGATTAAGGCTTGATAAATTATTTACTAGAAAATTTTCACCAAATTCTGATACCAATATATCGACCGATAGTGTATTTATTGCATCTCTTTTTTGAAATAATACGCTAGAATTTTTTATAAAGCGGTTATTGCGAAGTTTATCAAAAGCCTTTAATAGCTCTTTGCTATAATTATTACTACTAGGAAAAGCTGTTAATATTTCGGTATTTTTTAAATTTCTTTTACTAATAATTTTTGATAAGCCGCTTGTGCATACTATTTTACAATTATAAAATTTGCAATTTTTAATTTTACACTCCTTGAAAACCGAAGATGAAATAATTGAATCTTCAAAAAGTGCATCCGTTAAATTACATTTTCTAAAAAGCGCTCCATTTAATAAACAAGATCTTATTTGGGCTTCATAAAAACTACAAAATTTAAATTTTGTTCCAACAAAAGAGGTGCCGTCAAATATAGTGCCGGAAAAATTGGTTTTATAGCTGCATGATTTATTAAAATTTTTATATATAAATTTCCTGCCACTCCTATCCACGCAACTATAACTAAAAGCTTTTTTATTTTTGTCGTTTACGGGCATGCAACCTCTATCTATTAATTTTTATTCGTATTTATAGATTATATTATAATGAGTCATTTTTCTTGATATCTCTCCAGTACGCATTTTAACCTCTTGCCCCAATCTTGTATCTTTTTCTCGTGTGCATCATATGGATGGTATAAATAATATTTGGTCATTTTAAATTTTAAATCCTGCAACCAACTATTACTCGTTTTTGCAATGTTTGTGACTATTTCTTGCACGATAGCCTCATCTATACTATTATAATAATCCCTAATTAAAAGCGTACTAAGCGTTTCTAACAATTTGTCTTTTTGTATCTCAAGAATAATGTACCTACAATTTTTGTAGTATATCTCAACCACTATATACTTTCTAGGAGTCACTCCATCCAACATTGTAGCCCTCTTCCACGCATGCCTTCCTCGATAGTTTTTTGGTTTTTGAGGCAAGTCCTCGCATTGTAAAATTTTGTATGAAAAATCGCAATAAATATCAGAGCAATACATCAACATGGCTTTTATGTCTTCAATAGTTATATAACTTCCGGTTTCTTGCTCACTATCCTCGTCTTCTTTTTTCAAGTGCCCCTCTGTAGTATTTAGATCGCCCTGCACTTCCGCGTCGTTTGAGCTTAGATCTAATTTGTCCTCCTGCAATTTATCACTTCCTCGTACTATTTCTCTACTTTGGTCTTCTTCTGTAATCGTTTCAAATTCAATAGTTTTATTGAGCAGATCTAACTTTGCCTCTAAATTAGCATCCTCATCTTTATCTACTATACTTACTGAACTATGTAAAATATTGGGGTTTTTTTCATTGAGTTGATTCGTTAAATCTTTCTTGGACAGCTTTGTGCTTTTTATCACACCTATTATATCTTTTTTTCCTCCAGGAAGCTCTCTAATAACTTTAAGCTGTTCAAATGGATAAAACGAATTTTCTTGCAAGATTTTTAAAACAAGCAATGATCCATCACTTAATACCTTAGCTCTTGCCTTAAAATTTATTTTTCCAGGTACTGGAAAATTTGCTTGAATAGTCATCGTATTTGGTGAGTCTACAAAGTTAGCACTTTGTTTCCTATGCTCAGATAATATTTTGCTAGCAACCATATCTCTTCTTATTTGCAGCCACATATTATTAGCTCTTTTGTCTATAACAAATCTATATATATTTTCTGCATCAATATTATTCGCATTGAATTTTAAGTATATCTCACCAGTCCCATTATCTAATGTTGCTCTTTTATAAAGACCATCCAATGAACTATTTTGCCCATGAGTCTCCGACATGATTTGTCTAGTCATCGATGCTGATGTAAAGTAAAAATATCTTGCGATTTCATAATGTGGAAAAATAACCATTCTTCCAGATAAATTATCTTTAAAGGTTGAATATTTTTGCTGATTTTTATGCCAACCAATATTGTATTTACCTATTTTCTCAGGCAGTTCACTCATAAACTTATCTAAAATAGGTATATTCTTAAGATTTTTGGCTGTCAGCAATCCATCGCCGATACTTATTTGAAAATTGTGAATATCTCCTGCACTGGTTCCATTTTTTTGCTGGTTTTCAATAACAGTACCCAGTGGGAAAGCACAAATTTCTTTTAGGTTGAAAAAAGATAGAAAATATTCGGGTTTATCTTTGAATATCTCTTTTAAAATGATTGGGATACTAAAATTCGTTTCGTTTTGATAAATATCTCCATATGAAAAGACAATCAATTTTTTATTTTTTGGTAATTTTGTCAATATCAAATCTTGCAAATTCACACTTTCATTCATTGTCCAAAGCCCTCTGAGTACTTCTTAGAATCTATTTTTATTCTATTCTAAGCTTAAAAATTGATATATAAAAGATCATCTTTATATACCACGCAATAAAAAAATTGTACAGTATACCTATTCTCTTCGATTTTTTAATTTTCCTGCTAACATTTTAACTTTTTACCTATGGCATACAAACATATTAATTTGCCTTTTTATGTTTGTAGCATGGTAGTTTTTTAAAGTCCTTCTTCTTTTTTGTGGAAAATATGCTTTTTATCAATTCGGGGTATTTTCTCTTTTGCCTATTAACTATTTTTTTTATACATAAGTTAAGATCTTCTTTGTTGTCTAATTTATTTTTATTTTTGAATATATCTATTATTACAGTCAACAACAGATTATTTTCAATATTTGACATCCTATTTATTTGCGGCAAAAACTTAAGCAAAATATCGCCCACATATTCTTTTCCTAATAAATCTATATTTGATAGTATGTAGATGGTGCAAAAGTAGAGCTTATTTTCATCTGGCTGTAAATCTATACTACTATCAGATATTGGAGCATTTGCAACCTCAGAAATTATATTTTTTACTTCGTCAACAATGAACATACTAGAATAATACATTCCGGTTAAATGGAGCATTGCTATGCTACTAAGTATTTTTGGTGGATTTGTTATTTTTAGAATTTTCTGGAATATAGAGTTAAGGTCATCTTTTAAATTTAAAGAATTGTTTATTGCCTTTTCTATAACCTTATTTTTTATAGTATTTTCGGTCATCCAACCATATTGTAGAAGCTTACCTAAAAACATTATATTGATATTTTTTTCAAATCTGTCTTCCAAGGACTCTATCCTACTACTTAATTTTTCCAAATCTTTTTGATTAAGCTTTGTTTTTAACCCAAAATAAAAATAAGCAACATCCTCCCATAGGCCATCAGAAGTATACAAATCAAACAATATGTCAAACTGATCAATATCATCTAACTCTTCTTTATTGTCCCTAAAATATAATGCAATAAAATAATCTAGAAATGATTTATGCGAAAAGGACATATTGCCATTTTCGTCTATTTTAATAAGAGACGTTCTAGTAATAGTATCAATAAAACTGCGCTTATCCGTTATAAAATTATATTTATTACAAAAGGAATTGACGCATTCGCTAAAATCATTTTTGCTAACGATAGTCTTATCTTGTTTGAAAAAATATTGATATGCGAAATTAGCTAGAAAGTCTTTTTTTATTTTTGGCTCAAAAAGTTTATCAATATCAACATCTGTCGTTTTATATTCACCAAAAATTAGACTGACATATCTGTTGTATAACTCCGTAATGGATGCTGGAATCTCATGTTTTTCTTTTACAACATCCATTAAAAGCTTTAACGCCAAAGGATAGAATGGTATTTGTCCCTCTAGTTCGTTTATGCTTTTTTCTACAATATTGATTGATATATTGTTTGCTTTAATTATTTTTTTAATGAGAGATATCGCCTGATTTACACCGTATGGCAAAAGCTCATAATTCTCATATTCGAAAAAAGATTCTATTATTCCATAGTTAATTCTAGATGTAAAAAGTATATTTGCATTATTGTTACTCTTGCTTAAATAACTTTCTATATTACCCTTTATCTTATCTCTTATTTCATTTCCTACTTCATCTATTCCATCTATAATAATTAAATTTGGCTTTATGGCAATCATATTACCATAAAAAGATTCTATAATATTGGAAAAATTATGCAGTGAACAACTGTTGATAAAATCAATAGCCCTAAAACATACAGGTAATGCAAAATCCTTCTTTTCTTCCAAAAGGATGTGGTTCTGGTTTTCTTTTAATAAATAATTTATAGAAATGAGTACCATTTTAAATACTAAAATGGACTTTCCAGAGCCTGCATCGCCGGTTAGTAAAAATTTCTTTTTAGTTTTTGACATTAATATTTTTAAAAAAGAATCAAGAGTTTCTTTCTTGCCAAAAATTTGTTCGCCTATCCTATTGAGGGTATTTTTATCATTATCGCTTATTATTAGCTCTTGTCTGCTTCTCGTAATTTTTTTAATATTTGGCTGAATAAAATACTCATCGTCATTATTGTCTCCCAGGAATTCTTCTATTTTTTCTATGCGATCCAACAAAAATGATTCCATACTCCCATTAAAAAAGAATTCTGGATAATATTGTTCAAATAAATTTATTAACCTTGTAATATCCATAAATTCGGTATTATTTTTATAGGGAGCCTCTTTTATTTCATATAGGATTTTTTCTTGAGCATTCTGTGTAATTGTTCCGAGATTAACAATACATACATCGGAGATGGTTACCATTTCATTTTTATCATTCAGTTTCGCTGGTAAATTAAAAGCCTGCTTGACTTGTGTTACTACTTCTGTTGTTTTTCCAGATGCTTTACCATCTAATTTTTCTAAAGCCTTTACAACAAAGGCTGTATACTTTTTATTACCAGTAGATCCATCATACTCCATAACAAGGTCTTTACCATTCTCATTCGATCCTTGTAAAATCTCTATATATGGATTTTTTTCTTGATGCATTTTTTCTAATAATTTCTTTAGAATATGGTGAAATTCATTTTCTTTACCTAAAAATCTCTGTAGTCGCTCCTTCTTGGTATCATGACCTAATTTCTTTGCTTTTGTATTGTAGTCAACCATGAAATAATCCTTTTTAAAATAAAATATTTTAATAAATTATAAAAACAACATATGTTCGCAACTTTTATTGAACTATTCGCAACTTTTATTGAATTTCACAGCCACCACCAAAGATTGAACTTTTGGTTGAAGTGTGATGGGGCGAGCGAAAGGCTCTAGTGCTTGTAAATTCGCTATCTTGCAGGTTTAAAGAGCGGTAGGCGGCAGACTTTAGCACCTCTTCTAAGCTTTGTGGCGCCATGATGTAGACGAGACGTTTTGCACACATGCTTTTGCCGCTACCTGGGCTACCTTCAAATAAAATATTGTGCATGCCAACAGCTGCGATGACGCAGGCTCTTTTAGCTCTTTCTTGACCCAAAACATCCTTAAAATCAAGCTCGAAGTTTAAATTTGGAACGTATCTTTTACCAGAAATTTCTATCACGTTTGAAAATAGCTCATGCGTAGCGGTAAAATGTATACTTTTTGCAAATTCTGCGTCGTTAAAAAATCTAATCGCTTCCTCTAGAGTACTAACCGCATAAATCTCTAAATTTGGGATCATTGAAGCTTTTTGTGCTATCTCTTTTGGCACTAAGACTTTTACGTTTTTTACCTGTGTGCTTAAAAAAAGAAGGATTGAGAATAAATTTGCTGTACTTTTTACGCTTCCATCAAGCCCAAGCTCGCCAAATACAAAAATTTTCTCTAAGTTTTTTGCCTTTTGAAGAGCTATAAGAATAGCGATAGCTAGGTCAAAGTGTGAGCCACTTTTTGGCAAATCTGAAGGGGATAAATTTATGGTTATCTTTTGTGCTGGAAAAGAAAAATCAAGTGCTAGAAGTGCTGCTTTTACGCGTTCCGTACTCTCTTTGATACTTGTGCTTGCAAGCCCAACGATGCTAAAACCAGGAAGCCCACGAGAGAAGATAGACTCAACGTCAATTATCTTTAGCCCATCGCCGTAAGTAGCACATCTTAGGGACTTCATGATATTTTTTCTTTTTTCTGCTTTTTGTATTCCTTATCGAATTTTTTGCGTTTATTAAAGCCGATTTTTTCTATAAAAAGATGTCCATCCAAGTGGTCATTTTCATGCTGGATAGCGATCGCTAGAAGCCCATCAGCTCTTAAGCTTTGCTCTTTGCCAAAGCGATCTTGATATTTGATAGCCACAACCTCATTTCTTTTTACATCTTCATAATATCCAGGCACACTAAGGCAACCCTCTTGATAGATGCATTCTCCTTCGCGTAGTTCAAACTTTGGATTTATGATCTCGATTAAATTTTCTTTATCTTGTACGCCCTCGTCATTGGCTAGATTTATAATAAAAATTCTTTTTGCGACACCTATCTGAATAGCTGCAAGGCCGATGCCTTCTTTTGCAATCATCGTATCATACATATCATCAAGTAGTTTGTGAAGTTCCTCATCAAAATTTTTAACATCTTTTGAGACTTCATAAAGTTTCTTATTTGGATAAGATAAAACCTCTAAGATCAAGCCAAAACTCCTACTTATTCACCCAAAAATATAGGCTGCTCATCATCTTGTGTTAGTATTAGTTGATCTAACGAGTAAGAGATTAGTTCTTCAGCGCTTCTTGTTTTTGTTATCATACTTGAAACTACTTGAATGTCTAGCTTACACTCTTCACCATCTATCTTCCAAGGTATAGATGAAAGCATATTTAAAATTCTGCTACCAGCTTGTTTTGTGCCATTTTCATCAGTATATTTCATAACCATAGCAAAACAGCCATCGCCGTAATGAGCTACTATATCGCTCCTTCTAGAAGTTCTTAAAAGAAGCTGCGATATAGCTTTATACATATTGTTTCGCTCTTTTAAATTTTTAACACGATTTGTAAATCTGTCTTTTGCTCTTACTAGTAAAAACGATGCGTTATAGCCATATCTTTTAACAGCTTCTACTTCACTTTGTACTGTGGCTACTAGAAATTTTTTATTATAGACGTCATATGTCGTATCATAAATCGACTGCTCTTCAATAGATTTAAGCATTTTAGCTACTTCGTCATAGCTTACTTTAATGACATCAAGATGCTTATCCATAAGGCTGTTTAATTTTATTAAGTCATGGTTAAATGCGCTTAAAACATTTTGAAGAGCTAGGATATTTGTATTGTTTTTGAGTGCATCCATGCGCTTTTGCACTAGGCCTCTCATGATGCCTAAATTTTTATAGATTAGCACCACGGCTTGAAGCATGCTTTTTATTTGGATAAATCCTTGCTTTATCTCTTTTTCAATAGAGATATTACTGCCTGATGGTACTGAGATCTCGGAATTTATGACTATCATATCACCGATCTCTTTTCTAAATTCATCAGGCTGTCCATCAAGCATTTTCTCAAAATAAATAGAGTAATTATTTGGCGTAGATGGAACATTATCGTCACTTAATTCATGCAAAACATTTTCTGAAAATTTGTAGATATCTACCTTTTCTTTTTCTAGAATATGTTTTACCTCAACCGCTTTTTTCTTAGGGTCTGGTGCATTATCTATCTTTATCACTTTGGGCCTTATTTAAAACTTTTCTCCAAAATTTTATCAACAAGTCCGTACTCTTTGGCTTCGGCCGAACTCATAAAAAAGTCACGTTCAGTATCTTTTACGATCTTACTTAGCTTTTGACCTGTATTTTTAGCCAAAATTCCGTTTAAAATCTCTTTCATACGCAAAATTTCACGAGCTTGTATCTCGATATCAGTCGCTTGTCCTCTAGCACCGCCAAGTGGTTGGTG
Source organism: Campylobacter concisus (assembly GCF_003048905.1). Taxonomy (NCBI): domain Bacteria; kingdom Pseudomonadati; phylum Campylobacterota; class Epsilonproteobacteria; order Campylobacterales; family Campylobacteraceae; genus Campylobacter; species Campylobacter concisus. The sequence goes on from NZ_PIRO01000001.1 coordinate 810,455, forward strand.
TATCATGATGCGAGAATTTGGCAATGCATATCTTTTACCTGGCGCACCACAGCTTAATAAAAATGCACCCATGCTAGCGGCTTGTCCGATGCAGATCGTGCAAACATCTGGCTTTATGTAGTTCATCGTGTCATAGATACTAAAGCCACTTGTTATCACGCCACCTGGTGAGTTTATATAAAGGTAGATATCTTTGTCCGGATCTTCAGCCTCTAAAAATAGAAGCTGAGCAACTATAGAAGCGGCCATGCCATCTTCTATCTCGCCACTTAGCATAACGATCCTGTCTTTTAAAAGACGGGAATATATATCATAGCTTCGCTCACCTCTGCTAGTTCTTTCAACTACGACAGGAACGTAATAGCTCATTACTCAGCCTTCTCTTTTTTGCTTGCTTTTTTCTCGTCTTTTTCTTTGTTGAAAAGATCGCTAAATAGCTTCTCTTCGATCATTGACATCTTTATAGCTGGAAGCATGCCTTGGTTGCGGTACATCTCAAGGTGCGCTTTTGGATCTTGACCGCTTCTATACGCCTCAAAATAGATCGCTTGAACGACCTCTTGATCGCTTACTTTTACGCCTCTTACACGAGCTAGTTCATCGATGATGAAAGTTAAACGAACGCTATTTTCAGCGTCTTTTCTAAACTCGTCACGTTTTTTAGAAAGAGCATCTTTATCCTCTCTAAATTTCTTCATATCGTCTGGGGTAAATGAGCTCCATGCGTTTCTAAACTGCATATCGATCTCTTGCTCAACAATATTTTTTGGCACATCAAATTTAAATTTCTCGACCGCAGCTTCAGCAAATTTTGGCTTAAGCTCATCATTTATAAGTTTATAAATTTTCTCTTGGCGGATTTGCTCTTTTATACGCTCATCAAGTAATTCTTCAGTTGGCTTTTCTTCATTTGGAAGTAAAGTTTTTAGCATCTCTTCATCTAGTTTTTCAGGAATTTTTCTCTCTTGAATTTCATGAAGTTTTATTTTAAAGATAGCGTCTTTGCCAGCTAAATGTGCAGCTCCGTAGTTTTCTGGGAATTTAACCTCGATATCTTTTTCGCCACCAGCTTTTATACCTACCATGCCATCTTCAAAGCCTGGAATGAATTGATTTGAGCCGATCTCAAGCACATAGTTTTCAGCCTTGCCACCATCAAATGCAACGCCGTCAACAAAGCCTTCAAAGTCAAATTTAGCAAAGTCACCAACCTTTAGACCTCTTTTGCCATCAATTTTTTCAAGTGGAGCTATCATTTTTAGAAGTTCAGTTTTTTTCTCATCGATATCTTTTTTCAAAACACGCGGGTTTGAAAACTCAGGTATTAAACTCTCATAGCCACTCACATCGACACTTGGCTTAAATGAAACTGTTAGCTCAACATCGATCTTGCCATCTTTTCTGTCAAATTTTGAAACGATAGGCTCGCCGATAAGATCGTCATTTTTCTTGCCTGCTTGTTTTATAGCCTCATCAACAACATCTCTTAAGACATCTTGCTCAGCATCATTTATTAGCTCTTTCTCGTAGCGTTTTAGCACAATAGCAACTGGCACATGGCCTTGTCTAAAGCCATCTACTTTCATAGTTTTTGCTGCTTTTTTTGCTAGTTTTTCTACGCTAGATTTTATAGCATCTGCACTTATAGTCGTGCTTGCTAAGGTATTTACGCTATCTAGAGCTTTGATTTTGATTTCCATCGAATTCCTTTATGAATACAAATTTTTAGCCCAAAATATAGCAGAATTTTCCTTATTTCATTGTAAATTTGTAAATTTTTATAGATATAAAAGGCGTTTTAACGTAGAATCTAGCAATAAAATTATGGAGAAAATTTATGCAAGAGAGTTTTGAAAATTCGGTTAAAAATATGCTAACGATTATAGGTGAGGATCCAAACAGAGAGGGGCTTTTAAAAACTCCTGAGCGTGTCTTTAAAGCGTTTAAATTTCTAACTAGCGGATATGATGAAGATCCAAAAGAGGTTCTTGGTGACGCACTTTTTACTAGCTCAAATAACGAAATGGTTCTGATGCGAAACATCGAATTTTACAGTCTTTGCGAGCACCATTTATTGCCTATTATCGGCCGTGTGCATGTGGCGTATATCCCAAATGGCAAGGTCGTTGGGCTTAGTAAAATTCCACGCATGGTAAATATCTACGCCAGACGCTTGCAAATTCAAGAGCAGATGACTGAGCAGATCGCAAAAGCACTTGAGGACGTGATCGCTCCAAAAGGCGTTGGAGTCGTTGTCGAGGCTAGACATATGTGCGTTGAGATGAGGGGTGTGCAAAAGATAAACTCAACTACGACAACCTCAGCGCTTAGAGGCTGCTTTATCAAAAATGCAGACACAAGACGAGAATTTTTCTCGCTTATAAACTCTCCTAGGGAAACGCATTTTTGAGCTTAGAGCATATAAATTTAAAGCTTAAAGAGGGTGTGAAACTCTCAAACACCTTTGGCATCATAACTAAAATCACAGCTACGACTATCGAGATCACTGGACTTCGTCCAAGCATCGGCGACATCGTGCGAATAGTCGCAAAAGATAAGAGTAAAAACGGCCTTGGCATGGTTACGCAAATAAAGACAGATGGAGCTTATATCAGCCCATTTGGCTTTGTTGAGGGATTTAGGATAGGCGACTTCGTCTATGAGAGCGATCAGGGCATGAGCATACCTGTGGGGCCAAATTTACTAGGTCGAGTGGTCGATCCATTTATGAAGCCCATTGATGGCAAAGGAGCGATTGAGACGACCGAGTACATGCCGATCATGAGAGCACCGATAGATGCGATGAAGAGAGGGCTTATAAATGAGCCATTTAGCGTTGGTATAAAGACGATAGATGGGCTGCTTACTTGCGGCAAGGGGCAAAAGCTGGGAATTTTTGCAGGCTCAGGTGTTGGCAAATCAACCCTCATGGGTATGATCGTAAAAAACACACTAGCTCCCATAAAAGTAGTCGCGCTAATAGGCGAGCGTGGCCGTGAGGTACCTGAATTTATCGAAAAAAACCTGGGCGGCGACCTGGAGGGTACAGTCATCATTGTAGCGACTAGCGATGATAGCTCGCTCATGCGAAAATATGGTGCCTTTTGTGCGATGAGCGTGGCTGAGTACTTCAAACAACAAGGAAATGACGTGCTTTTTATCATGGATAGCGTAACACGTTTTGCGATGGCACAGCGTGAGATCGGCCTTGCGCTTGGCGAGCCACCTACATCAAAAGGCTATCCACCAAGCTCACTCACGCTCTTACCACAGCTAATGGAGCGCGCCGGCAAAGAGGAGGGCAAGGGCAGTATCACGGCATTTTTCACCGTGCTAGTCGAGGGTGATGATATGAGCGACCCGATAGCTGACCAAAGCCGCTCTATCCTAGACGGACACATCGTGCTAAGCCGCGAGCTAACGGACTTTGGCATCTACCCACCTATCAATATCCAAAACTCGGCCTCGCGTGTCATGGGCGACGTGATCGGCAAAGAGCACAAGCTAAATGCGATGAAATTTAAGCGCCTCTACTCGCTTTTAAAAGAAAATGAGGTCCTGCTTCGCATCGGCGCATATCAAAAGGGCAGCGACAAGGAGCTTGACCTTGCGATCTCGAAGAAAGAATTTATGGAGAGCTTTTTAAAACAAAGCTCAGAAGAGGCCTTTGCGCTTGAAGAGGTCGAAGAGCTGCTTGATAAGATCAATCAGTAAATTTCTAAAATTTATAAGCCTTTTTACAAAATTTGGCTACTAAAAATATAATCAATTTTTTATACTAATTGTTAAAGTGATCACGCATTACTTCTTTACTTCGGATGTAAAAATCGCACTCAAAGACCTATAAATTTCTATTTTCTCATCTCTTTTTTGATTTCAAAAAGCGCTGCTACAAATATCATGAAAGAGAATTTGAAATTTATGAGGCTTTTTATTTTAGACTTCGTGAGACGGCTATTTTTGTATTACACAAAATGACAAGATTTTAATAAAACTTTTTTAAAGCACCAAACGTGCAAATATACATTCCAAGCAGCGGTCATGGAGTGGATAAACTCCAAAAATTTAGGATTTTTTAACAAAAACTACTTGTTTAGCAAAGACCATGTTACAATTTTAAGGCAAGTAAGCGGGCCAAATTTATACTAAGTAATTATGTGCTGATGTCTGTCTTGCTATAAATTTTGGTGGCAGTCATAGCGCAAATTTAATTATAAAATCAAAATTTTACGTTTAGTCCAGTAATCCCTAGCACTTTAGACTTTACCTCTTGGCAAAAGCGTATAGCCACACGAGATAGTAAAATTTGGAAGGGCTTAAGAGCCAAATCCCATCTTCTTATCTTCGCCAAAACTTGAGTTTAGCTCGCGCTCTATCGTGGTTTTGAAGTCCTCAAAGGTAAAAATCCCATCATCTTTTATCGCCACTTTCAAAGCAGTATTTTTTAGTGCAAGGACGATCTGTGCGCCACTTAGGTTAAACTCAGCCAGCCTTTCAACACTAAAGCCATCTTCAAAGCTCGCGTTCTCAGGCAAAATTTTACGCCAAATAGCAAGTCTGCCGTTAAAATCAGGCTTTTTAAACTCGATCTTATAGTCAAATCTTCTAGAAAACGCCACGTCAAGGCTTTGCAAGAAATTTGTCGTAGCGATTAGCACGCCTTCAAAGCGCTCGATCTGCTCTAAGAAGATATTTTGCATTTGATTATGCATCTTTTCAGCTCCGCTTGAGCTCTCCACTCTCGTGCTTAAAAACTGATCGGCCTCGTTTAGCAAGAGCACCGGCTCGCTACCACTTTTTTTGCAAATTTCTTTGTAAGTGTCAAAAATTTTCCTTACATTTTGCTCGCTTTCGCCGACATATTTGCTTAAAATTTTTGAGCAGTCAAAGCTTAGAATTTGCTTCTTTAGGCTCTTTGCAAGCCCAACTGCACTCATAGTCTTACCAGTGCCAGGCTCGCCGTAAAAGATGATCTTGGCGTCTATATTTTTTCTAGTTTTTATGCCCCAGCTACTAAGTCTAGCAAGCACTTTTTTATCGACTTGTTTTAGTATCGTGCTTAAAAGCTGCTTTGTCTTTTCGTTTAGCACGACGTCTTCTAGGCTCGTTACAGGCTCTATTAGCTCAAAAATTTCTTGCTCTTTTACTAGGCTTTCGATCTTGATTTTTTTACTATTTTTGTCATTTTTTGGATGCATTATGCTTTGCAAAATTTCTTCATTTATAAAAAAGCTCTTGCTAACGTTGCCATAAGCGTTTAAGACCTCGTCGTAGTCAATGAGAGCGCCTTCTATGAGCTTTGAGCCATCCTCTAAAAGCGTGCGATTTTTGATGCGTTCAAGCTCGTCTTTGCTTATTAGCCCAACTAGTGTGTTTAGGTCGCGACCATTTTCAAAGTCGCCCGCGTACTCCTCTTTTAAAAGGGCTAAAAATATGATCTGCTCTTTTTCATCCAGCGAGTTTTCTTTAAAAATTTGCTCTATCTTTAGGCTGATCTTGCTTAGTTTTACACGCTCGTTTATGCGCTTTGTTAGCTCAGAAATTTGTTCATTTATGCGCTTTTTAGCGTCATTTGAGCCACCTTCAAATATCGCAGCCTTTGAGTAAAGCTCCACCTTTAAAAACTGATCTTTTAAATACTCCAAATGATCCTCATATGGCGTAAGCTCTGGTAAATTTATATCAGCGTTGCCATCTTCAAGAATTTTTAAAAATGTGGCTGATAGAGAAATTTCAGAATGAAGCAACGAAAGTAGCCCTTGAGCTGAAGCTCTTTGCGTGCTCTCAGGTATTTTAAAAAGACTATAATTTTGTACAATCCAACCGCTATCAAGCAAATTTTTTATAAATTTTAGATACAAAAGCTGCTTATCATTTTGTGTGCCAAAGACTGCTCCAAGTAGCTCAAAAACACTCATATTAGCTGTTCCTTGCACATAAGCTTTACTTAGATATTTTAAAATTTCTCCCTCTTCGTCGCCGCACTTTATCAGCTCGTAAATTTTGCTTTTTTTGAGGTCCTGGTTTAAAAAATCAAGCAAGTATTTCACTAAAACTTATCCTTCATCTGCTCTATTTGCTCTTTTAATACACGTTTTAATACCTTGCCAGTAGCATTTCTAGGCAACTCTTCGGCGAAATAGATACTCTTTGGTATCTTGAAATTTGCTAAATTTTTCTTCAAATGCTCCCTTACCGTCTTTTCATCAAGATCCATGCCCTCTTTTACCTGAATAAAGGCCACAACCTCTTCATCGGCATGTACGTCTTTTACGCCAATTACCGCTGTTGCTTCAACTGCTTCAAGTTTGTAAATGACTTCTTCGATCTCACGCGGATAGATGTTAATGCCCTTTGATATAATGAGGTCTTTTTTACGATCAACGATATAGATAAAGCCCTCTTCATCAACTTTTCCAAGATCTCCGGTCTTTAACCAGCCGTTTATTATGGTCTCATCAGTGATGCTTGGCATACCATAGTAGCCTTGCATGACGCAGTCGCCCTTTACAATGATCTCGCCGATCTGACCAACTGGAAGCTCCATCATCTCATCATTTACGATCTTTACCTCATAGCCATCAAGTACAGGCCCTATACTTAAAAGCTTTTGTTTATCATATAAATTTGCAGCTACGACTGGCGAGCATTCGCTAAGGCCATATCCCTCGACAAGTGTTGCGCGTGGAAATTTAACTCTAAAGTCATCTATAGTCTGCTTTGCAAGCGGAGCTGCACCACTTACAAATAATCTAATGCGGTTAAACCATCTAAAATACCAAGGAATTTTTGCCTTACCGATAGCTGTATAGATGGCTGGAATTCCTAAAAATACAGTTACACGCTTTAGCAAGGTTTGCTTTAATACATTTGAAAATGGAAATACTGATTTTACAAGTACCATAGAGGCACTCGCAAATATCGGAAGCAACACCATTGCAGTTAGCGTAAAACTATGAAACATCGGTAAAAAGACTATGAAACGATCGCTTTTTTTCACTATAAAACGATCATGAGCTCCAATTAAATTTGAAAAGATATTTTTATAGCTTATCATCGCACCTTTTGGCTTGCCAGTAGTACCTGAAGTGTAAATTATATGCATTAAATCATCTATTGCCGGATACTTTGTGATACTAAGAGCGTATTTATGATTTAGAGTTTCTGTAAAATTTATGTTTTTAACGAGCCCATTATTTTCATAGCCCTTGCTCATATCCTCTTTTGAAATTTGAGGTGTTGAAGTAAGATACGCGCTCTCGCCATACTCTTCATCAGTGTCTATATATTCATCTTTTGAGGCACTTTGAAGTTTCTTTGGTATTGCTCCGATCCAGATTATCTTTCTTAAAATTTCAAGCTCATTTAATGCGATTAACTCTTTTGCAAGCGAGCTAGACGCAAAAAGCACCTTTGCGCCGCAATCATTTATGATATATTCAAACTCGTTTGCTTTTAAAAAAGTATTCATAGGCACTGCGATACCGCCTATTGCAGTTATCGCAAGGTATGAGATGATAAATTCTTTCGAGTTTGTAACCGCCATAGCTACTTTATCGCCAAATTTTACTCCAGCAAGTTGCAAATAAGCTGCCACTTTATCGACATTTTGCTTTAATTCGCGATATTTTAGCTTCTCTTTTTCTTCAAAAAGAACTACTTGATTTGGATTTTCCTTTGCTACTTTGGTTAAAATTTCATAAAAATTATTATAAGAGTATCGCATTATTGACCCTAACTAAAATGTATATTTAAAAGTCGTACCAAGGATTTGGATCGTACCAGTATCAAATTCCCCTGACATTTTTGTAGCAATACTGTTGGTAATACCTGTCGCACGCTTCTTATCACGGTGTTGATAAACATATCCAAGTGCCATTTCAAGATTTGGTGTAAATTTATAATTTACTCCAAAAGAATATACCTTAGACGTAGTATTTGGAAGCTCTAAGCCAGTATGCTTACTACTTGTAATGTCTTCATCATAAGCAAAGCCAGCCATTAGTCTAAATTTTTCATTTACGTCGTAGGCAAGACCTAGTCTATATGTATTAGTATCTTTTGCATTTTTTATGACTGGATCGTCCATGAATCTTGCAAAAGCTGGATGCGAGTGAGCTGGACCTTTATCCATGTATTCAAAGTCATAGCCTTTAAATTTAGACCAATACGTCCTCTCAAAAGCTAGTAAAAGAGTAAAGTCGCTAAATTTATATCCAGTTGCAAGTACAAGCTGTGCAGGAAGTGGGATCTCAACTTTTGTTTTGCCATGATAGCTTATAGGAGATAGCGCTCCGTTAAAATCAGCATCTGTATGGCCTTTGATATCTAAATTTACATTTGAGCGGTAAGTAACAGCAAAGCTCAAATCCTCAATAGGTCTATAAGTAAGCGCAACATTGTAGCCATAGCCCATACCATCGCCTTTTATCTCTCTGTAGCCTATTCGTCCGAAGTCACTTGCTATCTTACCTTTGGTGTAAACACCTCTAGCACCAAGAGCAACGGCAAGTTTATCATTTATGCGGTAAGCCACAGTTGGATTTAACTCAACAACTTGCAGCTTAAACCTTTTAGCGGTAAATGCGGTAGCTGGATCCTCCCACGATACACCAACAGCAGCAGGAACGGCAAGAGCTAAACCGAATTTCCAGTTTTCATAAATTTCTGGCGTTACAAAACTAAATGTACCAGCTAGTGAGTCAAATTTTTCTGACTTGTAGCTTTTGCCACTATCACTTTTAAACTCGAGCTTATTTATATGAAACCAGCCAAGGGTACTTTCTATGTGATGGCGTCCATCTAAAAACATCATATTTGCAGGGTTAAAATATGCCGCATCAGCCCCAAAACTAAAGGCTACGTTACTAGCAGCAAGACCTAAAGAATCAGCACTTTGCTCAGGAACTTTATAACCTCCAGCATTTAGCAAAGTAGATGTTGCAATAATGCTTAATAGCACTTTTTTCATAGTTTTTCCTTTTCGAAATTTCTTAAAATTTTTATCTCGTCTTCCCAAATACTCTCGTCAATCGTCTCTAATATTAAAGGAATTTCGCCTATTTTATCATCATTTATTATATTTTTAAAAGCACTAAATCCAAGCTCACCCTTGCCAAGGCTCTCGTGCCTATCTTTTTTCGAGCCAAGTCCAAATTTTGCATCATTTAAATGCATGCCAGATAAAAATTTATAGCCAATGATCGCATCAAATTCCCCCATAGTTTTGGCGTAGGCCTCTTTACTTCTTAGATCATATCCAGCAGCAAATGCGTGACAGGTATCAAAGCAAACACCAACCCTACTCTCATCGTCTACTCGCTCTATCAAATAAGCAATCTGCTTAAAACTAAAGCCTAAATTTGAGCCTTGTGCAGCTGTATTTTCGATGACTAGCTTTACACCGCTTGTGCGTTTAAGTGCCACATTCATGCAGTTTGCGATATTATCTAAGCACTCTTTTTCACTTATTTGTTTTAGATGTGAGCCTGGATGAAAATTTAAAAGCTCTAGCCCAAGCTTACTGGCGCGATCTATCTCATCCACAAAGACTTCAAGCGACTTTGCTCTTGCCTCCTCATCTGGATGGCCTAAATTTATCAAGTAACTACTGTGTGGCAAAACATGCTTTGTGCTTATGCCAGAAATTTTTAGATTTTCTTTAAACTGCTCTATTTCACTAGCACTTAGCTCTTTTGCATTCCACTGGCGTTGATTTTTTGTAAAAAGAGCAAAGGCATTTGCTCCTATTTTTGCAGCATTTAACGGAGCGTTAAACACGCCTCCAGCCGCACTTACGTGAGCTCCGATGTATCTCATTTTAACTCTTTTATTATCACTCTTATTTTATTTTTGCTATCTATAAATTTGACGTAGTTGTCGCAAACCTCGTATTTTATAAAATATGAACTTAGATCTTGGCTAAAACCACACTCCGTATTTATCAAGCCTTTGCCATCATAAATCTTTTCTCTTTGCAAAATTTCTTCAAAAAGGCTCTCATAGTGCGAAGCTAGAAAAAATTTCTCATTAAACTCAGTCTTGTTAAAACAAGCATTATTTATGCAAATTTTATCTCTTATGCTTATGTTTGCGGTGTTTACGCCAGAACTATAAATTTGCAAATTTAGCTCATTTTTATATTTGTGGAAAAATCCAACGTCATTTATCTTTATCATTGGTGAAAATAAAGTAACTTGAAAAGCTTGTGAATTTTGCGGCGTTTTGGTAGCCACGCAGCCTGTAAAAATAAAAACAGACAACAAAGTAAATAAAAAATTTTTCAAAAATTTTTCCTTATTAATCTAAAATTAAGTATAAAAGAAATATAATCCCAATTTCATAACCGACATGTGGCCCATTCGTCTAGCGGTTAGGACATCGCCCTTTCACGGCGGTAACACGAGTTCGAGTCTCGTATGGGTCACCACTTCTAAAAATCAAAATCTTATCCATATAAGCTTTAAAATATAGTTAATCTTAAATATTATTTTTAATTATTATTTTAAATTTTTATTGAACTGTGCCGCTTTCAATTAAATGCGTTATTAAAATTTTAAAACCTAGAAAAATTAATATCGCTCCTCCCAAAAAGAGCGCCTTTTTCTTTAAAATTTCACCCATAAATTTACCTATATAAAAAGCAATCAAACTTAATGCAAAGCAGACTACACCGATGATGAGCGCACTCTCAAATACATTAACCGCTTCAAAACTAAGCGTGACACCAATGGCAAGTGCGTCTATGCTCGTGGCAAATGCGCCTATAAAAATGGTCTTAAGATCCATGCCCAATGACTCGCCCGCTTCGCTACTACAGGCCTCTTTTAGCATTTTAAAGCCAAGAAAACAGAGTATAAAAAATGCGATGAAGTGATCGATAGAGCTTATAAATTTAGCAAAGCTAATACCCAGGAAATAGCCAAGAAGCGGCATGAGAAACTGAAAAAAGCCAAGCATAAAAGCTATAAATAAAATTTTGCTAAGAACCAAATTTTTATACCTTGCACCATTTGCCATATTTAGTGCCGCACTATCCATGCTAAGAGCAAAGCTAAGAAGTAAAAGTTCCATAAATCCCCTTTAAAAAGGCACGAATTGTAATCTAAAAAGATTAAATTTATTTTAAGTGTTTAGATATTTTTTGTATGATTTTGCTTTAAATTTAAAAAAGGAAAGAAAATGAAAAGATCTCTTGTTATTCTTTTTGGTGCGCTTGCTTTAAATTTACAAGCTGCAAGCATGGACGATATGATAAATAAAGGTGTCAAAATCGCCACTCACGCATCAAGCGGCGATTATAAAAGCTTAGTTAGCGAGGCACTAAATGCAGCCGTTAGTGAGCTTTCGAAAGAGGGCTTTACAAACAATGCCACAGCTAAAATCCCACTCCCAAAAAGCCTTGAGATGGCGTCAAATTTAGCCAAAAAAGTAGGTGGCGAAAAGTGGGCGCAGGACCTTAGTAAGTCGATAAACAACGCTGCAACCACGGCCGTGCCGAAGGCTGCTGAAATTTTTAGTGAGAGCATAAAAAATATGAGCGAGGCCGATATCAAAAAGCTCTTTAACGGCGGCAGTGACAGCGTTACGAAGTATTTGCAACAAAGCTCCAGTCAAAAGCTAAAGGCCGCTTTTACGCCGATAATTGAAAAAATGATGAGCGATAATAGCTTTGCGACCGCGTATAATGGTCTAAATTCTTTCATCGGCGGCTCAGCAAAAAACAACGAAACGATAAAATCAGTAAAGAGCCTAGCTAAAAATTTAGGCGCAAGCGAGTATGTGCCATATGACGGTGAGGATCTAAACGCCTACATCACGAGAAAGACGCTAGATGGGCTATTTAACGTCATGAGCGAGAAGGAAAAGGGGCTAAGAAGTGGCTTTAGCCTAGATAGCGGTAAAAAGGTGCTAGACTCGATCTTTAAATGAGAAATTTGACCGCTCAAAACAAAGCTGACATCGCTCTTATCGTAATTGCCGTCGTTTGGGGCGCTACGTTTTTACCCATGGCAAACGCGCTAAAGACAAATGGCGTCTTTGTCATGCTTTTTTGTAGATTTTTTATTTCCGCTATCTTTATGGGACTTATAGCATTTAAATTTTCTAAAATTTTTGATAAAAAAAGTGTAGTTTACGGCACCATTCTTGGCGTAGTTCTCTTTGGCTCATTTGTTGCTCAAACTTACGCTCTAAAGCTTACTTTTAGCTCAAGTGTTGCCTTTATTACAGGGCTTGAGTGTGTGATCGTGCCTTTTATGACAGCACTCATTTTTAAAAATAAAATAACCATTTTTGCTATTTTTGGTGCGCTTATTGCTATTTTTGGGCTTTGGCTCTTAAGTGGCGCTACGCTAGCACTTGGGAGCGGCGAGGCACTTGCCCTACTTTGTGCCATATTTTACGCACTGTACACGAGCTTAAATGGCCACTTTGTAAGAAAATGTGAGCTTTATCTACTCGTATTTGTAGTATTTCTCACCGTCTCTTTACTCTCATTTGTCTTTGCATTTATTGAAGGTAGTGTGGCGCCAAATTACGATAGGGAATTTTTTATAGCAATTTTTATCACTGCATTTATTGGCACCATTTTTTGCTACTTTGTACAAACCATCGCTCAAAGATATACAACAGCCAGCAAAGCAGCTTTATTTTTCTGTCTTGAGCCAGTTTCTGCTGGCTTTATCGGCTATTTTTTCGCTGGTGAAAAGCTCACACTCATACAAATTTTTGGCGCGATCTTAATAATCTTTGGAGTTATTTTTAGCGAATTTGGTAAAAAATTTTTCTCCAGATCAAAACTAGCTTAAAAGACAAAAAGCTTCATCTGCGACTCTATCTTTTCATCTATAAACTCGCCGTCAAATCTCTCTTTTAACATCGCTAAAACCACCTTTTCATCGTAGTTTTTGGCCCCGTTTATCTCAAGGTGCCAGCAGATGTTCTCAGCAGCTTCTTGCACACTTCGTCTAGCGATCCTTGTCTCATTTAAAATTTCACTCTTATAAGCAATACTCTGCTCATTTAGCCATGCTTCAAGTCTATTTACAATATTTTTTTGAGAGAGAGTGCGTCCAAATTTTTCAAAAAATGGCTCAAGCAGATCAGAGCTTCTAGGCTTATCCCAGCCAAGATAGAGCTTTTGCTTGGCACAGTTTTGAAATTTCAAAAAATCCTCGTCGCTCGCAATGGCTGGGCTCATCGTACAAATAGCGATATCAAAGCGCTTTGTGGGCTTAAATTCTCTCCACGAACAAACCTCGCTGGTTAAATTTGTCACGCCAAATCTTTTTGCGTCCTCATTTAAAATTTCTATCATCTTCTCCGAGCTATCAATGCCAGTTATATTTTTTGCAGTTTTTGACAAAAATATCGTCCAAACACCGGTACCACAGCCTATATCAAGAATTTCTTTGCCGCTAAAATCAACTCCCCAAGCTAAGGCTTTAGCAAAAATTTGTTGCTGAATAGCACTTACTTTGCCATCAAACCTTTGGTAGTTTGACGCCTTTTTATCCCATAAATTTTGCATTTTAGCTCCTTATTTTTTGGTTATAATTCTAGCAAAAAAGGCTAGAAATGAAAGATTTTATCTACAAAGTAATAATCCCACCACAAGCCATTGATATGCACGGACACATGAATAATGTCTATTATTTCACTCTTATGCAAGAGGCTGCATTTGCACATTCTGCCGCAGTTGGAGACACGGTCGAGGCGCAGTATAAAAGAGGCGAGATCTGGCTCATTAGAAAAAATGAAGCCAAATATATAAAAAGCGTAAAATTAATGGATGAGATAGAGATTCATACTTACACACAAGCTGAAGGCAAGGCGACTTCGTGTAGATATTTTGAGTTTAAAAAAGATGACGAGCTAATAGCAACTGGCAAGACCGAGTTTGTTTACGTTGATCTAAAAACAAATCGCCCAAAAGCCATTCCAGCTGAGATCATCGCACTTTACTCGTGATCACACTCGTCGCAAACGCCTTTTATCACGGCGCTTTTTATATTTTTAGCGACGTTTAGATGGGGCATATCGATGTTTGTGACTTTATGACAGACATCGCAGATAAAGTACGCTTTTGCCTCATTTGCTAGTTCGTAGTAGCTTTTATGATTATTTTCGGTTTTTATGACAAGGCCCTTTTTTTCAAAAATTTCTATACTTCTATAAAAAGTAGTTTTATTTGCATTAAGGCTTTCTAAAATTTCATCATAGCTTAATGGAGTTTTGGCATTTTGCAAAATTTCAACGAGCTTTATGCGAAAAGTAGTTGCCTTGATACTATGCTCTTCTAAGAAATTTCTTGCATTCATCCTTGCCCTTTTTATTTTTTGTATATTAACGCTAAAAGTTTTAAATTTCATTTAAAAAGCACTATATTTAGGCTTTCGTTCTTTAAGTTGCAACCAAGTTGCAATCTGCTAAACTTCCGCAATATTTTTTCAAACAAAGGAGAGATGGTGAGAAAGATTTTTGTTTTTTTAGCAGTTTGCGCTTTGTCACTTTTTGCAAAGCCAGTTGTTACGACTAGCATATTGCCTACAAAATTTTTTGTTGAGCAGATCGCTGGTGATACACTAAGCGTAAATACAATGGTTGGCAAAGGTGCTGATCCGCACACTTATGAGCCAAAGCCAAAACAGATGAAGGAGCTTGAAAAGAGCGAGCTTTACTTTGCTATTGGTATTGAGTTTGAAGATACTTGGCTAGAGCGTTTTTCAAAATCTTTTAAAAACTTACACATTGTAAAAACACAAGAAGGTATCGAAAAGATAGCTATGAGTGATGAACACGAACATCATGAACACCATGAACATCACGAGCACAAGCACGAGGGCGAGCATAAACATGAACATCACGAGCATCATGACCATGACCACGAAGCTGACGAACATCATCACCATCATCATGATGGCCTTGATCCACACATTTGGCTTGATCCGGTTTTAGTAAAAACTCAAGCTGATAATATAGCTAAGGCGCTAATAGAGAAATTCCCGCAAAATGCAAAGCTTTATGAGGAGAATTTGGCTAAATTTAAAGCTAGCCTTGACGAGCTTGATGGCTTTATCAAAAATACTCTAAAAGATGTTAAAACTCGCGAATTTATCGTATATCACCCATCTTGGGGATATTTTGCAAAACGCTATAACTTAGAGCAAATCGCTATCGAGATAGAGGGCAAAGAGCCAAAGCCAGCTGAGCTAAAAGAGCTCATCGAAGAGGCTAAAGAGCACGGTGTAAAGGTTATTTTCGTGGCTCCGCAGTTTCCAACAAAGGCTGCAAATTTAGTAGCAAAAGAGACTGGCTCAAAGGTCATAAGCATTGATCAGCTCCCAGAAAATTGGCTAGATGAGATGAAAAAAACAGCAGAAATTTTTGCTAAGAGTCTATAAAAAATGTTAGCACGCCTGATTGTTATTTACTTCTTTGCTATAAATGCCTTCGGGTGTGCCCTTTGCTCGCTTTATAGCCCGACCGCTCACGTGAGCGTAAAATTTGACTCAAACGAAAACAATATCACTACAATTGCTTTTTCATGGACATTTTCACAAAATTTCTCAGAGCTTATGAGGCAAAATTTTGACCTAAATCAGGATGAAAAGATAGATGAAAGCGAGATCAAAAAGATCCGCTTAAATTTACTTGATTATCTTGTACCAAGGCACTATTTAACGAATATCGAGTACTTTTACAAAGATGAAAATGCTACAAAGCTTGAGCTAAATTTAAAAAAGTATAAACTCTATTTTGATGAGGGCAGATTAAAATTTGACGTTAGTTTTAAGACAAATTTGCTTATCAAAGATGGCTTTGTGGTGTCTGTCGAAATGGACGATAAAGAGGGATATTTTAATTTTAAATTTACACAAAACAACGCATTTTTGGTATCAGATCAGTTTTGGACGATACCAAATCCAAATGCAAATTTAATATTTTTTACATTTTCAAGTAAGGCTGCAGCCAAAGCTCATAACGAAAAGCCTGCATTAAAAGAGCTTCTAAAAGAGCCAAACTCAGTAAATTTTGAAGATGAAAATTTAAGCCAGATCGATAAGATCGATGAAGCTAAGTTTGATCTTGTTTCAAAAACAAGTCTAAATATGCTTGATAGATTAAAGCAAATTCTAAGAAATTTTGATCAAAAAAGTCCGCTGACTCTGCTATTTTTAGCGCTCATATCATTTGGTTATGGCTTTTTACACGCTGCATCTGCGGGACATGGCAAGGTGCTTACAAGCTCTTATTTTGCCGCGACTGGCGGAAGCTACGCCAAAGCCTTTTTCTTCTCTTTAAAGATCGGATTTTTACATGTTGTGGGTGCGTTTATTTTTGTGCTTGCTAGTTTTATGATGTTGCGTGAGATCAGTAGCGATCTGACAAAAGATACAGCAAGCGTTACGACAGCATTTTCTGGCGTTATTATCTTTTTTGTAGCGATTTTTATGCTTTATAAAAAGGTCAAAATTTATCTTTCAGGCAAAAAAGAGTTAAATAAATTTTATATTTTTAGCTCAAGTTTAAGCCAAAATTTGAGTAAAAATACAAAATTTACTAGCGACTGTGGCTGTAATATCTGTACTACAAAAAAACCAAAAAGCAAAGAAGAATGGCTGGTTGCAGCTGCTGCGGCACTTATTCCTTGTCCTGGTACGATACTTGTCTTTGTGCTAGCAAATGAGCTAGGCAGCTACTTTGCAGGCGTTATAAGTGGCGTATTTATGGCACTTGGCATGAGCGCAGTGATATTTTTAGCGGCTGTTTTTGGAGCCAAGATAAATGAGAGCACAAACATTAAGCTAAAAAAGTTTAAAATCTATGCCGAATTTATGGCTCTTAGCGTTATGCTTTGGCTTGGACTTTTTATTTTTACTACGACATTTACGCAAAAGAGTCTGTTTTGAAAGAAATTATAAAAATTAGAAATTTAAACTTTAGCTACGATAAGCAAGTGGTTTTAGAAGGTATCAATTTAGATTATAGTAGCGATGAGTTTTTAGCTATTATCGGTCCAAATGGTGGTGGCAAAAGTACACTTTTAAAGCTTATCTTAGGGCTGCTTAAGCCTCAAAGTGGCGAGATAAAGCTCTTTGGAAAAGAGCCAAGCGAAGTCAGTAAATTTATAGGCTATGTGCCTCAAAATTTTCTCTCAAATCAAAGCTTTCCGATGATGGTTTTAGAAGTAGTTTTAATGGGGCTAATTGATAAAAAAATTTTTGGTTTTTACTCGCAAGCTGAGAAACAAATGGCTCTTGCAGCCCTTGAGAAAGTTGGCATGAAAGAATTTGCAAGCGCTAGAATTGGTGAGCTAAGCGGTGGTCAAAGACAGCGTGTATATATCGCAAGAGCGCTTTGTGCAAATGCAAAGGTCCTCGTTTTAGACGAGCCGACAGCTAGTATCGATACAAAGGGTCAGGCTGAAATTTATGAAATTTTAAAAAATATAAATGCAAGTGGTGTTGGTGTAGTTTTGGTAAGTCACGATCTAAATATCGTGCTAAATTATGCTACAAAAATCGCCTATGTGAGTAAAAATTTACATATTCATAAAACTCATGAAGATACTGCAAAAAGAGAATTTATAGAGCATTTAGCAAAATCTCATAGCCATTTTTGCGATGTCGAGATCGCACTTGGCGAATGTGAGTGCAAAATCAAAAGTAATGTTTTTAAGCTAAAGAGATAAAATGAGTGAAATTTTAGAGTTAAATTTTATGCAAAATGCCTTTATTGCTGGCATTTTAGTTAGTATCATTTGTGGGCTCATAGGCTCGCTCGTTGTTATAAATAAAATGACTTTTATCGCTGGTGGTATCGCGCACGGAGCATATGGCGGCATAGGACTTGCCTTTTTCTTCTCGCTCGAACCACTTCTTGGAGCTAGTATATTCTCACTCTTTTTAGCCCTTATAATCGCCACTATCACATTAAAAGATAAAACCAACATCGACTCAGTTATTGGTGCTATTTGGGCATTTGGTATGGCTATTGGTATCATTTTTATCGATTTAACTCCGGGATACAATGCCGATCTCATGAGCTATCTTTTTGGCTCTATTTTAGCAGTGAGTGGGCAAGATATAACATTTATGAGTATCTTAGATATCTTATTTTTAGCGCTCATTGCCCTTTTTTATCGTCAATTTGTAGCTATTAGCTTTGACGCAGAGTTTGCAAAGTTGCGCGGCGTAAATACAACATTTTTTCACTATTTATTAGTATGTATGATGGCACTTTGTGTGGTGGCTACGATTCGTGTTGTTGGGCTGATTCTAGTCATCGCTCTTCTTACTATACCGCCATATTTAGCACAAATTTTTGCCAAAAGACTTGGACTGATGATGTTAATCTCTACTATCTTTTCAGTCGTTTTTTGCTTTAGCGGTCTATTTATTAGCTTTTATTTTAACCTAACAGGCGGAGCTAGCATAATCTTAGTTGCTTCACTTTGCTTTTTTGCATTTTGTTTTAAATTTAAAAGCTTACGTCAGTAGCCATTCTTAACTGATAAAGCGTCCAAAAGACGAAGCAAATGGCTGTGAGATAGACACTAAAAAATAGAGCCAGCCATATAAATTTTATCTCAAGATCAAAATAGAAGACTACCGCGTAAAAAAGTGATCCTTGAAGTACGAATTGCCTAAATCCATTTAGCAAAAAGATGGCCACTGGGCGTTTTATGGCCTGAAGAGTGCTGCCTGAGACATTTATCGTGCCATAAGCTACGTAAGCAAGAGAATTTATACCAAGATAAAGCCCTGCTATCTCCAAAACTGCCGGCGTATCATCAAAAATTCTTATCATATCTTCACCAAAAAATCTAATAAAAACACAAGCAAATGTACAATAAATAAGTAAAAAAAGAAGCGAAATTTTATAGCATTGTTTAGCTCTTTTAAAATTTTTAGCGCCATAGTTTCTTGAAACGATACTTAAAACTGCTGCGGCCATACCAATGGTCGGCAATACCAAAATTTGCTCTATCCTTAAAGCTATACCGTACCCCGCTACGGCATTTACGCCATAGTAGCTTATAAATTTTAAAAGCACAAGTGAGCCAAGCGACATTGATAGATAGTTCAAACAAGCCGGTAAAGCTTGCTTTGTAATCTTTGCCCAAATACTAAAATTTGGCACAAAATAGCTTAAATTTCTTGGCTCGATCATCTTAGCTTTTTTAACTTTTACAAAAAGGTAGATCATGCCCAAAAGCTGAACACAAGCCGTTGCTAGAGCAAGTCCTTTTACGCCAAGATCCAAAATGAATGCAAAAAAGTAGCAAAAAAATGCATTGATAAAAAGGCCATAAAATAGCCAATTGCGGTAACTTTTTGTATCTCCAAGCGCTACAAGCACTCCGTTTAGAGATTTGATAATCAAGAAAAATGGTGCAGCAAGAAAGATAACACCCGCGTAATCAAGCGCCTCTTTTAAATAGTGATGATCGGCTCCTAAAAAAGTGAGTAAATTTGGTGCTAAAAAATAGCCACAAAATCCTATAAAAATAGCAAATACTAACACAAAGATAATTCCATTTGCTGCATAAAATTTAGCCATTTTTACCTTTCCTGCTCCAAGACTATTGCCTATTAGCGCAGTTAGTGCTGAGCCAAAACCAAGCCCAATGCCTACAATACTTAGATAAAGCAAAAAGCTCATAGCCATACCAGCTACGGCAAGGGTAGAAATTTTTGCTGCAAAAAATGTACCAGTAACGTTATAAAGAGTATTAAACATCATTGCGGTGCCAGCTGGGAGTGATAGTGAGATGATAAGCTTATTTAGTGGGTCTTTTAGTAAATCCATGCTCAGATTTTACGTTTTTATCTTTAAAATTTGTGAAAGAGATTTGGCTAAATTTTTGAAAATTAATGCTTCTGACCGTTTGTGTTGTATCAAAGTCTTTTAATAGTTTAAATAATAAAAAGCAAGGAAAATACCTTGCTAAATTTTATTTATATTTTATGCCCATGCCGCCGAATTTAAGTGTATTAGCTGTCTTGTTGTCGCTACTTTCGATTAGAGCTTTAACGTCTGCTAAGCCTGGTAATTCCCAAACTTGTTTGCAAAGACCATCTGTTTTTATAGTTATTCCTATCTCACCATTAGTATTGTTTCCTGTACCCACTTCTAGACATTTATCATTTTTTGCATTTACTGGGGTCTTAACATTTGACATCTTTTTAGGATCACTAGCAAATTCGCCTTGCGAAGTATAGTAAGAACCCAAGTCCGAAATAAGTGTTTGTATATTTGAAGCAGTTTTTGATATCTCTGCATCATCCCTTGTTGCAGCTAGTTTTGGTATAGCAACCGCAGCTAATATACCCAATATAACGATCACGAAGATCAACTCAATCATCGTAAAGCCTTTTTTCATGACTTCTCCTCCCTGAAATATAAATATTTTCTAAATCGAGCGAATTGTATCATAAATTTCAAAAAAACAATAAAATAATGTACTATATAAAAAATCAAAAATTTGCCGATATAAAAAAGAAAATTAAAAATTAGGGGCGTTATGAAGGGCTTTATACTTTGTCTATTTATCATCACGATTTCATTTTGTAAATATGAATCCTACAAACCTCTCACGGTAGTAAAATATAATGAAGAAAAGGCTCTGCTTGGTAAAAAACTCTTTTTTGACAAAAGACTAAGCCCAAATGAAAACTACTCTTGCCAAACTTGTCACAACTTGTATTGGAATTTAAGCGGAAGCAACCAAGATAGCATGGAAAAAGGCACTTTAAATCCTCCAACCATATTAAATGCTGCAGCAAACTATCTATTTTATAGCGATGCAAAGATTAGCAATTTAAAAGATCAAGTAAAAGAGTCCATAACTTCTAGAATAGAACTAAACTCGGATAACGACAAGATAGTGGAATCTGTAAATAATATCTCTGAGTACAAAATTTTATTTAAAAAAATTTATAATGACGGCATTAATTTTGATAATATTGCAGATGCAATAGCTGAGTTTGAAAAGGCTGTCTTGAGTGTTGATTCGCCATTTGATCGTTTTATATCAGGTGATAACAATGCCATAGATGATAGTGCAAAGAAAGGATTTGAGATATTTAATAATATAGGCTGTGCTGCTTGTCATAATGGTAGAAATTTAGGAGGAAATTTGACACAAGATATTGGTCGAGAAAGAATTTCTGCCTTAGATGCAAACAAAAGATTAAGAAGAGTGCCATCACTAAGAAATATTACAAAGACTGCTCCATATTTATCTCATGGAGAGATAAATGATCTAAAAGAGGCTATAAGCTTTATTAGTAATTATCAGCTAGGATATGAGCTTAGCAAAGATGAAATTGATGCTTTATACTCATTTTTTCTGACATTAAATGGTAAAAAGCCTAGGATACTAAATGAGTACTAAACGAACAAGAACCGTACTTAGCGTCTTAACAGCTATATTTTTCATTAGTGCATTTTTTATATATAAAGCAAATATAGCCATTGATACGGCTCATAAATTTGATGATGGAATTTTAAATCTAAAATTTATAGACAATGAGATAACTTTTTCTTTGAATAATATTTATGATGTCTCGAACTACGACAAACTCAACGCTGACATAAATTCTTTTGATACAAATTTGAGCAACCTTTCAATGCTTAGCGATGAGATGATGTTGTTTCATCAAAATGAAATAACAAAAGATCTACAAAACATAAAAGATACATTTAGCAAGAAAGTATTTTTTGCGCAAAGATCAGCTTATGTAAACTCATCTATAGATTCTTATATCCAAATAAGTCAATATGAGATACAAAATCTCGCACTTCCAAACAAGCTTGAGCCTATATTTTATGCAATAAAAGGTGCTTTGATGCTTAGTCCTAAAGTAATAGATGAAATTTCAAAGCAAATAAAAATGTATAAAAACGAGTATAAAGATAACCAAAAAGCTCAAAATGTATTAGACAAGATACTTTATGCAGCTCAAGCTACAAAAACTTTACATACAATCTCAAATAGCGTAAAAGAGCTACACCTTGATAATCTGATAGAAAATTTTAGAAACAAAATCCTAGAATTTCACTCTGATGAGGTGAATAACGCAAAAATAGCTCAAACAATCTGCTTACTTACATTTATAATATTTTGTTCATTTGGTCTCTATCAAATTAAAATAGCCTCAGAGCGTTTAAGACAGATAAAACTCTTAAGATCTACGGTTGAAAACGATCATAGCTCTGTTGTCTATTGCGATAAATACAATAGAATTTCATATGTAAATAAAACCTTTGAAGAAAAAACTGGCTACAAGCTAAAAGAATTAATTGGCAAAAATCCTAGAATACTAAAATCATATATGCACCCACAAAGCTTTTATGAATCCATAAAAGAGGCTCTGCAAAAATCTCTACCTTGGGAGAGCGATGAGCTTATAAGCAGAACAAAAAGTGGTGATTTTTTATATGAAAAGGTAAAATTTTCGCCATTTTTCTTTAAAAATAAATTTGAGGGCTATATAGCCATAAAGCTTGATAGGACTAAAGAGACGCTGATACTAAACGAGCTGACTCAAAAAAATGAACAAATAAAAATACAATCTTCAATCGATAAGCTAACAGGCTTTGGCAACTACTTTGCTTTAACTGAAATTTTAGACGCGCAAAAAGATGGAGTGCTCATTTGCTTAAGCATTAAAAATTTTAAAATTTTAAGATTCTTTTATCAAACTAAGATTATCGATGCAATGCTAAAAGCAGTAGCTGATACACTAAAGCTTTGCATAGATACTTCTGAGATAAAAGCAAAGCTATTTAGATTTCAAGATGACGCATTTTATATATGGTATGAAGGCGACAATATCGTAAGAGATATTGAATATATTAGAGAATATTTTGGTTCAAATAGAATAAATGTTGCTATTGATGAAAAATTTGAAAACTTACCAGGCATAAAGATGGTGTTTGGTGTTTCATTGCCAAACGATACCCCACAAACTAACCGCCTAATGCAATCAGTCCTTGCAAATCAGCTCGCAATAGAAAATGGTAGCAATATTTACTACTATCTAGAAAATGACGCCATTGAGATGAAATATCACAAAAACCAGCTGGCAGTTCAGCTAATCGAAGATGCGTTAGAAAACGATAGAGTTATCGTAGAAGCACAAGGTATCTTTAACTTAGAAGAAAATGAGACCGAAGCAAAGTATTATGAAGTCTTGGTTCGTATAATCGATCAAAATGGTAAGATACACTATCCGGGCGAATTTTTAGATATTGCCATGAAAACGCAACTATATCCGCAAATAACCAAAAAGGTGATAAGTCTTGCGTTTGATCTAGCCAAAAGATATCCAGATTATATGTTCTCAATAAATTTATCAATTACCGATATTGCTGATGCTAGCATGAGGGAGCTTATAGAGAGCAAGCTAAACGAGTGCAAAGATCCTAATAAAATTTGCTTTGAAATGCTAGAGAGTGAAGAGCTTAGCGACTATGTTGCGGTAAATTCTTTTATAAAACGCGTCAAGGGCTATGGATGTAAAATTTCGATTGATGACTTTGGCTCAGGATACTCAAACTATTACCGAATTTTGGAGCTTGATATAGACACCATAAAGATAGATGGCTCGATAATCAAAAAGCTTCCATTTGATGAAAATGCTAGAGTTCTAGTAGAAACCATCGTAAGCTTTGCGAAAAAACAAGGCTACAAAATAGTAGCCGAGTTTGCAAGTTCGGAAGAAATTTTAAACCAAATCAAAAATTTTGGAATACCTTACGCACAAGGCTTCTTACTAGGCAAGCCTCGCAGAATGGAATAGTGGCTAAATTTCTATATCTATCCCAACTGGGCAGTGGTCGCTGCCTGTGATCTCTGGCAAGATAAATGCGTCTTTTAACCTATCTTTTAATCCTTGCGAGATAAAGAAATAATCAATCCTCCAACCGACGTTTTTAGCCCTTGCATTAAAACGGTAGCTCCACCACGAGTAAGCGTCCGCTACGTCGCCATTTACGGCTCTAAAGGTATCGATAAAGCCACTTTTTAGCACCTCGTCGATCCACGCTCGCTCGATAGGTAAAAAGCCTGAAGTTTTGGCATTTGCCTTTGGATTTTTAAGGTCGATCTCACGGTGAGCAGTATTTACATCGCCACAAAATATCACCTCTTTACCGCTTTTTACAAGTTCTTTGCAGTAAGCTAGAAATTTCTCGTAAAAGTCCATTTTATAGGCTAGGCGCTCGTCATCCTTTTGTCCGTTTGGAAAATAGATATTAAAAAGCACGATATCATTAAATCTATGTTCCAAAACACGCCCCTCCGTATCGTCGAAAAAAACTGCCTTTTGTGTCGAAATATCAAAATTTGCTAGGCTCATCACGCCAGAGTATCCGGCCCTCTCACCTGAGTTTACACTTATATCTTTAAAGCCAAGGTTGTAAATTTCCTTTGGCACGTCACTTTCTTTAACTTTAATCTCTTGAAGCGCCAAAAAATCAGGCTTTTGCTCAGTAAGCCATGCAAAACCATCTTTTGTTACAAGTGCTCTAAGGCCATTTACATTCCAGCTAATAAGTTTCAAATTTCATCCTTTTTTTAATTATAATTATGCCAAAAATCACAAAAAGGAAAATTATGAGAAACCAGCCAGAGTATAAATTTTTAAAAAATTTTGGCTACGCAAGAGAGGGTTTGGCTGAAATTTTTAAAAATGAAAAGAGCTTTCGCATAGAAATTTGCATATTTTTATTAGCAGCACTATCGCTATTTTTTTGGAATTTTGGCCTTGTTTTTAATCTATTTTTGATATTTAGCATGGCATTTGTGCTAGTTTGCGAGTGCCTAAACTCAGGCTTAGAGCGAGTAACTGATCTTGCAAGCCCAGACTATCACACCCTAGCAAAGGCGGCAAAAGATGCAGGAAGTGCAGCTGTAATGATCGCAAATTTCTTATGTGGCGCGCTTTGGTGCGTAGCGATAGGATATAAAATTTGGAGCTAGCATGAATGAAGAAATTTACAAGGCAATCATTGGCGAGAAAAAGGTAGAAATTATAAATTTGCTAGTTAAAAGCTGTGATGAAAATGGCTTTATTGTAGTAAAAATTTCAGAAATTTGTGAAAAGCTAGACGTGAGCAAACCAACCGTAATAAATACCTTTAAGCTGCTTGAAGAGAAGAAAATTTTCGAGCGAGTGAAAAATGGAGTTTATAGATTTAAAAATTTATAGTGGCAAGCAAACGCTTACTACCTCTTTTTAGCCGATAGTCTCAGCATTGATCATTCCAAATGTTAAGTAGTTAGTTATCACGACGACCCTAGACGGCTAGCGTCATGAACGCCACCTGTGATCTCACCAGCTACAAGTTTAAGAGCTTATAACTTGGGCTTTTGTGTTGATATTTAGCCCACTTGTGTGGTGAACTTTTGGTGTGCCATGCTCTGCTTAAAATGGCGGATAGGCTATAAAAGTAAAAAATAATATAAATTTTAGCTATAAATTTTCTAAAAAATATTCACTACGACTTATTTAAATTTATAATTTTGTTGATAAATTTTAGAGTATTTTAGATTTTAGCTTAAAAATAGAATTTAGCTTAGAAGAACGGAGCAAAATTGCTCCGTAAATTATTTAACACCAACTATAATTTGAGTTGCTTTAATGATCGCAGTTACTTTATCTCCCACTTTTAAAGCTAGGCTGCTAACTGACTCTCTTGTGATGATAGCTGAAATTTTGCTGCCATTTACATCGATAATAACTTCAGCATTTACAGCTCCGTCTTTTATCTCGCTAACAACGCCTTTGATTTGGTTTGTAGCGCTAAGTTTGATGCTGTCATCTTTTGAAACGATAACGCTTGAAGCTTTGAATAAAAAGATAGCTTTTTTGCCAACTTTAAGATCAAGACCTTTTTCACTATCAACCGTAACAGTTGCTTTTAGCACCTCACCGCCTGCAAGCTTAGCAGATATTAGCGAATTTACCGCACCTGTTCTTACTTCTGATATCTCAACATTTAGTTGATTTCTTGCACTTATTGACATTTTGTCTCCTTGTTTTGAATTAAATTATGGTGAAATTGTAAGGTAGAATTATTAAGCAAAACTTAAAAACTATTTATACAAAATTATAATATCAAAAATAAAAATTTTATACTTTTAAATGCCCTAGAAATCGCTATTTGAGAAATAAAATCTAAAAATTTAATTTATATTATTTTAAAAAAACGAGAAAAAATATTACTAACTACTACTTCTAAATATCTATTTTTGTAAAATTCTTGTAAATTTGACTTTAAAGATTGGTAAATTTAAAAGTATTTTAAGCTAAAGCAATATTTTTAGGTAAAGAAATAAATTATAAAATTTGAAATAGAAATTTGAAAGTTTAAATGCCAGCTTCTAGCATAGCTTCTGCTTGATAATGCGTAATAAGTGGCTCGATGATCTCGTCAAATAATCCAGCAGCCATAATCGCATCAAGGCGGTAAAGTGTTAAATTTATACGGTGATCGCTTATGCGGTTTTGCGGATAGTTATAAGTTCTTATCCTGCCTGAGCGGTCTCCAGTGCCGACCTGACTCTTTCGCTCACTAGTTTCTTTTGCAAGTCTCTCTTGCTCTTGCATCTCGTAAAGTCTAGCTTTTAGCACCTTCATCGCAGCTTCTTTATTTTTGTGCTGACTCTTGCCATCTTGGTTTGTGACAACAAGTCCAGTTGGTATGTGCGTGATCCTAACGGCACTATCAGTTGTATTTACTGACTGACCGCCATGGCCTGAGCTTCTCATCACATCGACTCTTATATCATTTGGATTGATCTCGATCTCACTATCCTCAACCTCTGGCATGATAGCCACAGTCACAGCTGAAGTATGCACCCTGCCCTGGCTCTCAGTCTCTGGTACACGCTGAACTCTGTGTGTACCACCTTCAAATTTTAGTCTTGAGTAAGCGCCTTTGCCTTTTATAAGCACGATGATCTCTTTAAAACCGCCAGTATTGCCTTCGCTTTGGCTAACTATCTCAAATTTATATCCTCGAAGCTCTGCATATCTAATGTAAGCATTAAAAAGATCTCCAACAAATAGCGCAGCCTCATCGCCACCAGTACCTGCGCGAATTTCTAAAAATATATTTTTATCATCATTTGGATCTTTTGGAAGAAGTAAAATTTTTATCTCTTCTTCAAGCTTCTCTCTTGAAATTTCTAAATTTTTAAGCTCCTCTTTTGCAAGCTCACCAAGCTCAGAATCTTCAAGTAGGGCTTTATTTTCATCGATGTCTTTTAAAATTTCTAGATATTTTGTTGCAGCAGATGCGACTGGTTCGATAGATGATTGCTCTTTTGAGAGCTTTGTCATCTTTTCGATATCGTTTGCTATATTTGGATCGCTAAGAAGCGTAGAAATTTCATTATAGCGATCCAAAAATGGATGAAGTTTATCAGCAAACATTAAATTTTATAAATTAAGCAGCTTTTAGAGTATTTACTAATTGTGCAAGACGACTAACGCGACGAGCAGCAGTTTGTTTCTTCAAAAAGCCTCTACTTACGAAGCTGTGGATACTTTTATTAGCAACTTTTAAAGCTTCATTTGCAGCATTTAGATCTTTAGCTTCTACAGCTACACGCACTGCTTTTGTTATATTTTTAAGTCTTGTGCGGTAAAATCTATTTCTTTCTGTTCTTTTTATAGTTTGTCTAGCTCTTTTTTCAGCAGATTTATGGTTTGCCATAATATACCTTTTTGAATAATTTTAGTCGGTGATTATATTAAAGATATAATAAATTTAACCTTAATTTAAGTCATCCTTAATGTAAAGTAAAATTTTAGATTTTAAATTAGGTAAATTCTGATAAAATAGCACAATTTTATAATAAAAAGGATAAATTTATGAAACTATTTGGAACAGATGGTGTTCGTGGTAAGGCAGGCGAAAAACTCTCAGCCCAAACATCTATGCGTCTTGCAATGGCAGCTGGAATTTATTTCAGAAAGACCTCAGCTACAAATGTGATTTTGGTTGGGAAAGATACTAGAAAAAGTGGCTATATGATCGAAACTGCAATTGTTGCAGGGCTAACTGCGGTTGGCTACAACGTCCTTCAAATAGGTCCTATGCCAACGCCTGCGATCGCATTTTTAACAGAGAATATGCGCTGTGACGCTGGCATCATGATAAGCGCCTCACACAACCCATACTACGATAACGGCATCAAATTTTTTGATAGCTTTGGCAACAAGCTTGATGAGACGATAGAGGCTGAGATAGAAAAAATCTTCTACGACGATGAGCTCATCGCAAACGCCCAAAAAACAATGACAGAGATCGGCGCAAACAAGAGGATCGACGATGTTATCGGCAGATATATCGTGCAAATCAAAAATTCATTCCCAAAAGAGTTAAATTTAAAGAATTTACGAGTAGTTTTAGACGTGGCAAACGGAGCTGCTTACAAGGTCGCACCAACCGTATTTAGCGAGCTTGGAGCTGATGTCATCGTCATAAACGACGAACCAAATGGTAGCAATATCAACCAAAACTGTGGCGCGCTTCACCCAGAAGATCTAGCAAGCGAGGTAAAAAGGCTTCGTGCTGACATCGGCTTTGCATTTGACGGCGATGCTGATAGGCTTGTCGTTGTCGATGAAAATGGCGAAGTTGTGCATGGCGACGCGATACTTGGCTCACTAGCAGCATTTTTACACGAGCAAAAGGCGCTAAAAGGTGGAGCCATCGTGGCTACGGTGATGAGTAACGCCGCACTTGATGACTATCTAAAAGCTCACAAGATCAAGCTAATTCGCTCAAACGTAGGCGATAAATACGTGCTTGAGATGATGAAAGAAAATGGCATAAATTTTGGCGGCGAGCAAAGCGGTCACGTGATATTTAATGACTATGCTAAGACTGGCGACGGTCTTGTTACCTCGATGCAAGTTGTCGCGATGATGCTTAAAAAAGGCAAAAAAGCTAGCGAAATTTTTGGCGAGCTAAAGCCATATCCACAAATTTTACTAAATTTAAAGATCACAGAGAAAAAGCCGCTTGATAAGATAGAGGGGTTAAAAGAGCTTGAGGCTAGCCTTGCAAAAGAGGGCATAAGATCGCTCTTTAGATACTCTGGCACTGAAAATTTGATCAGACTTTTGCTTGAGGGCAAAAATCAAACTTTAGTTGAAAAACGCATGGATGAAGTTGAGAAATTTTTCATAAAAGCCTTAAATGCGTAAAAGCTTAGTTAAATTTTTCATCGCGTTTTTTCTCATTTTTATCGTTGATCAAGCGATAAAGATGATATTTATAGATGGTTTTTCGTGGGACGGAGAGTTTTTTTCGCTAGTTCTTACATATAATAAGGGTGTTGCGTTTTCGATGTTTGCCTTTTTAGATGAGTGGCTAAAATTTATCCAGATAGCCCTCATTCTAGGCGTTTTTGTCTATCTGGTAGTCGAAAAAAAGCTGCTTTGCTCGCACGCCATTTGGCTTGGAGCTTTGCTAGGAGCTGGCAGCTCAAACATCACAGATAGATTTATCCATGGCGGCGTCGTGGATTACGTCTTTTGGCACAAGTGGTTTAACTTCGCGGTCTTTAACTTCGCTGATGTGATGATCGATCTTTGCGTCGTGATGATACTTTGGCAAAGTTTTAGAAAAAGGAGAGAGAGTGGGAAATAATATCTACGTCGCATACGCGCTTTGGCTACTTACTGGCTGGCTTGGAGCGCATAGAATTTACCTTGGTAAATTTATCACTGGCTTTTTAATGATGGGACTATTTTTTATCGGTTACTCTTTGCAAATCATCCTTATTGGATATATATTTTTAGCTATCTGGTTTATCTGGTGGATCATCGACGCATTTTTAGTCGGCAGTGGTGTGGATAAAAATTTACAAAAGACCGAGCTAAACGAGAGACTAAAACTAAAAGATAAAGAGGACGACTTAAAAAGGCTTTACGAGCTTTTTGAGAGTGGTGCGATCAGCAAGGCTGAATTTGAAGCTAGAAAAGAGATACTTTTTAGATAAGGAGACATTATGGCAGAATATTATCTTTACTTAAAATACCTCCACTATTTATTTTTCATATCGTGGATGGCAGTGCTGTTTTATCAGCCAAGGCTCTACGTTTATCACGTAGAAAACATGGACAAACCTGACTTTGTAAAAGTGGTCGAAGTGATGGAGTACAAGATGTATCACTACATCGGCTGGGTCGCACTGATTGGCTCATTTTTCACCGGCATTTTGATACTTATCGCGATGCCTGATCTTATAAAAACTGGTCACATCCACGTCAAAATTTTAGTTGTCATCTTAATGGCTATCTATCACCTAGACCTTGGACGCTATATGAAGCAACTCAAAGAAAAACGCTGTAACAAAAGCGGCATCTTCTTTAGAGCTTACAACGAAGTACCAACTATCGCGATGCTCATCATCATCTGGGTCATGATAGTAAATCCATTTTAAGGGAATTTGATGAAGAAATTTTTAGCATTTATCGCTTTGCCAGCACTCTTGCTTGCAGCGACTCAGTACTTTGAGCCGATGCAGATAAAATTTGACAACAGACTATATTCACTAGCATATTCAGCCAAGCCTGTGCCAAATTTATTCACGCAGGAGTACTTGCTCCCTGGCGAAAAGCTAGATAGTTTTAGCTACATGCTCTCGCTAAATACGCTTAAATTTGACGCTATGCCAGAGCAAGTGGTCGAGCAAAAGATAAATGATCTAAAAGAGCTAAAAGCAAAAGGACTAAAAGTGGCTTATAAAAAGGGCTCGCTGGCAAATGAAATTTATCTTGATATCACGATATTTTCAAACCTAAATGGCGTGCCAACAGCCGAGCACTCGATATATCGCTACACCAAACAAGGCGGAAATTTAGTCCTTTTCACCATCCAAAGGCGTGCTTATAAAAAAGAGGGCATTCAAAGATTTGCTACAAATTTCACGATCGAGTCGCAAGATTTTAGCAAAAAAGCCCTAGCCACACCTTTCCCACAAATCATCAGCAAATAAAGAAATTTGAGTGTAAATTTAACCTTTGCACTCAAATTTTAAAACCAGACTTAACAAATTTATCTAAAAATAAAACGAATAGTTATATGATAAGAAAAACTCAAAAAGGATAGCCTATGATACATAAAATTCTTATCGCAAATCGTGGTGAGATCGCAGTTAGGATAGTCAGAGCTTGTAGGGATTTACACATACAAAGCGTAGGAATTTACACAGCGCCAGACAGCGAGTGCTTACATGTGAGGATCGCTGATGAGGCCTACCAAGTGGGCGAAGATCCGATCAAAGGCTATCTTGACGCCAAAGCTATCGTAAAGCTTGCTAAAGAGTGTGGAGCTGACGCGATACACCCAGGATACGGCTTTTTAAGCGAAAACTACGAATTTGCAAAGGCGGTCGAGGACGCTGGGCTTATCTTTATCGGTCCAAAAGCTGAAGTGATCAGAAAAATGGGTGATAAAAACATCGCAAGATACCTAATGAAAAGAAACGGTATACCAATCGTTCCAGGCACAGAAAAGCTAAATGACGAGAGCATGGATGCCATAAAAGAGCACGCTAGACGTATCGGCTACCCAGTCATTTTAAAAGCAAGTGGTGGCGGTGGCGGCCGTGGCATCAGAGAGGTTTGGCAAGAAGAAGATATGCAAGATGCCTTTGAGTCATGCACCAGAGAAGCAAAGACCTACTTTAACAACGATGAAGTTTTTATGGAGAAGCTTGTCGTAAATCCTCGTCACATCGAGTTTCAAATTTTAGGCGACAACTACGGCAACATCATTCACCTTTGCGAGCGTGACTGCTCTATCCAAAGACGCCACCAAAAGATCATCGAGATCGCACCTTGCCCATCAATTAGCGAAAATTTAAGAAAGATCATGGGCGTGACCGCTGTGGCTGCTGCAAAGGCTGTGGGCTACTCAAACGTAGGAACGATTGAGTTTTTGCTAGATGACTACAATAACTTTTACTTCATGGAGATGAACACTCGTATCCAAGTGGAGCACGGCATCACTGAAGAGATCACCGGCCACGACCTAGTTGTTAGACAGATAAGGATCGCAGCTGGTGAAATTTTAGAGATCGAGCAAAGCGACATCAAGCCACGAGGCTACGCGATAGAGGCTAGGATCACGGCTGAAAATGTCTGGGAGAATTTCATCCCAGCACCAGGCACGATCGAGGGTTACTACCCAGCTCTTGGCCCATCTGTGCGCGTCGATAGCCACGTCTATAAGGACTACACCATACCGCCATTTTATGACTCGCTTATCGCAAAGCTGATCGTAAAGGCGACCGACTACGATCTAGCGGTAAATAAGCTTGAAAGAGCACTTGAAGAATTTACCATCGAAGGTGTGCGAACAATCATCCCATTTTTACTAACAATCAGCAAGAGCAAGGAATTTAGACGCGGATTTTTCGATACTAGCTACGTAGAGAAAAACTTAAAAACTATCCTTGAAAACACCTATGACGATATGAATAAAGAGCCAAACGACGACCTAGAAGAGGTCATCGTAGAGGCGATAAAAAGATATAAAAAGAAGAGATAAATTTATCTAATTTCGGCTTTGGCGACAAATTTCGCCAAAGCTAAATCCTCGCGCAAACTATATGCGTCTTGGCTTTATCATTTACCATAGCGTAGAGCTTGCCACCGCTTACTAGTATGATCTGATCTGTGCTAAGTCTAAATTTCTCAAACTCTACCTTTTTTAGTAGCAAGCCATTTTTAGCGCTTATCAAAGCTGGCTTATTTTGCGGTTTGCAAGCAAAATTTGGCCATCAACTAAAGCAAAATGCTCCATATCACTGGTTTTAAACTTAAATATCACTTCGCCACTTTTGCCTCAACGGCATAGAGATGTCCGCCATTACTAGCGGTGCCAAAGTAAAGCACCCCTCACGCAGGTAAACTGGCGTGTAAAGATATATGCCAAGCTTTAGCCGCCAGATGGTTTTGCCTATCCTTGTGCCCTGCTCTTTAGGCGGCACACCCTCATTTAAATTTTCATCTTTTGCTTCACTTTTGAACGATGCGCCGCCCAAATTTTCTTTACACTCCACTATAAGTGGCGAGCTCATTCGTACGCAAAAGCCCTCAAGTTCGTATATTTTAGCATCGTCATAAATCTCTTTTATGGGCTACGCGGCTTTATCAAGCTAATTTACCTCATCATTAATCTTTATAACATCTTACATTTAGTGATTGCTAGTTTTCTTAGTTATCTCTGCCAGCTTCTTAAGATTTTAAGATAGAAGTCAAGAGATTTTTAACAATTTCTTTCAAAGTGCGGAACGTCAATAAAGTTTTTAAAATTACCGCCCCAACGATTAGAACTATTTAGGCTCTCCCAGTAATTACCAATATTTTGTAATTCTTCTTTAGTTTGCAGCCATTTACCATTTCGAAAAATATGTAAATCAATAGCACAGCGTTTTAAATGATTTGAATTCATAGTTTTACTTTTACCACTATTATAATAAATTTCTTGCTGGGCTTGTGTCCTTTCTAATTCGCCACCCCTTACAGAGTATCCATTAGAATGAATATAGTTTAAAAGTTTTTCAACATCTTTCATAAAAGCTTCTTGATGCTCGCCAAGTGTCATGTTAATCCTTTTCTATCCTTTTATCTAAGGCTTTATCAATTTTTGAATATATCCAATCAGTGCCACGCCAAGTTACAAAACCAGCAAGAGCAACCGAAACTCTAATATTGTTTAGAAAGAAAAAAAATATTTCATAACTAATCCAACATAAAAACATAGAACTTAAAAAACTAAGCAAATAAGATAAAATTTTATATTTGATTTTAGAAAAATCTTTAGTTTCAAGATTTAAAATCGACGCTATAAACCCAACAAAAAGAACTAAAATTAAATAATTATCGTCCTTGTTTAAATTGTCCATTTACACAGCCTTTTAATAAATCTTCTATTCGTATGCAGTAAATAATTAAATCTTTTAAACTTTCTGGATTTAATGGATCAAAAATAGGCTTATCTGGAATTGTTACATTACATTCTATAGGCATATAAGCTTTTTGAATAGCACCTTGTGAAGATTTTGCAGAGCAACCAACAAACAAAACAAGATAAGATAGTAAGAAAAAGAAAAATAGTTTATTTGGAATAATTGCCATTGCTAAACTCTAAAAGTAAAGTATCGTAAAATTTTAGCTTACTTAAGCAGTCATCCGTTTTAGGTGTTTCGATCATGCTAAAACGTTTTTGTAATTTTTGATTTAAAATATTGTTTTCTTTAGATATTTTTTCACTATCTATTTTTAATTGCTCAATTTTTAAATTTTGATTATCAATAATTAAAAAAGCGTTTTCGGTATTTTGTTTTTCGATTGCTAAATTAGTTTTTAATGTAATGGTTTCAGTGATAAGATCTTTAATATCATCTTTTAAAATAGAAATATAAAGGAATAAAACAAGATAAACAAAAGCGTGGATAAATAGCCCCCTATTAAATAGGGAGCTTAAATTTAACATTGAAAACACTATTTTACTTTTCTAGCACTAATAACGTAAATTTCATCAAACTTAACGCCATTAAATTTTTTACCAGCTAAAGCAGTTTTGATCTGGTCTTCATCGATACTAGGCTTAGTATAAAAACTGAAAGTGGTTTTATTGCCAGCCGCATTTTTACCAGTAATAGTATATTCAATAACGCTTGCTTCGCTTGAATTACCTTGCTCACTAGCACGAGAAAGTATTACATAAGTTCCTTCAAGAGCATTATCACAAAATGCTTTAGCTTCAGCACCACCGCACGGCAAAGCAAAGCCATAAGTTCTATTATTTATTGTATTTTTAACTAAACATTTAGACATCTCTTACTCCTTAAAGTCTATCAAATTTCAAAGTTACATAATCGCATTTAACAGCAGTATCATAATTTGCATCTAATTTGCCAGTAAAATCAGAAAGAAAATTTTGAAACATATAACTTTGTTTAACGTGCGGGATAGTTACCATAGTAGAAATTCTACCAGTCGCAGTTTTAGCACCAACGATCACATTTTTACGATTAAGTGGATCAGGTGTTGAAGTTAAAGCAGTGCCACCATCGCCAAAGACTGAATAACTTTCAACTTTGCCAGCCAAAAGCGGGAGTAAAGCATCTTCATCACTACCACTAGAAAAAGTAAGACTTTTTGCATAAAGTCCGTCTATTGATTGTCTTAACATTTTTTTTATCCTTTCTTTTGTCATTCGACATTTTTAAAATTTGCTTGTTTCTGTTAAAACGTTTTAAACAAGAGAATATTAAGCAAAAAAGAGAAAGTTAAATAATTAAGGTTAGATTAAGGACGCTTCAGCACGCTCAAAACGCTTTCGCGTTTTTCGTCCGCGTAGTGTTTGCGTGGCGATAGCTAGCAAAAAGACATAATTATAATTTTTAAGATATTCGAGCAATCGCAGAAACTATCGCCACAACGCAAACAAAAAATAACTATAGAAGGAAAAAGATCGAGAAAGAAAACAAGATAATAAGAAAAGAATAAACTAAAAGGGGAGAAAAGAAAACACGGCACACACCGCAGAGCGGTGGGGCGCCGTGTTTGGGAGGGGGGGGGACAATATCTATCAAGAAGAACACAGAAAAAAATTTAAAATTTTATCAAAGAACAAGGGATACGTGAAACTTTATTATAGCGGATAGTTTTGAGTAAATTTTTATTTGATCCATAAAATTTAACTTCTAAAGAGCCTTTAGAGTGTAAAAACGCTTTCAACTCATCATAATTACAAAATTTATAATTTAAAACGTTTTCAGCTTCAGCCAATTTTTTATCATCATAAAGAGAATAATCGACATAACAAATAGACCCCTTAAGATAAGAACGACCAGAAGCCATAACAACATAAGGATAATTTTTACAAATAAATTCAGATGCTTCAACATCTGACATATTAATAAAAGACTCTTTTAAATTATCAAAATAATTAGATCCGAAAGAAATATTAAAAAACAGACAAAAAGCAACAATTTTTCTAATCATAGGCAACTCCTTTTTATATAAATAAATAATTATAAAGACAAATTATTAAATTTTTACTTATCCATAAAAAGGGAACAAGAAACACCCTTTACAGCAAGTCCGCCTACTTCTAAATGTGTTTTAATTAAAGCAGATATTTCAGCTTCGTTTTTAGTTTTTTTTACGTTATGAATTAAAATTTGCTTGCACATACGATTTTTATTAGATACAAAAGCTTTAAATTGCTTATTGTAATTGAAGTCATCAGACGGAAAATTAGTTTTTTGAGTTTCAAACTCGACTTTATAAATATACTTAATTTCAGCAGTAGAAACAGCATCTAAAAAAGCAATTAGATCGGAAACACTTTTGGCTTCAAGTGTTGAAGTGATAACCCTATTGCCTTGCTGTTGTGTAATTTTGTAGATAGGCATAATACTCCTTTTTTGAAAATCGATAAACTGATAAATAGCTATGTTGTAAATTAAAGTTAGTTACATCGCTATAAAATTGAGAATAAAAAGAAGATAGAGAATTTTCAAATATATTAATAAAATCAGAAAATTCATAAACAAAAGATTTATTAACAAAACTAGAAAAAATAGAAAAAAGATTAAAAGCTTCAGTATGAATACCAGTATAGTCACAATCCAAAAGACCAAGACGAAGATCACTTCTAAAAAAGGGGCTAGAAGATGAATAACAAGAAAAAGCAGAAAAGGAAAGACGGCTGGTATATTTTGCATAATTAAAAGATGCAGGAACACAAAAATAAAAATAATCAGATCGATCACTAAAAGAAAAGAATAAATTACTATCAAAATAAGAAGAAATTTCAGAAGAGCTAGGCAAATCCATAATATTGATCTTACCAGATGGAGTTAAAAAATCAGTGCCTACCCTATATTCATAATCGTCAGCATCATCGCTATTATAATGCATATGTAAAGGTGCATTAGCCTTTTTAATGCTAGAATTAGTATAAGCAGAAAAATAAAAACCAAGACCAAAAAGAGAAGAAATACGCTTATCACGGATACAACTATTACCAAAAAAACCGCAATCAAAAAGCGCATCTTTCTTATCATATTCTTCATTAATACTAGCATTTAAATTTTCAGTGCCAGCACGAAAAAATAATATTCTCTCAATATAAAAAGTAAAGTCTTTTTTCTTATTACAGCAACCACACAACAAAGAAACCATTATTCTTTACCTACAAGATCACGGCAAAGAATTTTTAAAAGACGATTTGTTTCATCCAAAGATGCTAAACCGCTTTTATCATCTTTTTTATCTTTTAACTTGTCAGTTAATATTTTTTCAATACGAGCAAGACAAGCACCAATACTATCAAATTTCTTCATTTCTTCTTCAAAAGCTTTTTCACAATCAAGAGCCATTTTTCTTAACCTTTCCGTTAAAATATCCTAAACCATTCATCATAGTAATAAACATTTCACTAAGCCCCAAAACGTTACCAGCATCATCAGTAACAAACATAAAATCAGCAACATGATTTAAAGCGTCAATATCAATCTTATCACTGCCAGTTATACGCCTAAGAATTTCTTTATCTTGCGGAGTAAAGCGAGAGCTAAAAAGCTTAAAAAGTAGGGTTTGATTTATATTATCAACCTTTGCTTTTGCATAGTTAAATTCTTGATTTTTAGTTTCTAAAATATGCTGACGTTGATTAATAACAGTATTGACATTTTGGAGGGCTGAACTATTAGAATTATTAGTATTGATAATTTGATTACCACACTCCACAAAAACTTTGGCAACACCGATACGATCAGAAAAATTACCAGTTAAAAAACCAAGCATTCTATTAAGTTTAACGCCTTTTATATTACTAAGCTTATTTTTGGCATATCTACCTAAAGGAGAAAGTAAAGCTACAACACCAGCATAAACAATACTCATAATTTTATTTACAACACTTTCTTGAAGTTGAATATACTTTACTAAAGCCGCGCTAAACATAATAGTAACACCACTATTTATTGCATCCTTTAAAATTCCATCATCCATACCACTATTTTTTAACTTAGATAAAACTTGATCGTAAGCAACGCTATAGGTTAAGTCTTCAAACATTTCATCAATGCCAAGCTTTAAAATTCTTCCAGCTTCAGAACGTTTATCAGCCATTATTTTAAATCCTTAAGTAGAGTTTTACTAGGTAATTCAGTATCAAACAAATCTTTAAAATTTGGGATAGGTATATCAAATAAATTTAAAGCATCGCTATCTAATTCAAAACTATTTTCATCAGTTAAAACACGAGCCTGAACAGCTTGACGAGATAAAGCAATATCGCGTGGCGAAGCGTTAGCAATAGTATTGCCGTCGAGATCCTTTACAGCAATCGAAGTCTTATCAAAATCAGCTTTTTCTTTATAAATTTCAAGCGTTTTAGTTGAATTATCGCTAAGTATTTTTTGATTATCGACATAAGAACTAGGCAAAGTAATTTCAACTGGCTTATTAATAGCTAAAGAAGCGTTTAAATTATTATCGACAGCAACACTGGCTTTGAGTTTAACACCAGCCAAACCATCTTTCATAGCTTGCGAATACTCTTTTGAATTAATAACAAGCTTTTCTAAATTTTGATTATATACTTTTTGATTTTCGCCAATAGTTGAGATATATTTAGAAATTTCACTATTAATTTTTTCTTGAGATTTTAACACTTCTTTAAAATCTACACCAGTAGAAACAGCGGAATTAGTGCCAGTATTTGACGAAGCATTATCATATATACGATCACCAGTATAAGGATTATAAAGCGTTTTAGTAGTACGATCAACCCAATATCCAGTTTCTCTATCAAATTCAACACGCCCTTGAATTTCTGGAGATTGATTATATAAATTATCTTTTTTAACGCTAGCTTGTTTATCAAAAGCATTATTTTTCACAGCTCCTAAAACAGCTAAATTTAAAGACATAAGCTTTAATATATGATTTTGCTGATCTAAAACACCAAGTAAAGTTAAGGGGACACTACTAGGCTTATCATTATCAGATGGCTTAGGTAAATTATCTTCTTTGGGTTTTTCTTTTTCTTTTTGTGCGTCTATTGCTTTAGCTTCACGTTGTTTAGCATAATATTCACTAAGCTCTTTTATATTTTTATCAACATCAACACTTTCTTTTTTATCAAAAAAACTATTATAAACATTTTTTAAGCCCCAAATACCAAGAGCAGTTATATCAGTAACAGGATTATCTTTTAAATCAAAATTAGAACTAGCACCAGCACCAATAGCACCAGCAACCCCACCAGCTTTTAAAGCACCATTAACTTGACTAACTTTACTAATAGCTTGAGTAATACCAGAATACATTATTTAAAATCCCTTTCTTTATAAATAAATAGGTGGCTCGTTACTTTCAGATTTAGCTTGCTTTTCAACAGCTTCATTACGTAATCTTAAAAACAAACTAAATAAATCTTCTTCGCCAGAATATTCAAAAATTTGTTTAACAACATCAGATAAATCAAGAGAATTAACGGCAGAACTCTTAAAAATATAAGCATATAAAGCAATCACATACTTATAAAATGTTTTATCAAACTTAAATGGTCTAACTAATCCAGCTGGAACAAAAATTCGACGAACACTAAAAACACCAAGTTTTACTAATTCATAATCAAGGCAAAAAACATCATAAAAAAGGATAAATTTATTAAGACCAAGTTGTAATAAAGAGCAACCTAAAACATAAAAAGGCAAGCTAAAATCTTTAATTTGAACGATTTGACCTTTAGAAAAAGCTCCTAAAGTAATATCACTTTGTATAGTTGAAAATGGCAAATCAAGAAGAGCAGAAGAAAAAATATTAGCTAGATTAAAATCAGAAGAGAGAAGCTTATGCCCCTTTGGTATGTCTTTCTTTTCAATTTCAACGTAAAGACCAGAGATAGCAAAACGTATATCAGAAACATCTAAAGGATTTAAAATACAATCACAAATAAAAAATTCATCATCGCCACCATAAACCAAAAAATCAAACAATTTAACGAAAATTTGATTAGAATAAATATCTTTAAGATATATCGGATCGTTAGCACTACAACGATGAATAGTTTTAATATCATCTAAAGAATAATTACAAGGCTGATACTGACTAAGACTATTTATTAAAGAACCACTATCACTTAAAGAGAAAGCACCTAAATTTTTAATAATATTTAACATTTTATAACCCTTTTTTTAAAATAAATCTAATCTAGGCTGTTTAACAGCAAAAATATATTTACGACCATTTCGCAAAGAATAACCTTTGCTATCTAATAGCTTTTTCAAATTTGTTTGAATAAAAAGAATATTTAATTCATCAAGAGCCGAGTAAAAAGCCTTTCTACTACCAATAACAATATCAGCCCAAATAAAACCAAGCTTTTTGGCGTAAAGCCTTTTAACGATAGGACATTTAATATCAATACAAATAACATCCTTACCACTATCTAATAATTCACACACCAAAAGACCATAAGCATTTAATTTTTGCATTGAAACCCCTTTAAAGCATTCGTTATAGGATGGATATAATCATCATTTCGTATTTTGCTAATGGCAACAAAAAAATCATTTAAAGAAGCGTTAAAAACATCAAAAAGGGGATTATCTATATCTAAATTTTGATTTTTTATAGTTTTTTCATTTTTTAAAAAATTGCCAGCAAGCTTTGATAAGCCGTATTCGTGAAGTGTTAAGCCATCATTTTCAAGATCTTTAAGTGTTTCAGTAAAAACATATAAAAAATTCTCACCACTAACACCCAAATTAGTATAAACAGCACTTACAAAGGCTTTTAAAGCCATTTTTGCTTTTTTAATATCCTTTGACTGAATAAGATCGTGCATAGTAAGAGCTTTAATTTTATCATCGCCCCAAGGCAAAAGCATATCCCAAAATTTAAGCCTATTATCATCAAAATCGCATCTTTGATAAATTTTTCTTGCACTATCACTTTGAATAGTGCCAGCAGTTAAACGATTAATTTCATCATCAGTTAGATCATACCATTTACAAATACTAAGCCCTTGCGACCAAAAAGCCCCCAAATGATTAAAAATATAAGCAATTTCATCACTTTCATTAATAGGAATTAATCTTTTTATTGCAGATCGTCCAAACTCCGCTTCGTGTCTAAATACAAACATATCAACAGCAGGATTAAAGCCATTTATTTCCCATTTTGTAAAAATTAAAGTTGAAATATTTTTGCTTTGAACTTGTTTTATTTTGTCATAAACCCTGAACATATGTGGATTTTTTCCAAAGCTTACACCTTCAAAGCGAGTAAAACGCATAAAATTATTGACATTAATTTCAGTTATATCATTAAAAACTGGTGAATTTTCATCAATTATTAAATCATCGTCATCTTTTTTATATTGATCTGAATAGTTAGAAACTCTTTTTAAACTTCTAAATTGTAAAAAATCTTGTGGAGTATATTTTATGCCAGTTACATCAGTTGCAAGATCGAGCCTTAAAACACTTATTTTAAAATGCTCTTTAAATATATCACTTAAAAATTTATTTACAAGCTCATAGGCTCGAACGTGTCCATATTTAAGTAAAAATATGCTTCTAAATTGAATTTTTAAATGATATAGCCCTTTTGGCTTAAATTTAGTATCTGAAATGGTGCAAAATATATCATCGTTTGAAAAATATCCAAAATATTGACCTAAGCCTTTACTTGATACTTTAAAATTTCCGTAATCAAAGCCCAAATCATCCAAAATATACTTTTCGCCAAATGTGCGTAAATTTTGTGCTTGTTGTTTTAGTGTAGCTATCTTACGAATAAAGCTTGAAAAAGTTGTATTAAAAAATTTTTCATCAATACAATTTACGCCTATAACTAAAGTATCGATACCTTGATGAAGTATTTTAAATCTATCGTCTTTATATATCATTTTTAAACCTTTAATAAAACCCAGCTTGTCCCGCCTAACCTTGCTGATAGTCTAGGCACGGGGCTAAGTTTTAGCCCCTATTTTTCAAGCGTTTGAGCCATTTTTAAGTGCTTCAAGTTTTAGCATTGCCGTGACAAAACTATCAATTGCAGGGACAAATTTATTAAAAACAATAACTGGAGTTGAATTATAAGCGTCCTTATAAATTCTATATTCGATCTTACCACTAGCGATATAAACTTCGTCATCTTTTAGATCAAGGTATTGCTCTTGCGTTATCCTTGTGGTATGCTCACCACCGCTATTTAAAGCGACAAAAGTCAGAACATAGCTATCATCCCACTTTTCAAACTCTCCAAGCTCGTTTACAATGGGATTGTTATCTTTATCTAGCTTTTGCTTACCATCGATCTTTTTAGTCTTTAAGACTTTAATCTTTTGCTCGAAACAATCTAAATTTTGGTTGAGAGATTGATAAATTTCTCTATAAAGATTTTCGCTTGTGCTGTCCATTAATGGAGCTGTTGCATTTTTTGCCATTTTTTTATCCTTTTTGAAAAAATTTGATTTTTTATTAAATATCTATTACTAATAATTTGAGAAAGATAAGCTTTGCTAATCTTTAAATGATCGCATATATCAGCCCTTGTTAAAGAATTTTTAGATGATAAGATTTCAAGAACTGAAAAGATTAGCTTATAATGAATTTTTTTCATTAAATAGCCTTTATTTCTGGATTAAATGGGGAATAAGCTTTTTAAATAGCGGACTATCGCACACATAACAGCAACAATAGCGGTCATCTTCTTTTTGCCGTTAGCTAATAAACGCTCATAGCGTGTTTTAAATTTAGCGTTAAAACGAATTGCACATAATGCAGTCATAAATAGAATACGCCTTATATTAGAATTGCCCATTTTATTTATTTTTTGGCTTTTATGAACGCTTGAGCCACTTTGAAAAATTCTAGGACTAAGACCAATAAAACTTATAAATTGTTTTTCAGATTTATCCCTATTAAAATGCAGTTGTGGAAATAAATTTAAAGCGAGATCAATGCCAAAACCTTTATTTTCTTTAATGATCTCTTCGGTTTCTGGAATAGCTTTTTTAACAAGATCAAAAGCTAGTTTTTGAAGCATAGCTTGAAGTTTTGCAATCTCTTTTATAAGATTTGCGATAACATCATCAATTACTTTATTATTTAAAGTTTTTTGAGAGCTTTTAAAATTTTTAAGTTGAGTATTTATTTTTTGGAGCAAATTTAAGGTGGAATTGTAACTTTTTATCTCTAAATACTCGGCATTATACTTATCAGGGGCGATCTCGCTTTTAAAAGTCCTAGCATAAACAGCCAAGCCATAACTATCGCTTGTATCAGTTTTTATAGTGCTAAGATGTTTTAAAAATAAAGATGATTTATAGGGGTTTGTAACACAATATCTAATACCTAAATCAGATAAAGCCTTTTGAAGTGCCAAATGATAATTTGAAGTTGCTTCAAAAACAACTAAAATTTCATCATTTTTAAAACTATCAAAATAAACTTTGATAAGCTCATGGTTATTAGGCAATGTTTCAAATTTAGCTTTCTCACTCGTGATAGAAGTTAAAAAACAAACGTCGATTTTATCTTTAGAAACATCAACACCACAAAAAAACGCTTTTTTCATTTTTGATACTCCTGAATAAAATTTAGGTTATGTTTCTTTCTTGTATTCAGTGTCAAGCACTAAGATTTTTAATCGAAACATTAACCCATAAGCCCTAAATCTTAAGAACAGTGAAAAACACTTTTTTATGAAGCAGGGGCTTATGGAAATTTTATAAAATCAAAAGAGAAAAACGAAACAAGACAAGGTAAATTCTCTTTGATTTTATGAAAGTATCATACAAATTTATGAAGATCGTGGTCTAAGTTTGGCGACAAATGGGTCAAATTAAAAACACGCTGAAATAAATTTGATAAAATTTGCCAAGATCCAGCAGATTAAAGGACTGATATGTTTTTAAAGTTAAACCAGATCGCTCAAAAGTTAGATCAAATTTTCTTGCCACTAGAGCAAGAGGGTATGACTGGCATGAGACTCTTGCTTCAAAATGACATTAAAGCTACCACACAAGCACTTAAAAACGCACAAGAAGCTCTTGGCGTAAATTTCCCAGCTAAATTTTTAGAGCTAATAAGCAAATTTGACCTTGGAAATTTTGAAATTTGCAATGTCAAATTTGGCTCCAGAGGCGATTACGCGAGCGAGCTAGTGCGGCTAAATAGCGTAGATGAGTTTGGTGGCAAATGGTGGAGTGGCAAGGCTCGCCCTTTAAATTTGATAGTCTTTGCCGTGGGTGATCCGTGGATATTTTTGCTTGATTGCACAAGTGGCACGGTCTATGCATGGCTCTTTGGAGATGAGGAGCTTTGCGGTAGATGCATCGCAAGCGACTTTGAGAAATTGTTCATAGCACTTGCTAGTATCGATATAGCAAGGCTAAATGAAGAAACTCTGCCATCATCCGAGCAAATCCTAAATTTTGTCCAAGCAG
Organism: Campylobacter concisus; assembly: GCF_003048905.1. Taxonomy (NCBI): domain Bacteria; kingdom Pseudomonadati; phylum Campylobacterota; class Epsilonproteobacteria; order Campylobacterales; family Campylobacteraceae; genus Campylobacter; species Campylobacter concisus. The sequence continues at coordinate 854,978 of NZ_PIRO01000001.1, forward strand.
ACGACGCGGCACTTGATTTTTGGCAAGAGGTGGCGCAAATTTAGTAAATTTAGGCTCCACTCAGCCTAAATTCTCTTTTATAAATTTATCTCAACAAGTGATGCAAAAACCACTTTTTATAAATTTAGTTTCGATATGTAACACTCATTGCCCAAAATAAAAATATTAAAATATCTTTAAATAAAAATTTTTTCTAGCCGAGTTAATATTTAACTACAAAAAAAGGAAAAAGGAGCAAAAATGAGCGAGTACATCGAACAAACGATGGAGTGGATAAAGAAGACCAACCCAGGTCAAGGCGTCTTTGTCCAAGCTGCGACTGAGGTTCTAAACAGCCTAGAGCCGCTTATCAAAAGAGAGAGCAAGTACCAAAAACACGCGATCCTAGAGCGCATCGTCATCCCTGAGCGCACGGTGATCTTTCGCGTGACATACACAGGCGATGATGGCAGACCAAAGGTAAATAACGGCTACCGCGTGCAGTTTAACTCAGCCGTTGGCCCATACAAGGGCGGTCTAAGGCTCCACCCAAGCGTCGATCTTGGCGTACTAAAATTTCTTGGATTTGAGCAAATTTTCAAAAACTCGCTTACTGGCGTAAATATCGGCGGCGCAAAAGGCGGTAGCACCTTTGATCCAAAGGGCAAGAGCGAGGGCGAGATAATGCGATTTTGCCAAGCATTTATGAGTGAGCTTTACCGCCACATCGGTAATACCGTGGATGTGCCAGCAGGCGACATCGGCGTGGGCGCTAGAGAGATCGGCTATATGTTTGGCCAGTATAAAAAGCTAACTGGCAGGTTTGATGGCATATTAACAGGCAAGGGGCTAAACTGGGGCGGCAGCCTAGCACGCACAGAGGCTACTGGATACGGATTAGTATATTTCACTCAAAACATGCTAAAAAAAGCAGGTCTATCGCTTGAGGGCAAAAAATGCAGCATCAGCGGCAGCGGAAATGTCGCCATCTACACAGTCGAAAAGCTCTATCAAGCAGGCGCACTGCCTATCACCGTCTCTGACTCAAACGGATATATCTATGACGCTGAGGGCATCGATCTAGCGGTACTTAAAGAGCTAAAAGAAGTGAGACGCACTCGCCTTAGCGAATACACTAAATTTAGACCAAATGCAAAATATGTAAGCGTGAGCGAATATAAAGAGGGCAGAAACGGCGTCTGGGACGTGCCATGCGACGGAGCCTTCCCGTGTGCTACACAAAACGAGCTTCACCTAGCCGACATAAAAGTGCTTTACGCAAATGGCTGCCGCTTCGTGGCTGAGGGCGCAAACATGCCAAGCACGCTTGATGCGATAAATTTTATGCTTGCACAAAAAGACTTTTACTTTGCTCCAGCAAAAGCAGCAAACGCTGGCGGCGTGGGAACAAGCGGTCTTGAGATGATGCAAAATGCTGGCATGACTTCGTGGAGCTTCGAGGAGGTCGATCGCAGACTTCATGGCATTATGAACCACATCTTTGAACTAAGCTACGAAACAAGTAAAGAATTTGGCGATGAGGGCAACCTAGTGCTTGGCTCAAATATCGCTGGCTTTAGAAAAGTGGCTGACGCAATGATAGATCAAGGATATGTGTAGGGCTGATTTTAGCTCTTTGCTCTATAAATTTGCGTCCAAGCTAAATTTGGACGTAAATCAATATGAAATAATTTTGGACTTTTAGCTAAAAGAGAGTTTGCTTTTTGTATAGCAAATTTTACTGACAAACTATCAAATTTACGCTAGTTTGAAGTATTTTATGCAGCGTTCGTTTTGACAAATTCGCGGTGGTGTGATAGATGTGGATTTGAAGCTCGCCTAAATTTAAAATATTGATACTAAGGTGGCGAGCATATTACTATTTTTAGAGCATTTAATAGAAATTTCGTCAAAAAAGCTGGCGTGGTGGCAAATGGTGGAGTGGCGAGGTTTGTGCAACAAATTTGAAAGTTTTTGCCATGGAGGCTTTTGCTTGATTGCACGAATGGTATGTTTATGTGTGGCTGTTTAAAGATGAAGAAATTTGTAGCAGGTGCGTTGCGAGCGAGAAATTTTTATAGTGTTAGCTGGCATCGATATAGTAAGGCAAAATGAAGAAGCCCTGACAGAGAATGAGCAAACACTAAATTTTATCCGAGCAGATTATAGGGCATTTGATTTTTGCCAAGAAATGGCTTATAAAATTTAGTAAATTTATGCTCACCCAGCCTAAATTCTCTTTTATAAATTTAAACTACAAACAAGCGAATTTTTTAGCAAATTTATACAGCTACTAGGCGAAATTTAGCTTATAACACTCGCACAGGCACCATGAATTTACAACTCGAAAGAAGTTATCAAATTCACTCCTTCAGGCGAGCTCTTGCCTAGTCGAATTTCAGCAAAGCGCCCATGTAATGGTTGGCAGAAAAAGGATGGAGCGAATTCTAGTAAGCAAAAATTAAAATTTGCTACATTTAATCCACGAACAAGCAAATTTTTTGTCAAATTTGGTCGCCACATAAAACCAAGAGTAGTCAAAGCTTTTTGTAAAAAGTATTATTAAAGCGATATCCCATTACCAAATTTAGCTAGATATTAGGCAAAATTTAGCTTAAAAATACTCACGCAAGTACTAAAAATTTGTAAGCTCGCAAGAGAGTCGATTTGCCTAGATTATTTTCAGCACAACATCCATATGAGCGATAACAAAGCGGGTAAATTCCAGCAAGTAAAGACCAAAATTTACTAAATTTAAACCACATCCAAATTTTGCCTATCAAATTTAACCATAAGGTATATCAACCCTGCAAACGCCTTTGCATAAATTTAATACATATAAAAATGATAGGATTTTTGGAAAATAATTATTTATAAGTTTTTGTATTAAAAATTTAATGTAACAAAGAGCAAGCCCTAGCCTGCTCTTTGTGAAAATTTAACCCTTTTTTGGAGTTACAAGCATATTTACATAACGACCTTCTATTATAGGCTCTTTGTCGCGGTCAGCCTCATCCTTGATCATCTCCCAGACCTTCTCAAGCATAGCTACGCCAGCTTCTGGAGTGCTCATCTCGCGACCCTTTAAAAATACACGAAATTTAACGTGTTTGCCATCTTGCAAAAACTCACTTGCGTGCTTAACCTTGTAGTTTATATCGTTTTGGGCGATCTTAACAGAGAGTTTTATCTCTTTTATCTCGATGGTTTTTTGCTTTTTCTTGGCCTCTTTTTGCTTTTTCTCTTGCTGATAGCGAAATTTACCATAGTCCATTATCTTGCAAACTGGCGGCTTCGCATCTGGCGCTATAAGCACTAGATCAAGCCCAAGCTTATTTGAGATCTCTAAAGCCTCTTCTCTTGATATGACACCGTATGCTGTGCCATCATCCCCTACACATCTTACCTCTCTCGCCCTTATGTCCTCATTGAGCAATACTTCATTTTCCTTACTCAAAAATGTACCTCACTAAGTTTCTCCTTCGTTAAATTTATAAATTCCGCCAAGCTCATATCGCTCTGCGTCCTAGCCTGTCTGTCGCGTAGCGCAACGCTCTTGTTCGCTACTTCGTTGTCACCTAGCACGACTATCATAGGCACCCTTTGTTTTTCAGCCGTTCTTATTCTTTTATTTAAACTCTCATTTTTACTTGCGATCTCGCTATCGATATTGATCTTTCTTAGCTCGCGTGAAATTTCTTTTGCGTAGTCTAAATGTGCGTCGCTAATAGGTACAATGACGACTTGCGTAGGAGCGATAAAAAATGGTAGCTCACCAGCAGTGTGCTCAAGTAAAATTCCTATGAATCTCTCAAAACTGCCAAGCAGTGCTCTGTGAAGCATTACGGGGCGTTGTCTTTCGTTGTTTGCATCGATGTATCCTAGATCAAAGCGCTCTGGCAAGTTAAAATCAACTTGTATCGTGCCGCACTGCCACTTTCTCTTAAGCGCATCAGTGATCTTAATGTCGATTTTTGGACCGTAGAATGCGCCGCCGCCCTCATCGATACCGTATTTAAAGCCATTTTCATCAAGAGCTTCTTTTAGCGCTTTGGTCGCCGTTTCCCAAATTTCATCTCCGCCGATCGCTTTTGCAGGCTTGGTTGAAATCTCCATCTCGTAGTGGAAACCAAAATTTTCCATTATTTTGCCAGCAAATTTCAAAATTTCTAAGATATTTTCTTTGATCTGGCTTGGCATACAAAAGATATGTGAGTCATCTTGCGCAAATTCTCTAACCCTGAAAAGTCCGTGTAAAACGCCACTTTTTTCATGGCGGTGCACGACGCCGTATTCGAAAAATTTAAGCGGCAAGTCGCGGTAAGAGCGGATGTCACTTTGATAGACTTTAATGTGACCAACGCAGTTCATCGGCTTTATGCCGTATTCTGCCTCATCGATCGTTGTAAAGTACATATTTTCTTTATAGTTTGCGTAGTGACCGCTTCTTCTCCACACATCAGCCTTTAAAAGCTCTGGACCACGCACTGGCTCGTAGCCACGGTCGCGGTGAGCTTTGTATAAAATTTGCTCTAGTTTTGATCTCAAGCGTCCGCCGTATGGTAGCCAGATCGGTAGGCCGCCACCCACTTCGTCGTCAAATGTAAATAGCTTCATCTCTGTACCAAGTTTTCTATGGTCGCGCTTTTTAGCCTCTTCGATGATGCGGATGTGCTCTTTTAGGCTCTCTTTGTCTGCGTAAGCTGTGCCGTAAATTCTAGTTAGCATCTCACGGCTCTCATCACCGCCTAGATACGCCCCAGCCACGCGCGTAAGTTTGAAAAATCTTAAAAATTTAGTATTTGGCACATGTGGTCCGCGGCAAAGGTCTTCAAAATCGCCTTGTGAGTAGCTGCTCACTTCGCCATCTGGAATTCTTTTTAAGACCTCTTGTTTTAGGTCGTCATCTTTAAATTTATCGCTCATATTAGCTTTGGTTGAGCAGGTTTTGACGATGTCAAATTTCTTCTCAGCAAGCTCTTTCATCTTATCTTCGATCGCTGCTAGATCGCTCTCGCCTAGCTTCGTACCCTCATCATCAACTCTAAAATCATAATAAAATCCATCTTCTACGTTTGGTCCGACAAAAAATTTCGCCTTTGGATAGAGTGATTTGATAGCTTGTGCCATTAGGTGCGCACAGGAGTGTCTGATAACGTGCAGTGCTTCTTTTGAGTTGTCAAAATAGATAGGCTCAGCACTACTTTCGCGCCCTACGATACTTTGAGTATCGACTATTTCGCCATTTAGTTTGTATGCGATGATATCGCTCATTGTTTTTCCTTATATCAAATTGTCTTTTTTACGATAAAAGAACGATTAAGGATTTTATCAAAATGGGCTTTAAGCTAAACTTAATATTTACTAAGCAAATTTTTATAAATTCTTTTTAAATCCACAAGCTTTGATATATAAATTTTTTATAAAATATTTATATTTATATTTATATTTAAATGTGTAAATCCCTAAATTTAAAGCTTTTTATTTATATAATTTATTATATTTTAAGATTATGCCTGATAATATTTGTTCTTGAAATGAATTTAGCAATTTCTCGTCTTTGCATTATTTAAATTCATTTTTCTCCCGACAATATTTAGTGCTAGGAAGTGGTTAGCCTAGCACTTTTCTTTTGCAAATTTAACAAACACTGGCTTTACTATCCTGGCGTAGTCTTTTGCGTTTAGGACGATAGATCTATCAAGAAGCCCCGCATTAAAGGCGATCTCCTCATTTCGCTCTAGCAAACTCTCATCCACAACAAGGTGCAAATTTTTATGAAAGCTAAATGGTGGCACTGAACCAAAAACACAATCTGTCAATGCCAAAACTTCATCTGGACTAGCTAGGCTTGCTCTTTTGCCGTCAAATTTTTGTGTCAAGCTATCAAGATTTGCTTGCATATCGGCTGGCAAAATAGCCAAAATATAAATTTTACCAGCCTTCATCGCTGGCTTTTCATCGCTTAGCAAATAATCATTTAGCACATTTTCATCTTTAAAAATTTGCCTAAATTTTTCCTCATCTACCCCTTTTATAGAGCAAACTAGAGCCTTTGCGCCTTGGCTCATCTTTGTTCCCCTAAGTTTTGCCACCTCTTCTGAAGTGGTCGCACTCTCATGATTTAGGACTTTAAATTTGGCTTCATTCTTGCTAAGAAGCTCATATATCTTATTAAAAATTTGCTCAGACACAACTCTTTCCTTTAGATAAATTTTAGTTAAAATTATACCGCTAAAACTTACAAAAGGCAGGAAAATGCAGATAAATTTAGATGATATAAAGATTGAGCCAAGCTGGAAAGAGGTGCTAAAAGATGAGTTTTTGAGTGAAAATTTCGCGCGTATCAAAGAAAATTTCTTAAAAGTAAAGAGTACTGGCGTCGTCTATCCACCAAGTGCGCTTATTTTTAATGCATTTAATCTAACGCCTTTTCACTCTGTCAAAGTCGTCATCCTAGGCCAAGATCCATACCACGGTGCAAATCAAGCCATGGGGCTAAGCTTTTCGGTACCAAATGGCGTAAAAGTCCCGCCAAGTCTTGTAAATATCTATAAAGAAATTTACGCTGATCTTGGTATAAAAGAGCCAAATAGCGGCGATCTCACAAAATGGGCAAAGCAAGGCGTGCTGCTTCTAAACTCAACTTTAAGCGTTAGCGCTGGAGTGGCAAATTCCCACGCAAGCTTTGGCTGGCAGGGCTTTACTGACGCTGTAATAAAAAAAGTTAGCCAAAATTTACAAAACGTAGTTTTCATGCTTTGGGGCAATCCAGCTAGAGCCAAAGTACCGCTCATTAACGCCAGCAAGCACCTCATCTTAGAGGCAGCACATCCAAGCCCACTGGCTCGTGGAGCATTTTTTGGCTGCAGACACTTTTCAAAGGCAAATATCTACCTAGCAAACCACGGCAAAACGCCAATAGACTGGGATCTAAACGTAAAAATTTGATCTATTTTTTTAGATCATTTAAAAGTTTGTTTGTCTCTTCAAGCTTTCTTTTGCAAAATTTCTCATCTTTGTTTTGAAGTATCATCGCCTCTTGGCCGCTTTGTCTTTGTTTAAACTCATCAAATTTAAGCTCAAAAAGTCTTAACGCCTTTTCATCGTTTGCGAGTCGCTTGCTCTCTTTGGCATAAAACTCGTCAAGATAGAGCCTACTTTGTTTGATATATTCATTGCAAACATCGTTTGCATGGACTAAATTTACGCCAAGTAAAATGGCAAAAATAGCTATTTTTTTCATGTTTTTCCTTGAAATTTTTGCGTTATACTAGCCTTTAAGCACTTAAATTTTAAAATGCTCTTTCAAAAAAAAGGATAAAAAATGAGACGAAAAGATAGAGAGCTAAGCCGTGAAGATGGCTTAAAAATCATAGATGAATGCGAATATGCGGTAATTTCATGCGTGGATGATGAGGGAGAAATTTTTAGCGTACCGATCTCGCCTGTTAGAGTTGGTGAAAGCATTTTTATACACGGAGCTACCGCTGGCTGTAAGGCAAAACTACTTCAAGATGGACGAAAAGTAGAGTTTGTCTGCTTTAGTTTTAACAAAGTCCCGTATCTAAGCGAAAGCGAGCTAGATGCGATAAAAGACGATGGCAAGGCACTTGGAGGCAAGGTTTTTACGACTGAGTACAAAAGTGCCATCGCAAAAACTAGAGTTTACGAGATCACAGACGAAGCTAAAAAATATGAAATTTTAAAAATTCTTAGCCAAAAATACACCGCCTACGCGATGAGCACCTTTGACGTGGCGGCAGAGTATGGGCTAAAAAATATGAAAATTTACGAGCTAAAGATAGAGAGCCTTAGCGCAAAGGCCAAAATTTTGCCAAAAGCGGTAAAGGAGTAAATTTGAGCTCACTTGCACTGATGTTTAGACCAAAAAGCTTGGATGAAATTTGCGGGCAAAAGGCAGTTAAAGCGGCTTTTTTAAAATTTATAGCCACCTGGAAGATCCCACACTCCATCTTTTATGGTCCAGCAGGTTGTGGTAAGACGAGCTTTGCAAGGGCTGTGGCAAGCGGTGCAAACTACGACTTTTACGAGTTTGATGGCGGAAATTTGAAGATAGATGACTTTCGCAAAATTTTAAAAAACTACGAAAACGCCTTAAATAAACCACTCTTTTTCATAGACGAGATCCACCGCCTAAGCAAAACCCAGCAAGAAGCACTGCTAATCCCCATGGAAAACTACAAAGCCCTAGTTATCGGCGCTAGTACGGAAAATCCCTTTTTCACGCTAAGCTCAGGCATCAGAAGCCGCTCGATGCTCTTTGAGTTTAGGCCGCTTAGTAGTGACGATTTTGAGGAGCTTCTTGGCAAGATCAGGGAGCAAATTTCTTTTAGCATAGATGATGAAGCCAAAGAATATTTATTTAAAAGTAGTGGTGGTGACGCAAGAGCTATGCTAAATTTACTCGAATTTGCCGTCACACTTGATGAAAATGTGAGCCTGAAAAATTTAAAGACACTACGTCAAAACGCCCTAAAAGAGGGAGCAAAAGAGGACGACACGCACTACGAGCTAGCAAGTGCTTTTATAAAAAGCATGCGTGGAAGCGACGAAAACGCCGTCATCTACTACCTCGCAAGGCTCATAGACTCTGGCGAGAGTGCAGACTTCATCGCTAGAAGGATGGCGATATTTGCTAGCGAAGACATCGGCAATGCAAACCCAAATGCACTAAATTTAGCCGCAAGTACGCTTAGTGTGGTAAAGGAGATAGGCTTTCCAGAGGCTAGGATCATACTAGCTCAGTGCGCCATCTATCTAGCTAGCTCGCCAAAGTCAAACTCCAGCTACAATGCGATAAATGCTGCCCTAAGATACGTGCAAAGTGAAGAAATTTTAAAAATTCCGCCATATCTAAAAAACCACACAAAAGAGAGCAAAGACTACCTTTATCCGCATGATTTTGGCGGCTGGGTCGAGCAAAAATACCTAGAAAAACCGCTCGTTTTTTACAAAAGCAAGGGCATAGGCTTTGAAAAAACACTAAATGAGTGGCTAGAAAAGATAAGATCAAAAGGTTAAAATTAGACTTTATTCTATCAAATTTAAAAGAGCTCTTTTCAATTTACGGCAAGTATAAGGGTGAAATTTAAAAAAGGAGTGCAGATGAACGAGCAAAATTTGGCATATATAGCAAATTTAAAGATAGAAAACGTGCCATGGCAGAGACTAAGCTGTAGTTACGGTACGGCGGAGCTTTTTGCACAAATTTTAAACTCCCTTGCAAAGGCTGTGAAAAGTAGCAAATTTGATAAAAATGAGCTTGGTGGGCTGCTTGATGAGATAGTGGCTCAGTGCGAGTATCAAGAGACATTTTGGCACACAACGCCCTTTGCGCTCGTTTTTTTAGTGCGAATTTATAAAAGTACGCTAAGCGAAAAAGGCGATGCAGCTAAATTTATCTCACGTAAGCTTGAAGAGTTTTTTAAATTTATGCTTGAAATTTGCGAAAAAGTAGAGCAGATGGATCATGCAAAGCCGCTTGCAAAGATGGAGCAGATGCTAGAGCCAAAGTATCTTGATATCGTAGATCAAGACGAGCTAAGCTATGATGATAGGCTATTTTACAGCTTTTACTACTACTCACATATCGTTTTACAGAGTACTGGAATAAAATTTTAACCCGGCCATAATTTTTTAGCTATTAATTTAAATTTTATATTTTTTCAAATATACTTTTCGAATTCAAATCAATCACGAAAGTTAAAAAATGCCTACAAATTTTGCTGAAATTTTAAATAATTGTGTCGAAAGTATAAATTCATTTCTCTGGGGCCCATACTTCCTTATCGCCCTACTTTGCGGCACTGGACTCTTTTTTACCATTAGGCTTGGCTTTGTTCAAATTTTTAAGTTTAAAATGGGGCTAAAAGAGCTTTTTGGAAATTTCTCACTCCACGGCGAAGCGGCTGGCAAGGCCGGCATGAGTCAGTTTCAAGCAGTCGCAACTGCTATCGCCGCACAAGTAGGTACTGGCAATCTAGTGGGCGCAACGACGGCTCTTATCATGGGAGGACCTGGGGCTATATTTTGGATGTGGTGTGCCGCATTTTTAGGCATGGCTACAAATTTTGCTGAAATTTGCCTCGCTCAAATTTACCGCACAAAAGATGACAGCGGTCATACAATAGGCGGACCAGCATTTTACATAAGCCGAGGTTTAAAAGGTAAATTGGCAAAAATTTTAGCTGGATTTTTCGCTATCGCTATCATCATTGCACTTGGTTTTATTGGCAACATGGTTCAAGCAAACTCCATATCAGATGGCTTTAGTGGTGCTTTTGGTATACCACAGTGGCTAACTGGTGCCTTTTTGGCGATAGTTTGTGCAATCATCTTCATAGGTGGCGTAAAAGCGATCGCAAGAGTAGCTGAAAAGATCGTGCCTATCATGGCTCTACTTTACGTAGGTGTAGGACTAACTATCATATTTTTAAATTTCCAGCAAATTCCAGAAGCAGTCTCGCTCATTTTTAGAGCCGCATTTGATCCTTCAGCGGCTTGGGGTGGAGCTACTGGAGCTAGCATAGCAGCTGCGATGAGATACGGCATAGCAAGAGGGCTTTTTAGTAATGAAGCTGGCATGGGCTCAACTCCACACGCACACGCTGCAGCTAACGTCAAACACCCAGTCGATCAAGCAGTACTTGGCATAATGAGCGTATTTGTAGATACTTTTATCGTTTTAAATATAACTGTTTTTGTAGTACTTACCGCAAATGTCATCAGCTTTGAAAACGGCAAGGCAGTCTTTACAGGTATCACCTTGGTGCAAGAGGCCTTTTCGTCGCACATATTTGGCAAAACTGGCGGTTATAGCTTTGTAGCGATCTGCCTATTTTTCTTTGCATTTACAACGATTCTTGGATGGTACTACTTTGCTGAGATCAACGTAAGATACCTTCTTGGGGCAAAGGCGGTCAGAGCTTTTCAAATTTTGGTAGTCGTTTTTGTATTTTTGGGAAGCTTACAAAAGGTTGATTTTGTCTGGAGCCTAGCAGATATGTTTAATGGCTTGATGGTCGTACCAAATTTAATTGCCATCATCATTTTAAGCCCTATTGTGGCAAAGCTTTTAAAAGATCACGATGCTGGTAAAGAGTATGATGTGAAAGATTATTTAAAATAAGTCTTTACCGCATCTTTATAAAATTTACTAATAATTAATTTTTAAATCTCTTTTTTGGGATGTTTTGTTAGAAGTGGTGGCCCCGAATGGACTCGAACCATCGACCACTACCATGTCAAGGTAGTGCTCTACCAACTGAGCTACGGGACCAAAGATTTGGGATTATATTTTATTTTCTATTTTATTTAGCTTAATTCTTTAGTAATTAAATTTATTTATAAGCAGTAAATGCAATGGAAAAAATTAGAATTAGCTAACGCTTACCTCGCAGTTATCGGTAAAGATGAAAACTACCTAGTCAATATCTGCAACTCACAAGTTATCGCCACAAAAACCTCTTGGCACCCCTAAAGAGCTAAAATGTGTAAGCTGCCACTATGATGTAGGACATGGTGCTAGCTTTGGAAATTATCTTGAATACTGGAAGCTAACATATAAAATTTATGAAAATAAGATGCTGGAGCAAAAGATTGATACTAAAAATTCTTCAAAGACGAGTTTAAACCTACAAAAGATGAATAGGAATTTTAAAACAAAAGGCTGACAAGAATAATACAAAATCAGTTAGTGGACTAACGGGGTAGAAGTCTAGCCTAGAAAACTAGTGAGCTTGTCTTGGTTTTATTATTTAAATCACGATGAACTTGCCGAAGTCAAGTCAATATAAATTTTTAAATTAAAAACCTAAAAATGGCAATGTGCTATTTCCCAATAATAATTTTTGCAAGTCTTTCATTCTTTTCATTTATGTTAAATTTTACTTCAGCTATTTTTCTGCTTTCCATACCCATTTGGACTATCATTTCTGAATTTTGTATAAAATAAATCATCTTTTGTGCCAAAATTTTACTATCAAATGGTGGCACCAAGAATCCATTTACTCCATCTTCAACAGTTTCTTTGCATCCTACGCCATTTGTGGTTATTACTGCCCTTCCTATTGCCATGGCTTCCTGCGTACTTCTTGGCACACCTTCTCTGTAATACGAAGGCAAGACAAAAATGGAACTATTCACTATCCGTTCTTTTATATCATTTACGAAGCCAGGATATATAACTACGCCACTATCAAGATAAGGTTTTAGCTCTTCTTGCGTTAATCCAAATGGATTGTGCTCATCAAAACCACCAAATATATAAAACTTTACATCTTTATATTTTTCTTTTACGATTTTAGCTGCCTCTAAATACTCAAATATTCCCTTTTCTGCAAGAAGTCTTGCTATAAAAATAAAACTTATAGGATCAGTATTTGCTTTAGTATATGAGAATTTATCAAGATCAACACCTATACCACCTAATATATTTATGGACTTTACTTTTATATTGTATCTATCAATCAAATCCTTTTTATCGTCATTATTTAAAAATATAAGCTCGTCAAGAGATGGTAGTGAAATTTTATATAAAAAAACTTGTATAGTTTTGATAATTTTTGCCTTTTTTGTTTGCCCATTTTTATGAACTGTAAAAGCCCCGCCAAGCCCTTCTATCATGCCTACTATTCGTGGCACTCTTGCTATTTTTGCGGCTATAGTTGCAAAAATAACTGGTTTAACAAAAAAAGAAAAAATCGCATCTGGCCTATATTGCCTAAATAGTTTAACCAAATCATATGTAGCAATGAGATCTTTAAATGGATTTAGCCCTTTTGCATTTAAAGTGTGGTCAAGCGGTTTTGCACCCAATGAGATTATTTTTTTTCTACTTTTTTCATTGTAGTCACTAACTAAACAGTAGACATCATGCCCTTTTGATACAAGTAATTTTATGAGCTCTTCTCTAAAATTTATCATCATAGACGAGACATTACCGATTATAAAAATTTTCATAGCAACTCCAATCATATGAATCTAAAAATTTCTAAGCTTAATAAATACTTTTTTTGCAAAAACAAAAATTTGTGGGAACCCTATAAAAACAGTGCTATATAAAATTTTATAGATTATATTTCTATTGATTTGAAAAACGTATTTTATATTATTTGCTTCTGGGCATATAGCATTTATTTGTTTTTTAAAATCACTTTCAGAATAATCCAAAGTAAATTTTAAAATAGTAGGAATGTGAAATTTAAAATATTCATCAAAAAGATCTTTTTGTATCAAAAAATTCTTTACAGCTCTGCTAAAATCAGCAAAATCATCAAGAGCTTTTTTATTATTTGAAAAACTACTAGAAAGCGAATTAGGATTTGTTCTATAGTGATAAAATGGTTTTGCAATGTGAGTAATTTTTTTTGCCCAATAAACAAGCTGTAAATTTACAAAACTATCTTCACAGTGTGAAAAATATGGAAATTCAACATTTTCATAAAGCTCTCTTTTAACCAATTTATCACACATGGAAACAGAAATTTCATGAGATAAAATAGCTTTTACAAAGTTCAAATTAGACTTTGGGTAATTTTTTGTATAAAAAAAACTTTTTACAACGCTTTTTTTATTAAATTCTTTAATATAGTCAAAACAAACTATGTCTGCATAACTTTTTCTAGCTTCACTCATCAAAGAACTTACCATATCTTTATCGACCCAGTCGTCACTATCTACATGTAAAATGTATTTGCCACTTGATATTTTCAACCCACTTTTTCTAGCTTGCGGTAAGCCTTCATTTTTTATTTTATTAATGATTTTTACATGGCTTTTTCTATTTGGGTATCTTTCAATAATATCCTTCAAAATTTTCATAGAACTATCTGGAGTGCAATCATTTACAAAAATATACTCTATATTGTTATAGTCTTGCTCTAAAAGCGTAGTTGCACATTTTTCTATATATTTCTCCACATTATATATGGGAACTATTATAGAAACACCATAGTCTTTCATTTATATATCTTTATAATTTTCTAAAATTTTTAATAAGTCTTAAAATAAATAGAGTAGTTTGCACAAATTTATTTTCGCCCATCACCACCTGAACTCTATAAAATTCACAAAGAGCTCCTAACATATCAATACTACTAACTCCATAATTTGAAAATTTACCTACAACACTTTTTACAACTTTTATCTTTGCCCCATAATTTGCAGCAGTCAATACAAATAGCTGATCTGCCGCTATTGGAAATTTTCTTGAATAGTAACCAAGTTTTTGATGAAGACTTGTGCGGTATATTGAGCCTACAGCATGTCCAGAGATGTAGTGAGCTTGTGCCTTTAGCCATCTTGGTCCACCATTTGGCTCAATTTTGCCATTATTAGTATCAATACAAGCTGTTATTATGTCTACACCGTCCCCCATGGCTTTCTTATAATCTTTAATAGCATTTGGATAAAGCTCATCATCAGCACCGATAACAAGATAGAATTCTCCATTACAAGCTTTTATGCCTCTATTTAAAGCATCATAAATCCCAAAGTCTTCGCCCGAAATTACTTTTATATTTATCCCGCCAGTATTTTTTAAAATTTCTAAAGTCTTATCGCTAGACACTCCATCAGAAATGATCCACTCAAAATCTTTATCGACTTGCTCTTGTAGACTTTTTATTAATCTAGGTAAGAATTTTTCTACATTATAAGTTGCGGTAATTACACTAAGTCTTGTGGGCCTTTCTTCATAATTTTTATAGTAGATATCTTTATTCATTGGTTTCTTTTAATATGTTATTCACCTCATCAGTCTTATTTAATAATTTTTCTATCAATCTTAATAGATCTTTTGAATAATTATCGAAGCTTAACTCTTTATAAAAAAAATCTATGCAAGCTTTATTAATATGCCGAGATGGTTTAAAGTGTTCTAATATAACTGGAATTTCTTCTATACTTTTTATAGAAAAACCTAAATTATTCTTTTTAATACTCTCATCCAAAATTTTATTTTTTGTAGTTATAATTGGTAATCCATTTTGCAAATAAGTACTTATTTTCCCAGAAGCTAGCCCAATAAATTCAATATTTTTTCCCGTATATTTATTGGCAAAATTAGGACAATATGTTGCTAACCCCAAATCTGCGCAATGTAATATTTTATGCATATCGCCAGTATCTTTTATTTTTATATTTGAAAAATATACTTTCTTATTCTTGTATTTAAGAATATGTGGGTATAGCTTATTTACTTTTTTTTGTGTATCACCATATCTATCATGTAAAACAAATACCCAAGAATCTGGAAAATTATCAACATTTGCTAAAACCTTGTCAATACAAGTCCATCTATCAACCGATCCTATAAATATTAATATGTTCTTATCTTTTGGAATATCAAGCTCATCATAAATTAAATACTCTTTTTTATAAGAAAAAAAATCTGATGATGATACTGGTATTGTGAAAATTTTTTTACTACTTATTTTATTTTCTTCAGAAAGAAATCTTGCCCTGATATCATCTTGAGTTATTGCAAAATCTAATTCTTGTGATGCATTTATTTCTATTTTTTTTTCTTTGTAGCCACATTCATCATAAAAAAAAATTTCATACGATATAAGTCCAAATGGAACTTTTATTCTTTTTGCAAATTCGCTTGCCAATAGTAGCCCAAGTTGATCTACACCTATAATCAAATCATACAAATCTCTTGAGAAATATTTTTTTTCAAAAAATTTATAAAAAAATTTAAATAAAAAACGATTCCATAAAATTCTATTAAATATTCTATTGAATATTTTATTGTAAACCTTAACTATATGTTTAAACTCAAGGCTATCATATGCCACCTTTAAATTCGGTAAAAAAATTTCTAAACTATAGTTAGCATTCAATAACTTAATTATTGAATATAAATTTGGATTATTATAAATATTTCCTTCAGGATGAATAATCAAAATTCTTTTCTTACTATCCATGTCACATTCCAACTCTTAAAACTAGGTTTTCTATAGCTCATCCATTCATATTTCTTTAAAATCTTAAGACCAACCGTTTCACAAATAAATTCTAGCTCCGTATCAAAAAAATACCTCATTTTGTGCAATTCTTTTTTTTCTACTACTTTTTTCGATATCTTATCTTCTATAAAAATATCATAGTTCACGTCTACAATATTTCTTTGGGCATAAATAATAGGCTCTGCAAGTCTTGTTATTTTTATATTCTTATCTTCAAGTCTCTTAATTCTAGTTACCGGCAAATCCGTAAGCACGGCTGGTCCATACCAAAAATCAAAAATAAAAATTCCATGTGTATTTAAATGCTTCTTAGCTATCTCAAATACTTTTAATAGCTCACTATTCGTATTTTGATAACTCATAACATGAAACAAGGAAGTAGTTACATCAAATTTTTTATCAATATTTAAATTTTGAATACTTGAATGACTAAAATCAAGCCTGTCTTCCTTTCCAATCTTTCTTTTATTTGCAATTTTAAGCATATCTTGGCTTAAGTCTATACCGTGAACTTTATAGCCCTTTTCACATAAAAGTTCAGCATGTTTTCCGGTGCCACAGCCCATATCTAGCAACGTTTTAGCATTTTGACAATTCTTTTTTATTAGAAAATCTATATATTCAACTTCACCAGAATAATTTTTATCTTCATAAAGAAGATCATAGTATTTTGAATATAAATCTCCAAATTGTTTCATTTTAAAACCTCATGCATAATTTTCGAAACTTCTTTTATTTGTTCTTCCGTAATTGCTAGGCCACTTGGAATATAAAATCCTCTTTCATAAAGTTTTTTAGCATTTGGATAGTCTTCATTTTTAAAAAGTCCCATATTTTTAAAAACTGGTTGTTCATGCATGGGATAAAAAAAAGGTCTGGTTCCAACTCCTTTAATAGCAAGTTCTTGCATAATATCTTTTGCTATTTTTTTGCAAACATCTTTAAGTGTAATGGCAAATACCCAATAAATATTTTCTGCAAATGGCTTATTTTTTATAGGTAAATTTATGGTATCTATATCGCCGAGCAGCTCCTGATACATACTGCCTATCCATCTTTTTTTAATTATATGTTCCTTTATCCTTTCCAATTGTGCAACTCCGAGTGCCGCCTGGATATTTGTCATTCTAAGATTGCTCCCAAGTCTTTCGTGAATAAATCTTTTCTTTCCATCTGACGAAAAACAAAGATTTCTTAAACTTTTGCATTTCTCATACAAATTTTCATCATCTGTTAATACCATGCCACCCTCACCAGTTGTAACATGTTTATTTGGATAAAAACTAAATATACTTATATCGCCAAAAGACCCACACATTTTATTGTTATATGTCTGTCCATGCATCTCGGCTGCATCTTCTATAATTCTAAGATTATATTTTTTTGCCAAATTTAAAATCGGATCAATATCCACAGGTAGCCCATATATATGAACAACCATTATGGCTTTTGTATTTGGTGTAATTTTTGCCTCAATATCTTCCACTTTCATATTAAAGCTATCATACTCGCTATCTACTAATACTGGCTTTGCCCCAACTTTCACAACTGCTTGAGCACAAGATATTATTGTAAAACTAGGCATTATAACTTCATCATTTTTACCAAGCTCAAGCGCTTCTATAGCCATCTCAAGAGCAGCGGTTCCATTTGTTACAGCAACAGCATATTTTCTACCTATATAGCTAGACATATTTTCTTCAAATTTTTTTATAAATGGACCTTCGCTACTTATCCACCCAGTATCTATACACTCATTTAGATATTTTTTTTCATTACCATTTAGTAATGGCTCATTTACTGGTATAAAGTCCATCATTTAATCTCCAATCTTTCTTTTTGCACTGGTTCAAACCTTATTTTATCCATTTCCCCTGCATAAGGACCTTGCTTTACTTCAATAATTTCACTTTCTTCTATCATCTCAAAACCATGTCCGCCAAAAGCTAGAAGTACTACGTCTCCTTTGTTGAGTATAGTGCTTTGCAAATAATTTTTATTGTCATCATAAAAATCAACTCTTACTTTACCACTTTTAATATATAAAACCTCTTGAGTATACTGAACTTCTCTAGATACTGCATTATGAACATGTGGAGGAATTACATAATTTTTAGGTCTTTTCATGTATGCGAGCTGCTGAGAAAAATCATCCGGAGTAAAAAATTCTATTCCATCCTTTTCATAGTTTGCTCTTATGATTACTGATAATAATTTTTGATTATATGTTATATTTTGTATCATTATAACCTCTTTAATATTTTATTTCCTTCTGAAACCAAGCTATCTATGCTATTAAATTTCTTTATAAGTCTATAGCAATTTTCGGATATAAAATTTGCAAATGCTTTATCTTTTATTAATTTTATTACAGCATTAGCAAAGTCCACTTCATTATCGGCCAATAACACCTCTATTTTATCTTTAACCGGAATCCCTTCAGCTCCCAAAGTAGTAGAAACAATTGGCTTTTTACATGCCGCTGCTTCCATTATTTTAAACCTAGTTCCTGACTCAAATTGCAATGGCACCAAAGCTACATCAATTGATCTTAGGTATGGCAATACAGAATCAACCTTTCCAAGTATAGAAATAGAGCTTTCGTTGATATCACAAAGAGTCTCTTTCGACCCATTACCAATAATATAAAAATGAATATCTTGTATATCCTTTTTTATTAAAGGAAAAATATTGTTTATAAACCATCTTGTGGCTTTATCCATAGGGCTTTTGGGACTAAATGTTCCAGCCAAATAAATACTAGGTGAAATAAAGTCTGACGGTATATCAACAGGTATAGAATATTCTGACAAATCTATTACATTTGAAAATAACATTATTTTCGATTTATCTTCTGCCAAATCTTTATAATATTCTGCATCCACTGTTGAAACTGCGGTAGTAATATCACAAACATTAACCCATTCTTTTTCTTCTAACTCTTTTTTTAACCCATCACTTTTGATTTGTTTTATTCTTTTAGAATCAGTTTCATATGGCAATTCCCTCAAAATAAATCTGGACCAAACACTATCAGTATCACACACAATTTTTAAGCATGGATTAATCTTCTTTACTTCTTTTATTAAATCATATGATATATTTCCGAATCCAAACCAAACAACTTTTATGTTTTTTCTTTGTGCTAAAGAAACTATAAACTCAGCATCTTGTGCCAATGTATTTGAAAACAATCTTCTATAAACTCTTTGAATCTTTCTATAATATTTGTTGTAACAAAGATTTGATACCGATGGTGTAAAAAAAAATTCTTGGCAAATATTTTTATAGAAATTAATAGCCCTTTTACCTCCAATAAAATACTCTGCTTGCCTAGATACTACGTACAACTCAGAAATCTTTGAAAGAGCTTTTATGCTATTTTCCACTCTAAGCTGTGGTCCACCAGCTGCTGGATATTCCAAAATTGGACTCGTATATAATATTTTTTGCACTAGATCTCCTTATTTTATCTTTAGGTATTCATATGGTTTGTATAATTAATTGGAAATGTACTATTTCAATAACTATTATTAGCATTCGCAACAAAACTTTTATTTTTACTACAAATTATAGCAAAGTCAGATTTTCTTAAAATAATATTCCAGATCTTTAAGATAGCATTATTTAATAGCCTTTCAGTAATAATTGAACTAAAATACCAAATATGTCCAATATATAAAAATCTATTAAATTTATTGCCATATACATAATAAGTTTCCAAATTTAGAGTATCAATAATTATCTTGACCTCGTCTGTGCTTAGCCACCTTGATAATTTTTTTAAAAAGATTAATGGGCCACTTAAGTGTTCTAAAATATTACTTAGAAGAATATAATTATCATAATTTATTGAGTTGATAGCTAATACATCTAAAACTTCTAGTTCTTCTATAAATTTTTTGCTATATTCGATCCTGTGTGAGTCTATATAATAACTTTTTGCTAAAGAGACACTCCGCTCTTTTAGGGCAAATAAAATTCTACTAGAATAGGACCCTATCTCCATGATTCTAGTTTCAGATGGTTCCAAAGAAAGTCTATTAACAATTTCAATAAAATATTTACTCATAACTTTATATTCTAAATTAAAATGTATTTCATCGTCTAAATCCCACATACAAATAGATTGATATTCTACTGATTCATAAAAACTATTTATATCTTCTGGTCTTAATTTATTAAAATTTTTTAATAATCCACATTTTTTACATACCTCTCCATTCAAATCCTTCTTTCAACCTTACAGTCAATGCAAAATTACCCAAATTACAAATAGACAAAAAATTGCCCAATCTATATTGTCCATTTATAAGCTTTTTCGAAAATTATATATATTGCTACCTCCAAAATTTACATATTAAAATATATCAATATCATAAATATGTTTTATCAACTCTCTACATATGCCATAAACTCTTATGCTCTTGTGCTTATTTTTATCTATTAAACTTAATAATTTAATAAAAAAATTTTCTTATTATAACTTTCATAAAAACTCTGATACTTTTAATATTATGTTTCTACCAAGCGAACAAAATATATGGTCTAGGTGGTTTAAAATAACCATACATGCCTCTAAATTCAATATTATAACTTGGGTTCGCATCCAGAATAATATCTCTGCACTTTGCTGCATTTTCATAATCATGATATACAGCAATAGCTAGTTTTGGCTTATACTCCTTCATAAGCTCCACTCCACCCATTAATGCTTCCATTTCAGCACCTTCTATATCCATTTTAACTAACCCGTTTTGCAATAAATTATATTTAGTAGAAATTTGATCTAATGTAGTCATTTTTACATCATAACCCAAAATACCATCCGCTACTTTATTATTGCTTATTGATGAACTATCGCATAAATGATCTTGATTAGTTTTAAATTTTATTAAGCCATTGTTTTTACCTAGTGCCTTTTCTTCCAAAAAAAATCTACCAGCCTTGTTCTCTAGCTCAAATGTTTTAAGCAATGCTTTCCTCATTTCTTTTAAGGGCTCAAGTGCTACGATCTTCGTCTGTTTATTTCTTTCAAATACAAATAGTGAAAAGAAACCCTCGCAACAACCAGCATCTACAACCCACTCTACACTAGCAATATGCATATTTTTATTATTATATGAAGAAGGATTTTTAAAAAAGTCATCAAATATTTCGTGATATAACCATGGCAAATCTTTTTTGTTAATTCCATTTGGCCAATAAATATTTCTATTTTCAATAGCTATTAATTCTAAATCTTTATTATAATTATTATGAATCATTTTTGGCATCTTAGTTATTTTTTCAGCCATATATAAATCTTTGTCATTTTTATTAAAACTATATATCCCTGATGCACTATTGCCAATAAATTTTTTTAAATATATACTCTCTTTTATATTAAAAACTTTATTTTTTATTTTTTTAAATATTCGACTTATCAAAAACTCTCCCTCATCCATTTATTTTTATCTAAAATTGGCTGTCCTAGTTCTATCGAATCAACTACATAGTCAAAATCAATATTTTTTCCTCTCTTTAAATCTAAAACACTGTCTACATTTATCCTTGCCTTAGGATAAGAGGCGTTATTGTAAAATTTAAATTCTATCAAATCATGTTTTATAAAATAGTGGAAAAAATTGAATTTTATAAATTTCTGTGCTAAGTCTATAGTTTGCTCTTTGTTAAATAGATACTGATCTAGCAGACATTTTTCAATAATTTCAAAGTAGTCATTACTACAATTAGGATCTAAAGTAAAACCGCGGCCCCTATAATGTGATCTTCCTGCAGTTATTACGGGAAATCCTCTTGCGGCCATTTCCATTCCCACAGAAGTTGTAAAAACTAGACCGACCTTAGACATTGGTATCAAATCATATACAGATACCGATGCTTTTGGTGATATTAGAAAAACATTTGATGGTATTTCTGAAATTTTTTTATGTATCATGGACATGATTGTTTCTTTTGTTTCCGGAATACCTGGAAAATATTCTGCAGGATGTGATTTTAATATCAACTGATATTCTGGATGAACGGAAAACCACTCAATTGTCTCAAGTATCCAATCTGCCATATTTTTATTAAAAATTTGTTTATTTAAAGTTGCTAAATCCCATGCGACATTTGCAGATAATAGTGCCGTTGGCTTCTTGCTATCCAATTCACTCAAATCAAAATCTTCGTTTTTATATGGCAACAGAGATGCTGTATCCATTATCATTTCTTTACCACTGGCTCTATTTTGCAACCATTTTTCAATCCTATTCTTTTCATCATTAGATAGTGAAGTACTAGAATAGCTCTCCCATGAAGCAGAAAAATCTAAATTCATAGCAGCATCATTATAAGCATAGCACCATGCACCGATTCTAGTACCACTCCAATGAGAGTAGAATGGTATTGAAAATTTCTTGGCTAATACTTCCCATATTTTCCACATACCATAATAGCTATCATTTGAAATAATCCTATCCGGTTTAACTTGATTAATAATTTTACAACATGCCATCTTGCATATCAGAAGATTTCTTAAGTGTGCTTTTCCTAAAACATTATAATTCTCTATAAGCTTATAATCTTCTACAACATAGTTATTAACCAATATATCCTTTGCCCACGCTCCTATTTCTAATCCATCTTCTTTATAGTCTACCCAATCACCTTCTTTTATGTTTTTCATAATAGAATTTACTTCTATGTAATCTTTTTCATTTAAAAATTTAGAATATTTATAAGTACATTCTGGTTTTATAAAACTCCAAAGCTCTTTTGATCTATTTTGACAAAATTTACAATTTTCTTTAAATTCTTCTTTACCTCCCCAAACCCCTCCATATACATTGCATTCTACTTCTTGTATTCCATCACAAAAAGTTGCACATATTTCAAACCCCCTAAGATACAAGGCAAATGCCATTAATTTATCGTGAATATAACAAGGTTCATATATTCCAAAAGAATGGGTAAATAATACCTTTTTTCCATTTCTTATAACTTCACTTGAGAGTAATTCCTTTTCTAGCGCTATAATCTTATATTCCCAATCCTCCCTATATAATCCTATTTTTTCTAGAATAAATTTTATCTTACTTTTTAAAACTTTATACATCATTGCATCTTTTTACTTTTATTATAGAATTCATTATAAATTCTGCATACCTAAAGTCTTCAATAGTATCAATATCTATGGAGCGTTCTCTTGGCATTATATAGGCGTATGAGTTATCTCCATAATATTTATTTTGCTTTATTAAATTATAATCAAAAACAAATACTGCACCATTTGGAAAATAGGTTTTTCTAATTTCTTGGCGGTTCAGGAGTCTTTCTTCGAATATATTTTCAAATTTTCCATCTTTTGTAATATATTTATGCCATTCTATAGGATGATATTCTTCTGTATAGCTGATTACACTATCTGCATTTTTATTAATAAAGAGCTCAATTGCACCATCTATATCTTCCGTATTTCTTAATGGTGACGTTGGCTGAAGTGATACAAAACTTTTAATGCTATATCCAAAGTATTTATTTAATCTATCAATGGTGTATATATAATTATCAATAACTTTTGCATTATCACTTGCTAAATATTTTGGTCTTAAAAAATAACTTTTTGCTCCATGCTCTATAGCGATCTTTTCTATATCTTTAGAGTCCGTAGAAATTATTACATCACTAATATACTTTGATTTAAGTGCCTGTTCTATAGTATGTACCACCATCGGCTTTCCGCATAATTCCTTAATATTTTTACCAGGTAGCCCTTTGCTGCCACCTCTTGCCGGTATAATCGCTAAAAAACTATTGTTTTTATACATTAAAAAACTTCTTTATATTCTTCATTTGCTTTTTGGTATTCTTCAATACGTCCGATATCAAGCCAATATTCTCTGATTGGAAATGATATAACATTTTTACTTAATTTTATTAGCTTTTCAAACAGCGTAGGCATATCATAAAACTCATTTTTTGGTATTAGATCTAAAATTTCCGGCGAGAGCATATATATCCCAGCACTTACAAAAAATTTCTGCACCGGTTTTTCTGAGATCTCTACTATCTTATTGTCATTCATTTTTACAACGCCATAAGGAACTTCGTAGTCATACTCTCTTACACACATTGTAGCCGTCGCTTTATTTAGAGTGTGGTAGTTAAAAATATGCTCGAAATTTACATTTGTAAGAAGATCACCGTTCATTACAAAAAATGGTTCGTTTGGTCGCTCTTTAAGTAGGCTTAATGCACCTGCCGTACCCATTCTTTTTTGCTCTAAAATGTAGTCTATGTTTACTCCAAATTCTTTGCCGTCACCAAAATAGTCCTTGATGATGTCTGCATTAAAATTTACACACATCGTGATATTTACAAAGCCATACTCTGCAAATTTCTCAACTATCGTTTGAAGTATCGGCTTATTTCCGACCTTTAACATTGGTTTTGGAGTATCTTGCGTAAGTGGTCTAAGTCTAGTACCAAGCCCTCCCACCATCAAAATCACTCTATTTGTCTTGATCTTTGGCTCAACAAGCTCTTCTATCTCTTTTAAGTCTAATACTATTCCGTTATCATCTACTATTGGTATCTGGTGAAGTTTTTTGGATAATGCTATCTTTAAAATTTCTTCTTTTGTGTTAGAAATTTTTGCAACAGCTGGCTCTTTATAAATGATCGTCTCTATAGAGCTGTCAAGGTCTAGCCCTCTTAATATACCTCTTCTTATATCGCCGTCAGTCAGTGTTCCAAGAAGCTTATCATTATCATCAACAACTAAAGCTATCTGCATAGCTCCGCTATCTATAATCCCCAAGGCTTCCTTTATAGTGGCATTTTGCTCTAGCTTTATGTTTTCTATGTTTTTCATAAAATTTCCTTTAAAAGCATAAAACTTTCAGCATATCCACACCCGCAAGTTGCCCCCCTTAAGACAGCTAAAGCTCTTATATTCTTTTCACTTCTTGGAAATGGATGCTCAGCAACTTCGCTTTTAAAAATTCTCATAATTTCTATTTTTTTATCAAGATACTTCTCTATATCCACAAATGAATTTGGCAAAAATGCATCTTCTTTTACGCTAGGTGCAAATTCTGTTTCACTTAGAGTCTCCATCATATATATCTTTTTGATAAACGGGTATCTAAACGCCTTTGTACAGCTATAACTCGCTTCAAAAATTTTTCTATGATCACTATGCACATCACTCTTAAATGGAAGATATATGATATTTGGCTTTACCTTATTTACTACACTTGAGATTTTATCTATAAGTTCGCTCATACTATACTCGTCTACTCGCATTGTCTTAAGCCCCAAACTAAAAACGCCATCAAATTTATAAACGTCTAAAGCTTGCTTTATCTCATTTTCCCTAGTAGTATAATAATCACTACCCTCATCTATTTTTGTACAAATAAGCCAATAAATTTTATCTCCATCATACTTGTGTTTAAGTAGCGTACCACCACAACCTAATGTCTCATCGTCTGGATGAACAGCCACCACAAGAATTTTGTTTTTCATATATAATCTCCGACCTTAGGTAGCTCTTTAAAATTATGGTCTATAATTTTGATTGCCTTATCGTATGTTTTTACCACAATACCCTTGCCATCATTCTCTAGAACTTTACCAAATTCAATATTATTTTGGTCAAATTCCACTTCCTCTACTTTCCATATAGATACATCTTGTCCATTATATTCCACATGAGCTCCAATATAAGGTTTTGTTAATGCCCGAACAAGATTATATATCGCCCTAGAAGTCATCCTAAAGTCAATTTTCCCATCAACTTTACCTCTTTTTCTCCATGTGTTAGCCAAATCATTATTTTGCTTAATTACCTTAAAGCTATTATTTTGTAGTTTTGGCAAAAAGGTTTCTATTTGCTTTAGTGCAACATTTGAAACTTTATTATATAGGCTTTTTGCATCATCTTCATAGAAAATCTCAACTTCTTCTTGGGACAATATATCACCATCATCCGCGCCCTCTGTCATGAAAAAAAATGTAGAGCCACTAACATTAAGCCCAAGAGCCAAAGCCCAAATAAGTGGGTGCCTACCTCTATTTTTTGGCAGCAAGGCTGGATGATATCCAACAACTCCCATTTTTGGTAAACCGAGTAAATCCTTTTTTATTAAATTTGACCAGCCAAAGCAAAATATAATATCCGGGCTTAAACTTCTTATCCAATCAATATTTTCATTAGAATTTATATTATCAACATATTTTAAGGGTATATTAGCCTTATTACAAAGTGGAGTTAAATCTGCGAAATCTGAATTAAAATTTGATACTTTTTTAGTGCAGACGCCAACTATTTCCGCATTTAACTCAATAAGTTTTTCCAAGGATTTGTATGAGAACTCAACGGCGCCTATAAATAGAATTTTCATAAATCAACCTTTAAATCATAAAATGATTTCTTCAAAATATTTGTTAAATCCACTCTTTTTATAACTTCTATTATTTTTTTACTAGTGCATTCATCGCCATATGGATTTACTATATTTTTTAAAACTTGTTGAAAATCATAAGAGTATACCTTATTAAAAGCTTCTAAAATAGAATTTTTATTGGGCTTGCAGTCGATTACACTAGACGCCTTTATGCGCCCCTTTTGTCTATCTCCGATATTTACGGTAGCTATCTTAAAGCTAGGAGCTTCCGCAAGCCCGCTAGAGCTGTTTCCAACCACCGCATCTACATACTGAAGAGCACTCAAGTATCTTAATTGCCCAAGAGAAGCGAAACAAACGGATTTATCTTGATTATTAGATACATATCTGTCAATCATTAAATTTATAATCCTTCCATCTGTGTCACTATTTGCCTTAGTAAATATAATATTTGTATTTTCTAGCTCATCTATAGCATTTAATAACGCTTGAAATTGCTCTTCCGCAGTATCATCTTCCAAAGTAACAGGATGAAAAGTAACTAATATATTTTTTTTATTTAACTTAAAATTTATTGACTCTTCAAAATCTTGTTTATTTAGGAGTTTTAGTCTTTTTATATTTTCTACCCCCATGCCACCTACGTTATAAACTCTATCTGGATGCTCACCAAGCTGAATCACCCTATTTTTATATTCATTAGTTGCAGTAAAATGCAAATGACTCATTTTCGTAATACTATGCCTTATTGCTTCGTCTATTAATCCTTCGGTTGCTTCTCCGCCATGAATATGGGCGATCGGAATTCGAGCTATCATTGCAGCACTAGCTGCACTAAATACTTCATATCTATCACCAAGCACAACAACAATATCTGGATTAAGTTCTTCATAAGCTTCACTAAAAGATATCTGAGCTAGCCCCATTGATTTTGAAATTCCTATAGATGTATCCGACGATAAAAGAATTTCAACCTTTTTATCTATCTTAAATTCTTTTTCAATCTCTTTGTATGTGAGTCCAAACTCAGGACTTAGGTGCATGCCGGTGGCAATTATTTGAAGCTCAAGCTCGCTATCTACCTCGATCTCTTTTAAGAACCAGTAAAGTTGACCGTATTCAGCTCTAGTGCCAGTTACTACACAAATTTTTCTCATATCAGATCATCTTGTTTATAGTCTTTTTGTGAAATTTGCCCGATCACCTCATCCCATCTAATAGGGCTTATGCCATCTCCTGGACGTTTTACACAGATATTTTGCTCACTAAAAATTTCACCTTTTTTTATATCTCGTTTTGCTACGATCGATTTTCTAACTATTTTTATATTTTCACTCTCACTTTTGCTAAAGTGTTTTAGCCCATCTCCAAGTGCTAGCTCGATATTTCTAATGCTCCTAACCATAGCCGCCAGCTCATCTGGCTCAAGGCTAGCCTTATGATCAGGTCCAGGCATATTCTTATCAAGTGTAAAGTGCTTTTCTATGATCTTTGCACCCATGGCAACCGCTGCGATATCAACCTCAATGCCAAGCGTATGATCGCTATATCCGACATCAAGCCCAAAGGCATTTTTTAGTGTTATCATCGCCTTTAAATTTACATCCTCCATTGGCGTTGGATACTGCGTATTTGCATGAAGAAGGCTTATGTTTTCACGTTTTGTGCCGCTTTTTACAAGTACTTCTATCGCGGCTTCCACCTCGCCTAAATTTGCCATGCCAGTTGAGAGAATGATCTTTTTATTTAAGCCGCCTATCTGCCTAAGATAAGGTAAATTTGTTATCTCGCCACTTGGAATTTTAAATGTACTAAGCCCAAGCTCATGAAGAAGCTTAATACTGTCGCTATCAAAAGGGGTTGAGAGAAACGTGATATTTTTTTCTTTGCAGTAAGATATTAATTCACAATGATTTTGACTAGTTAATTCCAATTTTTTTACCATCTCAAATTGACTTTCTTTAGCATTTCCAGTATTTTCCACCTGATATTCAGCTTTTTTTGCATTTTTGGATATACAAAGTTCTGTTTTAAATGTTTGAAATTTTATTGCATCTACTTTTGCTTCCACTGCTGCATCTATTAGTTTTTTGGCTAGCTCCATATTCCCGTTATGATTAACTCCGGCTTCGGCTATAATGAATATTTTATTCATACTAAAACCTCCATTTCTTTGCTACAATCTATTATTACATTGGATGAAATTCCAACTTTTGTTAGTTTAACAACAGAGTCTTTATTGCCATATTGCTGTATAATTCTTTCAGCTAAAGTTTTATAAGATATATTTTCTTCTCCGATGTTAAATATATCCGATGAATTATAATTTAGCACAATTCTTATTTTTTTGATTAATGTATCTATATTTATAAAATTACTAGCTCTTTTTCCCATACCAAAAACTGTTATTTTATTGGTCTCTTTTAATTCTTTCTCCATTAATTTTACGATTCTATCTTCTCTCATACCTGGACCATATACTTGAGAAAGCCTTAAATGAATTACTTTTATATCCTTATTTTTTAAGTAAAAATCTAAAATATTTTCTCCACAAAATTTAGATAGTCCATATAAACACTCAGTATTCAATGAAGGTCTAATTTCTGATATTTCAGAAAAAAACCCATCCTTGTTTGGGTAAACCGCTATAGAAGAAAAATTTATCAATTTTTGTGGTTTAAATTTATTTACAATAAGCAAAAGATTTTCATATATTTTAATATTATCATAAAATAAAGACAAATCTCTAACATTATCTTTAGTTGCTAAGACAGATGCAGCATGAATAATTATATCAATTTTAATATCTTCATTTAATAACTTTTCTACATGTTCTTCATTTTGCATATTGCATACAATTTTATTTTCATTAAAATTATATTCCAACCCATTATATAGTTCAAGTATAAAATATTCATTTTTTAAATTATTTATTAAATTACTTCCTATAAATCCGCCAGAACCGGTTATTAAAATATTCATATACTACTACCTTCAACTAGCATTTCATCAAAGTATCTCTTTACAACTCCTTCTTGCAACTTAAAAGATATTTCCCTATTTTTTAATA
Source organism: Campylobacter concisus (assembly GCF_003048905.1). Taxonomy (NCBI): domain Bacteria; kingdom Pseudomonadati; phylum Campylobacterota; class Epsilonproteobacteria; order Campylobacterales; family Campylobacteraceae; genus Campylobacter; species Campylobacter concisus. Next base: position 884,419 of record NZ_PIRO01000001.1, read on the forward strand.
AATATTCTAAAATATATTCTACTTCATTAAAACCATATAATGCTCTAATATATGTTGTACCAGAATGTCTAGCGTTAATTTCAAACAATTTTGGCAAACCATCAGAGTCTAATCTTAACTGAAAATTACAAACTCCAAACTGATTTAATTTACTTGAAATGTTCTCTATGTATTTTTTAATGATTTTAGGATAGTTAATATTAAAATATGTATTTATTGTATTTCCATCTCTTAAGTCTCTTCTTAGTGATATACTTTCTTTTACTTTATTATCCAAGACAATAACACCACATGTATATTCTGTATCTTTTGAACCTATATATTCTTGAATAATTGGATTTGGAATTATTTCTAATTTATCATTTAGTTCTTTTAGATTTGAAACAATAAAAACATTTATACTCCTGTAACCGTTTCTTGGTTTTATAATCAAAGGAAACGTCACATCTTTATTATTGATAGCTATTTTAATATCTTCCTTCAAATAAGTTTTAGGATAATACAATCCATTTTCTTTTAAAAATTTATATGTTTCATATTTATCATCTGCTATTTGTATGGTTTTTTCATCACTTACAACAACTATACAAGAAGTATTATGCTCAATATATAATTTATATTTTGCAAATAACCTTAACTCAAAATCAACACCAATAAATAAAATATTTATTTTTTCTACATTAATAATATTGATTATATTTTCTATCCAATCTTTTTCTTTGATACTTTTATTCAGTATGTCTGGTAAAACATAATTTTTATCAACCCAAAAAGAGCCTATTGTATCTGAAAAATAATCCATGCCAATAAGTAGCTCGTTCTTAAATGATGATTTTTTTATTGATTTGATAATAGCTTGTCCAACTAAAGAGCCCGTTCCAGTAATTCCTATAACATACATTTAATGCATCCTTTTAATATGTTATTCCAATAACCGATACTTTTGACACTATGAGAATCGGTCCCTATTGAAACATAAGGGTTATATTTTTTAAGCAATGGTAATAAAATATTTAACTGATTACAATGATATCTACCATTTAGATCGAACGCTATATCATTTTTACTACACATAACAATAATTTCCTCAAAAAAACTCTGATGAAATTCATTGTGAGCGGTTAGCGACATACCTCCTGGATGCCCTAGCACATTAAACCCCCCCATATTTAAGGCAGCCAATGACAGCTCTAGTTCTATTTCTTGTGCAATATTTGATTTAAATTCTGAAGCATTATATAGTCTTTGTCCAATAGGAAATCTATGAACACTGGCTATTGCAATATCAGCCTCTTTAACCACAATATCTTTCACATCAATATTGCCTACAAAATCATTGATTTTTGCCTCAAAGCCTATATATATATTAATATTTTCATGACTATTTAAATGATTGATTTCATTTTTATAATCATTGAAATATGTCGATGTTTTTCGAATGTGATCAGTAATTGCGATTGAATGTATATTATTTTTTTTTACACTCTTTATAATTTCTGTAATTGAATTTTGGCCATCAGTCCAAGTTGAATGCAAATGAAAATCAACCATCAAATCATTAAATTTCAAATCATTAAATTTTGGGAAAAAATTTATTGTCCTCATATTATTACACTCTTGCACTACTTGGGATATTTACTATCCTATCGCTTAGAAATTTAGCATTTTTTAGCTCATCTCTTTGGCAGTCCTTAAACATATCAAGCTCATTCATGAGTTGCCAGATAGGACGGGTAAAAACGCCATTTTCATTGCTAAATTTCAAAAATTCATCTCGTCTTTCATAGCTTTCAAAAAGCACTGCATTTAGCCAAAAATTCGACCTGGCATCCACCGGCTCATCTATAAATTTCACATCATCAAATTTAGAAAAATACTCTTTATAGATCATCGCTAGTTCGCGTTTGCTCTTTAAAAAAAGTTCCAAATTTTCAAGCTGCGCCACAAGCAGGGCCGCATTTAAATTTGGCAGGCGGTAGTTGTAGCCGATCTCGCTGTGGTGGTATTCAAAAGGATGTGGCACTTTGGCTGTGGTGGTGATAAATTTAGCATGCCTTGCTATCTCCTCATCGTTTGTGATGATAGCTCCGCCACCTCCGCTGGTAACGATCTTATTGCCATTAAAGCTCATCGCTGCAAGCTTACCAAAATTCCCTGTATGAGTGCCTTTATAGTAGCTGCCAAGGCTCTCGGCACTATCTTCTACCAAAACGATATTCCAACGCTTGCAAATTTCAGCTATCTCAACTATCTTGCAAGGCAGTCCAAAAGTGTGCATAGGGACGCAGGCACGCACTATCCTGCCGCTAGTTTTATTTACACAGTTGTCCTCTTTTAGCTCGCAGTTTTTCTCCAAAAACGCACTAAGTGACGTTGGCGACATACCAAGAGTATCAAGATCAACGTCCACAAAAACCGGCTTTGCAAAAAGGTAGCTAATGGCGTTACAAGTGGCTATAAAAGTAACTGGCTGCGTGATCACTTCGTCGTTTTGCTCTACGCCGGCTAACTTTAGGCAGATATGAAGCGCAGAGGTGCCATTTGTCGTAGCAACTGCAAATTTTGCTCCGACCATTTGAGCTAGCTTACTCTCAAGCTCATCGACAAATTTACCAACACTTGAGACAAAGCTAGAGTCGATGCATTCAAGCAGATATTTTTTCTCGTTGCCTATAAATTTAGGCTCGTGAAGTGGGACTTTGTCCTTGCCAAAGGCACTTTTTATAAATTTCAAAACCTCGTCAAAATCACATTTTCTCATCGAGATATTTTCCTGTTTCTTTATGCATAAAATTTGGTATGAGCTCAAAAACTTCGCGTAAAACGTCCTCTTTGCTCCATGTCAAGCTTGATTTTAAATTTAAAATATTGTTTTTAAAAATTTCTAGCTTTTTGCTATCAAAATTTGTATCATTTTTGACTATGCCGATATTTTGAAGTCTTTGCATGTCAAGTCTTTCGCCGTCAACGAAAAACTCCTCATAGTCCTTTTCTCCAGTCGTATCGCTAGGCGAAAAAAGACAAGGGTAAAAGCCATCTTTTGGAAGCACTTTTGCAAGCTTTCTAGCCTCCTCCTCATTTTCACACAAAAATGGCTCGTAGCCTAAATTTGCCAAGTAGCGCTTGGCTATCTCGCTAAATGTTATGAGGTCTAAATTTTCATCTAATTTTGGGAAAAATATATCTCTATTTTCGCCAAAAATGGTACTTAAAAGACAAAGCTCGCCACTCTCTTTTGGTGTTAAAAAGTAGCGTTTGACATCGTTTGGAGCAACTATAGGCTGAGACTTTTCTATACGCTTTTGAAAGCCAAAAAGAAGTGAGCCGTCGCTAAATGCCACGTTTGCAAATCTAGCCATTGAGACGTCAATATTTAAAGAGTGTCTAAACGCAAACATCTCCATGATGCGCTTGCTAGCTCCCATTAAATTTACAGGATTTGCAGCCTTATCAGTACTAACGCAAAAGTATTTTTTTGACTTCATACTAAAGGCTTGCATTAGCGTTTTATCGGTGTTAAAGATATTTGTTTCGAGCATCCTCATAAGTGTAAACGGATCTTTTTCGCTTCTAACATGCTTTAGTGCTGATAAATTTAACACGTAGTCAAATCCACCACTTTGTGACACAAGTGCGTCAAACTCAGCACTTGCAACATCTATAGCAAAAGTTTTAAAGTCGCCATTTATATATCCGAACTCGCTTCTTATGTCACGCACTAGCTCGACAAGGTTATTTTCAGAGATATCGACGACATATAGTTTTTTTGGATCTCTTATAAAAATTTCTTTTGTCACAGCTGAACCGATAGAACCGGCACCACCAATAACTAGAAAGCTCGAACTTGAAACTATCTCTTTTAAATTTTTCCCAAGCGCATTTATATCATCTTCAAAAAGATTTTTCGTGCGTCCTATTAAACTTAAGATATTGTTCATATTATTTTTCCATTAGATAGCATTATCTTCCTATCACATCTTTCAATTGTACTTAATCTGTGTGCGATTATTAATAATGTCTTATCTTGACTTATTTCATATATCTCGTCCATTATTTTTGCTTCTGTTTCGTTATCTAAAGCACTTGTTGCTTCATCTAATACTAAAATTTCGGGGTCACTATATAGAGCTCTAGCTATTCCTATTCTTTGTTTTTGTCCGCCACTCAACTGAATTCCACCATCTCCAACCAGTGTGTCTATCCCTTCTTTTGAGGATAAGAAATCATATATATTAGCCTTCTTTAAGACTTCTATTATTCTTTCTTTATCATATTCATAGCCAAAAGCCACATTTTCTCCGACTGTACCATCAAAAAGATATATCGATTGTGGTATATAGCCTACTTTTGATCTATAAGATTTTATATTATCAGAAGCTAATTTCTTTCCATCTATGATTATTTCGCCACTAAGAGGTTTATATAATCCGATAATTAAGTCAACTAGTGTGGACTTTCCACTCCCACTCTCTCCTACAAAAGCAATTTTATCGCCTTTATTTATAGTTATATTGATATTTTTAAGAACCTTTTTATTTTTATTATATTCAAAACTTACATTTATTAGTTCTATTTTGTTTTTAAAATCCATAAAATCTTTACCTTCTGTTTGCGGAGTATAGCTAAGATCGCTATATACAATATCAAGAGAGCTAGATAAAAACAAAAGAGTATTATAGTTAGAAAGTATTCTATTTAAAGCAGGAAGAATTCTATATAAAGCTAGAGCATACATAGAAATGATTGGCAAAACAAAGTTTGCATCATTATATTTAAAAAGAACGTAGACAACAATTCCTATAAGAACACCAAAACCAATCGTTTCTAACGAGAGTCTAGGTAGTTGGTTTAAAGTATTGCTTACAATATTGGCTTTTGCATAGCCATAGCTTATACTAGAAAATTCACTATAAAGTTTTTGTTCATTCTGTATAAGTTTTATAATTTTAAAATTTCCAAATGTTTCATTTAAAATTTTATAAAATTTTGATTGCATTATTGATCTTCTTGTGCCTTCTTTTTCTATTCTTTTTTTTAGAAAAAACAATAGAAATAATACTTTTGCCCCCAAAAGAATAGTTAAAACTAGAGTCATTTTCCAATTCATTAAAAGCAATAAGGTATACAGCAATACTATAGTAAAAAATTCTGAGAATGTCAAAAGTAGGCTTTGCATATAAAAAGAAAGGTTTGAAGCTTCATTTACAATAGTCTTTATTAGTTCCGAACTATTTCTTTTTACAAATCTTTTATACGGTAAATTTGTATAGTTTTTAAAAAGTCTAAATGCAAAAGAATGAAATCTTCCAAATGCAAATTTATTAAGCAAATAATTATAAAATATCGAGTAAAAAGCTCTAAAAATATAAAAACCTATTAAAAAAAGACCAAAAAAAATCATAAAATTAGTAGTAGCAGAAAAGTCAAAAAAGTCATAAATTTTTTTTGAATATTCATTACCAACTATTTTTGATGGATCTGATGCTAAGGTAATAAACGGCATAATAGCAGATATTCCAATGGTTTCAATAACCGACAAAAAAATACTCATAAAAATCAAAATAATAAAATTTTTCTTTTCTTGTCTTGTTGTTATTGCTAATAGCTTTTTCAAATTAGTCATTTAAATACCACTCATAAAGCGTCTTTATTCCATCTTCAAGCTCTACTTTATGCTTCCAACTAAGAGAGTGGAGCTTTGAGGGATCCGTTAGTTTTAGCATTGTGCCATCGGGCCTGCTATCATTAAAATGTGGCTCGCCTTTAAAGCCAACTATATTTTTAACCAAATTTGCTAGCTCTTTTATAGATATATCTTTGCCAGTTCCTATATTTATATGCGTATTTCTTATCTCTTTGCTATTTTTGTCATAAGTATCTTTAAAGTCTCTATTTTCCAGTAAAAACACGCAAGCATCGGCCATATCTTCTGAATATAGAAACTCTCGTCTAGGCTCTCCTGTACCCCAAACTTCTACTCTATCTTTTGAAATACCAAATTTATCAAGATAAGCCATAGCTTCATTTATATCTTTTACTTTTAGATCTTTTACCACTGCATCAAATTTTTCTTCGCTTAAAAGTTTTGCTAGGTGTATCTTTCTTATAAGCGCCGGCAACACATGCGAGGTTTCTAGATCAAAGTTGTCGTTTGGACCATATAAATTTGTAGGCATCACAGATATAAAATTTGTACCATACTGCAGATTATAGCTCTCACACATCTTTATACCAGCTATTTTAGCGATCGCATATGGCTCATTTGTGTATTCAAGTGGAGATGTCAAAAGCACCTCTTCATTCATTGGCTGTGGAGCATTTTTAGGATATATACAAGTACTTCCTAGAAATAGTAGTTTTTTTACCTTATGTACATAGCTTTGGTGGATCACATTATTTTGAATTTGCAAATTTTCATAGATAAAGTCGGCTCTATAGGTACTATTTGCCACTATTCCACCAACCTTTGCAGCAGCTAGCACCACATACTCGGGCTTTTCTTTTTCAAAAAACTCACAAACCGCCTTTTGATCCATTAGATCAAGCTCGCTATGAGTTCTTGTGATTATATTTTCATAGCCCTTTGATCGTAAATTTTTCACTATAGCAGAGCCTACCAGACCCTTGTGCCCTGCTACATAAATTTTGCTATTTTTATCCATTTCTTACTCGAAATAGCTCATTGTCTCATATCCACCATCTTTTAGATAGACATCTTTTGTCATGAGCTTTAAGTCCGACTTCATCATATCGTTTACTAGATCTTGAAGGTTAAATTCTCTCTTCCAGCCTAGTTTTTTCTCTGCTTTACTAGGATCTCCAAGCAGCAAATCAACCTCCGTTGGTCTAAAATATCTTGGATCTACGCAAACCACAGTTTGTCCGATAGTTAAATGGGATAAATTTAAATTTAACTCTTTTGCTTTTTCAAAATTTAGTGAGTCCACGACTCCTACCTCGTCTACGCCAGCCCCTTCAAATCTCAAATTTATGCCAGCATAAGAAAATGCAAATTTTACAAAATCTCTAACCGCTGTTGTTTGTCCAGTTGCTATCACCCAGTCTTCTGGCTCTGGGGCTTGTAGTATCATCCACATCATCTTTACATAATCTTTTGCATGCCCCCAGTCTCTTTTGGCATCTAAATTTCCAAGATAAAGTTTGTCCTGAAGTCCAAGCGCTATCTTACTAGCTGCTCTTGTGATCTTTCTAGTGACAAATGTCTCGCCTCTAACTGGCGATTCGTGATTAAACAATATACCATTACAAGCAAAAATGCCATAAGCCTCTCTATAATTAACCGTTATCCAGTATGCATACATCTTTGCGACAGCATAAGGGCTTCTTGGATAAAACGGTGTAGTCTCGCTTTGCGGTGTCTCTTGCACTTTTCCATAAAGCTCAGAGGTAGAGGCTTGATAAATTTTAGTCTTTTTCTCAAGTCCTAATATCCTTATAGCTTCAAGTAGTCTAAGAGTGCCTGTGCCATCAGCATTTGCGACATATTCTGGAGTTTCAAAGCTTACATGCACGTGACTCATGGCAGCTAGGTTATAAATTTCATCTGGCTGTACCTCTTGGATGATCCTTGTTAAGTTCATAGAGTCTGTCATATCGCCATAGTGCAAGAAAAAATTTCTATTATCAACATGAGGATCTTGGTAAAGATGATCTATCCTATCTGTATTAAAAAGACTCGTTCGCCTTTTTACACCATGGACTATATAGCCCTTTTTTAGTAAAAATTCCGCTAAATACGATCCATCTTGACCAGTTATACCAGTTATTAACGCTACTTTTTTATCCATAAATCACCTTTTAAAATCATCATCTAGGCGAATTATATCATCTTCACCTGTATATTCACCGACCTGAGCTTCTATTAAAACCACAGGAATTTTTCCTTCATTAGACAGCCTATGAATTTCACCCATTTTTATATAGATAGACTCATTAGGACAAACGAGTCTAGTTGTCTCACCTATCGTAACGGTAGCGCTACCTGATAACACTATCCAATGCTCATTTCTATGAAAATGCTTTTGCAAAGATAGTCTTTTGCCAGGTTTTACCTCTATTATCTTTATCTTATAACCATCTTGATTTTCAAGGACAGTGTAGTTTCCCCATGGTCTGTTCGTAGTAAGATGAGTATTACAAAGCTCAGAGCTCTCCTCTTTTAAAATTTCCACCACATTTTTTACCTTTTGGCTAGAGGATTTTTTAGATATTAAAAGAGCATCTTTTGTATCAACTATAGTTAGATCATCAACATCTATCAAAGCTATTTTTTTACCACTAGATAGGACTAGATTATTGTGAGAATTTATCTGCACCAGATCGCTATTTATTGTGTTTCCATTGATATCTTTTTGTAGCTGCTCATCCAAACTATCAAAACTTCCAAGATCACTCCAAGATGCATCTAGGGCTACCATTTTTACGATATCAGACTTTTCCATCACAGCATAATCTATGCTATTTTGCGGAATATTTTGCATGTCAATAACATCTATCTTGATATCAATTTCGTCTTTTTTTGCGTTATCAAAAGCTAATTTACATGCTTCAAGTATCTCAGGAGCAAAAGTTTTCATCTGATCCAAGAAAACGCCTGCCTTAAAGACAAACATACCTGAATTCCAGTAGAAATTTTGATCTTTTAGAAATTTCAATGCCCTTTCATAGTCTGGCTTTTCATAAAAAGCCTTTACATCACCATTATAGCTTTCTATATATCCAAATCCCGTCTCAGGCGACCTTGACTTTATGCCAAAAGTAACTAAGAAATTTTGCTCTGCCAGCTCTTTTGCAGCTTTTACGCTTGTGTGGTATGCTTTAATCTCTTTTATCAAATGATCCGATGGCGTTACTAAAACAATCTCATTTGGATCAAGTGCGAGGCAAGCTAATGTGATCGCTGGTGCAGTATTTCTACCAACTGGCTCGAGCAGATATTTAAAATTTGTGATATTTAAATTCTCTATCTGATCCATCGCCAAGTAGTAGTGATCGATATTTGTAATTACAAATGTATTATCACAAATTTCGCTATTTCGTAGTGCGGTTAGCTGAAAAAGCGACCTGTCATCAAATAATTTAATAAATTGTTTTGGCATCAAAGTCCTGCTAATAGGCCACAATCTCGTACCAGAACCGCCACATAATAATATATTTGTCATAAATTTTATCTACTTTAAAATGAGCTTAAAAATCTTATATAATTAAAGCTAAAAAAGACTAAGAACTTACTAAAACCATATAAAATATAAGTTTTGATAGCTTTTAAACTATCAAAACGCCTCTCTCATCTTATGCGTTAGCTCTAGGCTCGCTTCGATCTCGGCACGTTTTGCCATGACGCTTTCAACATTGACGCCGACGTTTATACCAAGCTTTTTGGCAAATTCATAAAGCTCTGCGAAATTTTCAAGGCAAATTTGCGATGCTGTGGCTAAAAAATCATCACTTTCAAGCATCCTTTTTTCACTATTTTCATCAACGCTTATACCAAGCCACTTGATAAACTCTAGCGTTTTTGGCGTGCCACAAGTTGTAAATGTCAAAATAATAGGCAAATTTAACCCACTTTTTGCCACGCTTGTTAGTAAATTTTTAGCCAAATTTATATCAAAAACCGCCTGCGAGATGAAAAATTTCGCACCCATTTTGGCCTTTTGGCTCATCCTTTGCTCTTCATCGCCTTTTTTAGCATGCCTCTCAGCTATGCAAACACCGCCCACTACAAGCTCTTTAAACTCATCTCTAGCGATCTCATAAGCACGCTCTAAGCTCATTTTAGGCTCTACCTTGCCAGAAGCAACGCCAACAAAAACATTTATATCGCTACTACTTTTGGCTAAATTTGCTCTAAATTCACTCTCATTATATTTGTTCGCGACCCTATAAAAGATGCTTGGTGTCTTTAAATTTAGGTATTTTGAGTAGTAAATTTCAGGGCTTAATGTATCACTAAATTCAAAAGTTCGCTCGCTTTTTATACGGCTACTTTCATCTTGGATCTCATAAAGCACCAAGCCATCAGCCTGCACGTCCGTGATCCTCTTGTTCCACTTTGCGGCGATCTCTTTAAGCTTCGCCTCGTCAAATTCAGCCTTTGGAGGCGTTAGGCCATAAAGCACTATGCCACTTTCATTGTTTATGATCTTATCTTTTAACATTTTCTAACTTTTTTTGAAATTTAAACGGAGTTTAGCGCCTAGGCTTGCTAGACGCTAAAATTTGTATTATAGACCTCTTACGATCTTGACGGCTTCTACCATGTTTTTAAGGCTTGGCTCGACCTCTTCCCATTTTCTAGTTTTTAGGCCACAATCTGGGTTGATCCAGAGTTGCTCTTTTGGCAAGACTTCAAGTAGAGCTTTGATCTGAGCGACGATCTCCTCAACACTTGGCACACGTGGGCTGTGGATGTCGTAAACGCCAGGTCCGACCTCTTGTTTGTAGCCAACGGCTTTGAAAATTTTAAGTAGTTCGTTGCCGCTTCTTGCAGTTTCGATACTGATAACATCAGCGTCCATTGCTTCAATGGTCTTAATAATATCGTTAAATTCAGAGTAGCACATATGCGTGTGGATCTGAGTTTTTGCCTCAGCCGAGCTTACTGAAAGCTTGAAGCAATCAACCGCAAATTTCTCATAAGCTGGGATATTTTCAGCTCTTAGTGGATAGCCCTCTTTAAACGCTGCCTCATCGACTTGGATCACTCTGATGCCTACATTTTGAAGGTCTGCGATCTCGTCATAGATACAAAGCGCAAGCTGTTTTGCCACTTCACTTCTTGGCAGATCGTCACGCACAAAGCTCCAGTTTAGCATAGTCACAGGACCTGTTAGCATGCCCTTCATTACGTGTTTTGTGATGCTTTGAGCGTATTTCATCCACTTAACAGTCATCGGCTCTGGGCGGCTTACGTCACCAAAGAGAAGTGGTGGCTTGACGCAGCGGCTGCCGTAGCTTTGTACCCAGCCATTTTGGCTAAATGCGTATCCGCTGATCTGCTCGCCAAAGTACTCGACCATGTCGTTTCTCTCTGGCTCGCCGTGTACTAGCACGTCTAGGCCGATATCTTCTTGAAATTTCACGCAGTGATCGATATATTTTTTGATACCAGCTTCATAAGCGGCCGCGTCGATCTCGCCTTTTTTGAAATTTTGGCGAAGTACACGAAGATCAACAGTCTGAGGGAAGCTACCTATCGTTGTTGTTGGTAAGATACCGTATTTTAGTGTTTCGCGTTGAATTTTGATGCGATCTTCAAATTTCTCGTCACGCTCAAATTTGCTTAAATTTTTGATACGTTTTTGAACGCTTTCAGAGTGGATGAGCTTTGAAGTGGCGCGAGTTTTAACGGCATTTTTGTTCTCTTCGTAAATTTTAGCTTCAGCCTCATTTAGCTTCTCGCCGTTTGCTAGTTTTGTGATGATCTTGATCTCATCAAGCTTCTCAACCGCAAAGCTTAGCCAGCTTTTGATCTCAGGGTTTAAATTCTCTTCATATTTTAGCGTGTATGGTACGTGAAGAAGCGAGCACGAAGTGCCGATGTAAAAGTCTTTGCCGCCTATTTTCTCTGAAATTTCACGAACAAGTTTTACTTTTTCATCGATGTTGCTTTTCCAGATATTTCTGCCGTCGATCACGCCAGCAAATAGCGTCAAATGGCTGTTTTTGATAGTCTCAAGTGCTTCGAAATTTCTCTTGCCATGGATGAAGTCAAGTGCGATGCCGTAAATTTTAGTTTTAGCCACTTCGCTAACTGCTTTAATCGCATGCTCAAAATATGTCGCAAATACGATTTTGATATTGCTAGCAACGCCTGTTAGCTCGTTATAGACCTTTGTGATAAGTGGCAAAAGATCGCTTTCATTTTTGTCAGTTACAAAGATCGGCTCGTCAAACTGCACTAAAATTTCATCATCAAGCTTAGAAATTTGCTCAAGTAGCTTTTTATACTCGCCTACAAGCGCGTCAAGGTGCTTAAATGGGCAACTGCCGTCAGTCGTCTTTGAAAGGGCCAAAAATGTGATAGGACCGATCAAATTTACCTTGCCTTTTACGCCGTTAGCCTTCGCCTCTTTGTATTCATTTAAAATTTTGTCCGCTTTTAGGCTAAATTTACTCTCGCTGCTAAGCTCTGGCACGATGTAGTGGTAGTTTGTGTTAAACCACTTTGTCATCTCCATCGCAACACCATTTTTGTTGCCTCTTGAGCAAGCAAAATATTGCTCTAAGCCGCTTAAATTTGCAAATCTTGGAGGTGTCGCGCCAAAAGCGATGATGTTATCAAGCATTAGGTCGTAAAACGAAAAATCATTAACGCTAATAGCCGAAATACCAGCGTCTTGTTGATATTTCCAGTGTCTTTGGCGAAGTGTCTTTGCAGTCTCTTGCAAATTTTCTTCACTAAAGCCCTCTTTACCAGCCCAAAAGCCCTCTAACGCGCGCTTTAACTCTCTTTTCTCTCCGATTCTTGGAAAACCTAAAACATAACTTTTTATCATTTTTATCCTTTTTAAATTTCTATTTTTAATTAAAACTGTGCAAAGCACAGCAACTTTGAATATTTTTATGCAGGTGCAAGGGGGCTAGAATTACGAAACCGCCCCCTTATCCCTGCGACCCAAACCCCAGCACGTTCAATGTTGTTGCGCTGCGCACAAGTCTGTGTCACCTCACACGCGGTGGATGACACCCACTTCTTCTTAAACTAAAGTAAAATTTATAAAAAACCCTACTGAAAAGATCCTTGCCAAATTTCAGGCATTGCTTAGCTTTGCTATTAAAAATGCAGTTACAATGCAGCGGACCTGCTAGTAAAAATGGATTTATATCAATGTGAAAAAATGTAAAATCATTTAAAAATTTGCGTGTTTTTTGAAAATCGCTGATATGTTTTTTGCCGAGATTAATGAGCTTTATGCATGGGACAAGGCATCAGCGTTTTTCCTTTGTAGTGAATTTTTGTCGCATTATAAACGCTCTTTGCCAAATTTTTGTTTAAAGTTTGGGCGCTACTAAATTTCACGCCCAGAGTTTTTAGTCTTTTTTGCCTTTATTTAGAGATTTTAGCTTAGCGTCCATATCAGCTGTAAGCATAGTAAAGACTTTGTTTGTAAGCTCCTGAGTTAGATCCTTTGCCTCTTGCATTGTCTTTTGGCTAAATTCATTTAGGAGTTTGTCCGCTTTTTTCTTATCTTTTTTATAAAGCTTTACGTACTCATCTTCAAATTTAGCCTGTTTTACCGCCAACTCTTTTTCAAATTTAGCGTAAGCCTCTTTAACCACTGGCGAATACTTCTCATAATCGGTCATCACAAGTGTTTGAAGCTTTCTATAAACCCAGTATATCGAAGTATCATCAGCGTCATAAGAGCCATCTGAGTAACCTTTTATAAAGCCATCAAGCCCCTCATAATACGGCAAATAAACGCTAAGATCAGCCATGCCAAGAGCTACGTAAGTCACACGGCCGATCTCTTTTGGTAGCCATGGGCGCACCTGCATGACGTGAGACTCGTATGTTCTAAAGACACTTATAGCGCGGTAGACGTTTTTCTTATCTTCATCTTTGCTGGCGTAGTTATCAAACGCAGTGCCGTTGTAGTGGGCTCTCATCGCAGCTTTTAGGTCTTCAACACTTAGTTTTTTCTCTGGTTTTAAAAATACTGGAAATTTCTGACCATCGGCGAAGTCTTGTTTTAGACTTGGGTTAAACATGCTTTGAACCCAGCAAACGCGTGGGTAGTTGTAGGTCACATCCCTCTCATCGTCCCTTGTATAGGCCTTTGTAAAGTTAAATTCGCCATCTTTTGCAGGGTCGTAAGTTTTGTTGTCAATCGCAAATTTGATAACATCTTTTGCGCCCATGAAATTTGGATCATTCTCTTTATAAGCGTGAAGTCTGCCTTGGTTTGCAGTGACAAAGTACTCATCTTGTGGGATCTTTGAAGCGATCCATTTATGGCCTGTACCTGTCTCAAAGTACCAAAGCTCGTTTGCATCGATAAATACCACGCCAAAGCCTTCTCCAGCGCCCTTTGTCTCTACTATCTCGCCAAGAAGCTTAACGCCCTCTTTTGCACTCTTCATACGTGGCAAAAGCACGTCTGGGATGTCATCCTCGGTGATGCCACTCTCTTCATTATATGGGTCGATCTTTAAAAGCTCATCTTTTGCGTAAATGGTCTCAGTGCCGCTTAGTCCAACCCCTGCCTCGTTGTAGCCAACTGCTCCATGAAGTTTTGTGTGCGAATTTGCAACAGTTGTATATCTCATACCATCTTTTGGAAGCGGATATGTAAAGTCATTTGCGCCGTCATGGGCTTTTGAGCTATGCATGCCAGTTTGGTTTTTCTTTGCCGGATGGATTAAAAAGACTTGTGCCTTTACAGCCTTGCTGTCTGCACTCCTGGCGACTAACATAGAGCCATCGTTTGAAGCTTTATCTCCTACTAAAATAGTAGTGCATGCCAAGCTACTTGTGCCTAAAATCGCACTCATAGCGACGATTGATGCAATAATTTTGCCTTTCATTTTTACTCCTTTAGTAAAATAAAATTTCTTCATGTGATTATACGCCAAATTTAATAAATTAGTTCCATATTTTAAAACTTTTTTAAGTTAAATGTAAATTTATTGCAAATTTTGCCTAAGTGAAATTTAAATTTTCTAAAGGATTTTTCGCTATAATCCAAAACTTACGCAATTGCGTATAAAATTTCAAAAAGGATTAGCATGCCAAAGATGAAAACCGTTCGCGGTGCTGCTAAGCGCTTTAAAGTAGGTAAAAATAAGATAAAAAGAGGCTCTGCTTTTAGAAGCCATATCTTAACAAAAAAACCTACTAAGCGTATGAGAGACCTTCGTGGCCCACACTATGTGGATAGCACAAACGTCTCAGCCGTTCGCAAAATGCTCGGCGTATAAAGTAGCGTAGATTTAAGTTTTTGACAAAAAGTCATTCAAACTCCCCCAAATTTAGGGGCAAGACTCACTTAGTGAGCGCCAATTTGTAAAAGGATAAATATGGCAAGAGTAAAAACAGGCGTAGTTAGAAGAAGACGCCATAAGAAAGTTTTAAAGCTAGCACGTGGCTTTTTCAGTGCTAGACATAAACACTTTAGAAAAGCTAAAGAGCAACTAGAGAGAAGTTTAGTTTATGCATATCGCGACAGACGTCAGAAAAAACGTGATTTTAGACGTTTATGGATCGTTCGTATCAATGCAGCTTGCAGACTAAACGACATTAGCTATTCAAGATTTATCAACGGCTTAAACAAAGCTAAGATCGAACTTGATAGAAAAATTTTAGCTGATCTAGCTATGAATGACGCGAAGGCATTTGCGGCACTTGCAAAACAAGCAAAAGATGCTTTGAAATAACACCTTTTCTCCGCTTCGGCGGAGATCTTCTTTTTTTAAATTACTATCAAATTTTTATCAAAATTTATTTTTAAGTTTTTTAATTAGTTATTTTGTATTCAAAATTTAAATAATTGCCACTATAAAATTTTACCTCATCAGCTAGGTGCAAATTTAGTAATATAAATTTGAAAAATTTGCTTATCATTAATAGCCAAACTAGCCAAGAGCAAGTATAAAACTCACCCTAAAAGCTAAATTTCAATACTCGTATCAAAACAGTGTTTCACCGCTCCGCTAAATAAAATTTTGCCGTTTTCTAGTCTAAGACCAAGCTCCTCGCCGCTTTTTGGATAGACTTTTAGGCATTGCGCTGCGTTTAAATTTAAAGTAGCGCCGTAAAAGCAAGCCGCCATGCCAGTGCCACAAGCTAGCGTCTCGTCCTCCACGCCCCTTTCGTAGGTTCTCACCTTTAAAACTTCGCCCTCAAATTTGGCTAAATTTACATTTGCATTGTATTTTTGACGAAGCGCCCTGCACTCTTTGACGTCAAATTCCTCTAAATTTTGTGTGAAATTTACAAGATGTGGCACGCCAGTATCGTAAAAATACCAAGTTTTGCTGTTTTCATTTAATGGCTCGCTTAAAATCTTTGGACTTGTTAGCACAACCTCGACGCACTCACCTTTCACATTTGCCATCACCTCGCCGCTACCAGTTAGCAGAGCAAATTCGCTTGAACTTACAAGGTCGTTTAGATAGGCATATCTAGCAGCCGCACGCGAGCCGTTGCCACACATCGCAGCGTAGCTTCCATCGCTGTTGTAAAACTCCCATTTCACGCCCTTTTCGTAAGGCAAAAGCACGATGAGCCCATCAGCTCCCACGCCGTTCGTTCGGCTGCAAATTTGCCTTGCTAGCTCGCTTCTATCTTTGTTCAAAAATGTATGAAATATGACAAAATCATTGCCACTAGCGTTGTACTTTGAAACTTGCATTATTTTTCCTTTAAAATTGCTCTACTTTTTGCCAAATTTATATAAAACTAGCCACAAATTTGCCTTAGAAATTTCTCTAGTTCTTGCTCTAAATTTTCTTTATCGCCACTATTATCTATTATAAAATTTGCTTTTTTTCGCTTTTGCTCGATATCCATCTGAAGCTCCACTCTTACTTTTGCTTCTTCTAAACTTAGACCATTTCGGCTCATTAAGCGGCTTAGCAAAAGCTCTTTTGGCGCATAGATCACAGCTATATTTTTAAACTCAGCGTAGCGATCCTCTTTTTCAAAAAATAAAGGGATATCTACAAAATAAACCTGCCCCAAGCACTCAAGCTTCGTAGCGCGAGATAAAATTTCTTCCTTTATCTTTGGATGCAAAATTTGCTCTAAAATTTTTAATTTTTTTGGATCATTAAAAACAATGACACCAAGTTTTTGACGATCGATCTTGCCAGCTTCATCTAAAATTTGCTCTCCAAAAAATTCCACTATCTCACATTTACAAATTTCAAGCTGCTCGTGAGCGATGAGGTCCGCATCTATCACGCTAAAACCTCGCTCTTTTAGTAAATTTACAACCGTGCTTTTGCCGCTAGCGATCGAGCCTGTGATGACGTAGGCGTTTGGAAATTTCTGCAAACTCGCTCCATTTTTGAAAATTGATGACAATTTTAGCAACTTTTGGCTAAAGTTTTAAAAAATTACAAAAAAGGTCAAAGATGATAAGCTATAAAGATGCTGGAGTGGATATAGATGCTGGAAATAGCTTTGTTGAGGCGATAAAGCCTTTCGTAAAGTCTACACAAACACCAAACGTTATAGGTGGCATTGGGTCATTTTCAGGAGCGGTCAGACTACCAAGCGGATATAAAAATCCAGCCATTTTGGGAGCGACTGATGGCGTTGGCACGAAGCTTCGCCTAGCTATTGATGCTAAGAAATTTGACGGTGTGGGCGAGGATCTAGTCGCAATGTGCGTAAATGATCTCATCTGCAACTTCGCTACACCACTCTTTTTCCTTGATTACTACGCGACAGCAAAGCTTGAGATAGAGAGTGCCAAAGAGGTGGTAAAAAGCATCGCAAATGGCTGCAAAAAGGCGCAATGCGCACTTATTGGCGGTGAGACAGCCGAGATGCCATCGATGTATGAAAAAGGCGACTTTGACCTTGCTGGATTTGCCGTTGGTATCGCTGAGGCTGATGAGATCGACAGAAGCAAATTTGTAAAATCTGGTGACGTTTTAGTCGCGCTTCCAAGTAGCGGCCTGCACTCAAATGGCTTCTCTCTTGCAAGAAAAGTAGTTAGCGAGCTTGGACTAAAATTTGATGAAAAAGTAGGTGAGCGAAAGCTTATCGACGTGCTTCTTGAGCCAACTAGAATTTACGTGAGCGACTTTTTAAGATTAAAAGATAAGATTACGGCAATGGCTCACATCACCGGTGGTGGCATAGTTGAAAACTTACCTCGAGTCTTTCCTGCTGGACTTGGTGCGAAGGTGCAAAAAAGTGCTGTAAAAACGCCTGAAATTTTTAAAATCCTCGCTCAAAAAGTAGAAGAAAGCGAGATGATGAGGACTTTTAACATGGGCGTTGGTATGATATTAGTTGTGCCAAAAGAAAACGTTGACGCTGTCCTAGCTAGCAGCGATGGCTACGTGATCGGCGAAGTAGTAAATGGCAAAGGTGTAGAGCTAATTTAATGCAAGAAAATAGCAAAAAATGCTTGCTAAAAACCGAAAATAAGAGCTTTTTTGATCTTAGTATTTATGAATATATAGGCTGTTTTGGTGTACTAGAAAGCGATATCAAAAAACTTGATCTCTATAATCACTGGTGCAAAGTCTCACGTGCCTCTACTATGCTCTGCGTCACGCATGATAATGGCGAGAGTGACAACCTAGTCTATCTATACGACTGGGAGAAATTTAGCCGTATCTACATAAATACAGGAAATTGAGTTGGCAAAGCAAAAGGCAAAAATCGCACCTGTTTGGGCTAGAGCAAAGGCCTTCGTTATCGATCTTTTTATCATCGGTATGCCGATATTTTATGCGATAACATATCTTGTGCTTGATGGCAAAGAGGCGTTTTTGCATAACCAAATTGCTATTTTTAGTGCAAATAGCTTGATCTCACTTATAATGTGCCTTTTTTTTAGCATAAAAGCACAAACTCCAGGCTACAAAGCACAAGAAATTTATCTAATAAACCTAAAAACCGGTAGAAAACTAAGCTTTTTTCACACCATCTTGCGCCAAATTTGCTTTGCCTTTGCTGGCTTTAGCATACTTGGACTTTGCCTTTGTTTCTTTAGAAAAGATAAACTAAATCTGCACGACATCATCACTCACTCAGCTGCCGTGCAAAGATCAGAGGGATAAATTTTACTTCGCTCCATGCCAAAGTAGGCGATTTTTACCAAGTTTTGTATCTATGCTCTCTTTTATGATAGAGCAAATATACTCTTTTGAAAGTTGTATAGACTCCTCTAAGCTCTTGCCCTTTGCTAAAAAGCAAGCAAGTGCAGTTGAGAAGCTACAACCAGTTCCACTCATTACAAGCGGATTAACAAGTGGGGTCTTAAAATTTCTTAGCGAACCATCTTTTTTATAAAGTGTGTCTATACTGCTATCTTCGCTGATATGTTTCTTTACGATAACATCACAAGGCAAATCTTTATAATCATCACCAAAAAGTACATTTACCTCATCTAAATTTGGAGTAGTTACCGTTGCTAAGCTCATTAGCTCTTTTAGTTTTGCCACCGCACTATCTTTTATAAGCTTATGTCCGCTTTTTGAGACGCAAACTGGATCAAGCACTACTTTGGTATTTTGAGCTAGTAAAAACTCACGCACCACCTCCATGATCTCCTCACTAAATAACATGCCTATCTTAATCGCATCAAAGCTAAATTCTTCCGCAAGCGTATTTAGCTGATCTTTGACAAAACTAGGCTCTAAGCAAACCACGCTTTTTACGGCATCCGTAGTCTCAGCGACCAAAGAAGTTACCGCTGTTGCACTATAACAATTAAACCTAGCACATGTTTTTATATCTGCTTGAAGCCCAGCTGTGCCACTATTACAAGAGCCTGCGATGATTAGAATTTTTTTCATCGTTTTCCTTTGAAATTTTTAGCTTATTATAGAGGATATTATATAAATTTGAGTTTTTTAAAACAGAAGAAATTTGAGCAAAAAGCTCAAATTTATGAAAGTTTATTGAAGTCGTTATCGATATCTATATATATCGTAGTTGCGTTAAGATTTGTATGTTCAAAGCTAGGATCTACCTGCTTATCGCTCTCTTTATGTTCATTCATTTTAGCTAAAAGATCATCTTCTCTTAATCCATGCTCATTTGCTAAATTTGGATCTATTTCATTAAAACTAATATTTACGCTAGCCTCATCATTTGGCTCTTCTTGCTCTAAATTGGTTGCACTAAGGATATCATCTACTTTTTCATTTATATGATCTAAAATCGATACATAATCATTGCCAAGAAGCGCTTTAAACAATGCGTCAGTATCTATGCTAGACTCGCCAACATCATCGCTTACTACGCTACTGTCTAGCCAAAGAGTATCGTATCCGTTTATTGATATATCTTGTCCATCATTTGCAGTGATTGTAATGCTTGAGCTTTCACTCTCGCCCTTTATAGCCTCTCCGATATATACTTTATCATTTACGTCTAAAACTCTTACATGATCATTTTGGTCTATCGCTATAACATCAGATGAAACACTTTTAACTATACCAGCTACTGCTGCCATCTTTATTCCTTATTTTTATTTGTCGGTATTTTAGTATATTTAATTACTTTTGTATATTGTACTATGGTACAAGGTAGCGATAATTCTAAATCATTCAGATTTTGTGATTAAAATATATCCACTCTCACTGATATTTTTAAATTTCACACCAAGCTCACGCTTTAGACGAAGTATCACATTTTGGATAGCCGCCTTGCTAACATCGCTCTCATAGACAAATTCTTCTATCATCTCATAAGTAACTAGCTTATTTAGATTATAAGCAAAGAGCCAAAATATCTTATTTTGCAAAAAACTAAGATAAATTTCAATGCCGTTTTTATAAATTTTCTCTCTTTTTAAATTTATACTCACCTCATCGCTTAAATAAACTAGCTTTTCATCTCGTTCAAAACTTAAACTAATAAGCATTGCTCTAAGATCCTTCATATCAATAGGCTTTTTTAAAAAAAGCATCGCCCCTTCCTCCATGCTTTTTATCAAATTTTCATCACTATCATAAGAGGTAAAGACGATAAATTTTTGGTGCGGCTTTGTACGTTTCATCTCATTCATCATCTCAAAGCCATTAAGCACTGGCATGTGAATATCGCTCATCACAATATCAAAGCCTTGCTTTTTAAATTTTTCCACGCCATCTTGTCCATTGCAAGCACCAATTACCTGTTCACAATAAGGTTTAAGCCCGCTAATAATAAGCTCTCTTGCCATATCATCATCTTCAACTACCAAGACGGACGTCTTTTTTAAAATTTCTAAGACTTCTTGCATTTTAGTCCTTTAAATTTATATCAAAACTTAGCTCAAACACCGTTGGCTTTGCGTTATTTACGAGCCTTACATCACCATTTAGCTTTTCTTGTGCTAGCTTTTTAGCAAAATAAAGCCCTATGCCATTTCCTTGCTTTTTGGTGGTATTTAGCCAAGTAAAAATTTTCTCGCTCATTTGCTCGCTTACGCCATTCCCATTGTCATAAACTCCGATGTAGCATTTATCTTTAAAGCTTCTAAATTTTATCTCGATGATACGTTTTAGTGGCTCATCTTTGTAACTTTCGACAAGTGAGTCTTTTGCGTTGTGTATTAGGATTAGCAAAATTTGTTGGATTATATTTTCTATCTGACGAACTTTTTGTTCGTTAAAGCCACTAAATTTTACACTAACATTTGCACGGCTTAGCTCTGTGTGCATGAGAGTTATTAGGTTTTTAACGCTTGTTTGCACCTCAAATTCGCTCACATTTTCAGCGCTTTTGTAAAAATTCCTAAAAATTTCAATAGTACTTGAAAGAAGTTTGACCGAGCTTTGCCCTTTTTCAAGTAAATTTATTAGCTCCTCATCGCTTAATTTGCCTTCTTTTTTTAACATTATGCACGAGCTTAGCATTAGTTTTAGCGAATTTACTGGCTGAATGAATTGATGATTGATACCACTTATTAGCTCGCCAGCCTCACTCATTTTGGCTCTATGAGTTAGCAATGTTTCATACTCATCTTGTATCTTTTTTATCTTGTTATACATAAAATTATGAAGAATATTTGCCAAAAATGTGAGCGCAACGAAGGCAAAGAGCAAGCTTAGAGCATTTTTTAAAGCTTCTTTTGTTAAGGCCGAAATTTCCTCTTCGTTATTTGTGCCAGCTCCTATGAACCAATTTATCGTTGGTATCTCAGCTACTTGGATTAAATTTTGTCCTATTTTTAAGCTTGTAATGTCTTCATCTTTTAAAAACAACTCTTTAAATTTCTCCTCGATCTCTTTTTTTAAAACAAGATCAGGTATCGATGTTAAAATTTCACCGCTATGAGTTACTAAAAATGAGTAAGAATTTGGTGCAAGGCTAAAATTTTTAATGCTATTAAAGATATTTTCTATACGCACGACGCCACAAAGTGCTGCTTTAAATTTCGCTTGTTTTGTGACTGGAACGCATAAATTTAGAGTTGAGCCTTTTAAAATTTTATGTTTTTGCATGAAATTTACGCTTGGGGCATTTGTATTTTTTGTCTCAACATACCAGATAAGCCCTGCTCTTTCGCTCTTTGGCATAACTTCTTCTAAAATTTTTTCTCCATCTACAAAAATTTCTCCATCATCCCTTAAAAGCTGCATTAGATCAAATTCTTTTGCGTTTTGTTTAAAGAGCTTTATAAAGCCAGCTATCTTTTTATCGTCATCTACGATGCCTGCATTTTGTATAAATTTTGACGCACGAATGAGTGAATTTATACGTTCATCAAGCCAAATTTGAAAGTTATTTACGATATTTTTGCTGACTGCTATGTTATTTTTATCAGATAGCTCTATGATTTTCTCTTTTGCATTGCTGTAAATATTTAGCCCAAGAAGTATTACAAAAAGGCTAGCAAGCAAGATGATGGCGTAGATTTTAATATTTTGTGATTTTAAATTAATACCCATGCGTGCAGTATATCCTAAGTTAGCCCAAATTTGGGCTAACTAAATTCATTTTAAAAAGGATAAAAGCTTTGAAACGAGCATAAGTGCAAGCACTACAAAACAAACACCAAATCCAAGCAGCGTGCAATCAGCCATCGACATAAATTTAGACGACGGCACAAGATACCAGCCGTCCGCATAAAGATCAACTATGCTCTTTTGCAAATCACTTAGCACCACGCCATCAGGCACCATAGGGCTGTCATATCCGCAGTCGCCTGTTGGCATAAACCAGTCAGGCGCCCACTTCTCAAGCGGCAAACCAAATGGATAGTGTGGCTCAGTCGAGCAGCCCTGCACGCCAAAAGGATCATCGCCATGCACCGCATCGTGAATTTTAGCTAGCTTTACGCTATACATTATGCCCTGCACCGCTCCCCAAAAGGCAAAGACGTAGCCAACTAGAGCAAAGAGTAAATTTTTTGGGTTTATCATAGCGATCACGCCACCAAGCGCCATACATAAAAAGGCAAAACGTATATAGACGCACTGCTCGCAAGGAGGCATATAAGCGTAGTTTTGAAAGAGCGAGTGCGCGATAACGACAAGTGCAACGCTTACAAAGACTAAGATCGCCCAAGAGATGCGTGAGTCTTGAAATTTAGCCATTTTTTTAAAAAAGCTCATGTGGCGCCTTATTTTTTAAGAAGCTCTTCGATGAGTGCTGCCATGCCGTCAAGCGAGCTGATTGATTTTGTCATGATGAGATATTTGCCATTTACGACAAATGCTGGCACGCCTTGAATTTTAGCCACATCATAGCTCTCGTCCCACTTTTTAAGTAGCTCAGTCACTTTTGGATTAGCTAGCTCTTTTTCGTAGTCTGCTTTACTAACGCCAGCTGCATCAAGTCCAGTCTTTAAAAAGCCCTCAGCATCTTTGCCATCGCTCCAGCGCTCTTTTTTGTCATGATAAGCTTTGTAGTAGGCAAATTTAGCCTTTTTAAATAGCGAATTTTCATTAAACAAGCTCACTCCCTTTGCCTCGTCCATAACGATAAGCACGGCAAAGACCTTGCTCGCAACCTCGCCGTAATCGCCCTTTGTCTTTAGGTGAAATGGCTCATATTTTAGTCCAGGGATTTTCTCAACTACTTTTGGAGTGACGCTCTTGTCGTATTTGTAGCAAAATGGGCAAGCGTAGCTAAAAATTTTAACTAGCGTATTTTGTCCCACACTTAGTGGCTTTTCAAGCTTGACGTAGTCCTCACCCTCGCTAAATGCACTAGCACTGATCGCTCCAGCCACCGCAACAGCAAAGATAGCCTTGCTAAATTTAGATAGAAAACTCATGATAATCTCCTTTAGATGATTTATTTTGAGTTATTCTACAACCAAGCTCAACCGCAAATTTAACGCTAGAATAAATTTTGGCTGAAATTTATAAGATATCGCATTGATTAAAAATTTAATTTTTACTAGAACTTATCTCATTTATTGCTGATAATGCGTTTAAAGCACTTGGATAGCCTATAAATGGTATAAGTGTCGTAACAACGCTTATTAGCTTAGCTCTATCGTTGCCGATGCCAAAATTTGCAGCAATGTGCCCTAAAAGCTGTGGTTTTGCAAAGCCAAGAGTCGTGATATAGACAAATGTCAAAAGCTCTCTAAGCTCTAAGCTAAGTCCATCTCTTGCATAAAAATCGCCAAAGCAGTTTTGCGATAAAAACTCCATTATATGTTTTTGATCATTTGGCATTGATGCGATAAATTTATCAACCGCTGGGAAGAGTTTTCTTTGTATCTCAAGGCCTCGTTCACCTCTGCCTTCTCTTGATTTTTTAGGCATATTTTCAGGCTCTATATAGCGCTCATTAAAAATTTCATCAGCTAAAAATATACAATCTTCTACCTTGCCAAGCCCAGCATAAGGCACTGCTTGATATAAAATTTCTCTTATCTCTTTTGCTGATATGCCTACATTTAAAGCAGCCCTAATGAAGCTTTTAAATGAGCTTTTTGCGCCTTTACTCACGCAAAGAGAGGCGATGATAACCGAAAGTCTTGTTTTTTCATCAATATTTATCACTTCACTAATATCGCCTAAAAAATTTAAATAATCCTCTAAAAAGCTAGCATTGCTCTCTTCAAGCTCACTTTTTGAGTCAAACCAATTTTCATAAATTTTCTTTGCATTGTAAGTTAGTGTCATAAGTTTTGCTCCATTGTTTGGGGCTGATTATAAGTGCTAAAGCGTAAATGCTAGCTTAAGATCCGAAAAGACAAAAATTTTTAATATAAATTTAGGTTTTAAGCCATTATAAAGTTTATCGTGATTTTTATGTTATAAGGTTTTATTACAATTACGAAGGACGCAATATTTTTTATTACTCCTTTTACCTGATTTAAGCCTTGGGCGTTCCAGGGCTTTACTAAATTTTATAAGTTCTATGGGTAGAATTTATAAAATTTATTTAAAGGAGATGTTATGAAAAATACTTTGAGTTGTCTTGCACTAGCCTCTGTGCTTTGTTCATCGGCCTTTGCCATAGGTGGTCCAAGTGGAGCCAAGCTTGACTATGCTATCACTGGGCAAATCGGCGAAGTAGTGGTAAATCCGTACGACACTGCCCCACTTACAGCAGTCATCAAAAATGGCGGCTACACACTAAGCAATGCCAAAGTAACCATCGTGCCAAAACAAGGCGGTCAGGTGATAAGCTACAAAGTGGCTAATAAGCATCTTCGCACACATGGCGGCATCCCAGTTTTTGGAATGTATCCTGACTACCAAAATACTGTTGAGGTCGAGTACGACAAGAGCTACAAAGGCAAGACTGAGCATATAAAAGAGAGCTATAAAATTTACGCTCCAGCTATCTATCTAGAGAGCGCTGGCACGCCAAATCAAAAGGGCGCGCTATTTGACAAGATCGAGGTTACTAAGCCTGCGAGTGCTAAATTTGCTAACCGCCTCTACTACGTAAATAACTTCGTAAATAAAACAGGCAAGGGCACAAAAGTCGTTTGGAACAACCCAGCTGGCGGTGCGATCGAGTGGAACTACAGCCCAAATAACTTCATCCTTGATACAAAAGGCGAGGTTAGATGGTATCTTGAGCCAAGCAAAATTTATGATCTAAAACAGCCATTTCACGCTGGCGTAATGATGGGCTTTAAGCAAAATGACGACGGCGCTATGACTTGGGGATACGGCCAAAGATACGCAAAATACGACATCATGGGTAGAGAAATTTTTAACCGCGAGCTACCAGCTAGCTACAACGACTTCTCACACTCAATGGACGTAGCGCAAAATGGACACTACTTCTTGCGCGTAGCAAATGCTGATTATAAAAGAGCTGATGGCAAAAACGTAAGAACAGTGCGCGACGTGATCGTTGAGCTTGACAGAGATGGCAACGTAGTTGATGACTTTAGACTATATGAAATTCTCGATCCTTACCGCGATATCGTGCTAAAAACGCTTGATCAAGGTGCGGTTTGCTTAAACATAGACGCTAAAAAAGCAGGTCACACTGCAAGCTCTGATGAGCTTCAGTCTATGGATACGCATGATAAATGGGGCGACATAGTTGGCGCTGGTCCGGGACGCAACTGGGCGCACGTAAATAGCGTGGATTATGACCCAAGCGACGATAGCATCATCATCTCAAGCCGCCACCAAGATGCGGTCATCAAGATCGGCCGTGATAAACAAGTAAAATGGATCATGGGCGCTCACAAGGACTGGAGCGATAAATTTAAAGATAAACTCCTTCAGCCAGTTGATAGCAAAGGCAACAAGATCATCTGCGAAGATGAGTACTCAAAATGTCCAGGATACGAGAGCGACAAAGGTGGCTTTGACTGGCAATGGACGCAACACACAGCATTTAGGATAGATAGCAAGTCTAAAAAAGGCGAAATTTATCTAAGCGTCTTTGACAACGGCGACACAAGGGGCATGGAGCAACCAGCCATCGCTGGCATGAAGTACTCTCGCGCAGTCGTTTATAAGATAGATGAAAAGAAAAAGACCGTTGAGCAAATTTGGGAGTACGGCAAAGAGCGTGGCAAAGAGTGGTATAGTTCGGTTACTAGCCTTACGCAGTATCAAGATGACCTTGATAGCGTGATGGTCTATTCAGCTGTTGCTGGCATGCAGTTTGACATTGCAAAAGGTCGCCCAGTAGGACTTCCTAGCCCACACATCGATGAGTTTGAGTGGGGCGCAAAAGAGCCTGGCATCGAGATAAAAATGACAAATGCGATGGGTTATCAGGCATTTCCATTTAGCTTGCAAAAAGCTTTTGAGAAATAATCTCTCTTTTCTCCCTTTTTTGCCCAGTGCAAGAGGGGGAGCACTTGCTACAAATTTACCAACATCGTTTTTCATTCATTCTAAAACAATCAAAACAATAAATTTAACCACTTAAATATAAAAGAGTATACTTTATAACCGGAAATATGCTTGAACTAAACGCAGAAAAGATATATGAAAACAACGCCTATGCTGTCACAAATGCTATCAAAAACAAAAAAGTTTTCGTAAATCCAGCAGGCGTTTTTAGCTGGGATAGATACGGAGCCGAGGGAGCTTTGCAAATTTTATGGGCGGCTAAAACTTTACATCCTGAGCTTTTTAAAGATATCGACGTAGCTACTGAAACAAAGAAATTTTATAAAGAATTTCTGCACTACGATCTAAATGACAATGAAGTTAACTATATCCTAAATGGCCTAGACTCAGAGGGAAAATAGAAATTTTATAGTGAGTGTGGGTTAAAAAGCTCTTGCTCGCTAAATTTTAAATCACTTGGCTTTTATTTATCTCCGAATTTTTATAAAACTTGTCTCTAACAGCACTATCTTAGCAGCTCTTTTGGCTTGATAGATTTATTTCTTGATCTTATTTTGGTTTTAAATCTAGAGCAATTATAAATTTTAGTGAGATAAAAAATATCCCAAAGGAAAATTCCTTTGGGATTAGTTAGCTAAATATTAAAATACGTGTACTTGGTCTTGAACTTCTAGAGTTACAGTATGTACACCCTCTGTGTTAGTATAGACTTTATAACCAGTAATGTTAGCACTAGTATCTTCAACCCAACCCTTACTTGCAAGACCAAGATTATCGCCACTATCGCCATCTATTCTTAGTCTGTTGTTGCTATCAGTCATATCTAGAACATCTTTAGCTGATAGAGTTATATTGTGATTGCCTTGGGTTAAATCCAGTTTCTCTATGTTTGTCACTTTAGTAAGGTTTACGCTATCATCAGCAATCTTTAATGTATCATATCCAGCTCCACCATCGATAGTCGAAGTATCTTGAATACTTGCATTTTTACCGATAGAGATAATATCGTCTCCGCCGCCGCCACTTATCATAGAACCGCCGCTCATATTTAAATTTTTACCTATTGTAATTATATCACCGTCATCGTTGCTACCAGTTCCAGTGCTTCCGTTATTTCCCCAGTCGCCGTGTATACCCGCGCCATTAATAAGCTTTAGGTTGTCGCCCGCGGTAATAGTATCGACTCCACCGCCACCTTTGATATCCGCCCAGTCTTTAAGGGTAACGTTGTTTGCGATATTTACAGTATCGTTGTATCCTTGACTACCGTCGTCCATATGGATATCAGAATCCGATACGATGGCGCCGTTTCCTATATTTAAGACATCCGCACCGTATCCTAAATCCACATGCGTATCTCCGCTAACAGTACCGTTTATGTTTAGCGTATCGACATCGTCTCCGGTTATAAGCTGAGAATGTTCTACAGTAGCGCCCGATGCTACGGTTATAGTATCGCTACCTCCGTTAAGATCAAATGTCGCGTTTTTAACGATAGCTCCGGCATTTACGTTTACGTGATCTTCGTCGTTACCGTAGTTTACTATCTTGGTTTGATATTGCCTATTGACTATAGCGTCCGATTGATCGCCAAATACCGCTCCGGAATTTATATTTACGGTATTTTTTGTTCCTTGTAATTCTACGGTAGTTTTACTAAACGTACCTCCGGCGATATTTACGACATCCCCATTGCCCATATACTTCCCGTTTCCAGTACTTATCTTAGTTTCGGTAAAATTTCCGCCGTTTATATTTATCTTATCGTCTCCGTCGCCGCCGGTTATTTCCGAATTTTTAATTACACCCCCGTTTATGTTTATCTTGTCTTCTCCGTAAGCGCCTAAAATTTTCGCATTCGTAAGAATTCCGTCATTTATATTCGTCGTCGTTTTGCTATGAGATGTATGAATTTCAGAGTCCGTAATCTCGCCGCCGTTAATATTTATGGTATCTAAGTCGTTTGTGCCGCCGTCTTTATTATCTAGTCCGGAATAAATCTTACTACCGTTTATTACCTTAGAACCCGCATTAATATTTATAGTATCGCTACCGTATCCGGCTATAACTTTTGAGTTGTCTATTATCGCTCCGGTACCGATATTTATCCTGTCGTCTCCGATTTTGGCGTCTATTTTACTATTTTGTTCAAATTTAGAATTTGTAATGTTTATAATATCGTCGTCATCGTCGCTATACCAAGCAGGTTGATCAGATACGCCGGCGCGTAGTTCCGCGCCATTAGTAAAGGTAATACCGTCGATATCGATTTTATCGTTACCCTCTCCGAAATCTATTACGCCGCTTTTTATAGTTATCCCTTTTTTGAAATTTATCGTATCTTCGCCATTACCCATCTTTATATTAACCGTATCCAGATTTTCATTTATATATGCGGTATCATTTCCGTTTCCGGCAGATATAGTGGCACTAGTTACGTTTGAGCCTTCCTTAATATAAATAGTATCGTTGCCGCCGCCCATACCTACGCTACTGCCTCCGCTTAGCGTAGCTCCGCTTTCTATATGAAGTTCGCTGTGTTTATCGTCATTATCGACATCACCCGCTTCTATTCTAGCTTTGCCGTCGACGGTTCCTCTAACGTATACGGTATTGTTACCCTCGCCGGCTTTTATTCTTGATTCTCCGGATACGTGCCCGTTTATATTTATCTTATCATCGCCGCTTCCAGTACTTATCTCATTAAAATGATTTGGATTACCGATCATATTGCCATCTATATTTACAGTATCGTTTCCGGCTCCAGTTTTTATACTTCCCCAAGATAAATTTGCGCCATTTTTAATATTAACCGTATCATCATCCTCACCGGTATCTACGCCAAGAAATTTGTTAAAAGTTGCTCCGCTTTCGATATTAAACGTATCTTTTCCGAGTCCGGTATTTATTGCGGCATATCCGCTCGCTTCTCCGGCAAAATTTACGGTATCATCGCCGTCTTCGGTATCTATCATCGTATTATCGCCTAGCTTGCCCTTGATATTGACTACGTCGCCTCCCTCGCCGGTATTTATATTGCTATTTTTTATTTCCGCTCCAGCATTTATGTTTACCTTGTCGTCACCGCTGCGAGTATTTATCGTCGACGAGTTCTCTACCGTTCCGTTTATGTTTACGGTATCTACTCCCGCGCCGCCGTATACGTTAGAGTTATTTCTAACCGTTCCGTCGATATTTATTTCGTTACCTGCGTCAAAAGAATTCTCATTGACGTCGTCGCCGTATACCGATGAATTATCTATTACCGCACCGGATTTGATGTTTATAGTATCGTATCCTTCGTTACCTTGGATTTGAGTTCCGTTTTCAGCCCTTCCGCCGAAATTTATAGTATCGTTGCCTTCATTAGCGTAAATAGTCGCGCCGTCCTTAAGAACTCCTGTCGAACCTACGTTAAACGTATCATCGCCGTCGTCGCCGTAAACAAGTCCGCCCTTGATCTCTCCATCCATGTTAAAGGTATCGTCGCCGTCTCCGCCGTATATTCTAGTGCCGGAGCTACCGCTAATCCCTACGAATGAGCCTTGATTAAGATTGATCGTGTCGTTACCGTCGCCGGCATCTATTTGGGCGTTTCCGTAATTCAACACGGAGCCTGATTTTACGTTGATAACGTCATCGCCGTCTTCTGTGCTAACATACGAATTTACATCGCTAAACGCTCCGCTCATATTTACGGTGTCGTCGCCGTCGCCCGTAAATACCGCTTCGCTTAGCCCCTCGTTAATATTTACATAATCGTCGTTATCGGTAATTTTGCCGTTAGCTTGAGAGTTAATAATCTCGTCGTTATCGGTAGTTACGTTTAGGGTTAAATTTCTTTTATATACGCCGTACTCTACTCCGTTTAGATTAGAATACTTGCTTCCGTCTTGTTCGCCTTGGTTTTGATTGGCGCTTTGGGCCGTAGGATTAGTAGCTATATCTACACCCTCGTGTCCGTAGTTATCTATAGTAGTTACTCTTACTTTGACGTTATTGATTTGATTTGCGTCGGTAAGATTTACGGTAGTACCGCGCGTCCAAGTATTGCCGCCGTCGGTAGAATACTCTACAGAGTTTGCATCATAATCTACTCCGGCTACTCCGCCGCTAAAATTTAAATTTAACGTAGTAGGTCTAGCCGTTAATGCAGTAGGTAAAGATAGGTCGTAAGTCATAACTCCACCTTCGTTAGAGCCAGCAGAGCTTATATTTATACCAACTTTGGGCGTAGTTGCTTCAGCTCCAGCTCCAACAGCACTTCCACCACTTACACCAAAGCTATTATCTCCACCTGCTGCTAGAGCTAAAGCATCTATGCTTCCTACATTAGCATTGATGTTACTAATGTGGCCTCCTTCTGCAAAGCTAGTAGAAGATAAACTTACGCCATCTCCACCATTACCACCTGCTTGTGGACCACCTGCAGCAGTTTCTTCTAGAGCATTAAGATCTGTTCCTTTTAAGATGGCTTGTTGTAAAGCTGAGATATCAGCTACTGTTTCGTTATTGTTAGAGTCTTGATCTAGAGTTAGAGTATCTTTACCTATTAAAGTTATATCTTTACCATCAGTTTGAGTTATTGTTACTTTAGAGTTAGAACCCTCTGTAACTATCTTTTCACCTTGGTATACAATATCTCCTACACTTAATTGTCTTACCTCTCCTGTTAAGTCATTAAGTGCTCTTGCTATTCCTCCGTTTATACTTTTAACTACTCCGGCTTCTTTAGCCATCATGTTCTCCTTATTGTTTATAGTATTTGAAATTTTGAATGAATTATATAAATTTTAGAAGGGCTTGTCTATTGTACTGGGGTACAATAGGGGGTACTATTTAGCACATATCATAAATATCATGCCAGTCAACATGGTATATCTTAGTGTCTTAATATATAGTATAAATATATCAATTATAGCTTTTTAAAATATAATATCACTTTTATGCATATTGAAAATCATTATATATTTCTATATAATTACTTAAATATTTTTAAAGGAGTTTAAATGCAAAAGCAAATCGCGCTTAGTTTAGCGCTTGCGGGCGTTTTAGCTGCCGCGCAGAATGAAGTAGAATTAAAATCATTAGAAGGCGTAACCGTCACGGCGCAAAGATCATCTCAAAGTGTAGACGAGATAAGCAAAAGTGTCTCGGTAGTAGATAAAGAGACGATAGAAAGAAAGCTCGGCAAAAGCGTACCGGAGCTAATCAGCGAGGCGCCTGGAGTTTCAATCGTAAACGAAGGTATGGACTCGGGCACCGTAAACGTGCGAGGTTTTAGTTCGTCTGATTACCGCGTGCCGATGTTTGTAGACGGGCTTAGATTTAGAGGTAGGCCTGTGTTTGAGTATTCGATCTTTACGCCCGATCAAATCGAAAGGATAGAGATAATAAGAGGTCCTGCTAGCACGCTTTACGGCACGGATGCCTTTGGCGGCATAGTAAATTTAGTCACCAAAAGAGCTAGCGGGGACGTGCACGGCGACTGGGCGCTATCGGATACGTATCTAAGCACCCAGTATCAAAGCGCGAACAAAGGCGTGCAAAACCGCTTACAACTCGGCGTAGTCGGACACGGGTTTGACGCATTGCTCGGCTTAAACTACAAGCACGGCAAGGACTATGACACTCCGGCGGGTAAAATACCAAACACAAGGTATAACTACCGAAGCCTTGATTTTAAAGGCGGATATAGCTTTGCCGATTTTCACAGACTTGAGCTCGTAACTAGATATACGGAGTCCGAGCGCGGCGTAGTCGGTACGGCGGTCGGCGCTCCCGGAACGGCGAACAAAAAAGGCTTTCAAAAATACATAAAAGAAGCGCCTCTTAGAGAAAAATACGTAGCGCTAAACTACGAAGGCAACATAAACGACAAATTTTTGCTAGATTCTAGCTTGTATTATAGAGAGCTTTATACTCATCTAAACATAAGGCCCTACATCGGCTCGTTTTCGCCTAGACAGGTCGATAACTACGTAAACGGCCCGAAAGTTTACGGCGGTAAATTTATCGGCAAATTTATAGGCGACAGCCTAACCCAAACCTACGGCGTAGATTTTTATTACGAGGACTGGGACAGCGTGTATCAAAGCGTAAACAAAGGCCCAAGTGTGCGCAACAGGCTAAGAACCAAACAGCTTGACGTCGCCGGATTTGGATTGCTCGAATATGCGTTTAGCAACGACGCGATTTTAAGTGCAAATTTACGCTACGACCGCATAAAAACGTCCTTTGATATGGATAGCTCGATGAGTCCCGCCGTAAAAGCCCTATACGAAAACGCCAACGATAGAAAAGACGGTAGAGCGAGCTACGGACTAGGGCTTATTTACCCTATCGCCCAGGGGTTTGAGTTTGTAGGAAATTTCTCGACTTCGTTTAGAGCTCCTATGAGCGGCGAGGTTGCTCCGATACTTACGTTTTCAGGCAGCGAGGCGTATCTGCCAAACCCTGATCTAAATATCGAAAAAGGCGTCACTTACGAGGCCGGACTTCGCTATACGGATAAAGCGCTTAGATCAAATTTGATATTTTACACGGGAGATTATAAAGATCTGATCGTCGAGCGAAACTGGCAAAGCGGCGGCGTAACCTACTATCAGTCGCAGAACGTAAATAGAGCCAAGATAAGCGGAGCGGAATTTGACCTAGCTTATAAAATTTTGTCAAATTTGGAATTTAAAACAAACCTCGCCTACACGCGCGGCAAAAATAAACAAACCGGCAAACCGCTTCCGGAGATCGCTCCGCTTAGCGGACGCGTGGCTGTTTCTTATTCGCCGGAGTTTTTGGCTAACTCTTACATAGAGTATAGCGGCGACTGGGCGGCGAGAAAGACGCGTATAGACGACAGCATAGAGCGCGAGCGAGCGGGATATTTCGTGCATAACCTATACTTGGGCAAGAGCCTAGGCAAACTAGGCTTCCTAAAAGATTTTAGCCTAAATTTCGGCGTCGAAAATATCTTCGACAAAGAATACGCCCCGAGCCTAAGCTACGAGCTAATCAGCCAGCCTAGAAGCGCTAGCAACCCGCTCATAAATCCGGGCAGAAATTTCAAACTAGGCTTTAAGGCTAGCTTTTAAAATTTAAATTTGCCGAGCGGGTTTTAAACCGGCCCGCTCAAAAACCCTAAAATTTACAAATTTAAGGATCAAATTTGAGAAAAATCATATCTGCTTTATTGTTACTAGCAGCGACGCTGGGCGCGCTTGAATTTACCGATCAAAACGGCAATAAACTCCACTTCGACCGCTCCGTTAAGAGTGTAGCGCTGTTTCCGGTGCCGCTAGCTTCGTTTTCCCTTAGTGTCGAAAACAACGTATCTCGCCTAGCCTCCGTCCATCCGATGGCTAAGAAAAATATTGGGCGTGGAATGCTCGGAAAAATGATCAAAGGCGCAGCTAGTATCCCCGCAGGCGGTATCGGAGAGGATTTTACTCCAAATATCGAGGAGCTGCTAAAGCTCTCTCCGGATCTTGTCGTGCAGTGGGGCATGAGAGGCGAAAAGATCATCGAGCCGCTGCGAAAAGTAGGCCTAAGCGTAGCTTTGGTAAATTTAAGCGGCACGGAGGAAGACCCGCTTTTTTGGTTTACGATGCTGGGTAAAATTTACGAAAAAGAGCAAAGAGCGGAGCAAATTTTGCAAAATAGAGCCGAGGTAAGAGCTAAGATTGAAAATTTCGTAGAAGGGCTTAGTAAAAAACCGAAGGTTCTTTTTATATTCGGCCGAGATAAAAGCTACGAGGCCGCAGGAGGCGGGACGTATTTCGACTACGAGATAAAGCTAAGCGGCGGAGCAAATGCGGCGAATTTCGGGGGATTTAAAATTTTAAATAAAGAAGAGATTCTCGCTCAAAATCCAGACGTTATCTTGCTTAGCAACTTTGACGAGCTTACGCCGCGGGACTTTTTTGACGATAAAATTTTAAAAAACGTAAAAGCCGTCAAGCAAAAAGCCGTCTATAAAATGCCTCTGGGAGGCGATATGTGGGAGCCGCCTACGGGTGAATCGCACCTGGGCTGGGCGTGGTTTAGCGTGCTATTTTCAGGAACGGAGCATATAAATTTAAAAGACGAGATGAAAAAGAGCTACAAACTCCTCTACGACTACGATCTAAGTGACGATGAGATAGCTCAAATTTTACGCTTCGACCTAAACGGAGAGAGCAAATTTTATGAGCTTTTTAGATAATGAAAAAATATCTGTTTTTATCGCTTTTGCTAATCTTTGCGGTTGTTTTTTCGTTGCTTGCGGGTAGGATTTCTATTGACGGGCTAATTGATTATTATCAAAACGACAAAGAGACGCTTTACGCTTTGATATTGGACCTGCGCTTACCTAGGCTGATAGCGGCATTTTTGATAGGCGCCAGCCTTAGTGCAGCGGGCGTGATATTTCAGGCAATGTTTGCAAATCCTTTGGTGAGCCCAAATATCTTAGGCGTCGGCAGTGGGGCTGGATTTGGCGCAGTGGTTTGCATTTTAGCCTTCGGTAGCCCCGTAGCCACGCAAATAGGCGCTTTCGTTTTTGGCTTTTTAGCCGTCATGATAGCTTACGCGTTGGGTGTTTTGGCAAACAAAAACTCAAAGCTCATGCTGGTGCTTGCGGGTATCATCACGGGCGCGATATTCGAGGCGCTGATCTCCGTCATCAAATACGTTGCCGATACTCAAGAAAAGCTGCCTAGTATCGTATATTGGCTGATGGGAAGTCTAAGCGCCATCTCATGGAGCGACGTAGCAGCGCTTGCCCCCGTTTGCGTTAGCGGACTTGTGCTTTTGAGCCTAATGGGTTGGAAGCTAAACATTTTATCCCTAGGCGGCGAACACGCAAGCATTTTGGGCGAGAGCAAATTTTTAGGCTTTATCTTTATCGTACTTGCTACGCTGATAACGGCCGCAAGCGTAGCCATCGCCGGTATCATCGGCTGGGTCGGGCTTTTGATGCCGCATGTTACGAGGCTGATTTACGGCTCCGATAACTCACAGCTAGTTCCGATTTCTGCGATTTTAGGCGGGATATTTTTGATGCTAACCGACGTCGCGGCTAGAAGCGTGAGCTCGGCTGAAATCCCGCTAAGTATCCTAACCGCGCTTATAGGAGCTCCGATGATCGGCGTAATCATCGTTAAAAAGGGCAAAAGATGGTCTTAAACGTAGAAAATTTAAGCTTTTCTTACGGGGCGAAGCAAATCTTGCAAAATTTGAGCCTTAGCCTAAAAAGCGGCGAAACGCTTGCGATTTTGGGTCCAAACGGTATAGGCAAATCTACGTTTTTAAAGATTGTTTTGGGACTTCTAAAAGCAAAAAGCGGTCAAATTTTGATTGATGGTCGCGATCATGTCTCTCTTGGCGGTAAAGAGCGCGCCAAGCTCGTAGGATACGTGCCCCAAAGCGAAAATATCGCTTTTAGCTTTAAAGTAAAAGATCTGATTTTAATGGGCGTAAACGCAAACGTTGGTATGTTTTCAAGGCCGAGCGCAGAGGATAGGGCGATGGCCGAGGAAGCTGCACAAATTGCGGGCGTTAGCGAGTATTTAAATTTAAACGTAGACGAGCTAAGCGGCGGCATGATGCAGCTGGTACTTATAGCTCGCTCTCTAGTACTACGGCCCAAAATTCTAATCATGGACGAGCCTACGTCATACCTCGACGTTTTTCATCAAAACGCCGTTTTAAGCCTAATCAAAAAACTAAATAGCGAGCGAAAAACCTGCGTGATCTTTACCTCGCATCACCCCGATCACGCGCTTGCGGCGGCGGATAAAACCTTGCTTTTAAACGGCCCCTTAGGATATGAATTCGGCGCAACCGATCAAATTTTAAAGGGCGAAAATTTAACGAAACTTTTCGGTATCGATTTTATAAATTTAAACGTCGAAGATAAAAGAAGGTTGCTGGTTAGGTGGAACATCAATTAATTATAGAGTGCTTAGGCCTTTATAATAGCTTTTACCAGACCATAAGCCATAAAACTATTATTAAGCATTTATAAATTTATACAAAAATAGACAAAAGGTTATTTTATATAGATTAAAAAGACAAACAATTATAAAAATTTAATGACAAGAAAGAATATCCCAAAGGAATTTCCTTTGGGATTAAAGTAATTAGTTAAATTTTAAATCTCGTGTACTACTACGTCTTTAATTTCTAAGGTTACGGTGTGACTTCCTTCTGTTTTTGTATAGACTGTATAACCATCGCTATTAGGGATAGCAGATTTATTCCATGTACCTATACCTCCTTGTAGCGTTACGTGATCGTCACCATTACCATCTATTCTTAACTTGTTATTACTATCAGTCATATCTAAAACGTCTTTAGCTGATAGATTTACATTGTTATTGCCTTGGGTTAAATCTAGTTTTTCGAAATTTTTAACTCTGCTAAAATCTATACTGCCGTCAGCGACTTTTAACGTATCAAATCCGGCTCCGCCGTCGATAGTAGAGCTACCGTCTATGCTTGCGTTTTTACCGATAGAGACGGTGTCATTGCCTGAGCCTAACTTTATGTTCGAATTTATAACCGTACCGTCTATATTTAAAGTATCTTCTCCACCGTAAGTTTGTATTTCGGCGTTTTTGACTGTAGCGCCGGCTTTAACGTTTATGGTGTCTTCTGAATTTTGACTAGCCCTATGATCTGATCTTATATAAGTTTTATGCTCGCCAAAGCCGTTAAGACCAGCATCTCGGTCGCCAAATACCGCGCCAGACTCTATATTTACTTCATTTTTACCCTTGTCTAGTCCGATCTCTGCTTCGCTAAACGTACCGCCTCTTACATTCACCGTATCATTACCGTCGCCGGTATAAATTCTTGTGCCGGTTAAATTTGCTCCGGCATTTATATTTACTTCGTCGTTACCGCCATCCATATTCACAAGAGAATCTTTAAATGTAGCATTATCTATTGTTAAAGTATCTTTACCATCACCCATATCTACACTAACTTTTACCGTAGCTCCGCCGTGCATCTTTATCTCATCGTCTCCGCCGTGAGTTTGAAGATGATTGACGTTAGTATAAGTAAAGTCGCCCGCTATATCTATAACGTCTTTATTTTGGCTACCCATAAGGCTTTTTACTTTAGCTTCGCCGCTTTGATGGAAATTCATATATTGCTCGCCTAGAGATGAAGATGCCTGTATAGATACATCTTTTAGTACGGCGTTTCCGGTTACGTTTAGAGTAGCTTTATCTGTTGATTTACCGCCTTCAAACTGCAATGTAGTGCCATCCAACTCGGCATTATCTTTGATTTCTATCTTATCATCCGCTCCAGCTCCGGTGTTAAAATTACCACCTTTAGCCTTAACGTTGCCGCTTATAGTTATAGTATCACTACCTTGTTCCCCTTGAAGATACGTGTTATTTAAGATTGCATTGCCGCTTACTGTTATAGTATCATCACCGCTTCCGCTCCTGTTATATCCGCCGGTTAAATTTGCGTTTCCAGTTATGGTTATCTCGTCATTACCATTACCAGATCTAATATTAGTGTACTTAAGTTGTGCATCCTCGATTTTTACGGTATCTTTAGCTCCGCCAACTGCATTAGCATCACCGGTATCTATATTTACGTTATCTAGAACGGTATTTGTACCTGAAATAGTTATCTGGTCATTTCCCGGTCCATTTATAGGATCAAGCGTAGCTCCACCGTCGCCTAGTATAGAGCCGCCGGTAAATTTAGTTCCGTCATTAATGAAAATTTTATCGTTTCCAGCTCCGCCGGATACGCCGCCTATACCTCTAGGACCGTTAAATTCTGCTCCGTTAACATGTATCTCGTCATCTCCGTCATCAGCCCAAACGGCAGCTTTATTAAATTGAACGCCGCTTTCCAGATATACTTTATCGTTGCCTCGTCCAGCTGTAATGACTGAATTATCTTGGAATATAGTTCCCTCTTTTATAGTGATTTTATCGTCTCCATCTTCTGTTCTTAACTCAGATAAACCTCTATTGTTGCTATTCATAAACGTAGTATTGGTAACCTCTACTATATCGTTGTCTGCTCCGGTTTTTAAAGAGGAGCTATCAAATACTATACGATCGCCGTTAGCCGTTTTGCCGTCGTTAATCTTTATGGTTTCTTCGCCGGCACCGGTATCAATAACGGTGCCGGTAAGCGTTACGCCGCTAGCGATATTTACTTTATCTATGCCGCCCTCGGTCATAATATTTGATTGCTTGCCAACATCAGCAGTAATATTGGCATTGATATTTACGGTGTCTTTGTCGGCTCCAGTATTTATATTAATATTATTTATTGTCGCACCGGCATTAATATTAACTGTATCCTCGCCATCGACCGTTATAATGGTAGAATTTTTTAGGGTTCCGTCGATATTTACGGTATCTTTAAATTTATTGCCCAAAATAGTCTTTGAATCTAAATTAGTAACATTTGAAATATCTATCTTATTTTCGCCGTTTCCGCCGGATATTCCGCCTATATAAGAATTTTTAATTTTTATTCCGTCATTACCGCCCCATACGCCGCCTTCTACGACTCCCTCAACAGTAGAGTTTTCGACAGTAACGTTATCCTTATCGGAATCTGAAGCTCCGCCGTATATGCTAGGGTTTTCGCCGCGTCCGCCGCTAACGTATCCTTTTACTCTTGCACCGTCTAAAATTTTAATCGTATCACCGTCTTCGTTGCCTTCTACATTTTCTGTTACAACAGTGCCAGCTCCGGTTATAGTTATATTATCATTACCCCATCTTCCAACTATACCATCGACTTTTGCACCTTTTTCTACCAATATCGTATCATCGCCACCTCTACCGTTTATCGCACTGACGTAAGTTCCACTATCACTTACGGTTACATTATCGTTTCCTTCGTCCGCTAAAACAAGCTTTACTTGAGCACCTTTGTCTACAGTTATATTATCATCTCCATCACCAGCACCTATAAAATTAACTTTAGTTCCATTTCCAGTTACTTTTATGGTATCGGCTGCAGCACCTTTATCTTCTATATCCAAATCCGGGTGAACACGCTTCTCGTGTATATCGTTTTGAGTTTTATTATCACCATATAACTTATTTACAAAAGAGCCGCTTTCTACAGTTATATCATCACTTCCAGAGCCACCAAAAATTTCCAACAATTTAGCCCCATTCTTAACATCAATATTATCTTCTCCAACTCCCGCACGTACAGATGTTATTTTTGTATTGTCTACTGTTATGTTGTTAGGAGTGTCTGAGCCAAATACTTTTAAATTTTGGCTAGGATCTACTATCTTAGCTACTGATCCATCATCCGGATAGTTTGAAGCTTTTGCCGTGCTAGTCACAGCTAAATCTTTAGCATTATCTTGTCCTATAGCTAGCTTGCCATCGTTACTTACATACCAACCGTCTTTATAATCAAATGCGCTAGGAGCGGTAGGATCGTTAGGAGTTAGATAATCTCTACCGTCGGTATGTCTATATACGTGATATCCGTTAGGTATAGAAGAGGCAAACGAGTCTAATAGTGCAGAAGATACACTTTCTCCTTTATACGCCGACAATGGAATTTTTATACTTCCTGCTGGTAAAGCAGGTCCTGTTGCTTCAGCTCCAGCTCCAACAGCACTTCCACCACTTACACCAAAGCTATTATCTCCACCTGCTGCTAGAGCTAAAGCATCTATGCTTCCTACATTAGCATTGATGTTACTAATGTGGCCTCCTTCTGCAAAGCTAGTAGAAGATAAACTTACGCCATCTCCACCATTACCACCTGCTTGTGGACCACCTGCAGCAGTTTCTTCTAGAGCATTAAGATCTGTTCCTTTTAAGATGGCTTGTTGTAAAGCTGAGATATCAGCTACTGTTTCGTTATTGTTAGAGTCTTGATCTAGAGTTAGAGTATCTTTACCTATTAAAGTTATATCTTTACCATCAGTTTGAGTTATTGTTACTTTAGAGTTAGAACCCTCTGTAACTATCTTTTCACCTTGGTATACAATATCTCCTACACTTAATTGTCTTACCTCTCCTGTTAAGTCATTAAGTGCTCTTGCTATTCCTCCGTTTATACTTTTAACTACTCCGGCTTCTTTAGCCATCATGTTCTCCTTATTGTTTATAGTATTTGAAATTTTGAATGAATTATATAAATTTTAGAAGGGCTTGTCTATTGTACTGGGGTACAATGTTGAAAAATTTGTGTGGCTAGCTTTTATATTAGCTCTAAATTTAGCCTTTGCCTTTAAAATTCTTAGTTTTAGTTTTAGCAGAGATGATTTTATTTAAAAATTTAAAGACCTACTAAAATACAAAGTAAGTCTTTAAATATGATCTTATAAAGCCTTTATATCTCCACCGATAACTCTTAGCCCTCTACTATCAAATATCGCCTTTACGCCAGCTACTTCTATCACGACGCTTGATCCTTCTATCGTTACTTTTGTGCTACCTACTTGATGGATTATCTTATCTTTGGCATTTACCTCATAAGTCGTCTCTATGTTGCTAAATTTTGAATCAGCAATCTCCGTGTGCTGGGCAGCTGTTTTTGTTGTAAAATTTGACTTAGCATTTATATCAATGTAGCTATTTGCCTGAAGCACGATATGCTCATTACTAAATTCATTTATACCTTTTTGTGAATTTAGTTTATAGCCACCATCTATGTTCTGCTCTTTTGTGCCTTTTACCTCTTTCATCTCATCGTTATGTATGGTCGTATTAAGATTTGATTTTACTTCTACAAATTTATCATGTCCTACAAATTCATGACTATCTTGACCTACTCTTGTGTTATTATCAACAGCTACATTTAGCGTATTTGAGACACCAACTACTGTATCTTTTGAAAGTCCAACTGTTGTTAGATACTCGCCTCCGACATTTACATTTTTTGCTAGATCTATCGTCTGAATGTGGGCTTTTTTTACTCGTTCAGTATAACTTCCATGCACTTGTGAGCTTTTGTCATTTAGTATTATTTGAGAAAAGTCGTTATTTACAAGCTCGTCATAGTCCTTTTCTGCTTTTACATAAATTTGCTCTTTATTTTTTAAATTTGATAAAGTGATCTCGTTTATACCGGTCTCATTTGCACCAATTGTTTTTGAGCTAAGAGATGTTTGGTGATAGTTACTATCTACATTTACAAGTGGCGTATTTGAAGCATTATATAGGCTACCGCTTACTACTGGGTTATCTATGTCATTTTGTAAAAACGAGATGATAACCTCATCGCCGATCCTTGGTATGGCAAAAAATCCTGAGCTATTGCTAGCAATAGGCGTTATCACCCTTAGATAAGCACTCTTGTGATAGCTTGCGTTGATGGCATCGTCTTTATCGATTATCTCTTGCGTACTAAAAGCATTTAACCTCACCTTTACCCTACCATAGCTATCAGTATGGATTGTGTTATTTTGGCTGTTTAGTCCATCTTGACCGACTACAAGACCTAGCGTGATGTCTGGTGCTTTTGGCTTTTGTTTGTAGCTTGGGACAAATTTCACACTACTTGGAATGATACTTATCTCATTTGTATATGAGCTTATAAATTTTTTATCTTTAAATGG
The DNA here is from genome assembly GCF_003048905.1 of Campylobacter concisus. Lineage (NCBI taxonomy): Bacteria > Pseudomonadati > Campylobacterota > Epsilonproteobacteria > Campylobacterales > Campylobacteraceae > Campylobacter > Campylobacter concisus. The sequence goes on from NZ_PIRO01000001.1 coordinate 926,912, forward strand.
GACATTATCGCCTAAATTTAAGGTATTTTCTAAAACGCTCTCATCAATATAAGTATGCTTTAAGGCTATTATTTTAAACTCATATTCACCCTTGCTAGCATCAATAGCTACCGAGATATTGTCATTTAAATTTAGTGCAAATACATTTGAGCTAGCGGTAAATTCTTTTAAAAGCATATCGCTTCTTAGTTTCTTAAGGTAGGTGCTAACTTCAAGCAAGCTAGTGTCACTAAATGAATACTCATCTAAATTTATATGCTTGTCATAGATATTTACCTGCTCGTCAAATATCTTTTCATTTTTACTCTCTAGCACATTTGGATAGGCTGTATTTTGAAAAGAGTGTGTAAAGCTATTTGCCTTTAGTGTCTCACTCTTTGTTATTTTATTTATGTGTTCGGTTGCTAGATTATTATTCAAATTTACATTAAAGCTTACTTTTCTAGCTTCCTTGCCGTTACTTATGTCACTTGAAGTAAAATTTTCATTTTGATTGCTATAAGCTAGTATAAATGTATCATGAAAATAAATTTTTTCATTGTCTTCATAAAAATATATACCACTATCATGACAAAGCCTTGTTATGAAAGCCAGGTCGCTCTCATTGTACTGGGCTATAAATTCTCTCTTGTTGTAGTTATTTTTGATATTTGAGAAGTCTAGCTCTTTGGTTAGTCTTTGTTTATTAAAAGCCAAAATATCTTTTACTACTTCTAAAATGCTCTGGTCTGTATAAATTCTATTTGCTCTATTTATGCTTAGTCTATATAGTGGCGAAGTTAGCTTAAATTTAAAGAAGTATTTTTTATCTATATTTGTACTAGTCTCATCATCTACACCAAGATACTCTACATCGCTTACTATTCCACTAAAGTGCATATCGTTTGAGCTACCATCTGGGATGATGTTTTTATTTGTTGAAGAAGGCCTTTTTATGCTTAGCTTTATACTTTTATCAAGATATTTATATATGCTTGAGTAGCTTTTATCGTTATTGTAGATGGTGTCTAAATTTTCATAAAGCGGGTTTTTTACCAAATTTATATAAGCAAAGCACTCTATGCTAAATATACTTTCTAAATTTTCATAAATATCTGCACGTGTAACGATAAATTTATCGTTTGAATCGTTTGCTATCTGAAGAGTCGAGAAAGTATCGTTAGATACGCCGTAGTCCACAAAGCCGTCTGTTGCCACTGAGTTACCGGATGCTAGCATGACAGGCTTAGTCAGTGATGATGTTGGTGATGTTAAATTTTTGTCCATTTGTTGCTCTTTCAATCTTTTTTCGTTTTCTTCTTCTTTCAATCTTTTTTCAAATTCTCTAATATCAGCATCGGTAATTTTGTATACCGATTTTGTTTCCTCTAATATTCCTTTATCTTTAATTTCCTTGTAAATTCTAAATTTTCTTTCTTCATCAGTATCAACCCCAGTTTTGGCTACTTCTGTTACTGTATCAAAAATCTTCCCTACTATTGGAGGTTTAGGATAAAAACTATTAAAATCATCCATGGCTTTTTTAGCCTTTTTTGCCGTAGTTTCATCGCCTATTTCTATCGGCTCAGAAATTTTATCTTTTATATCTAGTTTCTTCTTGCTTATATTAAATAAATCCATTATTTATTCTCTTTTTTTAACAATTTCAATAAGTCTTTTTCATCATTTATAAGCGTTAGTACTTTCTGTAAAAGAATATAGCCTCTTGGGTCTTGTCCATGTTCTAAGAGTTTTTTAATTAGCTTAAATTTCTCTTCTTTAAATTCTTTATATTTTTGAGTTTTAATAAATTCTAATAGTTCAGGACTTGGAGACTGTCCTTCTAGCTTAACACCATTTTCTTCGAAAAAAAGCAAAAAGTCTAATCCTATTGAACCAGCCAACCATACATTAGGTACTGCACCTTTTTCTAAAATCTCGTCAATACTTTTAGGCTTATTCGCGCTATATGCAAATTCTAATAAACTGGCCTTCATTGTGAAATTCGGTAAATTTATACTAGCATTAGCATCGCATCCGAAATCATCTATGTAGTATTTTATATACTTAGCCGTTTCAGTGTCACTTAAATTTTTATTAAAAATGAGCCCAAACATATCCGTACAATTTGCTTCGTGCGAATATAAAGATGTTATGAGAAATATGATTATTGCCAATTGCTTCATTGCGCTAATTCCTTTTGGGTTCTATTCTTTAATAAATTATCTAGATCTTTTTCATCATTTATGAGTTTCAAAATGTATTTTAAATATTTGTAGTCCTTAGGGTCTTGTCCGTATTGTAGTTGCTTTTTAATTAATTTAAATTTCTCTTCTTTAAATTCTTTATACTTTTGAGTTTTTATAAATTCTAGTAGCTCCTTGCTAGGTGTTTTATTCTCAAATCCAACTCCATTATTTTGAAAAAAGAATAAAAATTCTGATCCCATAGAAAAAGCTAATCTACCATTTGGCTTTGTGCCTTTATCTAAAAGGTTATCAAAAGTCTTAAATTTTTTCATTAAAAATGCGATTTCTAATAAATTTGGCTCATATCTAAGTTCATTACTTTTTAAAGTTATATTCGCATCACAATTAAACTTGTCTATATAGTAATCTATGATTTTAGTGGTATTTTCATCACTTACATTTTTATCAAATATAGCAGCGAACATATCCGTACAATTTACTTCGCGTGAATATAAAGATGTTATGAGAAATATGATTATAACTAGGTGTTTCATATCGCATTTCACATATCATGTTAATTTAAAAGATAAAGATAAAAAGGGCTCATCTGTGTCCTTCTAGCTAGAAGATGATTTTATTAACCCTAGGGGTAAACCCTAGGTTGGTTTTAAGCTTTTTTAGTAGCTTCTCTCCAGTCATCGCTTCCGCTTGTACCTGCAGCTACGTGTTCCCAAACTATCTTTCTATAGTTCATTGAAACTTTGAAAAGCTCTGTTTTGTCGCTGTTTAGCTTATCTTGAGCATTTGGACTTACTAGAGTAATATCTGTTATAGTTGCATCTTCTAGTTTTGTAGTAAAGAAATGCTCCGCACCACCACTAGTTGATGTTCTATACCAATAGATCTCAACCTCTGGAAGTCTTTCACCTTGTGTTAAGGCATTGTAAAGAAGTGGAACAGCTTTATTTAGTGATGTAGTAAAACTAAATGGCTTATGGACTCTTTGACCTGATGGTTGGCCACTTTGTGGATCAGTTGGAACTGTTACTATATGAGAAACCTCTTGAGCCATAATCTCATCTTCGTGACCTGACTGATAGCGATTACCTATACTAGCTTCTGTTGAAGCACCGCTTGAAATAAGTCCTTGTGTAGAACCTTTCACTTTAATATACACTGGTTGTGACATATTTACTCCTATTAAAAAGTTTGGATTATTCTATCTTTTATTTACTTTCTGTTTTATTAAAAACATTACTTTTTTAACATATAGCTTTGAAGGGCTTTATGCAATAAATAATTAAACGCTTCCTTATCTTCCTTAGTGCTTTTTAGTACGGCTCCTGAAAGATATTTAAAAAATGAGTTATTCTCGACTATATCATACATTTGGCTATATAGCTCTTTGCAGATAAGCTTAACCAAAACAGTATTTATTAGTTCTGTCGAGTCACTAAGAGGAAGAGTTTTCATGATTGTTTCCATATCTTTTGTATTTAAAGTCCTAGTCTGCTCACTTATAGGGCTCATATTTGGTTGCAATTTTATACTCTCAACTATCTTTGCTAAAAGCTCATCCATGCTTTTTGCAGTAAGCATATTTTGACTATTTGCATTTTCTTCTTCGTCAAAATTTTGAGCTATCTCATTTAAATTTAAAACTGCATCGTGCGCATTTTCATTTAAAGTGATATCTTTTTTATCATTTATTAATGAGTTTATCTTTGGCTCTTCTTTAAAATCAACATTTGAAATTTTACCAACTGGCTCAAAACGTTTATCATCAAGCTTGTCAAAATTTTTCGTATTTTCTATTATCTTATGAGCTTTTCCTATATATTCATCAATCCTAGAAGGGTCTATAAATATAAATTTTAACTCCCCTATTCTAAAGACATCGCCCAAATTTATGACGCTCTCATAGTCATCTGGAAGCTTTGAATATGAATCACTATAAAAAATTTCACAATCTTTATAGCCACAAATTGTGAAAACCCCCTCTTCAAATCCAACATGAGCGTGTTTTGGTGCGATTGAATCGCTCATATCATTACAAGAAAATTTTGTAGTATCTAACGAGCCTATATCGCCACCATTTTCATCAAAAATGATAAATTGAGCTGAAAAGCTTGACGCTTTATCGTAATTTTGTATAACTGCTGCTATTTGTTGCATATTTTTTTCCTTAATAAAGCATCTTCTTTGGTAAATTTATCGTTGGTATGATATCCATAAGCTCTAAAAGCTCTCCTCCATTTGGTGTTACTTCAAAGCCAAAATACGAATCTCTTCTACCATCAAAATTAAGCGTACTAACGCCAACGCTACTAAAATTTGAAGCTTTTAATATCTTATACCAGCCCCATTCTCCATCAAAGCTTAGTTCTTTTCTCTCACTTCCAGTACTTGAAACTGCGTTGAATTTAAACTGTGTTGATATATCAAAATTTTTGCTTGAAACTATCAAATTTGAGGCAATTGTATGATCGTAAGTCAAAGAGTTATTAGAATAGCTAATATTTATATGGCTAAAATTTGCCGATAAGTCGACAGCTTTTAAATTATAATTTAATTTTAGCTCATCATTTGAATCAAGCATTAAATTTGAAATTCTGTCTATATAGGCAATATTTTTAAGGAAATCCCTACTAAATCTTAGCTCTTTTACGTATTTTGGTCTTATTTTGTAACCATCAGCGGTTTTACTTAAGATTTGTTTTAGATATCTATCATAAAAGCTATTCCAAGTTCCATTTTTGCCAAAGAATCTTTTAAATTCTTCTATACTGACAGCCTTTGGAGATTGTTCGTTAAATGGATAAAATGGCTTGATAAGACTTTCAAAATCATCAAAAACATCATCTCTATATGCTGTTGATAAAAGCGCTGAAGCGCCATTTTCTACTTGTTTCCACGCAAGTGTCGATAACTTTTGATAATATTCATTTAACTCATCTGGAAGCTTCTTAGCATCATTATTTAAGACAACGAATGGGTCGTTTTCATTTTTTATACCATTTATTGCATAAACTATTTTATCATCGTTACTTTGAAGCATTTCGAAGTTATAGTCACTAACTTTTTTATAAACGCTTGTTACATCGTTGCTTATAATATCTAGCAAGTCATTAGAATTTAACGTATGATAGTTAGTAAATTTAGCACTAAAATCACTGAAAACACGCTTTATCTCACTTGAAGCAAATCCTAGAGAATAGATATATTTTAGTAAATTCTCATCATTTAAATTTGTATTTTGATTAGTTAATTTTATTAAAGAATTTAAAGGATTTTCTCTCTTTGACAAGATGTCGAGCTCTTCTATGACCTCTTTTTTTGTGCTAAATTCATTTGGTTCTATTTCTCTTAAAATTTGGCTCCACTTATCAGCATAGTTTTGCAAATAAAGCTCTATTACAGCAATACTTAACTCTTTCTTATCATTTGAGCTAATATCTTTTAAAGAAGAATTTGTCTCCATTAGCCAAGACTCTATTCCAGCTGTTTGATCTATGTTTGAGCTAAGCTTTGATAAGAAATCTCTTAAATTTTCTTTTGTATAAATTTTATTAAATGGCTTAAATGCTTCTTTTTCTTGGACTACTGTGTATAAATTTTCAACATCTTTTTTAATATCGTAAAAAGATTTATCGTCTTTGAATGATATGAACTCAAGTATGTAGTAGAGTCTTTGTGCTCTTTGAACAGGTGATAGTCTCGTATTTGCTATACTTTGAGCAACTGTATCTGCGGTTATATTTAAATTTTCTGCCTTTAAGATAGCCTCAATATGAGCTAAAAATTCATCTTTTGCAACACCATATTTTTCAAATTTATCCCAGTTTGTACTAATCCAAATTTTAAATAAATCCACATTTGTGTAGTCTTTATCAAAGAGCGAATCATACATATAAAATGCTTTTATTAGCTTATCTGGATCGCTTTCATTTTTTAGTATATTTTCCATTTCAGTTAAAACTGTATTTTTGAAAAAATCAGCATTCAAATCATAGTAAAGTGCTTTAACTGGAGTAAAGCCTTTATACGAAGTATCTAGTGTTATATACTCAAATTTAGTATCGCCGCTAAAGATTCTTGGATAGTCATTTAGACTTTGTTTTAGTAAATTTAGAAGCTCAATCTTTTGTGTTGGAGAGAGATCCTTATATTTTTTGCCATCAAGGTATGAAGAAATTTTATTTGCATTATTTATAGCATTTTGCTCTTTTATGTTTTTGGTGTCTAGAATAAAACTAGAACCCAAATATACTCCAGCACAAAGTATGGCTACTAAAACAAAATTTACAAATTTTGTAAATCTATTTTGAGCACCAAATTTATTTAAGTTAGCTTTAAAAACTATCTCTTTTAAAAATGATTTTACAAAATAGCTTTGTTTACTATAGTTGTTTACTGCTCTTAAAAGTGGTTTTTTAATGTTATATTTATCGCAAATAGTGTTTGTAAGGTAGTTTATAGGTATATTTTCTTGATAAGCACTGACGAAATAAATTCCATTAATGGTTGAGCTATTTTTAAGTACATTTTGAGAGCTTAACTTTGTTACAAAATCTTTCACCAAAGCAAAAAAATTGTCAAGTTGTTTTAAAAAGAGATATGAACGTTTTTTATCTTCCAATAAATGCGAAATCGAGTTCTTACTCATGAGATGTTTAAATAGTGACTCGCTTAGGTTTTTTAGTTCAGTTTCTAGTGATTGTTTTGAGAAATTTGGATCTAAGTTTATTCCTAGAGCTTTATTTGCCACATCTTCATTGAAAAGCCTGAAATAATCTCCCATACCATCTATTAAGTCAAGTTTGCTAAAAACAATATAAATAGGGAATTTAATATTTAGATGTTTCTCACAATCATTAACCCTTTTTATCATATATCTAATTAATTCATCAAAATATTCTTGCGTGCCTTCAAGGAATTTTTTAGTATCTATGATTAAAACCGCACCACTTAATCTAGCGTTAAAATCATTTCGTTTTAAAAAGTGTAAAAATTCACTCCAGATACTTTTTTTAAGCAAGTAATCCCTATTTTTATCCACATCATCTTCAGGAAGCTCTTCAGTAGCTGTTGGCTGGTACAAGCTCTCTTGTGCAAAATGTATACCCTCAGTATCTAAAAGTGCACCAAATTTTGAAATGTAAAGATTAAAGTTTGTTGTACTTTTATGTATTTTTTTATAAGTATCTAAACTATCAGATAGTGGAAATTCGATATTTGAGTAGTTTATAAACGCGCTCTTTCCAGCACCTTCATTACCCATTATCATTATTAAAGGCAATTTTTTAAAATTTATATCTTTTTTCCATGTTGTTTTGGCATCTTTCAAAGAAAGCATAAAATTTCTTTTTGCCTTACCAAAGCTATCCATAGACTCTTTTTTTATCTCTTTTAGCTTATTATTTTTTTCATCTTTTTGAGATGCTAAATAGTGCATTAATGGCTTGATTAAAACAAAAAATAAAATAACTGCCCAAAATGCAATTAATATAGTGACTCTTGAACTTATACTAGCAAAGCTATATACATCGTTAAAAGCTATAAGTGGAGCGTAAAGCCAAAATAAGATGCTTAATGCAATAGAAGCTACCAAAATGGTACTGTGTTTAAATCTAAAAAAGACAAAAAATCTTCTTAGGTAATCGATAAATGCCATTGATGCACATCCTTTTACAAATAAATATATTTCTTTAATGTAATAATAACAAATATTTTAGATTTTATATCTGAAAATTTAAGAGCAGAGCCTAAATTTTATAAAATTTGACATATTTTTATTACTTTTAAGCCTTGCACCAAGGCCTATTTTACTATAACCTTCATCTATCCCAAGCTTTAATTGCATCTTTGGAGAATAGTTTATTTTTATGTATAAATCGGCAACAAATTCATTGTTCGTAAAAAAGATAAGAGTATCTTGAAGCTCTTTAAATTTTCTTCTTTTTGGGAAAAAATCAATAGCTTCTTCATAATCTATGCCATTTATATAAACTGCTATTTTAGTTTGTTTCTCAAAAAGCTTTTTACCAAGTATAAAATTTCTGCCTAAAGCCCTATTTTTGATGCCAAGCGAATTTAAATTTGAAGGCGCTATGAAAATTTGATTTGATAAATTTTCCAGCAAAAATAGTTTATTTTTTAAATTAAAATGACGCTGCAAGGCAAACTCAATCTCTCTTTTAGGCCTTCTTTGGCTAATGATAAGCGGAGAAAATGGTAAGAATTTTTTTGCTAATTTTTTATTGTTTATGTTTAATATATCCAATAAAATATTTGAAATTTTATCATCAAGCTCTTTTTCAAAGGATCTTGTATAATTTTTTAGACTAATGCTATCAAAGAAAAGCCAAAGCAAGTAATTGTCAAAAAAGTCAAAAAATTTCTCGAAATTATTATCGCTACTCTTTGAGATCTTTTCTAAAATATAGCTTGTAAGATGCGAGCCACTTCCCAAAAGACCCATAAAATTTACGACAATTTTTACTACTTCCTCTTTATTTAAGCTTTCAAGCTCATTAATCGGATAAGCAAAACTTGGGCTATTTTTTAAAAAAATATCTCTTCTATCGTGGTGCTTTAGGCAGTTTTTTACTAACTTAAAAAAAGAAGCTTGATTTAGTTCTTTGTTCATATTAACTTTTTTGTACCACCTAAAAAGTCATAATTAAGCAAAATTTTACTCTTTATACACTTTATTTTAAGCTCGCAAAATGAATTAATTGATGCAAATTTTGATAAAAATTTAGCCAAATTTATACCTAAAACATAGACATTTCCGATACTCTCAAATTCGCTTTCATCTATATAGAATATACAAAGCAACCCCCTTTTTGCAAAGCCTTGGTCAACTCTATAAATTTGCTTTGTTTTTATATCATAAAGCGAGTTTGCAAATTTTTTAAAAAACTCATCATCTGGCGCGCTAAAGGTATTAAGAAGTGCTAAAAAAGAGCCCTTCTCTAGTATACTTTGATAGCTAAAAGATAATATGCTAACCAGTTTCCAAAGAAGATTTCCATCTATTTTTACTCGCTTTACACTAGTTGGAATGGTTAAATTTTTAGTTGTTACACCTTGGTGGGACAAAACTCTATCTATCTCGCCAAGTTTTAGCTTGCAAGGTAAATCACCATTGCAACAAAGTACATCTATGCTAATGGTCTGATCTTTAGTGTCGCTTTTAAAAAAGGAAATTTCTTTATAAGAGTTTAGTTTTATATCTGTTTTATTGCTGACAAAATAATAATCTTTTGCTCGCTCATCATTTAAAAATTCAAATCTCTCAAAACTTTTATAGTTTTTCAATATCCTTTTTTCATTATTACTACTATGAGCGACCACCTTACTGATTGAAACGATTTCATAAGCATCGATATTTGAGCGATCTAGAAAAATTCTATATTCGCTTCGCCTATTATTATTCAAAATAGGCTCAGTACTCATTGCAAATAAATTTATTGCGGGCGTAGCAAAAAGAGAAAAATACTCTAGCCTTGGCACATATCCACTTGGCATATCTTTTGAAAATATGAATTTAATATTAAAGCTTTTTGTAGAAAAATTTTTAAGAAAGCTAAGACCGTTTAATCGCACAAAATTTAACTTTGAAGGGAAAAATGATAGCTCTTTTAAAAGCTCAAATGCTTCAAATCCAAACTCATCACTCTTTATCAAACGCTCATCAAACTCATCTAAACTAAGTTTATCAGGGCTTAACTTTATCTCTTGATCGCTATCTTCAAAACTTATTGTAATAAATTTTAAGTAATTTTTTAGCCACATTAAGAGCGTAGAAGAGAAATAAACATTATCTCCAAGATATAAATTTAAAAAATCTATATCAAGTTCTTTAGTGCTAAGCTCCTCCTTTGTAACGCTTATATTTAAATTTAGAAGATAATCACTCTTATTGTTTGATATAAAAGCTTTTGTTATCTTTAATGGAAGCAAATTTATGTCAAAGATCGTTTGAAATTTGCACGTTATGCCATTGATCTGCTTTGACTCGACTATACTTCCTTTTGGTATAAATTCTCTTACCCCCGAGAAGTCATCTCTTAAGGTAAATTCTTGCATACAAACTGATGGAAAAGGATTTGTATAGCTTGGCATTAAGATATTTACTAAAGACTCAGCGATTAGTGGGATATTTTCATCTAATTCTTGCCTGATTCTAGATGTTAAAATAGCCATATTTTCTATTATGCTCTCAACATCAGGATCTTTGCTTTTAGTATCTAAAAATGGTGCTACTTTTGGAAAATTTTTAATAAAAAGGGCTCTTGTTTCATCAAGATATGCCATCTCTTTTTGAAAATAAGCTAGATTATTTTCATTATAATCCATTATAAAATCTCACAATATCTATTGTTTTTAAAAATAACTTTTAGCAAATACTCTTTGAAATTATCGTTTTTATGCTTGTAGTTTATATTAAAGATGATACGCCAAGGCTTTAATGAGTCATCGTATCCGATAGATGTTACTTCTATTCTATTCTCATTTGAGCTGATTAGTTCATATATCGCCATGCCAAGTTTATGACCAAGCTCATTTATTTCAATACCCATCGACCAAAGATCGATAATACTATCATTTAAGCGACCATAATTACCAAGTCTTGAGTTTAAAATTGTGTCTATATGGTCTTTTATGTCGCTGTCTAGATCTTTAAAATATGGACGTAGTTTTGATTCGTCACTAAATTCATATAAAATTTTATCTATCAGCGACATAGTAAGCTTACTCTTTGTCTAGTTTTCCGACCAAAGAAAGCTCGAAATTTGCTCCCATAAATTTAAAGTGAGGTCTAGCCAAAAGCTCTATTTTATACCAACCAGGCTCACCAGCTATATCACTGACGATTACTTTTGCACTTCTAAATGGTCTTCTACTTCTAACATCTGCTGGTGGGTTTTCCTGATCTGAGATGTATTGTCTTAGCCATTCATTTAAGCCGCGCTCAACATCGCTACGCTCTTTCCATGTACCTATCTCTTCTCTTTGAAGCACTTTTAGATAATGAGCCAAACGAGAGATCAAGAACACATAAGGCAGTTGAGTTCCGAGCCTGAAATTTGTCTCAGCAGCTTTACCTTCTGGAGTATTTGGGAAAATTTTAGGCTTTAACGCAGAGTTTGCTGAGAAAAATGCAGCGTTATTGCTATCTCTTCTTAAAATAAGAGCGATAAATCCATTTTCTGAAAGTTCAAATTCTCTTCTATCTGTAATCAAAACTTCGGTTGGAATTTTTGTTTGAACGCTTCCATAATTTTCATAAGTATAAGTTGGAAGATCTTTTACGGCACCGCCACCTTTTGGTCCAATGATATTGCCGCACCATCTATAATCAGCAAAACTATCTGTAAGCCTTGTAGCAAACGCATAAGCTCCATTGCCCCAAAGCATATCATCGTGACTATTTACAGTTTCTCTATAATTAAAGCTCTTTATAGGATTATCCTCTGGCACATAAGGAGATCTTGTAAGAAATCTATTTACCATACAACCTGTGTATTTTGCATCTTCATTTTCTCTAAAAGTTCTCCATCTTGTATATTGTGGGCCTTCTAGCATGCTTTTTAGATCTTTTATATTTTCAAGCTCACCAAAATTATCAAGTCCGAAAAATTTAGCAGAAAGAGATGTAAGAAGCGGTGAATGGCTCATGGCAGCAATTGATGACATTTTATTTAAAAAAGTCATATCTTGATTTGATTTATCTAACTCATAATCAGCCACTATCGCACCAACTGGCTCACCACCAAATTGTCCATATTCAGCTGAATAAATTTGTTTATAAAGTGTACTTTGAGTTATATCTAGATTATTTTCAAAATCATCTAAAATTTCTTCTTTTGTAGCGTCTAAAAGATCAATTTTTACATTTTCATTAAAATTTGTTCTCTCGACCAAAAACCTAATTCCACGCCAAGTTGATTCTAGCTCTTGGAAAGATTTATTATGTAAAATTTCATCCATTTGAGCAGATAAAAGGGTATCAATGTGAGCTATCATCTCATCAAGTGCGAGCTTATTTATTTTATCTTCAGCATTATTTGTTGTTATTATATTTGAAATAAACTCAGCAACTCCTTGCTTTACAACACTATAACTCTCGTCATCTTTTGAATATTTACTCCTTTGCATTATGCTTTCAATGATAGGAGTTTTAACTTTAGTTTCAGACATTTTTATTCCTTATCTTGTTCGTCTTTAATCTCTAAAAGAAGTTGTTTTCTACTATCTTCATCTTTTATAGCTTCTAAAACCGCTTTTCTAAAATCAGGCATATTACCCATAGGACCTTTTAGCGCAACTAAAGCTTTTCTAAGCTGCAAAAGTTTTTTTAGCTCAGGAATTTGATTTATAATATTATCTGGATTAAAATCATGGATGCTTTCAAAATCAAGATCAACATTTAAGTCTTCATTATTAGAATTTAGCTTATTTTTTACAGAGAAATTTGTATGAATATCTAAGCTTTTCATAACCTGATCAAAATTTATTTTATTGATAGAAATCACTTCACGATCTTCAAGTGGAGTTTGGTTTTCACCAGTTAAATTTGCAACTACCATAAGTTTTAATGGAAGCTCTACATCAGCCTCTTGGTCATTTGTCTTAGTTTTATAAACTATATTTATGCGTTCTTTTGGTGGGATTAGATTATCTGCCATAGTAACATCCTTTTTTCGTAAATGATTTAAGAATTATATTTAAATAAAATTAAAGGTGATTTAAAAAAACATATTTTATCACACAAATGTTTTTGCCTTTATATATATGTCTGATAAATAATCTTTAAGCTCGGTATTTTCTATGAAATTAACTATTTGTGCATAGGTAGCTTTTGCATTATTATTCATACCTTGAGCAGTAAAAATTTTTGATAATTCAAGCATAAAATTAAGCTCGCCTTGAGCACTTGAAGCATGCTTGCTTTTGTCTAGTTCTTTTATTAGATCTTCAAAACTCATATCTTTTTTACTATCACTACTGGAAGTAAATTCCAAAGAGTTGCTTTTAATAAAAAATTTATTTACATCTTCACTAAAAAAAGCTTCTCCGCTTTGAAATTTGAGCTTTTTTATATCTGGAAATTTATCAATAAAATTTAAAACCATATCACAAATAAGATCACTTTGCCTTGCAAGTCCAGCACTATTTAAAAACTCACAAAATATCTTAATGCCTTCTATCCAAAATGGGTTAAGTGCTAAATTTCTTATAAATTTTTCTAAATTGTCAAGATTTAGTTCGTTACTTTTTTTAAAAAGCATAATTAGATTTTCATCAGGATAACGTATCTGCGTTATTTGATCGCTACTTGATGGAAGCGTCTTTATTCTGCCCCACATTGCTTCAAAAATTAAAGCATAAGCGGTAAAATTTTTAATATCACTCTTTAAAAGCATTAGTGATAAATTTATAAAATATTCTCTAAATTCTCTATCATTAAATGTACTAATGTCATTGCTACTAAATGAAACGCTTTGATGGTAAGTTGGCTCAGTTTTAGTGACGACTTTTGGCTCTTTAGCTTTTAAAATTTCTTCTTTTTTTTCTTCTATATAAAGTGTATCAAAATGTGTGCCAAGCTCTTGCGAAAGCTCAGGCACAAGATCATTAAACGCTTTTGCGTCAGCTTGATCCAAAGCTTTATCATTAGCTTGCGTAAAAAGCTCTATTGTTTGAGCTATTATCTTTTTTTTAGCAGGTAGTTGTTTTTCATTTTTCGCAAGTAAATTTGACTCTTTTTTTAAAATAGATAGAAAAAAGGCAAAAGCTTTTATAAGTGTCTTAAAAGCCTCTTTGTCATTTAAATTTATAGCAGAAATCGCTAAGAAATTTAAAAGCTTAGCATCAAGGCTAAACTCACTTAGGGCTTTTAAAGATGAGCTAAATACGTAATCCCACTTTATGCTATCATGCATCAAAGTTTTATACTTTGACATTTCATCAGTTAAACTAATATAAAGCTCATTCTCTAAAAAATCTTCGTTAAATTGATTACAAAAATTATCTTGCACTTACTTGTTATCCATAAAATTCTCTATCTTATTATTTAGGACACTATCGTTTCTGATATTGTTTTGATCCATAGAATATGTACTATATAAAAACGCGGCTGCGATCATAGCAATGGCTAGCAAAATGAAATAAAATTTTAAACGCTTTAGCGAAAATACCTCAAGAAAGCTTTTCTTTGTCTGTTTTAAGTAACTCTTTTCAAATACATTTTCATCGGCCTTTATGAGCGGAGAAACGGCTGCAGCTATATTTTCACAAAGATAAGAAATTTTTTCATTGCAATCTTCTTGGGTTTCATATTTTCCTTTATAACCAAGCACCAAACAAGCATATATAAATTCTAAGAAATCTTTATTTTTGCCAACATTTTCAAACCACTTATCCATAATGCCAAAGAATTTATTTCCACCTAGATTTTCATTAAAAAATCTTGTTGTCAGGGTATTATTGGCCCAAAAGCTGTTCATAAAAATTTCATTTTTTAGCAAGCTCTCATCTATAAAAACACAAAGGCAATATCTAAGCCTAATAATATCGTCTTCCTCGTAAATACCTAGATTTGATATCTTTGAAGTAGTGCTTAAGATATCATTTATCAATTTTTCACGTAAATTTGCCATTTCGCTTTGTGAAAAATTTTGTAATTTTGAAACCCTATTTGCCAAAAGAAGTAATGGCAATACGTGATCTAGTGCAAGATTTGTGCCAAGACCTAAAAGATTTGTTTGACTTAAAACTGAGGTTTCATTTTGATTTTCGTTCATTTTTATCCTTATAATAAAGCCCACATTTTAATGTCAGCATTTGGTAAATTTGCCGTTATATAAACGCTAATCACATTTTGATTTGCAAAGCTTTTAAAAATTTCATCTTTTTTGTCTATCTTGTAATAGATATAATCGTTTAACTTCGGTAAAGTACTAGGAACAACAGAAATTTGCTCTACGTTTATACCTCTTAGCTGTGAAGAAACTATGCCTTTTATATTTGATTGAGTATGGATTTTGCATTGCTCTTTGAAATTTTTAAGAAGATACTCATTTTTCGTATCGCTGTGAATAGCAAAATAAATTTCTGAGTTTTCAATAATACTTGGATTATCAAAAATACAGTCATAAAAACCGTGATTATTTTTAACAATCTGTGCCATTATATATTTTGGAGATAAGATATGTGAGAATAAAAGTCTTAGATTATTTATCAAAGGCACAAAAGTTTGAGTTAGATTATTGTGATCGTAGGCTATAAATTCACTAAAACTATTATCGTGACTAAGTGCCAGCAGATCAGCCTGAAAATCAACTAATTTTTCATACAAATACTCTGGGTGAAATTTATCTTTCTTTAACAAATAAGAGAATATTAAATACCATTTTTTTAGCATATTTAGTGTTAAATACGTTGAAAAATCAAGTCTATTTTTAGCTTGATCAACACCTCCTAGCAACCCAAAATAACTCTCTTGATGTTGCTTTGTAGCAAAGCTAAGCTCCTCTATAAAATTTGTTATAAAGGTGTTTTTACTGATGTCAATACAAGTTGGAATAAATTTTTCGTCAAGTGTTATTTGTTTGTTTAGGTCTATATTTTTTATTTTACAAATTGGTATGCTAAGCTCGTAAGGCATCTTTGAGCCAAATACTCCAAGAGACGATCTTTGGCTCGCTAGGATTAGATTTTCTTTATCTTGTGTAAAGGCAGAAGATAGCTCAAAATCATCTTTATCATCTAGCTCGTTTAATATATCGTTGCTAGCTTCATCATGCACTCTTGAGCTAATAAGTGCTTGCTTGGCTATAAATTTTAAATTTGGTAAATTATTTTGCAAGCTAATATCGACCAAACCTGAGCTAATAGGTAGTTTTAGCACTATAATGGCTGAGTTTAGCTCACTTGGACTTATCTCAAGTGGTTCTGGTAATTCATCTTGATCTGGCGCGTTAAAAATCGTACCATCTTGAGAGATACAAGAAATTTTAGTTAGTCCTATTTTGCCTTGAAGCAAAAGATCGCTTGAAATTTCTAAATCTAAAACACCGTATAAATTTGAAAAAGAAGAGATGGTTTTTAAGTTTAAATTTCTCTCAAAATATCTTTCTTGTTGCTCGAAATGAACCTTATCAACGTTCATTCCGTTATACCAAACGACTTTTAGCTTTTCAGACATTTTATTTGCTTGCTTGTATTTTAGAGCTACTAGCGTCTAAAACATTTACGCCATTTTTTGTTATTTCAAAAACTATATTTTTTTCTTTTATCTCTTTTGTAGCCTTGTAAGCCTTGATATTTGTCTTGCTCTGATCAGCATAAAGTACCAAAATACCAACATACGGAACTTCATCAGGATATACATTTGTAAAAGCATATCTATTTGTATTTGGCTGAATTTGTGTTTTTATAGAGTCAATCTTATCATAACCTAGTATTTCACCATTTCTCTCGGCTAGATCGATAATGCTAGCTTCTTGAAATTTAGCCACATCTCTTAATTTATAAGCTATGATAGTTATAGGAACATTATCGCCATGATAGTTTAAATTTGAATTTGGCATATTGCTTATAATAAGATCTTTTGCACATCCTGCAAGAAATAGCATAAATACTAAAAAAGATAGAAATTTAAATATTTTTTTCATGAGTTCCTTTACCTGATTTTAATAATATAACTTTTGCGTAATTATATCTAAAAATTTAGATGATGCTCATTTTAAAATTAATGTTCTTAAACAAAACTTTTATATCAGTTCTCATTCTTTTTTATCGTCTTTATTATTTTTATTATCTTTGCTACTCATACTATCTACAGCCACCTGTATTATTCCGGTAAAATATACTTGCTCCAGCTTCGGCCGCAGTCTTTAAATCCCCATTGCCTATTTTTATGTTTTTACCAAAATTTCCTACTATATTGCCGAATGTACCAAAAGTTCCGCCAGCAAAACCTTTTCCGACCACTCTCTCTGCATCTAGATCTTTTGATCTATCTTTAAGCTGAGAGTATAGCTCGGTAGATGAGTTAACAAAAGCGCCTCTGACTATTGCTGATAGTAAATTACCAGCACCTATTACCATACCTGTACCAAATTTGCCTTGTAAATTTATTTTCTTAAGTATATTAATAATATCCATAAGATAGACTCGATAACTACATAGAATAAAGCTACGCTACCGTACTTTATCTCCATGTGTTTAATGTTATCGCTAGTGAGATCACTTTTTTTGATACCGTTTTTTGCTATAAAAAATAAAGATACGCATATACACATAGCATATATCGCATCTATATAATAAATTTCTCCGAAAAAGTATTTTAATAGCTTTACAAATAGTAGCGCTACTATGCATATTGCTATAACGCCGCTGAATACTATCGCAATTTTCTTCATTGTTTATTATCCATATCTGACTGTATTACGCCGCCTACTAGTCCAGTACCTACTTCAAATATAGTCTTATAGTTACCATCTTTGCCTCTTTGTATCTTCCCACCTATCTTTCCAGCACCAATTATGCACATCTTTCATTAAAACCCTATTTTTACTCATTCTTATTAAATATTTTAAGCGATGTCTTTACAACTACAATAACAAGTATAAAAATAACAATATACCGTATGTACCCTTCAAAACTATCATAGATAAATTTAAAACCGAGCAAATATATTAAAAAAGTGTAATTGTTGATAAAATATCAAATTTAATTAATGAATTTGCAATATTACCTTTGATGAAAAAAGGCATAACACAATATACAAAAATACAAATAAAAAAGGAGACCGAGAGAAGATCGGCCTCACTCCAACCCCTAATATAGTACTCCCCATAGATCATACACAAAACAAGCTCTACAAATGATATACAACCCACAGCTATTCTCTGACTTTTTTCCATACCATTTCCATATTTTTATTGATATCATCTAAGTTTTTTATTGTATTAAATATTATACCTGTTTTTGTTTCTGGCACCGTTGAATCATTAAACATATCAACACCTATTGTTAAAGCACCTGTCCCGATTGTTATTACTCTTGGATCATAAACAAAATTTCCAAACTTATAATTAATACCTTCTGTTACTTGTACTGGCTTGCCAGTAGATACAAACCTACCGCCTTGCATCATTTTAAAATTTCCAGTACCTTTGCTGTTCATTATTTGTTCGTATATCACTTTATTCCCCGTTATATCCATACTACGAACTACATACTCTTTACCGTTATGTCTTAATATACCATCACTACCGAACTTTCCTCCCTTTGGGGTATTGGCTAATAGTTTTTCGTTTATTCTTTCAGTCATTCCTATTTTAGAGATATTTTTAAAATTTCTATTTATCACCGCTGCTTTGTTTATTTTTTAATTTTACATTTGTAAAATTTAACGAATTCTTACTTTTTTCAAATTTAACTTTTTGCTTCTTTTGTTTTTTAGGGTTTCTATTTTGTGGTTTATCTGATATAAATTTTTCAGGTCGAAAGGCCCAAAAAAACACGCTAATAGTAGAAATCAATGAAAAGATGCAAAAATAAACTAAATATCCATTTGATTTGTAAATTATGAATTTAACAAGAAAGTAAAAAACAATAACAATAGGAATAAAAAATAATATACCTATTTTTAAAATTTTTATATTTTTAGATTTATTATAAATTATATAACAATGGCGAATAAACTTAAAACAAAAATATAGTACAAGCAAACCCAAAAAATATAAGATAATCCAAGCAACTAATGGGTAATGATTGGCTAAATATACGATTAAATCTACGATTTTATATTGAAATTCTCGCCAGAAAGCATTAAAAAAATCATTCATTACCACTACCGCCGATAGTATTGCCTTTTATCGTATTGCGAAGTTCATAATTTGCTCCTTGAAAAATTGTATACCTAAAAATATTTCCACCATTTTCTATCATATTATTTAATAATTTATCTTCCCTATTTATTGATTTTGTATTTAAAAAATCTCTCCATTGTTTTGATATTGCCCCAATTGAATGCTTTACTTCTCGCAAAATTTGAGAAATTTGATGCATACTTAGTATCATCATCTCTATTTTTGTTTATATCTCTATGATCTTGTATATCCATCGATCTTTGGTTTTCATGAGTTATGGTTTTTACTAGATCTTTCATATCGGTTATGTTTTTGAAATTTATATAGCTAGCACTGGTTTGCAAACTCGTATAACCTTTTATTTCTTCGTCATTATATCCTCTTTCATTTTTTGTACATAAGGCTGTGCGGTATAGTCTTTCTCAAAGCTTTCTTGAAAGCCTTTAAGAAAATTCTTTACAAAGGCTCTACTATGAAGCTCTTCATCTTTACTGTTAAGCTTACTGAAGCTTAATGGCAGTAGCTGGATATTCCTTGGGGTATTTTAAAGGTAACCTAAAATAAAAGATAGAAACAAGAATTTAAAACAAATTTATTTTTATGGTATTAAAATGGTGATGGCTTTATAATCGTTGGAATTTTTAAGAGGCTGTTCCACTTTAGTAACTAAGCGTTCCACTCTTAAAGGAAATTTTAAAGAAAGGAAAGAACAAAAGTATCACTGCTAGTGCCTAAAATAGTGTGTTCTGGTGTCACGGGGGAGACTTGAACTCCCGACCTCCGGCTTATGAGGATTTTTTATATGAGCTCACAAAAGCCTGAAATACGCACTTTAGACGATTTTTTACTTAGTCATTACATAAAACTGTTCCATTATTGACCGGTTGATTATTAAATATGGGACAACACTTAAGAGAGCGAAACGGTATATATTACTACCGAGCCACACTTGCTCCAAGCATTAGAAAATTTTTTAACGAAAAACGAGAAATTTGCTTCTCCACATCCACTAATCTCTTGGAAAAAGCCAGAAAAAGGGCTAAAATTCTAGATAATAATCTTTACCTGATAAAAAGGGCGGTTCACATGAATCTTAGTGATAACATAATCCAATCTTTTGTAAATTCGTTTATGAAAGTAAAGCTTAGCAAGAGCATTAAAGAGCACTCTCTTCTTAATAAGAAGATGGATGTAGAATTTCTAAATGCGCTCAATGACTACTTTAAACAAAGTTTGATAGATGGTGATCTACCTCAAATTTTAATTAAGGATATAAGCAATATCACTAACACTGCTGGCGCTCTTGGTGGTAAGGATAAAGAGAACATAGGGCAAACTCTTTTAGAGAAGAATATACTAACGCTTAACTATCTTGTATCAAAGCTTGAGAAGAGCAGCGTGCTCTTTAATGACAAGCGTGAGCACTGTTTTCTCGAAGATGATTCTAGTGATAACTTAGCCAAACATGCCAAACCTAGTTCGTTTGACGCTAAGGACATAGCTTCATTTCAAGAAAATATAAAAGAGCTTGAAGATAGTGGCTGTTTGCCTATTACAGATGGACAGCTTAAGGCTATGGCTCAGAGGATTAGCGAAACGGTTTATGCCATACTAGATCAAAAGTATGGCTCGACCTCAAATTTAAAGCTAGTAAAAACAAAGAGGTGTGATAGAAGCATAGAAGATATCATAATGGATCCAAATCCACCAAAAAATATCAAGATAAAATTAGATGACGATAGTAGCTTTAGTATTTTTAATCCTAGCGCCCAAGTAACACAAGAGTATGAGATTAGAAAAACATTGCAAGTGGCATCTGGCTCTAGCAATCAATTCTCAACTTTAAATTTAGAAGATCAAAAGAGCTTAAAAGATGCATTCGAGATATTTGAGACAAACACTAAAAGAGCTGACAAGTGGTCGCCAGATACGCAAAGATTAGTTACTGGCGTAAAAAAGCTCTTATTTTTATACTTTAACGAAGATACACCAGTTCATAAGATCACAAGAGATAACTTGCTTGAATTTAGAGATCTTCTTTATAAAATTCCAACTAAGCTAGCTCAAAAGAGTAGGTATAAAGATAAAAGTTTATCTCAGATACTTAAGCTAGGAGAAAAGGACGATAAACTCTCTGAGCCTACTATCCAAAAATATATGATAAGGGTTATTCAGTTTTTTAACTACTGCTTTGATAGCGGCTATATAGGTAAAAGCATAACTGCAAAAATGAATGTCAAGATAGACATAGACCCTAGCGAAAGGGCGGTGCTTCCATACGATGTATCAGAAGCTAGGAAGATCTTTGAGATAGTAACTAGTATCAAACAAAGTGGTAAATCGCCAAGCTCAAGGATAGAGGCGAGTGAGCTCTACTATGTTACAATGATAGCTGCCTATAGTGGCATGAGGATAAAAGAGATCACACAGCTTCATAAGGAAGATATAACCTTAAAAGATGGAATTTACTGCTTTAACATAAACACAAATGATGGCAAAACCACCAAGACTAAAAACAGCATTAGGTTTGTGCCTATCCATAGTAAGCTCATAGATCTAGGCCTGCTAGAATATGTTAATAGCAAGAAAAGCGGAAATATATTTAAGGTAAGCAATAAGGACTTCTCTGAAATTTTTAGAAGCCAGATCCAAAGAAAGTTTATAGACAAAGACTCTAAAAAGACCTTCTACTCTTTTAGGCACTACTTTATAGACTATCTAGTGCAGCGCGAGGTAGAAGCTAACCTTATAGCTCAGATAGTAGGACATGAAAAGCAGTATAAAATTTTGCTAAACACTTATGCCAAGCCTATTAATGCAAACACACTAAAGAGTAAAGTAGAGATGGTATCGTATGAAAATGAATAGGGCCAAATTTCAAAGCATGAGATTTAAGACTATTCTTATATCTTATTTAGTATTATTTTAGGTATTAAATAAAGGATAAAAATGCAAACCATACGCAAAGCAATATCATATGGCACAGCACTTAAGGAAAAGAAGTTGAATTTTGAGGCTAACTACTCTAAAACTAAATGCTTTTATATTTTATAAGTATTGTTATATAATTCATAAAAATTAAAAAGGTTTTTTTGTGACTTACAGAGTAGGAAGTTTATTTGCTGGAGTTGGTGGTGTGTGCCAAGCATTTAAAAATTCAAATTGTAATGTTGTATGGGCAAATGAAATTGATAAAGATGCTTGTAAAACTTACAGATTGAATCACGTCAGCACCAACCTCATTGAAGGAGATGTTAAAAAGTTAAATGGTAAAAATTTAAGTGATATAGATATATTAACAGCAGGTTTTCCTTGTCAGCCCTTTTCACTTGCTGGACATGGCAGAGGGTTTGAAGATGAACGTGGTAAGCTTTTTTTTGAAGTATCAAGATTACTAAAAGAATTAAGGCCGAAAGCCTTTTTTTTAGAGAATGTTAAAACCATAGCTTCTCATAATAACGGTGAAACTTTTAAAACCATTAGAAATGAGATAAAAAGAGCTGGATATTCTTTTATACCATTTATATTAAACGCTGCAAAGTATACAGACATACCACAGGGAAGGGAAAGAATTTATATTGTAGGCTTTAAGGATGAAGACGACTATTTATTTGAAAAACCTATAAAAGAAAATATAAAAGAAACGGAACAATCCAATCTACTATCTAGCAAGTTTAAAATTCCTAAAGAAACAAATAAGAAACCAAAAAGTATAAAATTCTTTCTAGATAACTCGTGCGTTACCTTGACTGATATTTATAACGACAAAAATAATAAAATTCACCGTAAAGTGATAGAGAGTGTAGTGGATGAAAATATTGTTTATCAGTATAGACGCTATTATGTTCGCCCTAATAAATCAAATGTGTGCCCTACTCTAACTGCAAATATGGGTGCAGGTGGACACAATATACCAATTATATTAGATGATGGTGTAATAAGAAGATTAACCCCAAAAGAATGTTTTAATTTACAAGGCTTTTCAAGGGACTTTATACTCCCATCAAACATATCAAGAGCACAGTTGTATAAGCAGGCTGGAAATTCTGTTGTTGTGCCAATGGTTGAAAAAATTGCAAAAGAGATTGTAGCGGTGTTGGATGGATCCGATAGAAATTAATCCAAATGTTGCAAATTTTATCAAATCGCTTCGCGACATAGGGTATACTTTCGAGGTAGCAGTTGCAGATATCATTGATAACAGTATATCAGCTGGCGCAAATGATATAAAAATTTATGCCATACAGCATCCTGAACCGTTTTTTTGCATTCTAGATAATGGTGCGGGAATGGACGAAGATGAACTAATAGAAGCTATGAGGCTATCATCAAAAAATCCAGATGAGAAAAGAAATGATATCGCACTTGGTAAATTTGGTTTAGGTCTTAAAACGGCTTCATTTTCTCAATGTAAAAAACTTACCGTTGTATCAAAAAAATGTAATCAGATAAACATTAAACAATGGGACTTGGACTATATCTCTAAAAGCGATAAATGGCTACTTTTGACGCCTGAGTTGAGCGAGTATAAAAATCTTGAAATCTTTAAAGATTTTTATAAAAACGATAATTCTACTCTTGTTGTATGGGAAGATATAGACAAAATCGAGCAAATTTCAGAATGTTTAGAACCGCTAAGAGAGCATTTGTCTTTGGTTTTTCATCAATTTTTAGAGGGAGCTGACGGCGCAAGAAAAATAAAAATATCCATCAACAATAATCCATTAATGCCTTTTAATCCGTTTAATCCAACTCACGATGCGACCTTTATAAAATCTACAGAAATAATTAAATACAACGAAAAAGAAATAAAAATTACTCCATTTATTTTACCGCATCATTCAAAAGTGACTTCATCGGAATGGGAAAAATATAGTGGAAGAGACGGCTATATAAAATCCCAAGGTTTTTATCTATACAGAGCCCACAGGCTACTTGTTTACGGTAAATGGTGGGGTCTTCTTAAATCTAGCGATACAACAAAGCTTGTTCGTATAAAGATTGAAATTTCAAATGATCAAGACGAGTTGTGGAATATTGATGTAAAAAAGTCTATCGCAAATCCGGTTGCCGGCTTGAAAGATGCGCTCAAAAGAGTTGCTTTATACTCCATAAAAGACGGAGTAAAACCCTTTTCTACTCGCGGTCGCAAAATAAACGATAAAAATATTATTAGATTTTGGGATTTAGTTTGCGAAGATAGCAAAATCTATTTTGTAATAAATAAAGAAAATCCGATACATCAAAAATTATTAGATTTATTGGATTTGCAAACGAGAGAGCTATTTCAGCTATATCTAAAGTCACTTGAGGCATGCATGCCATTAGAAGCTATACAGGTGCAAGTCCAGCAAAAGCCACATAATTTTAGACAAGAGGATATTATTTCAAATACAGAAGTGGTTAAAATACTGGAACATCTAAAAAATATAGGGCTTAGCGAAGATGAAATAAAAAAAATAGAGATTTTTAAAAAACATAAGGAGCTGTTGGATGGAATATAGTTTTTATGAAAAGGTTTTTAATTTTTCAAAAAATAATTTGATTGTCAAGTATTCTAAACAAAATGGGGTTTTGCAAGAGGAAGATATTGACAATGAAGTATTTCGAGCAAGAAAAGTTATTGAGTCCGACATAAAAGTTGATATATTTAACGAAGACGGCAATCTTTCAATTAATGATTATAAAAAACTAAAAGAGAACTTAGAAAAATATTTTAATATCAAGATGAGTGTAGGTTTGGTAATAAAAGGTGATGAACAAAAACTACGCAATACGTCTTGGTATAGTATAAACACAAAAGCCAATAATAGTAATTTTTACTGGGATAGATTGGAAAAATTTTATAAAGGCTTCTTACCTCCGCAAGTCATTAAAACTGTAGATGATGATACTGATATGATAATGAATCAAATTGGAGATCCGAGAGAGAATAAATTTAGTGTATACGGTATGGTTGTGGGGCATGTTCAATCTGGTAAAACTTCAAATTACGCTTCATTGATATGTAAGGCTGCCGATATTGGTTATAAATTTATAGTTATTGTTGCTGGAGATAAAAACAATCTTAGAAACCAGACCCAAATTCGTATAAATGAGGCTTTTGTTGGTAAAAATGACTCAAAAATAGTCGGGGTTGGACTTGATGATCTGCCTAATGCAAATAGAATGCAACCTATTAGCTTAACTACGGAAGTGAGCGATTTTAATACAAGAGACGCACATAAAAATTCACAAGGTATAAATTTTGATAATATCAATACACCCGTACTTTTGGTTATTAAGAAAAATGCGAGCACTCTTTCTAATGTCATAACATGGATCAAATCTCATTATAATAATAAAATTTCAAAACATGCCATGTTGCTGATAGACGACGAGTCTGACTATGCCTCCATAAATACAAAAGAACAAAGCGATCCAACTACCATAAATAAAGAGCTGAGAGCCCTTTTGGAACTTTTTGAAAAAAGCTCCTATGTTGCATATACTGCTACACCTTATGCAAATATTTTTATAGATCACACAATAGAAGATGAGCAAAGCGTAAAAATTAAAAATATGAATGAGCAGATTTCTAAAGATTTATTTCCAAGAGATTTCATATATGCCCTTGATGCACCAACTAATTATTTCGGTGCTGAAAAGATTTTTATAGATAATCCTGGTAAGTATTTAATAGATATTAATGATTATAATGAAAAAATTCCTTTAAACCACAAAAAAGATCACCTTATATCTGAATTGCCGAAAAGCTTACTTGAGGCTATAAATATGTTTATACTGAATGTTGCAATAAGGGATTTAAGGGGACAAGTTAAGCACAATAGTATGCTCGTTAATATTAGTCGCTTTTCTGATGTACACGAAAAAATTGCATGTTTGATAGATGAATATTTAAAAGCGTTAAAAAATGATATTAATGCTTTTATTTTACTTCCAAATTCGGTAAAACAAAGTAGCTTGATACTAAACTTAAAGAATATTTTTGAGACAAAATTTGATATTGAATTCTCATGGTTAGAGATTTCAAAAAAATTATCTGAAATTGCAACTAGTATTCTAGTAATAGAGGTTCACCAAAAGAGTAAGAAGCCACTTAAATATAATACTGGCGAAAGAATAAATGTCATTGCGGTTGGAGGACTTAGCCTGTCACGTGGCTTTACTCTAGAAGGACTCAGTGTTAGTTATTTTATAAGAAGTACAATATTCTATGATACGCTTATGCAGATGGGTAGATGGTTTGGGTATAGACAAGACTATGAGGATTTATGTAAAATTTATATGCCAAAAGATATTCAAAACTATTTTAAATTTATTATTGAGGCTACGAATGAGCTTATGTATAAATTTAAAGAGATGGCGGAAGACGGTCTAACTCCTTATAATTTTGGACTAGCTGTCAGACAAGATCCAAATAGTCAATTACAAATTACAGCCAAAAATAAGATGAAAAACGCAGAAGAAAAATGTATTTCATTGGATTTAAGTGGAAAGCTAATAGAAACCGTAAGATTTGCTAAAAACCCACAACTACACGATAATAATTTAAATATTTTAAAAAAGTTTATAGAATCACTTAATAGAGGTAGTAAAAAAGGAAGTGCCACTATATATAACAGTATAGATAAAATGAAAATATTAAATTTTATAGATAGCTTTAATGTTATAAAAGCACATATGCATTTAGATTTTATAAGGACGTATCTGGAAGATAAGAATACACTGTGGGATGTTGTTCTTTATGGAGGAAAGGGTGTGTTTTTAGAAAAATTTGGGATAAATATGGAAGAGCGCTCAAAATTGCAAGACAGAGGTGATTATATAGAACTTGGGAATAGAAAACTATCGGCAGGAGATCCTGAGAAAGCATTACTAGATGATGAAATTTATGAACAAAGCAAGAAAGAAAAAAGGGGCGACAGGTCTTCATTTTTAAGAAAAAATTTGAAAAATCCAATTTTAATGTTACATATACTAGACACTAAAAACAATCAAATCGGCTTTGGTTGCGATATATTACCAGCCTATGGCGTTTGTTTTCCTAATGATGGTGTTTGTAGTAGCTCTCAAACTATTAAATATTTAATCAATAAGGTATATCAAGAAGAGATACTTTTTGAATTTGAAGAATTAGAAGAGCAAGATGATTAATCCTTGGAATGATATGAAAAATAATACCAGAAGAAGGGTTAATGGTGACAATAGATATGATATTTTTTGGATAGTGGATTTGGATGGAAGATATACTTTTGGCATTGAACTAGATTTTTGTATAAAAACTAGTAAAAAGAGTATAAAATTTATTGGTTTAAATACACTAAGAAAAGATTTTAAAGATGCTACCAAATTTTATATAGCACTAAACGATAATTCCAATTGGCAACTATTTGTATTGGTTTGCAACGATATTATTTCTCTTTTAAATACTTGCAATAATAATGAAAATGTTTTAGACAATATAGAAGCAAGACTCCTAAAATGGAAAAAATTTTTTATTTCAAATGATGATGATTTTGGGACAGAAAGGCAAATGGGGCTATTTGGTGAACTTAGTTTTTTAAATAATATTGCAGCTAAACAAGTTGGTTTTGAAGAGGCATTAAGTTCTTGGGTTGGGGCAGATTTTGATAAACAAGACTTTTTATTTAATGACTGCGCTGTTGAGATTAAAACGTATAAAGCTTCAAAGTCACCACATATTATAATTTCATCTGCTTATCAACTTTATACAACTAAAGAAAAATTATATCTCGCAGTATACTCTTTATCTATAAATTCGCAAGGACTTAGTGTTGAGGATATCATAAAGAGTATAGAAGTAAAGGTCGCTGACGTAGAATCATTTTATAAAAAGCTTTTTTCGTATGGCTATAAATCAAATTTCCAAGTAGAACTATTAAAATTTAAAATAGATAAAATTTTATTTTTTAATGTAGATAATAAATTTCCAAAAATTACTTCCATAGATATAGATTCCAGAATTCATAACGTAAAATATACAGTAGATTTATTAAAATGCAATGAATTTTTGTTGGAGAGAATAAAACTTTAAAGGCAAAAAATGGTTAGTTTATATGACTTTCATCAAGATTTTATGCAGGATATCGTGAGTCAAGCCCAAAGCCGAGGTATAAGCAAACAAGAAGCATTTTTTGAGTCGGTCTGTGACTCTCTTGTTGACGAAGGAGAGCTATCGCAAGACTACATGATTGCTGAATACAATAAAAGAGATATGGAAGTAAGTGGATATGACTTTGATGTAGAGCGTGGTAAGCTTAGCCTTCTAGTGCATTGTTTTTTTCAAAGTGATGATATACAAACTCTCATAAAAGCGCAGATAGAATCAAAATTTAAAAAGCTGGAAAATTTCCTTTTAAGGAGTTTCCAAAAACTTTATGATACTATGGAGGAGGGTTTTGAGCATTACTCAATGGCCTATAATATATATTCGTATTTAATTAAAAATGAAATTAAAAAAATCCGCCTTATCATTATAACAGATGGAAAAATTACTAAAAATTTAGCAAGCATCCCAAATAAAGTACTATCTGGCATTGATGCGGAATATCGCATCATAGATATTGAGTTTTTATATAAAATCTATACTATAAATAACTCAAAAAACAACTTTGACGTTGAGGTTGATTTGCCGGCGCTTGTAGTAGACACGCCGGCGAAAGACTACAGATCTTATTTAAGCGTAATAGATGGTAGGACAATAGTTGAAATTTATGATACATTTGGCTCTAGACTTTTAGAACAAAACGTCAGAACTTTTTTGCAGTTTAGAGGCAACGTCAATAAGGGGTTGCGAAACACTATAGAATATAAGCCAGAGATGTTTTTCGCATACAATAATGGCATAACTGCAACAGCTAATGATGTTATTTTACAAGATGGCAAAATTATAAAAATATCAAATTTTCAGATTGTCAATGGAGGTCAGACCGTATCGGCCATATATGCTTCAAGTAAAAATTCAAAGCTAGACGTATCAAAAATTTATGTTCAGATGAAACTATCTGTAGTTGCTGACGCCGAAAAACAAGATGAATTTGTCTCAAAAGTTAGCGAATACGCAAATACCCAAAACAAGATAAATCAATCGGATTTCTTTTCAAATAGTCCTTTCCATAAAGATTTCAAAGAATGCTCAAGAAGAAATTTGGCACCAGCTGTTGATGGAATACAAGTAAGAACTCATTGGTTTTATGAGAGGGTAAGGGGCGAATACTTAAATGAACAAGCATATTTAAGTGGCACAGATAAAAAGAAATTTCAAATAGAAAACCCCAAGTCACAACTTATAGATAAAACATTTTTAGCTAAAAGCGAAATCGCTTGGCTACAATCGCCGGATATTGTATCAAAAGGCGCACAATATAGCTTTATGGCTTTTGCAAAACATATTACTCAAATGTTAGAAAAAGATGAGCTTTGTATAACGAGCAACTATTTTAAAGAAGCAGTATCTAGAATTATAATGTTTAAACAAGTTGAAAAACTTGTTTCTTACGCCACTTGGTACAATGGTGGTTATAGGGCACAATGCGTAGCCTATACCCTATCGTACTTATCGTATTATTTAGAAAAAAATAGATTATTTTTAAATTTTTCTAAAATATGGGATGAACAAAAAATATCTAATAATTTAGAGAATATAATCTCTATAGTTGCTAGCAAAATATATACTAACATAACTAACCCGCCGGAAGGCAATGCAAATATAGGTCAATGGTGTAAAAAGAAGTTATGCTGGGATAGTATAAAAGATATTGAATTGAGTTTAGAATTTGATGATGAGATATTAAGTAGTGCAGAAGAAGAAAAGTATATAAAAAAAGAAGCAAGAAAAGACAAGAAACTTGATGACAATATAGAAGTTCAATCGTTTGTCGTTAAATTTAAAGATTGGGACAAGATTTTAAAATATTATGAAAAAGATGAAATAAGACACCAAATATCTATGAAGCAAATGGATATATTGGCAAAAATTGCAAATGGAAGTATAGGACTTCCTTCTATAAAGCAAGCTATTATTTTATATGATCTTTATGAGAATGCTATAAAAGAAGGTTTTTTGATATAATGGCTATATTTTATACCAGTCAATAAGGATATACTTCAGTAATTGTATGTATAGTGTTAAAACTATTTTGGAAGCTATACTTCTTTGATTGTAGATAAAAATGAATCTTAACTGAATATTAAAAATGTATAAAATTAAATAGAAGAGAATTTTTGGTATTCCTTTTTAAGTGTCGTGCTTCAAGATATCAAGTTCATGGTATGTTAAATTTAGGATCTTGCGTCAGGATGTACCGAGGGCTTGTAACCCTAGAAATATTGTCTTAGATTTTGAAAGTCTTTATTTGTATATTAGCTTATTTGATTTATAAAATTATACTAATCGCTCTGTCCGGTGGTGTTAATCTATATATACCCAATAATTTTATTGGTGTAATAGATTTATTGTGATTATAATGAAACCATTTATATCTTATGGTAAAAAATCAAAATAAGGTTTATCTTATTTTGATTATGCTAAGCCTATTAACGCTAACACGCTAAAGGCTAAAGTAGAGATGGTGTCGTATGAAAATGAATAGGGTCAAATTTCGAAGAATGAGCTTTAAGACTATATTTATATCTTATTTAGTATTATTTTAGGTATTAAATAAAGGATAAAAATGCAAACCATACAAGCAAATTTTACAGCTAGTATAAGCGAGCTAAAAAAGTCTCCAGCTCAAATTTTAAAACAAGCTGGAGATAATGTCGTAGCTATACTAAACCACAATGTCCCTAGCGCATATCTAGTACCTAGTGCTGTCTATGAAAAAATGGCAGAGATAATAGAAGAGTATCATCTAAGTAAAGCAGTAGACGCTGCTTTAGCAAGTGGTGAAAAACCAGTAAAAGTAAGCCTAGATGAGCTATGAGTTAGAGTTCTTGCCAAGTGCTTTAAAAGAGTGGCAAAAGCTTGACAATAGCATAAAAGTGCAGTTTAAAAAGAAGCTAAGTGAGCGTCTAGAAAACCCAAAGGTTGCAAAGGACAAGCTACGAGGCTATGGAGATGTCTATAAGATCAAGCTAAGAGATGTCGGCTACCGCTTGGCATATCAAGTAAAAGATAGCGAGATCGTAGTGCTTGTGCTAGTTGTTGGCAAAAGAGAGAACAACGAAGTATACGAGATACTAAAGGATAAATTTAACCAAGCATAAAGCTAGACTTTTAGTCATCTGTGATTTGCTAGTAACTAATTTCATGTTACTAGCTTGTCCTATTTAAAGCGCTATTTTGTTATGAGCATAACCCCTATAAATTTATTATTTTATTTTCTTAATCTCATACTGGACTAAATTTCTAAGAGAAAATTTAAAAGCTACAAAAATTATATTATATATTTCATAGTATTTTTAAAAAATACGCATTTTAGGGGGCTGAAGCCTACCAAATTCCTTGTTTTAGACTGTAAATTTTTATAAAATAACCTTAAAAGATATTTAAAGAGTAAGTCTGCCAAAAAATTTATAACATAGGATTTTTTGAGTGGCTTCTTTTTTAGATTAGGAGAAAATTTACGTGAGTTCTGAAAAGACAAAAAAGCGCAAGGTAACCAAAGTCATAACTAAAAGACTTAGGCTAAGCAACACAGAATGGTCGGCAATTAATGATAAATTACAAGAAAGTGGCCTAACTTTCTCAAAATTTGCTCTAAGAGCTATGTTATCTAAGCAGATTCATGCACCAATCAAGAGGGAGCTTTTAACTGAACTGTCTAGACATGGACAAAACATAAACCAAATAGCCGCCAAATTAAATAGTGGACAAAGCCTGGATAGAGTTGGTATTGAGATCATAGCAGACGATAATGATATTTTACATAAAGTTTATGAAGCATTGGGTAAATAATATGTTGCTTGATTTGCCTTGTACCAATACAAATAAAGGCGCTAGTGATGCTAGTTAAATTTCTTCGTACTTATACTGGTGGTGGCCTTGGGAGCATAAATTACCTTTTAAATGAAAGAAAGGCTGCTGGAACAGCAAGAGTTATAAAAGGTGATGAAAATTTAACTAGAGCCATTATAAAAGGCATCACTTATAAACAAAAGACCTGTTTTGGTGTTTTATCATTTGAAGAGAAGCACGACTTTCTGACTGAAGAGCAGAAATTAAAAATTATCAAGGATTTTGAATATGCTCTTTTGGGTGAGTATATGCTTGAACGTACAAATGTATTATGGGTAGAACACTCAGACAAGGATGGTAGGCTTGAGTTAAATTTCCTGGTTTCCAAGATTGATCTTAAAACAGGAAAATCATTTAATCCATATTTTGCCAAATATGATCAAACTAGAATAGATCTAATTAAAAAGATCATTAACGATGAGTATGGACTATCAAGTCCAGATGATCCAGCAAAAGAACAAACTATATTATCTAGCAAGAAAAACATCAATCATTATAAAAATTTAGAAGAGCTGGATCAAAAGTTGCACGATCTAGTTAAGCAAGGTTCTATTAAAAATAGAGATCATGTAATTGAGCTTCTTACACAAAGTGGTATCGAAATAACTAGAATCAACAAAAAAGGCATGACGATCATACTGCCTAATAAAAAAACAAAAAATCGTCTCAAAGGAGGAATATACGATGCAAATTTCACAAGCACTCAAAGACTTGGAGAACTCAGCCAAAGCTCAAGCAGAAGAATTAGAGAATTCCATGATAGAAATACACAAAAAGAGTGTAGAGAAAATAGGCGAAAACTTGAGGAGCTTATTGCTAAAAGAGATAGATTTAATCAAAAAAGATATGTCGAAAGAACTTCAAAAAGCAATATCCCTACACCGCAAGGACAGATTGGTGATAATCTTACTATCAACGGCTATCGCACTAATATTGGGAGCAGTGGCTGGCTGGATGGTAAAAGAGAAGAAGTTAGAGAACGAAATGGTTTGGACGATACCAAAACAATGGAGATACAGCCGACCTGCTGCGGACAAGACCCAGAGAGAGTATTACATATCGATTCCAAAAGACGAAGAGATAATAGAGAACGAGAGCAGGAAATTTATACTAATGAAAATGGAGTAGAGGATGACAGCATTAGAGAAAGCATTACTAGAAGAGAACGAGCGCTTGACGAAGAGGATCGAAGACGAAAGGAGCAAGCACGAATTAGAAATAATGAATTTGCAACAAGACTGCGAGAAGGAGCTTGTGATATTACGGACAAATGTGACAGAGCTAACAAAGAAAGTCAAGAGCTTGAACAAAGATTGCAACGACGCCTTAACGGAATCTTTGCAACAACAAAGAGATATGTACGAGAGTTCAATATCTCGTTTGAAAGAAAAATTAGAAAATTCAGAAAGAGAATTCCAAAATTTGAGAGAAGAATACGAGAGCTTACAGATAGAGTACAAGAGGCTGCAAGAATATGTAGAGAATTTATAGAGGAGCGTGAATATACCCAGAAAGCCAGCATAAATCACCATATGGGTGATGTATGCAATGAAAAGACTCAAAGTCTAGATATGTTTTAAATATAGAGACTCTATTAAGTTTATTGCATAATCATCTCATTTATCACTTCCAAAACTATATTTATTACACTGCCATTTTAAAAATCTACTAAAATATATTTTGGAGACCACAAAAAAATAATTTAGTCTAATTATTTTTTATACTTATGGCTACCTTAGTAAACTTAATATTTTATTAAAAATAGCCTATCCTGCATGGCCATTTTTAATTAAGAAAATATTTTTTAGCGTGGGTCAAGGGAGCGGCAAGCTCTCCTTGCGAGCCTCTATGGAGCTGCGAATGGTAACATTTTGTAGCTACATAGAGTATGCTCGCCCTAATATCTGAATTGAATTTTGGCGCATACTAGAATTAAACCAGTCCCACCAAAGAATGACTTAAAAAAGTAAAATTTGTAATTCTTGCGGTTGGTATATTTGTCACTTGCCTATCTCGGCTGATAAATTTGGATAGTCAATTATTTTATGGTTACTTTAATTAAAACTTAAAAAATAAGAATCTAAAAAAGTAATTTTGCATCTTTTATTGATTTTTGATATTAGGCTTTAAATTAATAAATTTAGCCCATAGATATTATTTATATTGATTGATTTTTTATTTTTGTGGGTTGGAATATGTTTTGCTTGGTATCATACAAGAAGCTAGGAGGCAAATCATGAATGATATTAGCATCTTAAGCACCAATGTAAATTCATACACTAAGCAACAACACAAACAAGATAGGACTTTAAATTTTAGTGATCTCTTTAACCAAAAGACCAAAGAAAAGATTAGCGAGCCAAGCCAAGAGCCAGCTAAATTTACTTATACCACTTCTTCACAAAATAGTCTCACCTCTTTAAATTTTAACGACCTTCAAGCTTATGGCTACACAGTAGATAAGGCTGGCTTTATGGGAGCTGACTTTAACAAAGCTGCAGGCTTGCCGCAAGACTTTAAAATCCATAAAAGCACGCTTGATGAGCTTAGCCGATTTGCCGAGCGCAACCATGTGCTAAACCGTATCAGGAGCAAGGACGAGCAGATAAAGATCTTTGATAACATCGATATGGCCGACACTATAAAGCACTACTACAGACTATTTGACCAAATGACGTCTAGCGCTTTAGGTGATGATAAAAAGAGCTACACCCTTGCAGATATAGGCAAACTACCAAAAGGTTACAGCACAAAAGGCACTCACTATGATGCCAAAGGACACTTGCTAAAAGATCTATCAAACTCTACTATCTCAAACATCTACTCTAGCGCCGATGAGCTAAATAGCGCCAAAACTCTTAGCAAAGAGCTATCAAGTGCAGGCGTTAGGCTCATAGTAAAAGGGGTTGATTTTACGATGAGCGAGGCAGGTGATGAGTTTAGTTTTAATCCTGATATCTCTTTTTATAAGTTAGATGAAGGTTATAGCAAAGAGGCTCTTTTTATGGGATTTTTACGTAGTTCTAGACCGCTACCCAGCGATAGTGCGAAGACTAAGCTAAGTAGCGCTGCCTTAAATGATATCTCAAGTACTGGAGAGTATAAAGAGTACTTTGTGGACTTTGAAAAGGTTGGCAAAGACAATGAGAGTATAAAAGCACTCATAAAAGAGAGACTTAAAGAGCTAACACTTTTGATGTATGCAAGATCAAAGAACACTAATGTAGAAAGTGTTTCCTCAAACGAATATGAGAAATTTAAGCCAACTAGAGAGGATTTAAATTCTCTAGCAAATTCTTGGAGTGAGAGGATAGGCTCTATTAGCAAGACTTTTGTGTAGAGATAAGTCATATATAAACTAAATTGTTGAAAGGTCGATTTAAACAAAAGAGATTTTCACTCAAATAAATTTTTGAGAAGTCACTAGGTAGTTTAAAACTTATTAAGGATAGTAAAATGCAAATTTCTAACTCGCCGTATCCTTATCTGTCTAGAGAGCACATAGCCAGTGAGATGGGGTTTAAATTTAACGATATAAACGAGATCCTTGATAACAATATGGGATATGGTATGAGCTTTCCTAAATATGCAAGGCTAGATAGAAAAGCTCAAGCCGAGGCTTATGATAGACATATATATCCGCTATCTGGCTTTACAAAAGGCAATGAAGCAAAAGTCACTATCATAGGAAAGCTTAGAGGCTATGATCCTGATTTTACAAGCGAGCAGCTATCAGATCTTAAAAATTTCATAAATGAAAGCAAAGGTTTATTTGTAGAATACATACAAGGTCAGCAAGCAAAACCAGACAATGATAAGCCAAAAATTTTAAGAGATACCGCATATACTGTAAATGATTTTTTAAATGAATATCGTGGCAATCGCCAGCTGCTATTTATGCAAAACTCAAGGACTGTTGATCTACTTGATAGCGATATGAGCGTTGATGAGTTTAAAGAGGAGTGGGCTAAATATGCACTAAAAGAGCGGTTTAATATAACTTTATCTGGCGAAGATGCTAAAAATGCTGTCAATATACTAAAAGAGATGAATGAAAAAGGTCTTCAGGATATAGAGAGCGTTGAAGAAGAAAAAGACGACACCAAAGAGAAAAAATTTACTCCTATCCAAGCTGAAAGCAAAAACACTGAAACTTATGACATTACTAAGGATGAGAAATTTTCATATTTACTCAAGCTTCAAGAACTTGAGAGAGAACGAGGTATCGATGTGCTTCGTATCATGCAAAAACTTGAAGAAAATGGTAAAAAGGTTGTCGATAAAAAGGTTTAGCTTTATATCTAGCACAAGCTGCTACTAAGTTACCCTATGACAAGGTAGAGAATGATCTGTTCTGCTTTATTTATTAAGCCATCTTATTTAAAATTTGCTTCTTATCTATCTTTTGCATAAGCTCTAAGACATCTATACCTCTTTTTTCTTTGAAATTTAAAAGCTCTCTTGCATAGAGAAATTTCTGATCCTTGTTTATATCATAGGTCTCATACTTCTTCTTAACCTGCATAGGTTTAAATTTCTTCTCAGCCTGCTCTTTAGCAAAATTTGCATTGTATTCTTGTTCTTCTTTGATTATCTGCTTTCTTTGTTCTTCAACATCCTTTGTTGCTTTTTCTCTTGCTTTGGCAAATAAAGTCTTAAATTCATCTATGCCTAGATCAGTCCTTTTTAAAAGGTTAAGAGATTCATCGTTATAGTTTGGATATAGAGAAGACATGCTATCCATAAATGCTCTTAGGCCAGCCTCCTCTTCTTTTGTGCCAAGACCTATCATCTTACCTTCTATTGTTGGTTTGCCGTCTATAGAGTTATCCCTCAGAAAATCCATATAGCCTTGAAGTTCCCAATCTATCGCTTTTTCTATGGTTTCTGGATATTTTCCGTATAGAGCTCTTCGCTCTTCTGGAGAGTATTTGTTTGATAGCATACTATCTATTTTATCTATGGTTTTTGTTATCCAGTCTTCTGTTCCTTCTTCTATACCGATTATCTTATCTAGTCCAACACCAAATGGTCCTTGCATATAAGCATCAACTTTAGCTTTCTCCTCTTCGGCAGGTAAATTTTTATTGCCGTGAGCTATGTAGTCATCTAAAATTTCTTTATATTGCATCGATCCATTATAGGTAGTAATAAACATTTCAGCTCCCCCTACGCCTTTATATCAACTTCTCTTTTTATACCAAGCATATCTACTAGGTATTTTCCAGCTGGGTTTTCATTTAGCTCTTTTACTAAATTTAAAGGTGGCATACTAAATTTCAAAAAGTTATCCATAAAGTCCTTACTCTTCTTGCCATCTTTGTCTATCTCGCCAAAAAGTAGCTTTAACATTTTTAGATTGCGCTCCATCATCTTTTTAAATGAGAGTTCGTCTTCTTCATATCCCCTACGTCTATCTTCAGGAGTGCTGACAAAGCCACTTTGCAAGTCGATATAGACAAAGTCTCTTTTGGATCTAATGTGATCTTGCATATATTTAGGCATGCCTGCTATATCGTTATCAGTAGCATTTATAAAGCCAGGTCCAAATTTCATCTCGCCCATAAGCTCGAACAGCTCAAATGCCCTATTAAATTCCTTGCTATCTACGCTCTTGTCATAGCCTTCTCTTTTGCCTTTTACTGTTGTCTCGCCCTCTCTTACATCAAGGTTGTTGTTTATAACGGCTGCTATGAGACCACCTTTAGTTATAGAGCCGTCTTTATTTGTATATTTCTCTCCGTGTGGATCCATAAATACACCGATGATCGTGTTTTCTTTGCCACCATTGTTGTTGTTAAAGATATCTGTTGTTGGCTTTAGTGGCTGCCTGCCATCTCCGCCATTAAAGCTTGGGTTGAAAAAGAGTGTATATACCATTGATTTGCTACTATCTTTGCCGTTAAAATCAGCTGCAGCTGAGCCAAATTTATGAATGGAGTTATGAATTTTTGTTACTTGCATGCTTTGGCGGTTATACTCAAAGCCTTGTGGGAAATTTCTTATCTCATCTAAGCTAAAGCTATCTTTTGAGTTTAGCTTGTCTTCGCCAACTACTTGGGAGAGAACTTTGTAGGCATTATTTACAGTTTTTAGTATATCGATGCTGTCAAAAGTCCTTTGCATATAGTTAGGCTGCGTCTCTATCCTGACTAAAGATTCCAGTGTGCTTGAGTGAATTTTATATTCGCTTGGTATGCCAGCTTGCTTGTTAAACTCATCTGTAAAGTAGCCATCTTTATCTACCTTGTAGCCTAAAACCTTAGAGCTAGTTTGGTTTGTAGAAACTTTGGTTGATACCTTTATGTTCTGCTCTAAATTCAAGGGGTAGCTACCAAGTGCGTTTATCATCTTAGATCCTTTTAGCTCAAACTCACACCAAAGATATCGTCTTTTTTATGAAAAGATTTATTTCGCCAAGGCTTTCTAGTATGCATAAATTTACTCCTAAACTCTTGTATCTACCTTTTTGTAAAGCCTATCTTTGCTAGATAGTTCTTTAAATTTTAGGTCATTTTCAAGGTAGGTAATGTTGTAAATTTCTTTAGTGGTGATACTTTTGCCGTTTTCAAGTCCGATCAGGAATTTGCTTGTAAATTTATCAGAGAGGTTTTTAACTAGCTTTGTTCCAAGCTCTTTTAGACTAGATATCTTCTCGTCTTGCTTTATGCCTATATCTTTAAAGTCAAGTCTATTTAGATCTACATCATTCATGCTCTTAGCATCTAAATTTATACTTGCTCTTTTACTATCTTTGTCATCTTTGCTTATTAGCTTGCCAGTGTCGTTATAAATTTCTTTTACCTCTAGCTCTCTTCCACTATCAAATTTAAGCGTGATAGTGCCATTTTTGTTTAGCTTCATAGCTATTACACTATCTGTGTCCTTTAGAGCAGCTGCAGCCTTGCTCGTATCACTCTCAAAAGCATGCTTTACTTTTTCTAAATTTTCTAGGCTAAACTCAAGCCCAGTTGCTTTTTCAAATTCACTCTCCATAGCGATCATATAAGATGACTTTATGGCTTTTAGCTTTGAGATGAGATCATCTGCGTCTTCTACATCATTTTCTTTTAAATTTTTGCTTACCCACTCTACGTCTTTGCTGTGAGCGCTAGACTCTTTTTGGTAGTCGTTATAAAATTTCATAAAGCTATCTTTTTGATAGCCTGCGTATGAAAAGCTCTTATCTTGTTTAGATCCAGATGGTTTTATGATAGGGTTAAACTCGCTAAGCCTTTTCTTGCCGTCAAAGCCAAATTTCTCATAGGCAAAGTTGCTTAAGCCACTCTCTTCGTTAAATATCTTATTATCCCTAAGATCTACCCAGCCGTCTTGGTCTGCATGGTCTTTGAAAAATTTATTAGTCTCTTCTTTGCCTATCTTTTGGTAGCGATACTCGGCCGAGAAAAGAGTATAAGGGTTTGAGTTGTTTAAACTAACTCTGTAATCAACCGTGTTTTTGCTAGCAAAGTCCATAGCCTCATGGCTTAAATTTCTAATATCCTTTTTGATAAAGTCGTTAAGGTTTATCTCGCTTACAACTTCGCTTAGTTTAAAAATTTTCTCATTTCCGTCTTTGTCGTAGCCTCTAACCTTTAACTTATCAAAGTATTTATCGCCAGAATTTATCACTCCGTCCTTGTTACTATCAAAGTTAAATAAAAATCCATTTGCATCTAGCTTGCCTATACCTAGCTTGTCATTATCGTCATAAAGATCCAAAAAGACCTCCACATCACCCAGTGAGGTTTTTATCGTTTTTTCATAGGCATAGTCATTTAAATTTGTAAATTTAGTATCTGCTACAGCAATGGGCTTAATGGGAGTTTTTGAATTTATAGATGAGAAATAGGTTCTAGTTTGATCCACTTTCCTTAGTGCTGAGGCATCTTCGCCAAAGAGATATTTGTTTTCAAAGTCCTTTTTGTCCCAGTTTCTCCTCTCGATGTCTCTATAAGAAAAAGCTTGATTTAGCCCAATATCTGTTTTAGAGTAGTCTGACTTCACGCCACTGGTGCTGGCGCTTTGGATGATAGAGTAAGTGCTATTTGAGATAAGCTTAGTAGCGATGTCTTTAAGCTCAGACTTTAAATTTGTGTTGTCTAAAGTTTGCACTCTATCTACGCCAAGAAGGACCCTTGAATAGATCATATCTTTGGGTAAATTTATATTTATGGGCTCTAAATTTGGTGATATATTCATTTTAAATCCTTTTAAAATATATATCTTATATCGGCAAATATAAAAAATGTTTAGTAGTATGGGAGCTAAAAGGGCTTAGAGCGAATGCCTTCTATGTTATATTTTTTAAAGCTCTCTTGTCTTCGTCCTCTCATCAAATTCTTTTAAAACATCCATTATCTTACTAGCTAGTCCCTCAAGCGTGTGATCTTTTCTAAGCTTTAAATTTCTAAGCTTTAAAATCCTAGCTAGTATATCTTTTAGATCTTTCTTGCCAGATAGTATCTCATCATAATAAGCCTTTGGTATGCCTATCTCACTTCTATCTTGCTTTGTAAGTATTAATGAACTTTTATACACATTAAGAGCCTCGTCTGTTATCCTTGTTGTGCCACCTTGTAGCACAAGACCTTGCTCGTTTTTTAAAAATGCAACAAAGATTTGCTCCTTTGTATAGCCTTGTTTATTATCATACACAGACATATCAGGCTTGAAGTCATATCCAGCACTACTAACCCACATATAAGGGTTAGTATGCTCAGTTGTCATTACTTCTGGAGAAAAGTCAAGGAAATTTCCATTGACTTCTACATTTATATCACTTAGATCATTTATTAGCTTGCGTGCATCGTTTACGTCCTGCACTGTCCTAAAGATATGAGTTACCTTTTCATTGCTCCTATCAGTTAGTCCATCTAGCTCATCGCTTGTCATCCTACCCATTAGATATTCGAAATGATCCATTTTTTTATCTTTTGAAAAGTAGCCCTTTGGCATCTTTGCTAGATCTTCATTTGAGTAAAACTCTTTACCCTTACTAATAACTCTAGCTGAAATTTGATCAAAAATTTTATAGTATTGCTTTATGGTATCTGCTAGGTCGATATTTGCAAAACTATCCTCTCCAAAGAGCATATTATCCTTTCTTGTATCCATTGAAGTATTTGTATAGTTTGGATGTTTTTGATTGTGTAGCACTATCGCATCAAGTGTGCTTTTGTGTAGTTTAAAGTCCTGTTGCAAGTCTGCTGTTTTGTTAAAGTCAGCTCCCATAAATCCTTTGGCATCTACACTATATCCATAGCCCTCTTGTGAAGTAAATTTGGCCTGGTAAAGAGAACTGATAGCGTTAGATGAAACAAAGTCGTTTTTGGGGATAATGGTTTGGTCTATCAAATTTATATTTGGAGTTTTAGGTAAGAAATTTACAAAGCCTTCGCTTTTTGTCTGTTTTTGGTAGTGCTGTTTTGTTAAGATGGAGTTATAAGAGACTTTCATAGCTTACTCCTTGAAATTTAGCTTCAAAGAGTAAGCAAAAGTTGTGCCGAAAATTTAAGCGAGATAAATTTATGTTTGCTCGCTTTGAGATAAAAATTTTATCTATCAGTAAAAATAAAAGCAAATTTATAGAAAGCATCTTGTAAAATAAAACAATTCTAAAAAACTGTACCACTTTTTTAAAAAGTGTACCATACTTTTAGAAAATTTTAAAGAGAGGGAAACTGCAAAAAGGGCAGTTAAAGTATCGATAAGTAGGACATTTATGGTGTCACGGGGGAGACTTGAACTCCCGACCTCCGGCTTATGAGGGTTTAAAAATAAACCTTGTGTAAGCACCAAAAAGACGGCACACAGCCAGTTTCACACTAGGTATCTGCTACATTTTGCTACAAAGTTATATTGCATAGGTAACAAAGATGCAATATTTGGTCAAGCGAAATGGCATATATTACTTTAGAGTAGCCATCCCACTATATCTGAGGCCTTATTTTGGTAATAAAACCGAATACATAACCTCCTTCCTAACAAAACGCTTTGATACAGCAAAAAATCGTGCTAAGATCTACTCTATAATTTTTAACGCGATCAAAAAGGCATGGAAGATGAATTTGAGCAGCGAACTTATAGAGCACTTGGTGCTTATGCTTTTAAAAGCCAAGGAGGCCAAAAGTATCAAAGAGCATGATATACTTGGCAGATATATAAATTTAGATGGACTACTATCACTAAATTTGTTTTTAAAACAGAGTTTAAAAGAAGATAGCTTGCCCAGTGTAATATCAAAAGAGGTTGATGATATCTGCAAAAAGCTATCTTGCACTGACTCTCACACCAAAAAGCTTCTTGGCAAAAGAGTGCTTGAAGCAACGATAGATAACATAAATCACATATCATATAAGATGTGCAAAAACCAAAAGCTACTAAATGATAAGCAACAGACATTTGTACCACTTGGTAAAAAGCAAAAGAGTGCAAATTTAGATGAAAGCACCAAAGAGAAGATAGTAAAGAGCATCAATGAAGCTAATATCAATAGCTATCAAGATGATATAGAGACTTTAAAGAAGCAGAATTTGGTGCTGCCTTTTACTAAAAAGTCCTTAAAGCACTCTATTTGCGAGCTAACAGAAGCTATAAATGAGCTAGCTAAACAAAAGGGTGCATTAACAAACAATGATATATTGAGGCTATTTGGCTGTGAGCTAATACCAGATGGAGATAACGAGCTAAGCAGTGATCTAAAATTTGGGTATGGAAATTTAAATGATCCTACTTTTGGTGGTCAGATAAAGCTATACAAGGCAGATAAATATGAAGATAAGGGCATAGTTTTAAGTGACATTGAGGCTAAAGACCTTACGATAGATGATACAAGTGATGTTAGTGGCATGACTTTCAATGAGGCTATAAATTTCTTTCAAAAGCTCTTCTCAAATAGAGCTAGAAGCTTTAAATCACAGCTAGTCTCATCTACTAAAAGCGAGAGCAAAGCTGACATGGTCACGCTAAAGAGTGCACTTGAAAACTATGTATCAAACACTAGTATTTCAAACAACTGGAGTGATAGCACATTTGGTCTTGTTAGACATGTAGGACGGCTAATGTTTATGAAATTTGGTGATGGGCTAGATATTAAAAAGATAAAAAGAGATGACTTGCTAAATTTTAGGAATGTCTTACTACAACTACCAACCAAGCTCTCTCAAAATAGTCTCTATAAAGATAAAAGCTTAGATGAGATCATAGCTTTAGCAAAGGATAGACCAAAAATTTCTAAATCAACCATTAAGAAGTATATCGTTAGAGTTAGTGAGTTTTTTAAATACTGCTACGATAGCGACTATATAGATAAGAACCCAGCTATAGATCTGCAAATAAATATAAACCAAGATGATGTTACAAATAAAAATCCTTATGAAGATAGTGATGTAAACGCACTTTTGGATATTGTGAACAAGATCAGATCAAGTGGTGATACTAAAAGTCAAAGAATTAGCAAAGATGAGCTATTTTTCGTTACCCATATAGCAGCTTATTCTGGCATGAGACTAAATGAGATAATCCAGTTAAACACAGATGAC
This sequence comes from Campylobacter concisus, assembly GCF_003048905.1. Taxonomy (NCBI): domain Bacteria; kingdom Pseudomonadati; phylum Campylobacterota; class Epsilonproteobacteria; order Campylobacterales; family Campylobacteraceae; genus Campylobacter; species Campylobacter concisus. Next base: position 970,497 of record NZ_PIRO01000001.1, read on the forward strand.
ATAGTTGAAAAATATAACATAGTATGCTTTAGTTTAAATACAAAAATAGATGTAAAAACAGGCAAGAGTAAGACTTTAAAGACCAGAAACTCTGTAAGGATAGTTCCTATCCACTCTAAGTTAAGTAGCATTGGGCTATTTGAATTTATAGAGAGTAAAAAGAAGCTAGCTAGGAAATGTGGCAAAGCAGTTAGGCTATTTAGCTGTGACAATAAAGACTTTTCTGAGTATTTTAGAAAGAAGATCAATACTAAAGTTATAAAAGATGATGATAAGACAAGGACATTTCACTCATTTAGACACACTTTCATAAACAAGCTCATTCAAAGTGGTCAAAGGGTTGAACATATAGCTGCTCTTGTAGGACATGAACAACAATACAAGATCACCATGAACACTTATGGAGAGCCAGTAACTCCAAAAATTCTAAAGGATCTAGTTGAAGAGGTAAATTTTTATCAAGGAGGGGAAGGGTGAGCGTAGTAAACTATTTAGAATGATGGGATTGTTAACATAAATAGTAAAGGTTGATTTATAATTTAAGGTTATTTAAGATTCTGAAATTATGCTTAATTTTATGACTTTTTAATATTTTGCTATATGTTATTTTATTTATCTTAAACGGATCAATAAACAACGAAAAGCATAACCTGAACCAGCTTGCATATATATTCTATATATGGTATTTGCTATCAAAAAGCCATCTTGTATTTCATCTGGGCGAGGATACTTTTTGTCCGACAAGTCAGACAAAAATACCTCGTTAGGGATAGTCCCTAAAACCCCATATTTATTATACAGCCTAAAAAATTACTGTATTTTTTCCATAAGAACCAAACACTAATAACTCAAACGCATCTTTATTTTCAAAAAAATACCCTCCTTACTGGTTTGTCCAGTAAAGAGGGCACATATCAAAACCCTTCTCTTTTTCTTTTATAGAACTTTTGCGTTATATACTTCTTCGGGCTTAGCGGCCAATAGTCTTGCTGCCATATCTTTTTTCATCTGAATCAAAGTAGTCTCTTCTTCTTCACTTCTATCTTCTTTTCTTGATAATTCAATAAATTCTTTTAGTACAAAACCTGGCTTTATGGTTATAACGACTGTTTTATCTCTATACTTGAATTTAAAATAATATCTTCCATGGGGACTTTCTAAGACTTCTTCAGCTTCTTTTAAATTAATATCAACGGAAATTCTACCACCTGTTACGCATCTTGTTACCATTTCAAAAGCATCTAGCCCTCCCGGTCCCGGAAATGCTGTAATAAGATATATCTCTCTTCTTTCTAATAATTTCCCATCATCTAAAAGTGGAAAGGCTCTACTCATGACTTGAAATGCATGAGCTACTCCCCCGGGATAACCTACACCATGATAGTTTAGTAAATCATCAAAGCTATATTCTAATTCATGTCCTTTTTCTAATACTTTTATTTTATCCATGTTTCTTCCTTTCTTGTTAAAACTACTTCCTCAATATTGTAGCAACTTCATCATCTGATAATTTGTAATCATATACATATTCAAAGAAATTCTTTAACTCTACTTCCATGTCCATATCTGAAAACAATTGTGGATACTGTATTTTTGCAGCCCATTTAACTGTAAGCGGAGTTTCAACCCCAGGAGGATCCCACCTATAAACACCTATAGGAATTTTGTATACTTGTTTGTTAGCTACAGCTTTAATTGTTGACCAGTCTCTACCTTCCTGCTTATTTTCAATAAAGTCTTCCGGCATTAAGTCTGAATGATTTCCTAAATAAATGATATCAGGGTTCCATACAATCATCTGCTCCATGTCCACTTCAGCCAATTTACCCTTAAGCTCGTGGGCCGGATTATAGGCTCCACTTGGTTTCATCCAATGGTCGTATGTTTTTACAGCTATTTTCATGTCACTATAAAACTCTATAACTTTTGGTTTATCTTCATCTTTTATTTCAGCTAACTTTGATGTTACTTCATTAATTCCTTTGTCCATATATTCAACTAATAAGTCGCCACGTTCTTTCTTTTGAAGTACTTCAGATATCATTTTTATATTTTCTTTTATACTGTCAAATTCTGCCCTCTTTAAAGCTACTACCTTAAGTCCTGCAGCTTCCATTTTTTCAATTTCTTTCTCAATATTCGAATAAATAAACACTACATCCGGTTTTAGCTTCAATAACTCTTCCACGTTAACAACTGAGTCTTTTGAACACCATTTAGTATTCGCATTAGCTAGTTGTGGATACATGTTTTTTAAAACACTTTCTTCAAAAGCTTTAATAGAAGATGGGTTGCATCCTACAATTTTATCTGTCTTTCCATCAATTGCATATATTATAGACGGAAGAGGCTTGTCCACCGTTGCAATTCTTTCCGGTGTTTTTTCAAATTTAATCGTTTTTCCTCTAACATCAGTAACCGAGTATTCGCTTTCTTTTACCTCTTTAACTTCTTGCACTTGACTAGCTTCTTTTTCGCTGCCGCCACAAGCATTTAAAATTAATGCTAGTACTAAAAATAATAATAAACTAATCCTTCTTTTCATTTTTCCTCCTTTGAAAATTATACACTTAGTGGATAAACTCCAAACAAATCTGCAACTTCTTCTCTTAATATATGAGGTCTTTGTCTAAGAGCTTTGCCAACTTCTATCTTTCTTTCTAAATCAACTTGATTAATTCTTTCTTTTAATTTTCCTTCTTGTTCACTCCTTTCTTTAGCAGAGTAAGGTTCTTGATATAGGGTTTTAATAGCTTCATTAATTTCATCTTTTGAATTAAAGGTTCCCAGTACAGAATCTATAAAAGGAAAGGACAGAATATATGCATATGCCGCTTGAACCAAAGTTTGGTCTTCTTTTATACGAATAGCGTTAAATATATCTTCATAAAGCAACAAGTCTCCTGTTGCCAGCGGATTCATAGCTATTGTCCCTATATCTTTTTCATGAGTCTTCATTATTCCTTTTAATCTGTATTTGGAATTAATTATATTAAAGCCCTGTAAACTATAATCAAATTTATACTCCCCAATCATCTCAATTAGTTCTTTATTTTGTAAGTGTGAAGAAAAAGTAATATGCTTAATAAGTCCTTCTTCTCTTGCTTTTTCCATCTCTCTTATAGCTCCATAGTTTTTAGCTCCTCTCCATTCTTCAAAAGATTTTACACCCCAAAGACAAGTAAAGGAGTCAATACAACTTATTCCTAAATTCTTCAAAGAATTTTCAAGATTTTTTCGAAATGTTTTAGAATCTCCGGCATGTGTCTTTGACATAATATAAAATGGTTTTTTATGCTTCTTCATTTCTTTTATGGCTGTACCTAATATAAGTTCTGAACAATTGTTTCCATAAGTATCGCCGGTTTCAAAGAAATTTATTCCTTGTTTATATGCATAGAAGAAATTTTCTGCATGTTTATCTATATCTTGGGGATTCTTTAAGTGATGACTTCCCATAGATATTCTTGAAATTTGTATGCCTGTAGATCCTAATTTTCTATATTCCATTCATTAACCTCCTTCTAACAGTTCTATATGGCTTTATAAGGTGCAACTGTTTTGTATTCAACTTCTTCTGCTTGAAAAATTAAAATTTTAGCTTTGATCTGAAAATACTTTTGTAAGTTATCTTCAGTAATGGCTTTCGAACTTTCATCAAAGGTTGTTTTGTAGTCACTACCGATAAACAAAGTTTTGTCAGATATCTGCAATGCATGACTAGGAAAATGAGTGTTTATTATGCAAGCAGATTTTTTATTTACATTTATATGTTTAATTGCCTCTATGATTCTAATTTGATTCTTCATATCCAGGTTTGATTCCGGTTCATCTAAAATAAGAAGTTTTGGATTAGAAACAAGAGCTCTCGCAATCATAACCATTTGAAGCTCTCCTCCAGATAGCTCATCACAGTATCTATTTGATAGCTTTTCAACTCCTAATTCTTTTAAAGTTTCATAAGCTTTATCATAATCTTCCTTCGTAGGGATATGGAAAAAACTGTTTTCCTTGTCTAAACCCATCACAACCATTTCTAAAACCCCATAACTAAACACACTTTTCTTAACTTGAGGAACATAACTTAAGTTTTCCCATAATTCTTTTTCTGCATATTCATTTATATCTTTGCCGAACAATAAGGCTTTTCCCGTGTCCCATTTTAAAAACCCCATAAGACACCTTAAGAAAGTAGTTTTACCCACCCCATTGGGTCCAAGAATGGACATTACTTCTTCTTCTTTTAAATCAAATGAAATATCTTTTAAAATTTTTCTCTTGTCATATGAAAAAGTACCTTTTTTAACTTGGAGTATCATCTTCTTTCTCCCGAATTCTTTCTAAGTATAGTTATGAATAATGGCGCACCTATAAATGCTGTTAATATTGAAATGGGAATTTCATTGCTTGTAGCTGCTCTTGAAAGGGTATCTATCAGTAATAAATAAATTGCTCCCATAACACAACAAGTTGGAATAAGGTACCTATTATCATTTCCGATAACCATTCTCGCCAAATGGGGAATTATTAAACCTATCCATCCTATAATTCCACATACAGAAACTGTAGTTGCAGTTATCAATGTTGAGAGTAAGATAACCACAATACGTAATTTTTTTACATTAATTCCTAAAGACCTAGCCTCATCAGAATCTAGAGATAAAAGATTCAATTTCCACCTTAATAGAAAGAAGCCGAAAATACAAGGTATTATTATTATTGAACAAATAACAAGGTCTCTATAGGATACACTTGCTAAACTTCCCAGCAACCACATAGTGATAGTTGGAAGCTTATCTTCCGGATCTGCTATATATTTAATAAATGATATTGAAGCATCAAATAGTGACTTTACAATTACTCCGGATAAAACTAACACATACAAATCTGTTCGTTTTTTTACTCTGGATAGGTTTAAAACTATATAAACTGCTAAAAGCCCCAGAAGCAAAGAAACATGCTGAGTCACTATCATGTCTAGGGATAATAATATAGATAAAGCCGCCCCAAAACCTGCTCCTGAAGACACCCCTAGTAAGTCCGGGCTAACTAAAGGGTTTGAAAAAACAGTTTGATATGCTGCTCCTGCCAGTGATAGCCCTGCACCTACTAAAACTGCCATAAGTATTCTAGGTAGTCTTATGTCAATTACTACACTAGTTTCATGTACGCCTAAGCCGCTAACATCTCCGGTTATTGTTTTGTATATAATCATAAATGCTTCATAGGGGCTAACCGGATATCTTCCTAAACAAATAAAAGTTAGTATTAAAAGCAATAGCAATACAAAGAGAACCAATATGCATAATTTTTTATTCTTAAAGAAACCTTTCCCCATTTATCCACTCTTTCTAATTAATAGTTATATTATAGCACTTGCTATATTTGAAAGTCAAGGATATTGATACGCATATTCATCTTTAAAATGGTCATCATCATACTCTTCATATACATAATAATAATTTAACCTAAAATGCACATTACCAATGTACGCATCTACCATTGTTGTGTTAGCAGTCGGTTTTTTAGTGTAGGCTTAGATAGTTAGGCTTGCTGGCAAAAAAGATTCTTAGTAAGTAAATTCACTTTTGGCAATAACACATTTTTCATTTAGGTATGAACTACAAAATTCTAAAAACTTAGCTCCTAATTCATCTGCTAGCTCTCTTTGTGTGCTAGCCAAATCTACAAACTGATGTGCCTCGTGAGGTAGATCACGTCGCCGATTTTGATATCTGCTAGATCCTCGGGCGCGATCGGCGTGGTTAAAATTTTCTTACTCATAGCGCGAACTCCTTGTGCGATTTTACGGCAAAATTTAGCTGCTCGTCCCAGACGATGTGGCCTTTGCGGTGCGACCAGCAGCCCACGTTTACGGCGACGGCGATGACGCTTGGGTGGCGGGCGCAGTTTTCGATATGCACGCCCATCACGGAGCTCGCGCCGCTCATGCCTTGCGGACCCAGGCCGATTTTATTTATGCCCTCTTCGAGCAGCTTTTCGGTTAGAGCCGCGCGGTCGTTTGGATTGCGCGAGCCAAGCGGCCTCATCAGTGCTTTTTTGGATAGCAAGGACGCCACGTCGATCGAGGTGCCCACGCCAACGCCCACTAATAGCGGCGGACAGGCGTTTATGCCGTAGCTGGTCATTATATCCATCACAAATTTCACGACTCCCTCGTAGCCCATGCCGGGCATTAGCACGGTCGCCTTGCCAGGCAGGCTACAGCCGCCGCCCGCCATATAGGTGTGGATCTCGCACTCGCCGCTATCCGGCACGATCTCCCAAAACAGGCTAGGCGTGCCCTTGCCGACGTTTTTGCTGGTGTTGTACTCGTCAAAGGTCTCGACGCTGTTGTGGCGTAGCGGAGCCTCTCGCGTCGCCCGCAGTACGGCTTCGCGCAATAGCTCTTCAAGCTCGCCGATGAGCGGGAAATTTGCGCCGCAGCACACGAAAAACTGGATCACTCCCGTATCCTGACAGGACGGGCGGTCTAGCTGCTTTGCAAGGCGCTGGTTTTCAAACATCGTTTTGTAGATCTCCTTTGCCAGTGGCTGCGTTTCAAGCTCACTAAGCTCCAGCAGCTTCGCCGTCACGTCGTCAGGCAGCACCTTGCCCGTGTAGCCGACAAATTTCGCCATGACCTCGGTCATCTTTTGCACGGCTTTTTCTTTATCCATCGCTTCTCCTTTGTGAAATTTTACTTTCAAATTTTTCATAAGCGCCCGCCAGGGCGCAACCCGCAGCGTAGCAGAGCAGATCGGCGAAATCAAACGTTCCGCCGATCATTACTTTTAAAATTTTATTTTCTATGCCTAAAATTTGCACTGCGCCAAAATACTGCGCTAGCTCCAAAGCCGCTGCGAACGCGAAAATTTTAAGCGGCAAATTTAAAGGCGGCACGCTAAAAGCAGCCCGCGCCAAAGCGTAAAGTAAGACGACGGCCAAAACGTCGCCCACGTAGTGGCGCACGAAGCCGCCCTTTACGCAGATCGCGATGTAAATTTCAGCCGCTAAAATCAAAACCGCCGTGGCTAAAAACGCTAGCCTAGTTCGCGTGCTTTGTCTTGTTTGCGCCTTTTGCTCGCGCTGTTTTGCGTCCCTCCGTCCAGCCTTTTGCTCGTTTAAATTTTCCTCTCGCAACGCTTTCCTTTTAAATTTAGCCTTCAAATTTAGCTGCAAAAACCACGTTTCAAATCAAAAGTGGGCCAAAACATCACATTTTTCACTTTGATTTGAAACGTAAATTTTTTAATCTTTTTATTATCGTTTTAAATTCAAAAAATACTTTTAAAGATCCTTGCCGATATTGCGGCGATGGCTTTAAAAGAATAAAATTAGATAATCTTTGATATAATTGCTTGGAAAATTTCAAGAGGTGTTAAAATGTCAAATATCCAAGAGAAATATATACGTGAAATTAACACATCTGATTCCTTTTTCGACTCTTTAAGGCAAGACTATAAAGGTTTTGATACATGGATAGCGAAAAAAGCGGACGCTGGCGAAAAAGCATATATACTCTTTGATAATACCAAGATAGTGGCTTTTTTGTATCTAAAAATAGAAAGCCCAATAGATAATACGGATATAAGTCCGGCACTTGACACAAATGTGACATGGCTAAAGATAGGAACTCTTAAAATAGATGCGCATGGGACAAAGCTTGGAGAGCGTATTATAAAGAAGATTTTTGATTTTGCCGTAGCAAACAACATTTATAATATCTATGTAACGTCTTTTGAAAAACAAGCACCTTTAATAAAATTATTAAAAAGATATGGGTTTGTCCAGCATGGCAAAAAAATCAATGAGCTAGTATTAACAAAAAATATACCAACTCATGTGCAGGCGCTAAAAAATGATATACTGCTGGACTATCCGGCTATTAATGCGACAAGCGACAAATATCTTTTAAGTATATACCCAAAATATCATACTGGTATGTTCTCGGACTCTATGCTAAACACAGAAAGCTATGACATACTAAAAGACATGTCTGAATCAAATAGTATTCATAAGGTGTATATAACGGAAATGAAAGGTGTCGAGCAACTCAAGAGAGGCGACTGCTTGCTCATTTATAGAACAAAAGATAAAAATGCCCAAAGCGCGAACTATTCATCGGTCGTAACCTCTTTGTGCGTTGTAGAAGAATATAAAGATTTATCCAGTTTTAGTGACTTGTATGATTTCATCAAGTACTGCAAGCCTCATAATATATTTACTGATGATGAATTAGAGAATATATTTATCAAAAAAAGTTACACAAAAATAATAAAAATGGCATACAATATATCATTTAAAAGACGTGTTATTTTAAAGAAGATTAGAGAAATTATAGGTCACGAAGAAGCCTACTGGGGTTTTGTGAAGCTTACAGATGAGGCTTTTTTTGCAATTTTAAAAGAAGGTTTAGTAAATGACAGCATTATTATCCATTAAGCCGGAATTCGCTGAGGCTATTTTTGATGGTACGAAAAAATTTGAGTTTAGAAAGGTAAAATTTAAAAAAAACGTTAATAAGATTAAAGTATATGCCACAAAGCCAGTTGGAAAAATTATAGGAGAATTTATAGTTGATAATATTTTGGAGGCAAGCCCAGAAGAACTATGGAGTAAAACAAGTATGGATGCCGGTATAGATAAAGAAAGATATCTAAAATACTTTAATGGCAAGAGTACCGGTTTTGCCATTAAGATTAAATCCGCAAATAAATATAAAGAGGCAATTTGTCCTTATTTGCAATACCCAAATTTTGTGGCACCACAATCGTTTATGTATATTGGATAAAAAACTATGAATAAAAAAAACTCAATCGCATGGCCTATAGCAATTTGTGCAGATTCTGATATTGCAGACAAAATAGAAGCTATACTTCACATCAACCTGTTTTTGCCAAACAATAACGAAAACTCATATATTGAAATTGGGGTATTGGTATCCAGGAAAGAATACAATAACATTAGTAGAAACTTTAACATAAATATCACACTCCCTTTTAAAATATACAAAACTGATTTTATAGACATCAAGGATCGCTTGTGTGATGGTAAAACCATAAACATGATATTTAACGAAGAAACACATCTGGATAAAAATAAATCAAGTTTTAGATTAAAAGAGTATGACCTTGGTAATATTGAGCTCTGTAATACCACCATCAACAATGATACAAGTATTACAATGAGCGTAAAGGAACAACAAAAAAATAGTTATTTCAGATTTAGAGTTACAAATATTAAGGATAAAATATCTGACACAATGCTCTCAGATACTATGGCTAACCCTTTTATTAAAGCTATAAAAATCACCGGCATATCTATAAATTTGGATAGACGCTTTACAAAGCAAATAGATAATAAAATAAAATTTAAGGAAATTAATACATTTATTATACTAGATTCTACTACGGAACTACTAGAAAAAAATAAGTCAATAAAAAGTTTTAGGGTTTTGGAGGATGATTTGTGGCGTGAATATATAGGTTATGATACCGATTTAAATATGACGGTCTATCAGTTTAAGGAGAGTAATCTTAGTGGTGGGTGCATAGAATCGTATCAACTCTTTTTAAAAAGCCTTCATCATAAAAGTTCAAAATTTGAAAAATACAAATTCCTGTTATTCGTGGTGTTAGTAACCATAGCGTCTAATTTTATTTATGGCCTTATAAAGTGATTTTTTAAATGATATTCTATGACCCCTCAATTGTCTTAACATCAAATCACATTTGGCCTATAAAGGCAGAGATACAGAATAAATATACATTATATAACTATATCAAAGATGCAAAAACATACTACCCCAATTTTGATATTTGGTATTTTACAAATGTGCTGCCGTCATTAAAAGACGGAACAAAAAAAATTATAACTTCCTGCGATGATAATAATCTAAGGGGTCTTGCTATACTAAAATATAACGAAAAAAAATTATGCCACTTATCTGTTATGCCCCCTTATAAAAATAAAGGATACGGAATAAAACTTTTTAAACAAAGCTTTATGGAATTAGAAACAGAAAAACCATTTCTCACGGTGTCGGAAGAAAAATTAGTAGAGTTTAAGCGCATATTTGAATATTTTAGATTCGAACTTACTGATGTTATAGATGGCTACTATAGAAAAGGTAAGAAAGAATATTTTTATAATCAGATATAATCCTACCCCTCAAACTCCAGATCAATCATATAGCTTGTAGTGTTTAGATTATGCGATACGCTTTTAATACTAAATTTTACATTTTCAAGTCTGGTTACGCCGGTTATTTTTAGTTTTACGCCGGCCCTTAGCTCTCTACCAGTGGCGGTAAGCTAGCCGTTTATTCCGCCGCGTTGTAGTTCGTTTGGCTTGGCTTCGCCCTTTTTAAGGCTTCATTGTCTGATTTTGGCTTGGGGATATTTAGCTTATAGGTTTGCTCTCCGCCGCCAATCTTCGCTTGTTTATCTTTACCGTCTTTGCTATTGTGCCACTGCGCTATTACGGCTTGGTAGCTGTTGCGGTTTGCTTCTGTGATCGATAGGCTCTCGCACTCGAATTTAACCGTTAAATTTGACCAGCGCACGGACATAAATTTAGAGATGATTTATCAGGCTCGCGTTATACGCGGCGCCGAAACCGTTGTCGATATTTACGACGCTGACGCCGTTTGCGCAGCTGTTTAGCATCGCTAGCAGAGCCGCCAGCCCGCCGAAACTCGCTCCGTATCCCACGCTGGTGGGTACCGCGATCACCGGCACGCTAACAAGACCTGCCAGCACGCTAGCTAGCGCGCCTTCCATGCCCGCCACCGCGATCACGACCTTTGCGCCGCGTATTTGCTCTAAATTTGCGATCAGCCTATGCAGCCCGGCCACGCCCGCGTCGCTAAATTTGCGCGCGTCGTTGCCTAAAAATCGCGCCGTCTCGTACGCCTCCTCCACGACCGCGCCGTCTGCGGTGCCGGCAGATACTATCGCGATGTAGCTTTGCGTGAGCGCAGGCTCTTTAAATTTGACGCTGATGATGCGGCCGCGAGCGTTAAACTCCGCCTGCGGTAAGATTTCGCGCAGCCGCTCAAAAACCCGCTCGTTCGTGCGCGTGATTAGGATATTTTGCCCTCTCGCGCCGATCGCCTCTGCGATACGCAAAATTTCATCATCCGTCTTGCCCGCGCCGTAGATCACCTCGCCCGCGCCGTTTCGCAATGCGCGCTGGGTGTCGATTTTGGCGCAGCCCGCGTCGCTAAAAGGAAAATCCCGTAAAAACTCTATCGCTTCGCGCTCGCTTTTTTCGCCCGATTTTACGGCGCGGATGAAATTTAAAGCCTCATCTTTCGTCATTTAAAATCTCCCCGCGAAGCCCCTTTAAATCAAGCAAAATATCATACTCGCCAAGCGCGGCGATCTCGCGTACGACGGCGCTAAAATCTCCCGCGCAAAAGCGCCTAGTCTCGCTCGCACCCATTTGCAGCTTAAAGGCTTTGCCGTCAAATCGCGCGCGAATGTTTAAAAATCCGTGCGAGATTAGCAGATTTTCGGCTCGCTCCACGAGCGAAATTTCCTCCGCGGAAAACTCCCTATCGTGCGGCAGGCGCGTCAGAAGGCACGCGTAGCTGGGTTTGTCCGCGGTCGGCAGTCCAAGCTCGTGGCTAAGCTCTCTAATCTCTGATTTTTTGAGGCCTTTAAGCGGCGAAAGCACGCCAAGCTCGTCTTTTGCTTTAAGCCCCGGGCGGTATTCGCCAAGGTCGTCTAAGTTCGTACCGTCGGCGATGTTTGTAAAGCCTAGATGCCTTGCCAGCTCGATTAGCCGCGTAAAAACCGCCTTTTTGCAGACGTAGCAGCGATCTTGCGGATTATTTTTTACCGCTTCGGGCGCTTCTAGCTCTAAAATTTCGTGCCTGATGCCGTAAGTACGGGTAAATTCTACCGCCTCTTTTATCTCGCGCCCCGACATATAGGGCGATTTTAGCGTGATAGCTACCGCGCGCCGGCCTAGCGTATCGGCGGCAACGCGCAACAGTAGCGAGCTATCCACGCCGCCGCTAAACGCTACGGCTAAATTTTCCAGTTTTTTTATATCATTTTTTAGAATTTCTAGTTTCGTCATATTTTTTTAAAGTCTCGTTTCTAACCTCGCGGATCGTCGTTTGAAATCTCTGCGCGGCTTTTTTGCAGTCCTCGAATTCGGGCTTGATTTTTAAAATTTCGGGGTAATTTCGGGCTAAATTTTCATCCGCCGAATTTTGTTCGGCGTTAAAACCGCAAACTCGGCCGCGCGAAATTTTAAGCCTTATTTTGCCGTATTTAGTCTCTACCTCGCAAAACTCGCGCGCAAGCTCCGTTTTCCTCACGGCGCACTCTCTAACTCCGATCGCCGTCGTATGCGCGAAAATTAGCCCCTTTATCCGCGCGGCGTCCTGCTTGCGGCACAGCGCGTTTAGCTCAAAGCCCGCGCGCCCCTTTTTCATAAAAATAGACCTGCTAAATACGTCCAGCGCGCCGCTATCTCGCAAAATATCGCACGCAAAGGCAAAGCTCTCGGCGTCCATGTCGTCGATATTAGTGGAGATTAAAATCCGCTCGCAAAGCTCGCCATAGCCGATCTGCACGCTCAAATTTGGCTCATCTTTCAAGCCTAAATCCTCGCTCGTTTCGCAAAGTATCACGCGAAGCGCGTTGGCAAAATCCGCGGCCTCTTTGTCGCCCGCGCCGTAGCCCGTGCTTAAAATTTTAAAATTTTGCGGCGGCTCGCGGCGGTCTTGCTCCCTTAAATTTAGCGCGCAGGCCTTTAAAATCGCCGCTCCCGTGGGCGTAGTCGTCTCGAAATTTGCCCGCCCTAGGCTTACTTGCGCGCCTTTTAAAATTTCGCAAACAGCAGGCGCCGGTACGGCTAGCCTGCCGTGAGCGCAATGCGCAAAACCGCCGCCAAGCTCGATAGGCGAAGCAAAAATTTGCGGCGCGCCCAAAGCCTCCAAGCAGATAGCCGCGCCCACTACGTCCGCGATGCTGTCTGCGGCGCCAACTTCGTGAAAATGTACTTGCTCTACGCTAGTGCCGTGGATTTTAGCCTCGGCTCGCGCGATAACGCTAAAAATTTCGCTTGCCGTTTTTTTTACAAAAGCGCTTAGGCTAGAGCTCTCGATAAGCTCTAAAATTTGCGTGAAATTTCGCGGACGCGGGTGGTTTTGGGCGGGCTTATCCGCTCTAAATTCGGCGCCGTGAATTTTGCCGTTTAAATTTTGACGCGGGCTAAATTTAGCGCCTAAGAGGCCAAGCGGAAGCTGACCCCGATTTGCCGCGCAAACGACGTCTATTTTGGTTGCGGAGATACCGCATTTTAGCACTTTGCGCTTGCGTAGGTAAAATTCGCTAGCTAAATTTAGCTTAGCAAGCTGGGCGCAAAGATAGCTAAAATCCGCGCCAAGCTCAACCAGCGCGCCTAAATTCATATCGCCGCTAATACCGCAGCTAGCATCATAGTATAAAATTTTAGCCATACTTAAACCTTAGGCACAGTCATAGAACCAAACGGCAAGATGGCTATTTTTGCGTCCGCACCCTTTTTGCTCTCGCCTAAAAAGACCATCTCGTCGTGTTTGGAGTCGTGATCGTGAACTTCGCCTTTGACGTTAAGCTCCGCGTAAATCTCTTTGCCGAAGATCATCTCGTACTCATCGAGCGTGCCCTCTCTGTGGCAGCCGGTGGCGATGATGAAAATTTTATTTTTATCGCGGATTTTCGGGTAAATTTGCTTTAAAACTTTTGCTGTCGGCGTAGGTCTCGTGCCGTCGTTTACGATGACGACGATCTTTTCATCGCCCGCGATAAACTCATCGAAGCTTTTTTGATTTATCGGATTTGCCAGAGCCTTTGCGATGAGTGCCGTTTCGTCGAATTTAGCCACGGGGTTGGGGTTAAAAACTCCCAGTAAATTTTTTTCCGGAACGCTTAGGTCGATGATATCATCTTTGCCGTAGCGAATAGGAATTTGCACGTTTGTTCCTTAAGTATAATTATTAATTTTTTATCTTAGGATTATATATAAATTTTTCTTTTAAATGTATTTAAAAAGGGTATTCAATTTTTAAATTTATAGAGCGGATAAAATTTATTATGGTTCTTTGTCAATAGTAGGGGTGTAAAAACACCTCTATCTATTGCAAAGACGTAAATATATCAATTTTCTAAATCTTTCATAGTTTCTTAGTCCATAAGATACTCTTTTTATTACTTTTATTTTGTTGTTATTTCCTTCTACAAACCCATTGTTTATTTTATATTCTACTATATTTATTATCTCTTTTTTCCAACTTGTTATTGTATCTGCTAGTTTTATACTTTGCTTTATATTAAATACTCTCAATTTTTCAATTAATTGCTCTATTCTCCTTCTCATTGTCTTTACTGTCTTGCTCTCAAACATCTTGTAAAATTCTTTTATTATTCTATACATCTTTTTCAATGTCTTATCTACTTTTAATATCTCTTTTAATATTTCTTTTTGTCTTTGACTAAACTGACTTATTGGGCTTTTACTTAGTATTTTCCAATATTTTTTTAACTTCTTATACTTTTCATTGTCTTTGTTAAATAATTCTACTCTTAAATCTCTTAATGCCCATATCCCTTGTCTTATTACATGATATTTATCTGCTACTATTTGGGCCTGAACTATATTACTATTTATTTTACGCTTCTAAATGGCTTAAACATATCCATTACAACTACTTGTGGTTGTATTTCAAATTCGTTTATTATATTTTTTATTGTTTGTGAATGTCTATTTCTTAATATATCTACTAGTTTACGGTTTTTATCATACATCGCTAGCTGATATTTCTCTTTTTCTATATTTCCTTTAAATTCGTCTATATATATGACTGATGTATCTGGAGAGGCTTGTCTTTTTAGGGCGATTGCATTTTATGATGGTGATATCAAGCACATTTATTTTGTTGCGGAGACTAAAGGGTCTATGAACTCTATGCAACTTCGCCAAATAGAAGAGTCCAAAATTCACTGTGCAAAGGAGCATTTTAAGGCTATTAGTAATGATAGCGTGGTCTATGACGTTGTGGATAGCTATAAATCGCTACTGGATAAAGTTATGAGGTAAAAAATTTATTGGGAAGTTAGGTTGCAGTATAAAAGATCTTGTGCAATATTCCAAAAATGGTTATTGTGCTACTCCTTTTGAGGGAAAATTTGACTGCCATTTGTCAATATGGAAATCTGAGGTGATATTGCTTAAAACTCTACAAATAAAATACTCAGTATGATAGAAAATCACAGTGACTGACTTAATCTTGCCAGTTTTAGTTCGAATTAAATTTAAATATACAATTATCTTAACCAACCCATCCTTGTAAATTTATATAAATTGTAGTATTATACTCCTAAATATTTAAGGATAAAATACTATGTACATCAAACGAGCCATAAGCGACGAAATAAAAGAGTATATGAAAAGCTTTCCTGTGCTTTTGATAAGCGGAGCTAGACAAGTTGGCAAATCAACCCTTGCTTTAAATTTAGATATACCAAACTACATAACACTTGACGATATAAATATATATGAAGCAGCGAGAAACGATCCAAAAGGCTTTATAGAGCATTGCGATAAGCCCATAGTAATAGATGAGATACAAAGAGTGCCCATACTGCTTTTAGCAATAAAAGAATTTGTAGATAAAGATAGAACAAACGGGCAGTTTATACTAACTGGCTCTGCAAATTTAAAAGGCTTTAAAGATATATCAGACTCACTTGCTGGTAGGATAGGCATAGTGGAACTCTATCCGCTTTCTCAAAAAGAGTTAAGCCATAGTGATGAAAATTTGATAGATATTTTAAGTGGCGATATAAGCCATCTTGCGCTAAAGAAGTATGACAACGACGGCTTATCTGAAAAGATCATAAATGGCGGCTACCCGGAGATCACAAAGATAGGCTCAGAGAAATCAAAATACCTATGGTTTAGCTCGTACATAAGAACATATATAGAATCAGACGCCAAAGAGATAGGCAACATAAGAAATATGGATAAATTTATCACGATGTACCGCTTGTGTATGCTAAGAAGTGGCAATATCTTTAATAAAAACGAGCTATGTCTAGAGTCTGGGCTTGACAATAAGACATTTGATAGCTATTTTAGCGTGCTTGAACATACATATCAGATCCAAAAGCTGCAACCGTATTTTAATAACGCTCTAAAAAGGCTCATAAAAACACCTAAAATTTTTGCTACCGACACAGGGGTGCTGGCACACTTACTACAAATTTCTTCAGCACAAGAGCTTGCAAATTCTTCATATAAAGGTGCTATATATGAGACATTTGTATTTGATGAGCTACTAAAGGCAAATACAAGTAGCAAAAAAAGAGCAAATATATATTATTATAGAACGAGCGATCAAAAAGAGATAGACTTTATCCTTGAGATATCAGGCAAACTCATAGCCATAGAGGTCAAGTCCTCAAAAACTATCAGCAAGGATGACTTTAAGCACATTCATCATCTAAAAGAGAATTTGCAAAGTAAATTTGATAAGGGCATAGTTTTTTATGCTGGAGATACGGCTATAAAGCTAGATGACGATATGTTTGCATTGCCGTTTGGATTTATGGGGTGAGAGATGGCCAAGAAGATACAATGCTAATAATTTGGCTTCTATAACAGCTTACGATAATCTACCTTCCCAAACCATCATACCCTGACTTTACACTCTGTTCTTTAGTCTCTATCATATTCGATGGTTGTTTTGATTGCTCTACTCCAAAATTCTTATCAAGTCCTTGATCGTATAGCTCTTGCTTTGTTATTTTTAGTGAGCCAAATAATATATGATCCTCTGTTAGATATATCTTATCTGTTTTATAACGCTCCTTTAGCTTATTAAAACCTTGCATATCCTGCCAATCTTTCATATATGTTTTTATATTATAAATTAAGCCTTTATAGTTAATCTTAGCTATATCCGATAGATATTTTTTAAAGTTTTCTATTCTATTGATAAATACCAAATAGTATCTATTTATATCTAGATGGTCATCAATACCTTTTACGAAGCTTTCATATTCATTTTGTGTAATACCTAGCTTTTGAATGAGATCATCATTAAAAAACCCAGTTTTTATCTTTCTAGCTGCTTCATAAAATTTATCTCTAATGTAGATATATGGAGTATAGTGTCTATTTTGGCTAAAAGAATAGGCTGTGTTTTCTTCTGGCAAGTATAGATATCTGCCACTATTGCCAGAAAGTATTTGATGATTTTTATATTCTTTAAGCACAGTACTCTCGTCAAAGTATTCTATTAACTCTTTTATAGAAATCTTTGATGATATAGCCTGATAGCTTGCTCTTTTAATATGTGAGTTGGTATCTTTTGGTTCATGGCTAAGCTCATATTTTCTTTGATTTTGTAAATCTTCATATATGGCTTTAATATCCATATTATTAATATCTGTTTTTAAGCCAGCATCTTCAATGGCTCTTGTATTATCCAAAGTTTTTCCACGAATGCTTACAACCTCAGATCCTGGCACTGGAGTGTAGTGAAATTTACTAGGATATAGGCTGGAGTTATTTACTATGTTACATAACCCAAGCTCTCTTGTTATCTCTTTTATGTATTCATCATATTCATTTAAGCTTGGAGCCTTTGTTGTGGGTATGATGAGTTTAAATTTCTCTAATTTTGTATCCGGTGCTTGATAGGTGGTTGGGTATATGAAGCCTTTTATTCCTTTACTTTGTAGTAAATTTTGAGCATCATTTGCAGTAAATTTAGAGTTATCTATATCATATATAAGCGTAGGAGTTATGCCATCAATACCGCTAGCTTCTTCACTTTTATCTTTGAAACTTGCCACTGATATAGCTGAATAGTTTTTAAGTATTGATTTTAGATTGTATGGCTCTATTTGTATCGTTTTCCAGCTATTTAACACTTGAGCCTTTAGGTCTTTATTTGGCGCGCCAAAGTCACTGCTTACGCTTAATGTTATCTTTGGCTCATTTTTATTGGCTCGAAGTTCTATAAGCATTTGCTCTAGCTCATTAACTACGTGAAATAACGCTCCTTTTCTGCCATTATAGACTATCTTACACATTAGATCAGTTAGATTATAAGTTCCCTTAAACCCATCCACTCTTACTTTATATTTGTCATTTACCATTTCAGGTTTTGCGGTGATGTTAAATTTTGCATTGATCATAGGCAAGAATTCTCTTATATCCACTGCATTAAGTCTCTTTGCCCTATCATAGTAGTCTTTTTTGAAACTCTCGTCTTCTTCTATCATTCTTAATAGATAATCAGCTGTAGAATTTTTAGCATCAGCTAGTAGCTCTTCAACACTTATATTTTGCTCTTTTGTATTGGCTTTTGGCTCGATCACAACATCTGTTTCTATCTTTATCCGTGTATCTTTTTCTTTGCCTTTCTTAACCTTTTGTGCTGCACTTTTAAAGCTTTCATATTGTTTATTTAGTTGGTCTTCATCCATGCCTAAAGGCTCTATATTATTTAGACCATACTTGTTAGATAAGATGTCATTAACCACTCTTTTAAATTTCTCTGCTGATTTAGCCATAACAGCTTTTACTTGTTGCTTGGCTGCACCTTTTGTATATATGACTCCACCAGTTTTTACGCTATGAGTAAATTTCATATTTTCAAAAGAGACTATCAGATGAATATGAGGCTCTCTTTTTAACGGTTCGCCATTTTTATGTTTTTTATTTAATACTCTGTTTTCTAGTGCCCCTTCTGGGCGAGGAATATATGGCTCTTCTTTGATTATAGGCAGATGAGCTTCAGCATAAAAAAGTAGCTCATCTATGTCGTGATTTGGGAAAGTTAGCCTCAAAAAATCCATTATAAACTCATCTATATTGCCACTTTCATATAGCTTGTTCCACTCCTCTGAAGTAAAAGACAAGGATATATGATAGTAGTTATGTTTCTTATTCTTTTTATTGCTCTGGTGTTTTTCAGACATCTCGATAAGATCTAAATTTCCAGCTAGTATCAATCTATCATCTTTTTCATCTCTAGTTAGCTTTGAATCTCTTTTCTTGCCAGTTTTTAGATAATCAGCTATGCCTTTTTCTCCCTTTGAGATCTTAACTATCATATCTACTCCTTATTAGGCTTAAAATTTCAGTTAGCACTGATTGAATTTTGTACAAATCTTCTTGTGCTCGCAGTATCACTTCTAAAGCTATATTACCACTGGTCTTATAAGCTATATTTAGTTTCTTTGCTATTTGATTAATGTTATTAAAAGGTCTAGCAAAATTTGCAATGATTGCTGGATATAGCTCTTTCTTTTTTATGGATTCAGAATTTACAGTGCCATTATCTATAAGATAGGAAATGATTTCTGATCTTGACATATCTAACTCTAGAGCTATTTTAGATAACTTATCGTATTGTTGATAAGTGATCCTTGCGGAGAGCACCTTATCCTTGACATTTTTTGACATATGATATCCTTTCATAAAATGTGATAGCGAGAAGAAGCGTTTTAACGCTTCTTACATCTAGCATTGTAGCTCTCGGCAGAGCAAGATTATACAAGGTATGAAAACGAAGTGTCATACCTTGTATGTGTCTTGCTATTAGAAAAATTTGCTTACTACTGAACACTGCTGTCACCATTTGTGTTTAGCCATTTAGTAAAATCTTCGCTAGCTTTTTGGCTATCTTGATTGTAGATATGAATGATAAAACCTTTAAGATTAGACACGTTATAAAGTGCTTTATCTAGCCTATTTTGTAGTGCAGCTTTGGTTTCATTTGTCTTATGGCTATCATAAAACAAGTAGCCAAAAAAGAAGAGTGCTTCTATAAATAAAAAGGCAATTAATGCATATACTATCTTTTTCATCAAAGAGCTAAAAGATGAGTTAATCTTTGATATAGTTTTATCTGCACTCTTTAGAGTATTTTGAAAGTTGTTTTGGACCTCTTTTGCTGCACTTATAAGTTCGGTACTTCCTTGCTTTATTAGCTCTATTTTTTCTTTAAAATCTCCATTAAAACTATCCGCAGTTTTATTAAAAAGCTCAATATTATTTCTAATATTTTCACTAACCTTATTGCCCATTTCAACATGTTCTTGTAGTGCAATTACGGCATTTGCCGCAACTGCTGTATCACTACTCTTGATTGTTAGCGCCATTGCTTAGCTCCTCACTTTCTTTCTTGTCTTCTTTGGGCTCTGGAATATGACATGCATCAGAGGGTTGATTTGCATTTTTTGCATCATACTCTTTCCTCCATTTGGAAAATTCCTTGTTTGATAGCTTTACGCTATAACGATTTTCGATTACTAATCTGCACTCTTTGATCGTAGCTTGTTGTGGAAACAAGGCTTCAAAGCATGCTTGTTTAATCTCTTCTTTTGTTTTATTTTTTCTAATAGCCTTTAAATCATTTAAAATTATTTTTTTATTTGGCATTTTTTCTCCTTTTTGCCATTTAAAAAATCAAGAGACAGCAATAGCCATCTCACCGAATAGACATACCTATAGTGTGCCCAATAAACTCAATATGGTTGGTACTAATGAAGTTTTTTATTTAAGTATTTTAAAAGTAGAGAACGATTACAATAAGAGTGTCACCAACTTAATGTGGGGGTTCTCTTTTAATTACTTAAATAGAACCTCTGCTTTTAACTAATTTTAATCATCTTAATCTCCTTTGGTTAAAAATATTTTATTTTTAAAAATTGTGAGCATTATAATCTTTTTTTATAGTCGAGTCAATGAATTTGATAGTAAGTAGAATAAAAAAATGGTTTTATGTTTTAAAAAGCACGATATATCAAGGGGTTTTTACTTATAATTGATTGTATAGCATAAAAATACTTATAAATTACTTAATGCTCGTATTTATACGAGGAATCGAAACAAATATCTTAAAATTACAGACCAAAAGTGACTTTTTTTTGAGTATAAAAATAAAAATATTATTAATAACACATACATTTTTAAATTACCAAATAAAAAATTATTACATAATCATCAATTGCGTACCAAATACTCTCCAAGCAAATTCTCAAATTTTACCTTTAGATATTTTGGATCTTTTATTTTTATAAGGCTCAAGATAAGTTAGGCGGATTCTCTCTTATCAATTTCAACAGTTTCTGATATAAGTTTTCCTGTGTAGTTTTAGTATTATATCTAAATTCACACTCCTTTAGATGAAGTAAAAAATTCTCTTTCTTGATGCCTTTAAATTTAGCTAGTCTATGTTTAGCGTATCCCCAGAAATTTTCTATGCCATTTATATGGTTTTTACCATTAGCAAATTCATTCTTAGAATGCTTTACTCTATAATGAGCTAAAGCTGCATAATCTACTAATCCATCATAAGCTTTCCAACAATCAGAGTATATAGTAGAGCTATCAAGCTCGCTATATTGCGATAGTATTGGTATTAGTTCACTAGCAGAGCAGTTCTTAACTATTTGGGTATAGACTTTGCCATCTCTTTTAAGCATACCGAACACCGGAGTTTTATTTGCTGCTCCTCTACCTCTCTTACCTCTTACTCTTTTAGCTCCGAAGTAGCTTTCGTCAATCTCTATCTCACCTGAAAACTTACTTATTTTTTCACACTCACTAGCCATTAAAATTCTGATGTTTTTTAGAATTTTGTTGATGGAAATTCTAGAAATCCCGGTTAAATTTGCTATTTTAGTAGCCTCTATATCCTCTGCAAAATACTTGAGAATTTCTCTAAATTTCTTCTGCGAAATTCGGGAACGGACTATATACTTATTTTTCATCGGCAGGATCATAGTTAAAACTCCTTTGAAAGTTTTTAACTTATCTTGAGCCTTTAATTATATTGACGTGAGCGGAGCTAATCCGCTTGGTCTAAATTTAACACAAGTTTAAATTTTTAAAATATGCTATTGTGCGTTCCAGCCCGTCTTTGATACCTATTTTAGGTGTCCAACCAAGTAGTTCTTTTGCGAGAGTAATATCCGGCTTTCTCCTTTTAGGATCATCGGACGGAAGTTCTTTGTATATGATGGGTGATTTTGAATTCGTCAAAGATATAATTATATGTGCTATCTCTTTTATGCTATATTCTTCTGGATTGCCGATATTTACTGGGCCCATTATATCTGTGTTCATAAATTTCACAAGCACATCCAACGTATCGTCAATATAACAAAAGCTTCTCGTTTGCGACCCATCACCAAAGATCGTTATATCGCTATTTTTAAGAGCTTGCACTATAAAATTACTGATTACTCGTCCATCGTTTTTAGCCATATTTGGACCATAGCAGTTAAAAAGACGCACAATTTTTACATCGACATAATATTGTTGCTTGTAACTACTGCACAAGGCCTCGGCAGCTCTTTTTCCCTCGTCATAACAAGCTCTAATACCGATAGGATTTACATTCCCCCAGTAGTCCTCTTTTTGTGGATGCTGCTTTGGGTCGCCGTATACTTCACTGGTTGAGGCTTGCAATATCTTCGCTCCGTATTTTTTTGCAAGACGCAAACAATTTGTTGCGCCAAACACACAAGTTTCAATAGTCTTCACAGGATCTGCTTGATATTTTACGGGCGAAGCCGGACATGCTAGATTATAAATTTCATCGATAAAATAATCAAACGGCTTAGTAATATCATGCTCTATAAGAGTAAAATTTGGATAATTTTTTAGATGGGCTATATTCTCGCTCGCTCCAGTACTTAAGTCATCAAGACATAGCACATTATGATACTCTTTTACAAACCTTGTGCATAAATGAGACCCGATAAAGCCGGCCCCGCCGGTAACTAAAATAGTTTTATTCATAACGCCTCTTGTATTTATCGTATATTTGTTTCCATGAGCTAGAAATTTTCTCTTTAAATGGTGCCTTTTCACATCTTGGGATAAAGTCGCCTCGGTTTGGTGCGTAATCTTTAAAATTCCCGCAATATTTACAAAACTCCTTAAAATGCTCTTGTAGCTTTTCGGCTGTTACTTCTTTTAGACTTTTTACCCCCTTGTTGCCTTCCAAAACCCTATCAATACTACCACAAACAGAGCAACCGTAATAGCCGTTTTTATTTAGGCCTATACCACAATAAGAAGCAACCCAGCAAGCTGTAGAGTAGTCGGCATCTTTAAAATTTATATCATCAATCGGCGCATCGTTAAAAGGAGTAAAATAATCAACCAAATTTTTAGTTTTAAACGAACCATAATCGATCCTAACATTTTTAAATAGCTCGGCTTGTTTACAAAGCTCTTTTGCTTGTTTTGTAAAGCCATTTGAAACAACCTGAATAATAACATCAGAATAAAAACTATCCGCATACTCTATTTGTAAAATTTCAACAATACACAAAAAATCTTTATGCAAAGTAGGCTCGCCACCCAAAATATTAATAAGCTTCCATTTTTTATCTAAAAATTTGCTCTCGCTAACAAAATGCCTTATATCATCGATCGTCATGGCCTCAGCCGAGGGTGCGTGTCCGCAAGATCTATTGCACCCCTTGCATTTTAGATTGCACTCGAATGTTATATCGATTTCGATCATATCCAAATTAGAAAGAAACTTTTTTCGCCCTTTGACTATATCTTTTGACGATAGCGGCGGTTTTTCAAGAATCTCTTTTATGGATTGCTCTTTAATTTCTCTATTTGCGTCTTTTTTATCATAATCACGCTCGTAATAGTAGTTAATAAAATCCATCTGCAATGGTGACGAACTCATTTCAACTATAGGAACCATCATGGCGTAGTCATCGCACTTTTCTATCCATTTTCGCTTACTTAACTTTGCTTCTTTGTCCTCGTACATAAAATAAGAAAGCGGAACCGAGTCAAAAAGATATTTTTTAAATGTTTTTAGATGTTGCCATACATTACCACCAGTTTTTCGCGGCTCTATAAAATTTACCGGATAACGATAGTGCGGCTCAAGCCTATACGTCTGATGAACGCGACCGCAAGTCACATCTACGCCCCACATATCGTACTTTTTATAAATATCAAAAAGAGCTTCTTTGCCTATTAGCGCATCATCAGTATCAACACATACTATGATCGATTCTGGGTTATCGCAATAATAATGAATTGCTAGATATTCGCACTGCATTTTTGTTTGCAAGGTGCGACCTTTGATGAAAGTTACCCTATCTTTATAGGGCTTAATGATTTGCTCGATAAATATTGAAATACCGGAGTTTGAGCAATCGTCATAAAAAATAACTCCGAATTCTTGAAATGTTTGACTAATCAAAGAAAACCACATGCGTAAAAATTTATGGATAGACAAATCCTTAAAACAAGAGAGCACTATCATCTTTTCACTACGCTTAGGTGCACACCACTCATAAAACGACCCATTGCAATCAAACTCGCCAAACTGTAAATTCGGTATACAGCCCTGCTCCACTCTATCTAAGATATTCATCCAGCTATAAGCGTTTGTTTTTCGGTAATTTTGCGGATGGATATAGTAGCTGCGCCTATCTCCGCCTCTTATAGAGCAAAATCCAGTATCTTTTTGCAGTTTTTCTAATGAACGGTACCAAGTAAGTTGTAATTTTAAATTTTCATCAATCTCATTTGGCAGAGGCCTAACGCTAAAAAGTCGCCTTTTATCAAAAAGCCCCATTCTAACTTCTGGCACAAAACCGCCGTTTTCAAAGCCAAAATAAGCCTTGGATTCTTGATTATAGATATTAAAACCGACAAATAAGACACTTTTATTTTTTTGAATTTCGCTTATCATATCGGTTAAAAATGAGTGGTTGATATCTAACCTACCGATAAGCACATCGCTATCCATCTGTAAAACATAATCACCTTCGCATTTTTCAAAGGCGTAAAGCTGTGAGCTTATAGGGATATTTGTTACAGAGTGTGTTTGATTAGTTTCAATATTAAACCACTCTTTGTTTATCCTGGCCGTTTGGCTAGTATCATAGATCACAAACCTATCAATTATGCGTTTTTGACGTAAATTTTCAACGATATTTATAAGTTTTTGAAGGTCGGCATTGTCTGTAAACTGCCTAGCAAAATCACTCTGTTTCGTATCGATAGAAACTACGACTTCATAAAAACCGTTTGGGCAAGAGAGTTGCTTGACGATGTGTTTAATATTTGCTTCTATCGTCTGAACATCTTGCGCGCATGTTTTTATAAGTAGAGAAATCTTCTCTTTCAACGGCAACAAACTTTTATAGCCGATAGCGATCGACTGTAGTTCAAAATCATTGTTTTCGTTTAAAATAATATCCGAAATTTGAATATCGCAAAGATAGAGATTTTCTTTTATTTTTGAAAAAAATAAGTCCTCAAGATGCGGGAGCGTTTTTGCATTATAAATTTCATACTCTAAATTTGAAAATTTATTTATTAGCATATCTTGAAATGCTATTTTCGACTCTGCAAATATTATACTAGAAAACACTTCGTTTATAAATTCACGCGCACCCTCTAGTTGGGGTAGGTCAAAATTATTAACCGCGCTTCTTTGCAGTTTTTTTAATTGCGGATTATCCTGCTCATGTAAAAATAGATACATTCTAATGCATGCATTTAAAAATAGATTATCGCTATAATATACGCTAGCGTCCATATCGACTAGTTTTAAATTTTCGCCTACTCGAATAAAATTCTCTTTTTTGCAATCCTGTACTATAATCTTTTTTTGCCAGCACTCAGTCAAAAATAAAATAATATCTTTTTGCGTAAATTTATCCACTGGAGTAGACGGCTCGTATTTATATTTTTGAATAAATACCTTTTTGTGTTCTATTACTTCTTCAAGATGATAAAATGACTTAAAGTCTTCTTTTTCAAAGAAAAAAGTTAGATGTCTATAGGTATTCCATTTATTCTTACCCTTAAAAAACGGCATGATTACTTTATACACATGCGTATTATCATGAAACACGACACCTTCAAAGCCTTGTCCGAGATAATGAATATCTTTTATCCCCATATCATCTAAGATATCTTTAGCTTTTATTTTTCTTGCTTCATTTTGCATAGCCGTAACGCTTCCTCATATAGTTGTTTCCTGGCACTTAGGTATTTTTCTGTTTGCTTGTTGTCTGCTGTTTTGGTTCCGCTTAGATTATAAATCGTAAGCAAAATATCCTCGGCAAATTCTATTTTTAAATTTTTATCATTGAGTAAAAGCCGCACAAGTAAAAAATGATCTTCCGCGCTCGCAATTTCAGGATAGTCTTGCAAACTATTTGGTGTTATAAAAAGATTGCAAGAGGGAAGCTCTGCCTCGGCAATACCATCACTCATGTGCTTTAAACGATTTAAAAGATATGACATATTAGCTAGCTTTGGCATTGCTTTATTAACTCGATCAATAACTTTTTCATCGAGCCTTAGGTAGTTTCCCGCTACCAAAACATCGGGCTTTATATTATCAAATTTACGCTCTATCTTTGAAAGAACATTTTGGCTAGCATATTCATCATCTGCATCTAACCGACCGACAAATGCTACATTTTCAAAAAGTGTTCTTATGTGACGGTTTATATCATTTCTAGTTTTGGCTGCGTGGTGATTTTTTACATCTATCACCACAACCTTTTCGTTTTTAAGGATATCGCTAACGCTATTTTTCCAACCATCACCGGAATCATCATCTACTATCAAAATCCAAACATCTCGTTTTAGGTCATTTTGCGCTAGGATCGACTCCAAGCAACGACGTATCGTACTTTTATTATTATGAATGGCAACGCCAATTACTATCTTTTCTGTTTTGGCATATTTATGGGTAAGGTTAAAAATTTTCTTGATATTATCTGTTTCTTGGTAATTAAAAAGCCTTTTAGCTCTTTGCAAGGCTCGATCAAGCAAGTCTTCAGAGTAGAATCTAATATATTTTATGTGAAAGCTATTTAAGCCATTTGTTTTAGCTGTAAAATTTGAAGTAACGCTATCTTTTGAAACAAAGTGATTGACAAGTATTTTTGGAATAATCTTTATATTTTCATTTGAGTGCTTTTGTAAAAAACGAATCATCAAATCTCTGTCCGTACAGCTTGCAAGTGTTTCATCAAAACCGCC
The DNA here is from genome assembly GCF_003048905.1 of Campylobacter concisus. Lineage (NCBI taxonomy): Bacteria > Pseudomonadati > Campylobacterota > Epsilonproteobacteria > Campylobacterales > Campylobacteraceae > Campylobacter > Campylobacter concisus. The sequence goes on from NZ_PIRO01000001.1 coordinate 997,566, forward strand.
TATGGCTCTTAATGCGCCAAGACGAAAAAACATATTGCTACCTTGAATGCCTGGATTGCCTTTTAAAAAGTTATTAATGTTTATGTCTTTAACTTCAAAAATATTACACATTTCGCAATCGCTTCGTTTTATAAAACCAAACACAGCATCAAGTGTTTTAGACGATGACGTAACCACACGATAACAACTAGCGATATACTCTTCGTACCAGCTATCATCATCGTCTAAAATAGCTATATAATCATCTTCAGTAAAAATTTTTTCATACCATTTAATCCCGGAGTTCCAAGCTCCGGTTCCACTCATATTTGGAGTTCGTAGGTTTTTTATGTAGTGAATTTTATTATTTTCTAGGTCTAAAATTCTCCGCTGTATATCTTTACTTATTGTCTCGTTTTGATTATCGTCAACGATCAAGACATAATCAGGACTTCGGTTTTGATTAAGAACAGAATACAATGAACGCAAGAAAAGCAAATCGTTTCTATTTAAAGATGAAGCTATTATCACGCCGATTTTAGGCTTTTTCATTTTTTATTACGCACTCTTGATAAAATTTATGGCTCAAGATAAGTTAGGCGGATTCTCTCTTATCAATTTCAACAGTTTCTGATATAAGTTTTCCTGTGTAGTTTTAGTATTATATCTAAATTCACACTCCTTTAGATGAAGTAAAAAATTCTCTTTCTTGATGCCTTTAAATTTAGCTAGTCTATGTTTAGCGTATCCCCAGAAATTTTCTATGCCATTTATATGGTTTTTACCATTAGCAAATTCATTCTTAGAATGCTTTACTCTATAATGAGCTAAAGCTGCATAATCTACTAATCCATCATAAGCTTTCCAACAATCAGAGTATATAGTAGAGCTATCAAGCTCGCTATATTGCGATAGTATTGGTATTAGTTCACTAGCAGAGCAGTTCTTAACTATTTGGGTATAGACTTTGCCATCTCTTTTAAGCATACCGAACACCGGAGTTTTATTTGCTGCTCCTCTACCTCTCTTACCTCTTACTCTTTTAGCTCCGAAGTAGCTTTCGTCAATCTCTATCTCACCTGAAAACTTACTTATTTTTTCACACTCACTAGCCATTAAAATTCTGATGTTTTTTAGAATTTTGTTGATGGAAATTCTAGAAATCCCGGTTAAATTTGCTATTTTAGTAGCCTCTATATCCTCTGCAAAATACTTGAGAATTTCTCTAAATTTCTTCTGCGAAATTCGGGAACGGACTATATACTTATTTTTCATCGGCAGGATCATAGTTAAAACTCCTTTGAAAGTTTTTAACTTATCTTGAGCCTTTAATAAATGTGAGCCGGTATTTGACCACGCGCAGGATCTCGTGATGCTTATGCAGCCTATCTCTATTTTGTGTTTTATTGCTAGGAAATATGAATAAATCATAATCATCAAAAATATTTTTTAGCCCATATTCAATAGCTATAAACGCCATTTTTACTACACATCTATACTCATTTTATTTAAGTTATGGTAAAAATTTAACCCAGTAGAGTGACAGATTATATCATAGTAGATGATTCGTTAAAAAATTTTACTTGTTTTTTAAAATTTTACAAAAAACGTGTTAAAATTACTGCAAGCTTAAAAATTTGCTACATAAAATTTTGTTTTGCTACAAACATTAAGCTATATTTAATGAAAGGTAACTGCAATATAATATTGTAGAAACATCGTAGTTTAGGTATTTATGGTGTCACGGGGGAGACTTGAACTCCCGACCTCCGGCTTATGAGACCAGCGCTCTAACCAGCTGAGCTACCGTGACACTTTAAAATAAGTTTCGGATTATATAATTTTTAAACTTATTTGTAGATAAAAACCATCTTTATCTACAAACACAAAGTAAAAGCACCAAGAATCAATAAAACGTCTATTTTATGAAATAATTTTGAGCTAGAGATTTATCCTCAGGTGTGATACTAAATTTCTCTCCAGCGATACTAACTTCAAATTTATTTTCTCTGCTTGCTTTTGTATAAGCAAGCGCAAGCCTTGCGGCCAGCTCTTTGTCGGCTTTACTAGCATTTTTACTTATAAAACTAACAGCTCCTACTATGTCATCACTCTCTTTAAATTTTACTTGATCAAATTTATCATTTGGATGTGCTAAAAGAGCGTTATTATCGATTTCGTCACGACCTATTATCATTTTTGCACCATCTGGCAAGCGCAGATGTCTACCAAGCTTTAGCCACGTCACATCGATATCTCGCATCTCTTTATCAAAATTTAGATAATCCTTTATCTTCACAGCAAAGCTCTCGATCGTTAGCAAACATCCGCCCCCAGGCGTTGCAAAGTCCTCAAAGCCAAATTCCTTTGCCAAAGCAAGCTGCGGCTTTCTATCACGTCCGCTTATATCAAGCAGCTTCTCTCTATCGATCCAACCCTCACGCTCTGGCTTAGTTGGTGGCAAGAGTTTAGCGCACATCGGACGAAGCACTAGATCATCCTCGTCATCAGCTAGGCGCTTAACCTGAAAGAGTGCATCTCTTCGCTGACTCATCGGTCTTTGACCCAAAACTTCGCCTGTGATGATGAAATTTGCATTTTCACTTTTTAGCATATTTAGAGCTGTTTTAAACATATAGCCGTGGCAGTCGATGCATGGATTAAACTGCTTGCCATAGCCGTATTTTGGCTTAAAAAGCACATCACGAAGATACTCATTTCTCATATCAACCACTTTTAAGCTAGCTCCAGCCAAAGCTGCACGGCGTCTTAAAATTTCATGTTTTTCTTCATCTACTCCAAATCCAGTATCCATATAAAGTGCGACCACTTCGATGTTTTGATCGCTTATTAATTTCATTGAGAGCATGCTATCAAGCCCTCCACTAAACAAAGCTAAAGCCTTCATTTTTATCCTGAAAGTAAAATTTAAAGCCTAAATTTACTAAATCTAGGCTTTTATGAAGTTTATTTAGCAGCGTTAATTACGATTTTTTTAATGACTTCACTCGCAGTTTTTAGACTGCTAACTGGCAAGTACTCGTAGATGGAGTGAAAGTTATTTGCCCCTGTGAATAAATTTAGCGTTGGCACACCTTTTGCAGATATCACAGCGCCATCATATCCGCCACGCATTGGCTTTATATTTGGCGTGATATTTAGCTCGCTAAAGGCATCTTTTGCTAATTTTATAGGCAGTGAGTTTTCATCTTTTAAAAATTTAAAGACATTTTCATAGCGTGTTTTTAGCGTGATTTCGCAACGATCTCCATAAATTTTGTTAAATGAATTTGCCATATCACTTAAAAACTCAAGCCTTTTTTGAAATTTCACTTCATCAAATTCTCTTATGTCGATCTTGAGCGTCGTTTTTGCGCTGTTTCCGCTAAGCTCTTTTACCCAGAAATAGCCCTCTTTACCCTCGGTGCACTCTGGCACTTCGCCGCCTGGCAAAAGCGAGATAAATTTATGCGCAAGAAGTAGTGAATTTACAAGCTTGCCTTTTGCATTCATCGGGTGAGCCGAAACGCCTTTAAAGACCATCATGCAGTCAGCCGCGTTCCAGTTTTCATATATTAGCTCGCCTATCTCGCAGCAGTCTAGGCAGTAGCCAAAATCAGCTCCGAGCAAATTTACATCAAGTGCTTTTGCCCCAAGCAAGCCCTGCTCCTCATCAGGTACGAAGCAGATCACGATCTTGCCGTGCTTTACATCAGGATTTTGCATAAAATAGCTAGCCATATTTACGATACTTGCGATCGCAGCCTTATCATCAGCCCCAAGCAAGCTAGTGCCGTCAGTCACGACTATGTCGTCGCCCATGTACTTTTTAAGCTCTGGATTGTCGCTAAATTTTAGATAAATTCCCTGCTCTTCGTTTAGGCAGATGTCGCCGCCTGTGTATTTTACGATTTTAGCTTTTGTGTCGTTTTTTTGCTCGCTACTTGTATCTAAATGCCCAAAAAAGGCGATACTTGGAGCATTTTCGCAGTTTGCAGGAATTTTTGCTATCAAGATAGCATTGTCTTGCAGAATGATGTCTTTGATACCAAGCAAGCTAAGCTCATCTTTTAAAAAAAGAGCCAGCTCATACTCGGTTGGGTTAGAAGGCATGACGCCTTTTAACCCATTTTCTTTATTTGTTGTTGTGTTAAATTTTGTGTAGTTTAAAAATCTCTCTACGATATCCATTTTTTATCCTTTTAGATGACAAAAAATGCGATCGCCACAACAGAGATAAACATACCTAAAAATGTTCTTTTAGCGATTTCAACTGGACTAACCATCGCAATGCCTGCACAAACGATAGCAGCACCGGCAATTGGAGAAGCTGATCTACCTAAAGCACCAGCAATAGCTGCTGCCATACCAAGCTTATCTTGCTCAAAGCCAAGTGCAGCGGCGTTTGTTGTGACGGCTTCATTAAATGCAAATGTAGCAGCATCACCTGAACCTGTAACTATACCCATGATAAATGGCACAAATGTTCCGCCAAATTTAACGTAACTTTGATCTGTTTTTAGCCATGCGATGACCACATCAACGGCTCCACATGCCTTTAAACCAGCGACAAAGACACCAGCTGCGATGATGATACCCATGACATCAGCATAAGCGTGACCCATTCCGTTAAAAAATTCTTTTGTGATCTTTTGCGGATTTGTAAGCGTAGCAAAGATAGCTATTATGGCACCTAGTATCATCGCCTCAGCAACGCCCATTTTTGTCCATGCAAGAAAGCTATAATCTTTCGCAAGGCTTGTTCCGCCAATAACCAAGATAACAAGTGGGACTAGAGGCATAATGGCGTAGATGAAATTTACTTTAAATAGCGGTTTCTCTTCGCTAGCAGCACTACTTTCAAGAGTGAAATTTGTATTTTTTTGATAGTCTTTAAGTAGTATCGCAACAATAACTAATGCGATCACTACGATAACAAGAGCAGTAAATGCACTTGGAATTTGCACTTTTATGACATCTTGAACTGTGTAGCCCTCAACCGTCTTTTTAACAAGGTCAGCCACATAGACGTTGTGAGCCGATCCTGGGCTTAAAACTCCACCAAATGTCCCCGCAAAAACAGCAGCGCCAGCCATAGCTGGGCGGATACCTGAGGCCATTAGAAGCGGTATAAGTGTCGCACCAACAGCAGCGGAGCATCCTGCAGCTGAAGGGATAGCGATATTTATAAAGTAAGTTAGCACGGTTGTTGCGGGGATCAATATAAAACCCACATTTTTAAGCGGCTTTGTAAGAAGCGCAACAAGGTGCTTATCGCACATTGTATATTTCATAACAAATGCAAAACCCATACTAGCACAAATCGCTTTTATAAGCCCTGCTTTAGTCATATAGTCAGTAAAAGCACTTAGTGCCCCCATCGGTTTTAGTGCGATTATACAAAGCACCAAACCAACACCTATTAGCACCGTTCTTGTCTCTTTTTTTAAGACTAGAAGTGCTACAACAGCTGCGATGCCAAGAATGGCAGCAATTAGCTTAAATGTTTCCATACCTCTCTCCTTGCTTAGATTTTAAATTTAGTTCCAACTTCTATTTTTTCTATCTCTTTTTGATACTCAAATTTTAAAATTTCGCTGTGTCCTATGACCTGGGCCTCGCTACCCTCTATGAGCAAAGCCGTGCCTTCAGGCAAAGCGTAGATAGTCTCTTTTGGATTAGCTATTAAAAACTCCTCCAGCCTCTCCTCCCTGCTCTCACCGTTATGACCTGCTAGCTTGCCACTTATGAAGTGCGGATTGATCTGATATGGGAAGATATTTAAGCTATCAAAGGACTTTGGCATGATGATAGGCATATCATTTGTCGTCATCATCGTCTTGCCAGCGATATTTGCACCAGCTGACCAGCCAAAATATTTTGCGCCATTTGCCACAGCTTCTTTTATAGGCTCGACTAAATTTAGCTTATAAAGCGTGTAAAGCAGCATAAAGGTATTTCCGCCACCAACTGCGATACTGCTAGCATTTTTGATAGCTGAAATTTTATCCTCGTAGTGATGGATTGATTTTATATTGCTATTTTTTAATCTATCAATTACTTTTTGCTCATACTCGTCATTTGTTCGCCTAACTCCAGCGTAAGGGATAAATAAAATTTCTTCCTTGCCGCATTCACCTAAAAATTCCTTAACCCAGTTTTTGCAGTGCCTTAAATAGCCAGTATCTTGATAGCTTGAAGCACTGATTAGTAAAGCATTTTTCATTTTTTTACTCCATTTAATTTGTAAGCAGATCTTAGATAGACATCGACTCCAGCCACCAAACACTCCTCATCAAAGTCAAATTTGCAGTTGTGATGGCCTGCTTTTAAATTTGTTCCTATCATCATATAGCCACTCTTTGCGCCCCTATCTTGCAAAGCTCTCATAAAGTGAGCAAAATCTTCGCAAGCACCAAAATCAAGTTCTTTTACGATCTTATCATCATCTATAAAAGGACTTTGCTTTGCAGCTTCATAGAAAATTTCAGTTACTTCTTTGTCGCTATCGGCTCCGTTTGTGCCGCCAGTTTTTACGACTTTACTCTCTACGCCATAAATTTCACTCACACCTTTAACGATATCCATGCATCTTTCATACATAAAATCATTTAAATTTGTATCTTCGCCTCTTGTTTCGCAAGCTAGATAGCCATTTGGAGCGATGACATTTCTGCCTTCACCCGCTTTTAAAATGCCCACATTTATCCTAGTTACACCTTTTGCATGTCTTGTGATGCCATGCATATTTAAAGCCATTTGTGCTGCAGCCAAAAGAGCGTTTGCGCCGTCTTGTGGTGCTCCAGCTGCGTGAGCCGAACGACCCGTGATATGCACATCAAATTTTGAAGTTGCAAGTAGCTTGTTTGTTCCACATATGATGCCTCTATTGGTTTTTGCTTGAAAGCCGATATGTCCGCCTAATAGGTACTCTATACCATCAAGCACACCAGCAGCCTCCATAGCAACAGCTCCTCTTGTACCTTCTTCTGCTGTTTGGAATATAAATTTAAATTTGCCGTTAAATTCATCTAAATTTTCAGCTATAAGTTTTGCCACACCAAGACCGATAGATGCATGTCCGTCGTGTCCGCAAGCGTGCATGATACCAGCGATATCTGCGCCAAAACCCTCTTTATAAGGTCTGTGAGTAGGCTCATCACTCTCTGTCACATCAACACTATCAATGTCAAATCTAAATGCTGTAAATTTACCAGGCCTTTTCGTATCTATAAAGGCAGTTAGTCCAGTTAAGCCGTCTTTCATATAAGGAAGATATTTTGCCTCTTCAGGACTTAGGAGCGTTTTGGCTCTTTCTATTGCTTTTTCGCATTGCTCTTTTGAGCCAAGGCCAAGTCTTGCATCAGCTTTAACGACTTTGTCACCAAGGCTTATTTCATAACCAAGATCGCTAAGTCTCTTTGCTAGTACGGCGGTTGTAAAAAATGTAAACCAGCCAGTCTCTGGATGCGAGTGAAAATACCTGCGATCCTTGATCAGCTCATCTTTTAAAGAAAGAGCCAAATTTGCTATCTTATCCATAGGTTTCTCCTTATTCATTTGATAGTTTAATTAGTGCATTTGTTAAAATTTGTGTAGCTTTGAAAGCATCATCAAAATTTATAGCTTCTGCTGTATTGTGACTGATACCGCCGACACAAGGTATAAAAAGCATGCCAACGCTACTTGCAAGTTTTGTTAGATTCATCGCATCATGTCCAGCTCCGCTTGGCAAAGTAAGCGTTTTTATGCCCAGTTTAGCAGCCTCTTTGCTTAGTAAATTTATAGCATGCTCGCTTAGTTTTACTGGCTCGTCACTACTTAGTTCTCTTATCTCATAACTAAAATTTAGCTCACCACTTAGCTCTTTTATAAAATTTCTAAGCTCTAAATTTAGCTCTTCTAAGCTTACCTTATCAATATCTCTTAGATCAACTCCAAGCCTCGCCTCGCCTGGTACGACGTTTAAAACGCCTGGCTTTGCATGTGCGTAACCAATAGTAGCCACAGCTGTTTTTTTATTTTTAGCAAATTTATTGGCAGTGATTATGATGTGTGAAGCAGCTAGCAGCGCGTCACTACGCATATTCATCGGAGTTGCACCGCTGTGATCTGCCTTGCCATGGATAATAATTTCAAATCTAATAGGAGCGGCAATACCGCTTACTATGCCAACGCTTATACCACTTCGTTCAAGCACCGGACCTTGTTCAATATGAAGTTCTAAATATGAATGAAGTGAGTGTTCTTTTAAAATAGAATCATTTAAATTTTGTGGTTCAAGTCCAAATTTACTCATCGCTTCAAAGAGTGAGATACCATCTTCGTCTTTTAGCTCATGAAGCCTTTGCAAACCAAGTTTGCCGCTTATTATCTTGCTACCAATGGTCGCTGTCTTGAACCTACTTGACTCTTCACAGCAAAAGTTAATTAACCAAAGCGGGCGCTTTAGTTTAATGCCAGCTTCTTTTATCGAGGTTAGTGCTTCAAGTCCTGCCATGACACCAAGCGTGCCATCATAAAAGCCGCCATTTGGCACACTATCGATATGAGAGCCCACACAAACCGGCTTTTCGCCTGGCTTACAGCCATCGTCATATACAGCATAGATATTGCCAACATTGTCAATTTTAAGTTTAAAGCCATTTTCTTCTATTAAATTTATAAGAAAATTTCTAGCTTCCAAGTCTTCTTTGCTAAATGCAAGCCTTGTTAGCCCTCCACCTTTTAATGCTCCAAATCTGCTTATAGCATTAAAATTCGCCTCAAATCTTTTAAAATTTATCATAATAAATCCTTAAAAATAAAACTAATCTTAAAAACATTTATTACTTTGAACATTTTACATTTAGTTTTATGATTTAAAGCTGAATAAGTGTTAAATTTTGAAATCTAATTTTTTTGTAGTTTGTTGTGTAAGCCTTTAATGATCTCTGAAATTTTTTGCATTATTTCGATTTTATTTGGCTTTTGTGATTTTCTGGTATCTTCACGAAACTTCTCATAGTATTTTAGTTTTAGCTTTAAAATGGCCTCTTTAAGGCTATCTTCGCTCGAAGCTACGTTTGAGCTTTCATCAACATAAATTTCTCTAACAAGCACCGCGTTATCTTCAATATTTGGCAATAAAACAGCCTGAAAATAATCTTTATGATGCAAGAAAAATTTCTCCTCAAGCTCGTTTAAAACAATAGTTTCGTAATTTTTATTTGCAAGCATGCTCTTTAAAACACTAAATTCTAAAATATCAGTTTTATCTTTTTTTTGAGCCGTTTGTTTATTTGTCGTTGTAGCATTTGTAAAATTTTGATCTTGTCTGTTTATATATCTTTGTCCGTGAAGACTAAAAGTATTTAGCTCTATTTTGAGTAAATTTGAGACCAGTAATTCGTAACTTTTTGCGATTATTGGCTTTAGAGAATTTGTAAATTCCACTATCTCTTCTAAGCATTTTTGCTTTTGTACTGGGCGTGATATGTCATATTTTTTAGCGATTTGCTCGATATAAAACTCGCCAAGCTCAGTCCCGGAGCCAAACATCTCTTTTAACTCGTCACTTCTGCCGGCAAATACCATATCTGCAGGATCTGCACCATCTTTTATGATTACAACGCTTCCATCTATCTCGTTTTGAGCCAAAAGACGAGATGATTTTATAGCTGCACCTATGCCAGCTCCATCACCATCAAAACAAAGGACTACACTTATCTCGCCTCTTTTTAAAAGTGGTAAGTGATTGGTCGTAAGCGCAGTCCCAAGCACGGCAACAGCGTTTGTAAAGCCAGCAAAGTGCAGCATGATAACATCTAAATATCCCTCTGTGATGATGATCTGCTTCTTTTCAAAAATGCTTTGCCTAGCTAAATGATAGCCGTAAAGCAGCTTTGACTTGTCAAAAACCATGCTTTGTGGAGAATTTACATATTTTGCAGGATGATCTGAGATCGTTCTGCCACCAAAGCCGACTAGCTTTGCTGTATGTGCATATATAGGAAATGTAATACGCTCGATAAAACTAGCATAAATTCCCTTCTCGTTTTGTTTTATGATACCTACCTCAAGTGCTTCTTTTGGCTCGATATTTTCATTTTGCAAAAGTCTAATGGTACTAGCGCTCTCCCCTGCCCAGCCAAGCTCAAATTTCTCGATCATCGCATCATTTATGCCACGAGAATAGATATATCTCACAGCGGATTCATGCTTGAAAAATTCGCTCCTATAAAAGGCATTTGCCTTTTCTAAAATGTGCTTATTTTCTTTTTGTGTTGGGGCTTTGTCGCTTGTATATTCGAGGCTAAAATTTACAAGACTAGCTATTCTTTCGATAGCTTCTGGATAGGTTAATTTCTCATAATCCATTACAAATTTGATCGCATCTCCACCGGCCTTGCAAGCAAAACAGTGAAAAATTTGTTTGCTTTGACTTATGCTCATGCTAGGATTTCTATCATCGTGAAATGGGCAGACGCATTTGTAGTTTGCACCCATTTTTTTGACTGGCAAATAGTGCTCTATAATGTCAACGATATCGATTTGATTTTTGAGTTTTTCTATGGATTTTGGATCTATCATAAGCAAAATTATACAACCGCTTTGTTATAATTAAAGTAAAATTTTATTACAAAGTATGAGCGTGGATATTTTTTTCATTGGGCACAGAGATCCTATATTTAGCCTTATTATTTTATTTAGCATTATATTGATGATAGCCGCACTAAGCTACGCTTGGGGTATCTTTTCAAGCAAAGATGAGAAAAAACGCATTGAAAAATTTATAAGAAAATTTGATAGCAAAGATGGCATAAGTAGCGAGCATAAACAGATGCTACAAAGCCCAGAGATAGACGCTCAAAGCCTTTGCATGCTAGGGCAAACTTTTGCTAAAAATGGTGATTTTGAAAAATCAATTAGTGTTTATCTCATCGCACTTGGTAAAGTTAGAGATAAAAATGAAAAAGAATTTATCCTAAACGAGCTTGGAGAGGTCTATTTTAAGGCTGGATTTTTAAAAAAAGCTAGCGAAGTCTTTGAAAAAGTGCTTGAACTAAGCCCAAGAAATGTGCTTGCACTTCGCTTTTTAACGATGATAGATGAAAAACTTAAAAACTACAAAGAAGCTCTTTACGCACTAAATTCTCTTGAAGAGCTTGGTGTAAATGTAAAAGATCAAAAGGCCTATATAAAGGCGATCAGCACGCTTGATGATAGAAATTTAAGCTTTAATGAAAAGGTAGAAATTCTCTCCCACCTTAGCCAAAATTTTGAGCTTTTAAAACGTATGATCTTAGCACTTTTCATAAGGCACAATGAAAATTTAGAAAATTTAAAAGATTTTGCTCGTTTTGAAGATGTAATCGATCTGCTTTACAACCTAAAAACGCCTATAAATTTAAGCAATCCAAAGTACAAATCACTCTTTTATGCAAAGGGCGATATAGATGAGTCATGTGAAATTTATGGCTTTGAGCTAAACGTCATCAAAAAACTAAAAGATGCTAAATTTGATGCGGCTGGGCTAAGCTTTAACTACGTTTGCAAAAGCTGCAAAAACTCATTTCCTATGCATTTTTACCGATGTCCAGTCTGTCACGAGCTAGGAAGTGTCAAAATTTTATCCAACATCACAGAAAAACCAAGTGAAGATAGTAACACTTTTTAGCGACGGCTCGTGCCTTGGAAACCCTGGAGCTGGCGGCTGGGCATATATATTGAGATTTAACGAAGCGCAGAAAAAAGCAAGCGGCGGAGAGGCATATACGACAAATAATCAAATGGAGTTAAAAGCTGCGATAATGGGGCTAAAAGCGTTAAAAGAGCCTTGCGAAGTGAGACTATTTACCGATAGCTCATACGTAGTAAATAGCATAAATGAGTGGCTTGCAAACTGGCAAAAGAGAAATTTTAAAAATGTAAAAAATGTAGAACTTTGGCAGGAGTATTTGAAAATTTCAAAGCCTCACAAAGTCGTGGCAAGCTGGGTTAAGGGGCACGCTGGACACCCTGAAAACGAGGAGTGCGACCAGATGGCAAGAGATGAGGCATTAAAAATAAAAGATGAGAATGAAAGATGAAAATTTTAGAAGAATTTGAAGAGGATCTTAGATATAAATTTAAAAAAACTGAACTTTTAGAAGAGGCGCTGACCCACAAGAGTACCAAGCAGGCCCTAAATAACGAAAGGCTCGAGTTTTTGGGCGATGCGGTGATGGATCTGCTGGTGGCTGAGTATCTTTTTAAGAAATTTAGCAAGATCGCAGAGGGCGACATGAGTAAGCTAAGAGCTGCGCTTGTAAATGAAAAAAGCTTTGCAAATATGGCAAGGCATCTAAAAATGGGTAAATTTTTAAGGCTAAGCACGGCTGAAGAGAACAATGGCGGACGCGAGAAAGATAGCATTTTAAGCGATGCGTTTGAGGCAGTGATGGGCGCTATCTACCTTGAGGCTGGACTTGATAAAGTGCGAGAAATTTCGATCGCTCTGCTTGAACTTTGCTATCCACAGATCGACTTTGCACACCTCGAAAAGGACTACAAAACCGCTCTTCAAGAGGTCACTCAGGCCAGTCTTGGTGTCATCCCAACATACGAACTCATCGGCACGTCAGGTCCTGATCACAAGAAAGAATTTGAGATAGCCTTGCTACTAAATGGTAAAGAAATTTCACGTGCCGTTGGCAGCTCTAAAAAGCAAGCCCAACAGCTCGCAGCAAAAATCGCACTAGAAAAAATCAAAAAATAGGAAAAATTTTGAATACATTTGGCAAAAAACTAACCTTAACAACCTTTGGTGAGAGCCACGGGGTGGCGATCGGTGGTGTGATAGATGGACTTCCAGCTGGGCTAAAGATCGATACAGATCTTATCCAAAGTGAGCTTGATAAGCGTCGTCCTGGACAAAGCAATTTTACAACCGCAAGAGATGAAGCCGATAAGATAGAAATTTTTAGCGGCGTCTTTGATGGCATGAGTACTGGAGCGCCGATAGGTTTTGCCATTTTTAACAACAACCAAAAGTCAAACGACTATGAAAATTTACGTGAAATTTTCCGTCCTGGTCATGCTGATTTTACATATTTCAAAAAATATGGCTTTAGAGATTACAGAGGCGGCGGACGATCAAGCGCAAGAGAAACAGCCGTTAGAGTAGCTGGTGGGGCTTTTGCGCAGCTGCTTTTAAATGAGTTTAATATAGAAATTTTAAGTGGAGTACTTGGCATCGGTAAAGTTTTTAGCGACAAAATAGACTTTACCTTTGCTAAAAATTCTCAAATTTACGCCCTTGGCAACGAAGAAGCGATGAAAGAAGCGGTAAATAAAGCTAGAAATGACCACGATAGTGTCGGTGCAGTTGTTTTAAGCGTAGTTAAAAATGCCCCAGCTGGTCTTGGAGAGCCACTTTATGATAAGCTTGATAGTGCCTTAGCAGCGGCTTTAATGGGTATAAATGGTGTAAAAGCTGTCGAGATAGGTGCTGGCGTGAATGTAGGCTCTATGCTTGGCTCAGCAAACAACGACGAGATGGACGAGCTTGGCTTTTTGAGCAATAACGCTGGCGGGATACTTGGGGGCATAAGTAGCGGCGCTGAGATCGTGTTAAAGAGCCATTTTAAGCCAACACCTTCGATATTTAAAGAACAAAAGACGCTAAATTTAGCTGGCGAAGTGGTAGACTTTGAGCTAAGGGGCAGACATGATCCATGCATAGGCATACGTGGTAGTGTCGTTGCAACCGCGATGATAAGGCTAGTTATCGCCGATATGTTACTACTAAATGCTAGCACAAAGCTTGAAAATTTAAAGAAAATTTATGGCTAAATTTAAGTAACCAAAAAGATGATCTATAAGGGCTTTAACATTTAAAAAACAATACTACAAAAAGTCTTTTTATTTTGATTCTTTTAAAAAATTCATACTATCTTTCTTTATTGTATTTAGCCAATATCTAAGATTTCAAACCAAGATATTAAAATAAGCTAAATCTAAAATTGGACATAGCCCACTTAATTTAACAATATGGACTTATGAAAATATCTTAAATTTTGAAGTATGTTTTGCTTATACGCTAAATTCTAAAGAAATAGCGAGCATAAAATTAACTAATTATTAATTTTATATAAACTTACTATTATAATATTAAATTTTTATATTCAAATGTTAATTTTTTAGAAAATGATTATAAATTATATGATGATATATGAAAATATCCTACTATATATAGTATTACGTATTTTTAATATAAATTTATTATATGATAAATAATCCCCTAATTTACGATAATTATACATTAGCTGAGTATTATTTTTATATAAATTTTTTATTATTATAGTATTGACAATGATTATCTAATTCCCTATAATTCTACAATTAATTTTTAAGTTTAGGGAGCAAATATGAAAGAATTTCTCTATCTAGACTAACGGCTGCTTTATTGATTCTTACAAATTCAGCCGTAGCCGCAGAAGATATAGTGCTTGGTGAAGTTTCGGTTACCGCAAACAAAATTAGTGAGAATTTAAAAGACGTGCCTCAAAGCATCAGTGTAATTAGCGATGTTGATTTAGAGGAGCGAGGCGTAAAAAATGTAGAAGAGCTGGTAAAAACTATACCAAATATCAGCGGTGTAGGCGGAATGTATGAGGGTATCAGCACTAGAGGACTAAACCCATCTATATACACTAGCTCAAACCCAGTAACTGTCTACATAGGCGGTGTGGCACAGAGTAACAAAGATGTAGCCTACATTCCAGTAACCAACATTGACCATGTAGAAATTTTACGAGGTCCTAGTAGTGCGATTTATGGCAAAGACTCTATCGGTGGCATAATCAATATCGTCTTAAAAGAGCCCGAAAATGAATGGAGAGGTAGTGTTGGTACCGAATATGGATCGAACAAATACATGATGGGCCTTTTTGAAACAAACGGTGCGCTAATAGATGATAAGCTATTTTTAGGCTTAAATGGCTCGGCATCCAAAGAAGATGGCTGGATCATAAACGATCTAAACGGAGATAAAGCCAACGATAAGAAAAATTATAACTTTGGTTTAAATTTAAAGATTGTTCCAACTGACCGTCTTACCGTTAAAATTCGTGGCGACGTTTTTCACCGACAAGACGACTCACTTGATGAGCTTTTTATCCCAAAGAGTAGATTTTATGATATCTCAAAAAGCGAAGCTAAGCATATAAATTTAGAAACTCCAGCTCGTGTAAAGCAGACTTCAACCTCTGGTGCGATAGATCTAAAATATGAATTTGATAAATTTGATGTAACATCGGCTACGACTTTTCGTAGAGCTAAAAAAGATGGACTTTACGACGAGGACTTTGGTAGCAAGGCAACTTATCTACATCCCGACCACTACGGGCTAGTTACTTTTTTAAACTCTAAAAACGATACTTTATCGCAGGAGCTTAGATTTAGCAGTACAGATGAGCAAAGTTTTAAGTGGGTCGGTGGATTATACTTTGAAAAGGAAAAGCAAGTTTTTGGCCCTATCGGAGATCAATATGGCTATCATGGTAACACGATAGTAGAGGATTGGCCGTCTGTAAATCGTGCGCAGACAATATCAACGTTTGGTCAGATTATCTATCCAGTTACTAGTAGATTTGACGTGACACTAGGCGGTAGGCTACAACAGATCAAAAAGCATACCAAGGTTGATTATTTCTCTTATCCGCTAGGACATACTCCTGGTACACCAGCGTTTTCTATGGATGAAAAAGAGACTTTTAGAACATTTTTGCCTAAATTTGCACTTGGATACGATCTTACCAACGAGCTAAATATCTACGCGATGTATTCAAAAGGTTACTT
Organism: Campylobacter concisus; assembly: GCF_003048905.1. Taxonomy (NCBI): domain Bacteria; kingdom Pseudomonadati; phylum Campylobacterota; class Epsilonproteobacteria; order Campylobacterales; family Campylobacteraceae; genus Campylobacter; species Campylobacter concisus. Next base: position 1,013,367 of record NZ_PIRO01000001.1, read on the forward strand.
AGCAGGTGGTTTTAACTTTTATACAACTGGTGGTAGTAGAAAAGATAATAAATTTGACGCTCAGACAAGTGATGATTACGAAATCGGCTTAAAAGGCACATATGATAGTTTCAGATTTTCTACAGCGTTATTTTATATGGCCATTAAAGGTACTCACATATTCTATACCGACCCTAACAACTCTAACATATACTATATATCAAATGCCGATAAATCAACATCTATGGGCGTAGAATTTGAAGGCACTCTAAAAGCCAGCAAGGAGATTGATATAAATTTGGCTGCAAGCCTACTTAAAACTAAATATGGCAACTATATCAATAAAGACGGCTCAAATAATAAAGGCAATAGAATCGAGAAAAACCCAGAGTATAAAATTTCTCTTGGTGCCTCATATTACGCTCCGATGGGAATTTATGCCAGACTTGATGGAAACATGATAGGTAAGACATATTTTGATGAGCAAAATACGCTTGCTCAAAAGAGCTACTTTACAGCAGATGCAAAAGTTGGCTATCTAAAAGATAGCTTTGATGTATATCTTTATGTCAAAAATTTAACTGACAAAGAGTACTTTACGCATGCTAGAGCTAGAGGTAGCAACGCCCTTGTTACTTACGGCAAAGGCAGAACTTTTGGCATAGGCGTAAAATATAGTTTTTAAATCTAATAAATTTTTATTAAAAGGATAAAAAATGAAAAAGAGTTTAGCTCTACTAGCTATTTTAGGTGCATTTAGTGTAGTAAGTGCTCATGATTTTTGGTTATTTGGTGAAAACGGTGAAAAAGCTAGCGTAAATATAGGTTTCGGGCATGATTTTCCGAAATCAGAACCAATAGATGCTGAGCGCGTAAATAACTTTGAAGCGCCCGTGATCCTTGGTAAAGAGGGCAAAATCACGTTAAAACAAAGCGGAGAGAACTATCACTATGAGGGCGCTAAGCTAAAAGACGGTACGTACGCGATTACCGGCGAATACAAGCCTACGTTTTGGACGGAAGATGCTGATGGCAAATGGCACATGGGCGGTACTAAAGAAACAATAAAAAATGCTAAATTTTGCCGCCGCGCTACAATGAGTGCAAAAAGCGTCATAAATGTCGGCACAGAAGACGACTTTATAACCAAATCAACTGGACAACGCCTAGAAATCGTACCTCTAACAAATCCGGCCAAATTTAAAGTCGGCGAGCCGTTTAAGGTTAAAGTATTATTTGAGGGCAAGCCGCTAAAGGTCGCGACGATTGACGGCACCTTTGACGGATTTTTGAAAGATAAAAGTGCGTTTCATGCAACAACCGATCTAAAAGGAGAAACCGAGGTTTTAGCGCTTAGGCCTGGAAAATGGGTACTAAAAGTAGTACATAAATTCCCTTATGCAGACGCTAAAAAATGCGACGAAGAGACAGCTATAGCCTCTTTTGCTTTTGAGATAAAATAAGTTTTATTAAATTTGACCGCTTTAGCAAAATAGAGGCGGTCAAATTTATATATTTAAGGAAAAGCGTATGAATCTTAGCTCTGCACAGGCTGGAATTTTATATAAGATAAAAGAGCTCAAAGCCGAAGGCAAACTACTTCAAAAGCTGCTTGATATGGGCTTTATAAACGGAGCCGTCGTTGAGGCGGTAAGACTCGCTCCGCTTCTTGATCCCATAGAGCTTAAAATTCAAGGCTGTCTTATTTCGCTTAGAAAAAGCGAAGCGGCGTTAGTGGAGGTTGAAATTTGCAAATAAAAGTAGCTCTTGCGGGGCAGCCAAACTGCGGCAAATCCACCGTATTTAATATGATAAGCGGCATACGTCAGCATATCGCAAACTACCCAGGCGTTACCGTCGATAAAAAATCGGGATTTTTTAGCATCGCAGACGTGGACGTCGAGATGGTCGATCTACCTGGTACTTATTCGTTTAGTTCGTATTCGCTTGAAGAAAAAGTCGCGAAAGAATTTATCGTAAAAGAAAAACCTGACGTCATTTTAAATATCATCGACGCTTCAAATTTAAAGCGAAATTTATACCTAACTTTTCAGCTGCTTGAAATCGGCATCCCGGTCGTCATAGTCTTAAATATGCTAGACGTAGCCAAAAGACGCGGCATAATCATAGATGCCGGCAAAATAGCTAAAATTTTAAAATGTCCCGTAATCTACGCTAGCGCGTCAAAGGGTGAGGGCAAGGCTGAAATTTTAGACGTTTTAAGAAATGCTAAAAATCTAAAACAAAACTATGAAGAATTTAAGGTAAATTACGAAGAGTTGGAGCCTTTTGTTTTAGAGCTACAAAATAGCGTATCTTTAGATAAAGGCGTGAGTACGAGATGGCTTTGCGTAAAAGCCCTTGAAAATGATGCTGCAGCTTTAAATTTGCTAAAAAACTCTAACACTGAGATAAAAAATTTAACGGCGGAGCAAAGGACTAAATTTAGCAAAAAAACGGGCAAAAGCATCGAGGGCTATTTGGCTGCGCTTAGATACGAAAACGCGAGCATAGTCTTTAGCGAGTGCGTAAAAGAGACCAAGAAAAATCAAGCCACGTTAACGGACAAGATAGATAAAATAATCCTAAATCGTTGGCTTAGTTTTCCGATCCTTTTTACCATTATTTTTGCGATTTACGAGAGTAGTATAGTTTTTGGTTATAAGCTCACGAACTACACTTGGCCACTGCTTGCGGCTATTAAAAACTTTGTGGTAGATATTACGCCTGCGGCAGATATCGCTAAAGTGCCGCTCATTACCGATGCGGCTATATGGTTGGTAAATTCTGCCGTCGCGCTTTTAAACTACTTACCGATATTTTTTATACTTTTTGCAATGATCGCGATTCTAGAGGATGTCGGATATATGCCAAGGATGGCGTTTGTCTTAGATAAAATTTTTAAAAAATTCGGTCTACACGGACAAAGCACCTTGCCGCTGGTACTTGGCGGGGCATTTGTAGGAGGCTGTGCGGTGCCGGGCGTCATGTCTACCAAGGGTATCGCCGACGATAGGGCGAGAATGGCGACTATTCTCACTGTTCCTTTGATGAACTGCCTAGCCAAGGTGCCTTTTTACACGCTGCTTTTGGGTGCGTTTTATACGACTACGATCGTGGCGGTAGACGGGAGCAAAAGCATAGATGCTTCGCAAATGAGCGTGATGATGTTTTATATCTCGACCGTTACGATGTTATCGGCGCTTTTGATAGCTAAATTTTTAACTTCGACGATTTTAAAGACGAGGGAAACCGCGCCCTTCGTGATGGAGCTACCGCCTTATCACCTGCCGACGTTTAAGGGTGTCGTGATAAGAGCGTGCGAGCGTGTGTGGCTGTATATCAAAAAGGTTTGTACGATAGTCATCGCCGTAGCCGTGATACTCTTTGCGCTTTTACAGTTTCCGGGACTTTCAAGCGAAAAACAGGAACATTATGTAAGCGAGGAAGCCAAAGCTTTGGCAAATTTCGACATGGCCGCGAAAAAATCAAGCTACTATGCGAGCGTAGATAGCAGAGAAAAGGTCGCGCGGCTGCTAAATTTTTACGACGGATACAAAGCTAAAAAGATGGGCGGAGGCAAGGGCGTAGACGAAAAATATGAGGCCGAGAACCCAGAGTTTTACAAATTTATAATGCCAAAAACCGATCAAGACGCAAAAGCGATAAATTCAGCACTTAGAAAGCTATCGACGCAAAGAAAGACGATCCTAAGAGAGCAAAAAAACGACAAGATAGAAAGCTCGCTTCTTGGTATGGCTGGGCGCGCGCTTGAGCCCGTGTCTAAATTTGCAGGGTTTGACTGGAGGATAAACGTAGCATTTTTAAGCTCGTTTGCCGCCAGGGAGTCCGCAGTGGCGACGCTTGGTAGTATATATGAAAGCGGTAAAGCCACCGAAGCAAGTAGTGGCGAAGAGATGAGGCCTGAAGAAGCAATGAGGCAAAGTAGCGGCTATACTCCGCTTCATGCGGCCTCAATCATCGTTTTCATGCTGCTTACGCCGCCTTGTATCGCTACGATGATCGTAGTAAAAATGCAGACGAACAGCTACGCATGGATGGCGTTTGGGATATTTTTCCCTTTTACTCTAGCGCTCGTAGTTTCGTCGCTATTTTTCACTCTCGCAAATAGATTTGGCATAGGCGGTCTAACGGCTATGGGGATATATTATTTTATACTTTTGTTTTTTGTGATTGTTTTAGGATTTATGCCGCAAAAACGCCAAAACTGGAGCGGTGGCGTCAAAAAGTAAATTTAACTTTATCAAAGGAGAAAAAATGAAGAAAATTTTATTTTCATCTGTTTTAGCGGCTCTTGTGAGCTTGCCTGCGTTTGCGCATACGGCGCTTATGAGCTGCATAGATAACGGCGACGATACCGTTACTTGCGAGGCGGGATTTAGCGACGGTAGCAGTGCTAGTGGCGTGGAGTTTAAAGTACTTCAAGATGGCAAAGTCGTTATCGAGGGCAAATTTGACAAGGACAGTATGTATACATTTAAAAAACCGCAAGGTGAATACAAGGCTAGGATGTTTGCGGGCGAAGGCCACGAGGTCATCGTAGAGTCAAAAGATATTTCAAAATAAATTAATAAACTCGCCGCGAAATGTTTAAATTTGACGCGGCGAAACGTCTTTAAAAGGAAAAATATGGCTTGGTATGAAGCTGCAATTTTGATTGTAATGGCAGTCGGTGCGGGATATTTCGTTTACGCAAAAGAGTTTAGGCAAAAAGACTGCGGTTGCGGTAGTGGTAAAAACTGTCACTCTGGTGGAAAAAAGTATAAGTAATATTCTTTAGAGATAATGCCTAATCTTAAGAAATACCTTTTTGGCTTTTTATAATAGCTGTCTAGGTAGGACTCTAAAAGCCCTTAAATATTATTATTTAAAAAATCAGAGACAAAACCACTATCTTTTAATACATGCATAATGCTACGCAAAAGATAATTATTTACAAAATAGATAGTGTAAATTCTTCCACCATCAGTTATGGATCTAACCATTTTTTTATCTTTCAGTTTTGTCATAATGTTTGATTTTTCTTTTGATTTTCGTATACCAAATTTATCAAGTTCTTCGGCTTTCATACACATATCATCTTTTTTAACAATATACGTCAATATATCAAATTCTTGTTTTGTTATATGTTCTCTATCTAGTGCTATTTTGAGCATTGGTAGAAGTATAATTTTTTGTACATATTCTTTTTTTAAAAGATGGTCTATTTTTTCGATCTCATTTTTTAATCCTATTAAAAAATATTCGCACCAAGCTAACAAATCTCTAGGCTCTAAAGTATCGGCGCACGACAACATATCGTAATACTGATCTCTATTTGCGTAAAAAACAGAAGACGGATTTATAAGTCTACCTTGCTTAACTTTAAATCCGAGCTTAATTAAAAAAGCATAATTTAAAAGTCTACCCATTCTACCATTTCCATTGTCAAATGGATGAATAAACTCAAACCTATGGTGCGCAATAGCAACCATTAAGAGCTGGTACTGCTCCTTATGTTTTTCGTTGATAAATTCTATAAACTTATTAAAATAATCTGGCAATATAAAGTGCTTTGGTGGAATATGTCCTGATTTTTTTATACTTACGTCATGTCGCCTTAATTCTCCAGGATAGTTAGATCCTTCACCTTTTGGCGGCGGTGTTAAGCCTTTTGTAATAATTTTATGGATTTCTGAAATATAGGCACGATCAAATATGGTTTCTTCATCTGTGTTGTCTTCTATAAAAGCTATGGCATTTTCTAAGCTTTTTATCTCATCATCGCTTTCATCTGTAAAATTTTTATCTATAATCTTCTCAACATATTCAGATAATGTTGTATTATTTCCTTCGATTCTAGCTGATCCTAAAGTTTCTAAAATTTGAAAAATATTTTTAAGCTGAAAAAATATATATGGAGGTACATCACCACCAAGCCTTTTGGTCCTTAGCTTTTCCAAATCTAAAATAACATTAGTCAAATTACTTCCAAAAGATGGCTCTGGTATTATTATATTACTACTTACTTCTTCTTTCATTTTTTAATACTTCCTTTTTAGTATAATGAGAGTACGATTATAACGTATTCTTTTATAAAAAATATAATTGTATTACTTCTGGTTATACTTATATACTACTTCCAAATAAATATATAAATTTACAATCTATAAGCAAACTGAAGTTTTGCGCTGCTTTGATCTTTTTTACCAAAAGATTGTGCTATGCCAAAATTTATGAGTGTTGCATAAGTTGGCTCTGAGCTTGTGCCTTTTTGAGTTAGGCTTATCTCCTCGTCTTCTTGGATCACTGCTATTTTTTGACTTGGTATTAAATTTATACTCGGCACTAATTTTTTCCATAAGGATTAAATTTACCAGCATCATAGGCTATTTTTGAGTAAATTTTAGCTCTACTTGATGTAACGTTGCTAAATTTTAATGTGCTTTGTCCGACATCTGCCTCATCGCTACCGACATAAGAGAGTGCGTAGTTTAGCCCACTATCAAGCATAAAGCTATCAAATTTTATCTTTTTGCCTACGCCAAAGCTAGCATTGTAGTATGGCATCGAGATTTTATAATCTACATCTTTCGCATCAACCTTAGTCTGGCTCCTGCCAGCTTTTGCCATGAGATCGATATAAAAATCACGTGGCAAATTTAGTCTTGAAAAAATACCAAGTCCATAATTTCTAACTCTACCATCTATTTTGGTATCTTCATCGCTGTTATCAAATGTTGGTATAGCAAAAGCCCCAAGCATAGACTCGCCATTTTTATTTTTACTTTGCTAAAATTTACATCACTTCTATCTGTTAAACCAATATAAATACCTGATTGTCTACTTTTTTTTCAATAGAAGGGCTAATTATATTAACTCTTTTATGCATTGTATTTACCCTAGCTCCACTAGTAAAATTTATCCATTTTACTTATTTTGTTTCTAAAAAATTTTTATTAGAAATTTTAGCCTTAAGATCGATTTTTCAAAAACGAACTTTTACTAATTTTCATCTATAATCACCCCATGAAAAACAAAGCACAAAAATTTTATGCCGTCATTGATCTAAAGTCCTTTTATGCCTCAGTTGAGTGCGTAGAGCGAGGACTTGATCCGTTTAAAGCCGATCTGGTCGTGGCTGACGATAGCCGTGGCAACGGAAGTGTTTGCCTAGCCGTTAGTCCAGCTCTTAGAGCCAAAGGTGTGAAAAATAGATGCAGGCTTTTTGAAATACCAAAGGCTATAAGATTTATCATCGCACCGCCTAGAATGCAGTTTTACATCGACTATGCGGCTAAAATTTATGAGATATACCTAAAATATGTCTCAAAAGATGATATCTATGTCTATTCTATCGATGAGGCCTTTATCGATCTTACTTCTTATGTTAAATTTTATAATACCGATGCAAAATCCATAGCCAAAAAGATAATGGATGAAATTTTAAAAACTACTGGCGTGACAGCCACCTGTGGCATGGGCACAAATTTATACCTTGCAAAAATCGCCCTTGATATTCTGGCTAAGCACAGTGATGATGGGATTGCATTTTTAGACGAGCAGCTTTATAAAGAGCGTCTTTGGACGCATCAACCGCTAGACGACTTTTGGCGTATCGGTAAGCAAACTAGACTAAAGCTGGAAAAACATGGAATTTTTTGTATGAAAGATATAGCAAATGCTCCGCGAAGCTTGCTTGAGAAATTTTTTGGAGTTGATGCATATATAACGATAGATCACGCAAATGGTATAGAGCCAACGACAATAGCTGACATAAAAGCATATAAACCAAGTACAAAGTCTTACTTTAGCTCTGAAATTTTACCAAGAGACTACGAACGTTGTGAGGCAGTAGTCGTACTAAAAGAAATGGCGGATAGACTAGCACTTAGGATGATCAACAAAGAAGTAATGGCAAGTGGAATAACGATAAATATAAAATTTGCCGATAAATTTGAGCCACTACAACGTGCAAGCGTTCGGTTTAAGACACCAACAAATGTTTCAAGCATGCTGATGAGTTCAGCCGAAGAGTTGCTCTTAAATAAGATAAAAAATGTTGGGCTCATTAGGCAAATTAGCATTAGTGCAAATGACGTAGTAAAAGAGAGCCTAGCTCACTCTAGTCTTTTTGAGGATGATACTAAAGAAAAGGCAGTTTTAAAATCCCTAAATCTCATAAAAGAAAAATTTGGTAAAAACTCGGTTTTAAGAGCGATCGATCTACTACCAGAAGCCACTGGGCAAGACCGAAATAAAAAGATCGGAGGGCACAAAAGTGGCGAGTAAAGATAGAGCAAAAATTTTTAGCTCATTTAATCCCCTATCAACCTTAGAGCGAGCCTTGCGACAAAAAGAGCGAGAAAAATGCGAAAAACTAGAGCTTGATGAGAGCAAGGTCGATGAAATTTTTAAAAAGATAAGCGAGCTAAGAGCAGCTGATGAAGTATATATAAACTACTATGACGGCTACACCTATACAAATGCTAGAGGGCTAATCTCTGACGTAAATTTCAAAAATGAAACTCTTATGGTTGTAAAAACTAGGATCAAATTTGAAGATATAAATGACCTAAAAATAATTTAGCCCCCATGCGAGGGCTAAATTTATATAAATTCTACAAAGATTGTAAAATTTTTGGTTTAGAAAAGGCAGTTATTGGTTTGATCTCGCCTTTATATTTTTCAAGATCCGCTAGTATCGTATGTCCGCAGTTGCTTTGAGCGATACTAGATGTGCCTTTGTCGAGTGTTAGGACATTGATACAACCATGCTTGCAAAGGCTTCTTTCGCCAAGCACTTCAGGGTCGTACCATGCACCTTCGCAAATAGCGATGACATGCTCTGGGATGATGTCAGTAACAAGCGCTCCTACTAAAATTTCGCCCCTGTCGTTAAAGACTCTCACTACATCACCAGTTGCGATGCCTTTTTTCTTAGCGTCGTTTGTATTTATTAGCATCGGCTCTCTAGCACAAACTTCAGCGTAGTTTCTGATTATTGAGTTATTTAGCTGAGAGTGTAAGCGGTATCTTGAGTGTGGGGTTGTGATGCTAAATGGATATTTCTTAGCTTTTTCACTACCAAGCCACTCAAAAGGCTCGATCCAAGCAAAGTGTGGGGCAAAGTCTTTGTAGCCAAATTTAGCGATAGTTGGAGAGTAAATTTCTATCTTGCCTGATGGCGTGCCAAGGCGATTTTTGTGTGGATTTTCTCTAAATGCACTAAGCCTTGTGTAGTATTTTGTCTCTTCATTGTCTTTGTCAAATTTAACATATCCTTCTTTCCAAAACTCATCAAAGCTTGGCATTTTGAGATCTAGCGCTTTGGCTTGTTCCACCGCATCTGCGTAAAATTCTTTTGCCCATCCAAGCTCATCTTTACCTTCTGTAAAGACCTCTTCTCTGCCCCAGCGTTTGCAAATTTGTGAGCATATCCAGTAGTCGCTTCTGCTTTCTCCCATTGGCTCAACTACTGGCTTATAAGCCACGATGTATTCGCTTGATGGGACACTTTGGTTGATGTCATTTCTCTCTACCTCAAGTGCCACTGGTAAGACGATGTCGCTTAGTTTAGCTGTGCTTGTCCAGTATGGCTCAGCGGTTATTACGGTGTCAAATTTACGCCACGCTTTAACGGCGTTATTTACGTCCTGGTGTCTTGTAAACATCGAACCAGAGGCCATATAAGCTACTCTCATATGTGGAAGTTTGATCTTAGAGCCATCATAATCTATCTCTTTGCCAGGATTTTGCAAAGCTTCGATTGATCTTGAAGATGGGATGGTTACGTTTTTAAATTTCTTCCATGGAGCGCCATCTACGTTTTCATATTTCTCGCTTATCCTAGTGCTGATACCTTTTAGAGCAGGTGCTATCTTATCGGTGCTGCCGTTTCCGTAGTAGAGGTTAAACTCAAATCCAAGACCCTCTTTACCGATGTGGCCAAGCATCGCACTAAGTGTTACGATACCCCAAAAGCCCATCTCGCCGTGATCTTGTCTTTGAAGTGATCTGCCAGCGATGATAGTGCTTGGCTCTTTTGCAAGCGCTGTTGCAAATTTAGCTATATCTTCGGCTTTTACACCACAAATTTTGCTAGCCCAGTTTATATCTTTTACTACTTTGTCGGTGGTGCCAAGCAAATAATCTTTAAATTTATTAAAACCAACTGTGTATTTTTTGATAAATTCCTCGTCATAAAGCTTGTTTTCATATAGATAGTGGCACATACCAAGCATCATTGCTACGTCGGTATTTGGACGAACGATGATAGTTTCAGAGTCAAGGTATCTTGTGGTATCATTTTTAAAGACGCAAACACTATAAGTTTTAATGCCAGCATCTTTTATCTTTTTGATGCCAAGATAACCATCGTGTGTTGGCGGCTGCCATGAAATTTGACCAGTTACGAGCGGATCAGTACCCCAAAATACGATGTTCTTAGCATTTTTAACCATAGCTTCCCATTTTGTAGGAGCATCATAAACTGCACTATTTCCAAGGACATGAGGCATGATGACAAGACCAGCGCCTGTTGAGTAGTCACCGCTCTCTTCAACATATCCGCCTAAAACCTTAAGCATCCTATGGCCAACAGTCCTACCCCAACTGATCTTACCGCTGCCGCCCCACCAGTAGCATTCGCCGTAGATGCTCTCAGGGCCATATTTATCAAAATTTTCTTTTAAGGCTTTTGCAGCAAGGTCAAGTGCCGTATCCCAGCTAACACGCACAAATTCCTCTTTGCCACGAAGCTCACTTTTTGCTGCACCTTTTGCCTTTAAGTAGCTTTTTCTTACGTACGGATAGAGCACGCGGCTTTCATTTTGGATGAGATCTGGCAAGCTGTTGTTCATGGTATTTGGGAATTTATCGCCCTCAAATGGATCAACGGAGACGATTTGATTTGAGTTGGTATTTGCCCAAAATAGACCAAATCTATTTGCTCCCAAAGTTTTCTTTTGGTCAAAAATGGTTTTTGTCACGCCTTCAATCCTACTTGCTTGTGCCGCAGTGGCTGCAAGTGCAGAAAATTTTATGAAATCTCGTCTTTTCATATTTTCTCCCTTATGAAAATTTATTTTACTTTTTTGGCATTGTGTTGTAAGTATTTGAGCACTAAATTTAGGTCAGTTTCATCTAGTGCTACAAATTTTGCATCGACCATTCCAGCTAAATTTGCTGGCCACTGAGCCGCTGTAAAGCTATTTGGCTCATGAAGTCTATGACATGCGGAACAAGTCTCTTCGTAAATTTGTTGTGCTTTTACGTAAAGCTTTTTTGTGTCGCCACCAAGTGCGTCATTTGGCACTTCATAAACGCCCTCTGTTTGGTACCATATTTCGCCATACTCATCTTCAATATCTTTTACTTTTTTAAAATTTGTCCCACTTTCATCATTAAAAGCAATAAAAACTTCCGGATCTTCTATACTTCTTTGAAGTTGGGCTAAATAGTTTCCTGAAACCACACCATTAACCTTTATCTTACTCGTCTTTTCACCTTTTTCTATAACCTCAACTGGCGTTAGAACTTCGATCTTTCCAATATTTTTACCATCTAACGTTACATTGGCATCTTTTGCGATGACATCGGCACTAAAAGCAAGACTACATGCTAAGACAGGGGCTAAAAATAGCATTTTCATGTTGCAATCCTTAAAAATAAAATTTAAAAAAATTTTATAACCTAATAACTTAAAATTACATTGTTATATTTAGCTTTATTTAAGAAAGTTAATATTTACTTTTATTAGAAATAAGATTTAGCAGAAAATTTATCAATTGGTTTTGTCGATTGTTTTTGATAGCTAAAAATATAAGCAAACACAAGCTCTATAAAAATTTTACTTTTGAGTCTAGTGAAGTAAAAATTTAACTTTACTTCACTGGCTAATATAAAAAAAGTATGGCAGAGCTTTTATAAACTTAAAAATATAAATTAGTAAACTTCTTACAGTATTTATAAATATGCTAAAAACTACTACTCTACATTGCTAGCTATGTTAAGATTTTCTGGAGTTTTATCGTTTTAAATTTTTTATCAAAACGCCTTATTATCAATCTAGCAGCTTTGCTTATCACCTAGCTCACACGCTTTTTTTCGCATTTGCTTTGCTCTTTTCGCGTCTTTTTTTACTTGCTCGTATCTGTTTTCGTTGAAATTTCCCTCATACAGCCACGCCGCTCGCGCGCAGCCGCCTACGTAGCCTAGCTTACACGAGCGCTCGTAATATTCCATCATCTCGCCTATATCGCCTCCCGTTCGCTCTATCATCCAGCCCACGTTGTAGCATCCGGGAGCGTATTTTTTGTTGCATAGGGTATTGTTTATCGCAAACGACTGCACCTCGTCGCCCAGCTCTTCTTGCATGAAATTAGCTAGCGCCAAGCAACCGGGCAAATACTCGTAAAGGACGCAGCTAGCCTTGTAATACGCGCTAATCTTGGTCTCGCGCTCGCTCTTATCCGCGGCTTTTACTAGGTTGTTTTTATAAAGTTCGCCCAGATAAAAGCAGCCCTCGCCGTCTCCTTTGGCGCAGGCTAGGCTAAATAGCCCCTCCGCCGCGCCGTAGTCTTGCTTTAAGTTTGCTGCTACCATGCCCGCTTGCACGCACTCTTTGGTAGAGTTTAGGTCGGGATTTTTGCATTTTTTGACCTTTTCTAGCGTATCTGCAGCTAGCAATGGCGAAAGGCCCGGCTCGCTAGCGAATAAATTTATCGCCGCAAGTAGCGCAAATAATAAATTTTTCATTTTTATCCTTTAAATTTAGCTAACCCCGCGCTTTGGCGATGCAAGCGGCGACGGCCTGCATCAAGGCGCCGCGAAATCCGCCGTTTTCAAGCGCGGCAAGTCCTTCGATCGTGGTTCCCGCCGGCGAGCAAACCTCGTCTTTTAGCGCGGCCGGGTGCTTGCCGCTTTGGATCAGACGCGCCGTCCCTTCTACGGCTGCCGCAACGGCGTCGTAGCAAAGCCGCCTAGGCAGTCCGCCCCGCACGCCCGCATCGGCTGCAGCCTCGATAAAGGCGCACGCATACGCCGGCAAGCTTCCCGCGATACCCGTAAATGCGGCAAACCCAGCCTCGTCTATCTCGTAAATTTTACCGATTTTTGCGATTATTTCGCGCACGGTCTCTTTCTTAGCCTCACTAAATCCCGCGTCAAAGCAAAGAGCCGTAGCCGACGTGCCGATGTAAGCCGCGATATTTGGCATCGCGCGAGCGATATAAACGCCCTCGCCTACGATTTGCCTAGCGCGTTTTATGTCGAAATTAGGCGCCAAAAGAAGCAAAATTTTGCCCGCAAGCTCGGGTGCGATCAGACGCAAGATAGCCTCGTAGCTAGCGGGCTTAGTAGCCAGTACGACCGCGTCCGATTCACGCGCTAGATCCGCTTCGCTCGCAGCTATTTTTACGCTAAATCTCTGCCGCAAAGCTTCGTTTTTGCTTCTGGCGCAGGCTAGGATTTCAAATTTTGCCTCTTTTTCGCATTCGCGCCGACTCGCGTTTTTATCCGTTTGCGCTAAATTTTCCGCCCTTTGCGTCTCGCTGCCGCCGTCAAATTTTCGCTCACCCTCGGCCGAGTTTCGTCCCGAGTTAGCCTCGTCAGGTTGCGCTCGCCAAAGTGCCTCCATCATCGCGCCGCCCATATTTCCGCCGCCAATGAAGCCGATTTTTACGCTTTTCATTTCGCCGCCTTTTTTAGAGTGCCGATTTTGACCGCTTTGCCAGCGATCGCCGTATTTACCGCCGCACTATCCGCCCAGATCGCGCCCGTAACCTGCCCAGGCGCCAAGGTATAAACGCCACCCGTTTGCACCTCGTCGCTCGCCTTAAACTCGTTGCCCACGACCAGCTCATAAACGTCCTTCGTATCGTTTTCAAATTTGATCGCCGCTTTTAGTGTCGGCTCCATTTTCTGTTTCGCCGCGCCCGCGTACTGCTCGAGCATGTTTTTGCTAAGCTTACCGTAGACGTCGCCGTCTTGGCTTAGATATATCCGCACGGCGCGCTTATCCGAGTTTTTGCCGCCCTTTTCGCCCTTGCCGACGCTAACGCTCATCTCATAGGCGGTTTCTCCGGTCGGGAAGTTCTTAAATTTAGCGTCCGGGACGAAAACCCGCACGTTGTCCGTTACCGTTTTCGTAACGTACGTCTGCGGCGTTATATCCGTTAGCACAATCGTGGATTTCACGTCCAAGCTTTTATCCGAAATAAGCGCGGAGATCGGCACGCAAGTAAGCAGCGTCGTCTCGTAGCAGCCGCTAAAAATAAACGCGGCGGCGAGAGCAAAGATAAATTTTAGTTTTTTCATCAGTTTCCTTTAAATTTTCGCCGATTCTAGCATAAACTAAACATTTTTGTATTGATTACATTAAAAGCAAAAATAGAAAAGTAAGTATGGTATTTTAAAGCATAAATAGTTTTAAGGTTGATAAATTTTAGATGAGAGAGAATGGCTCTATTTCGTCTTGAACAAAGCCAATTTAAATAAATAATATAAAAAGATATAAGAATTTATTTAAATCTTTTTTGCTATTTTTAGAGTTTAATTATTAGCCCCTTTACAAAGGGGCTAGATGACAAATTTTAATTAGAGTTTTGCTTTTCTTTTGCGTTCTGTTGGATCTAAATAGCGCTTGCGAACGCGGATATTTATAGGCGTAACCTCGACTAGCTCATCATCCTCTATCCACTCAAGAGCACGCTCAAGGCTTAGCTTTCTAGGCGGCACTAGTTTGATCGCATCGTCACTGCCGCTTGCACGCACGTTTGTTAGGTTTTTGCCCTTGATAGGATTTACGTCAAGGTCGTTTGGACGGCTGTGCTCGCCGATGATCATACCCACATAGACTTTTGCTTGCGGATCAAGGAAAAGCACACCACGATCTTGCAAGTTAAATAGCGAATAAGCAAGCGTTACGCCGTTTTCCATCGAAACTAGCGCGCCATTTGTTCTGTGCTCGACGGTGCCACTAAGTGGTCTAAACTCCAAAAAGCTGTGGTTCATGACGCCCTCGCCCTTTGTGTCAGTTAAAAACTGGCTTCTAAAGCCGATAAGGCCGCGCGCTGGGATCTCAAACTCGATCCTTGTTTGTCCGTCGCCTGTTGGGTTCATAGAGACCATTTCAGCCTTTCTTTTGCCTAGTTTTTCTATGACTGTACCTGTCGTATCATCAGGTGCGTCGATAACCAAAAGCTCGTATGGTTCGCATTTCACGCCGTTTATCTCTTTTACGATGACCTCAGGTCTGCCAAGTAAAAACTCATAGCCCTCACGGCGCATATTTTCAGCCAAAATAGTAATCTGAAGCTCTCCACGGCCACTTACTTTAAATTTGCCCTCACCGATGTTTTCGTATTTCATCGCGATATTTGTCTTCATCTCATTTGCAAGGCGCTCATCGATCTTGTTTGATGTGACATGTTTGCCCTCAGTACCTGCCAATGGGCCGTCATTTACAGAAAACACAACGCTAAGTGTCGGCTCTTCGATATGGAGAGGATCAAGCGGATGAGGGTTGTTTGGATCAACGACACTATCGCCAACGTCAAGCGCATCAAAACCAGCGATCGCTACGATGTCGCCAGTACCAGCTTCGTTAATATCGGTTCTTTCAAGACCCATAAAACCAATTAACTTTGAAATTCTACCAGTTGTCTTTGTACCATCAGCCTTTGCAAGCATAACATTTTGGTTTTTAGATATCTTGCCGTTAAAAATTCTTGCAATACCGATCTTGCCGACGTAGTTGTCATAATCAAGAGTAAATACTTGAAGCTGAAGTGGGTTCTCGTCACTACCGCTTGGAGCTGGTACGTGAGCTAGGATAGTCTCAAAAAGTGGCTGCATATCTTTGTTTTCATCGCTTAGTTTTAGCTTTGCGTAGCCATTTTTTGCAGCTGCATAAACGACTGGAAATTCTAGCTGCTCGTCGTTTGCGTCAAGTGCGACAAAAAGGTCAAAAATTTCATTTATAACGCGGTCTGGATCACCTGCAGGCTTATCTATCTTATTTACGACGACGATTGGGCGAAGTCCAAGTGAGAGCGCCTTTTTGACGACAAATTTAGTTTGTGGCATAACGCCTTCTTGCGCATCGACAAGCAACAAAACGCCATCAACCATCTTAAGAACACGCTCAACCTCACCACCAAAGTCGGCGTGGCCTGGGGTGTCAATGATGTTGATCTTTGTATCTTTGTAGCGAATGGCAGTATTTTTAGAAAGGATCGTGATGCCACGCTCCCTTTCGATGTCATTACTATCCATTACACGCTCGCCAAGGTTTTGATGCTCGTTAAATGTTCCTGACTGTTTCAAAAGCTCATCAACCATTGTTGTTTTACCGTGGTCGACGTGTGCGATAACGGCTATATTTCGTATCTTTTCCAAATTTTTCTCCGTTTATTAGTTTGCTATTTTTCGTTTGTCAGTTTTAAAATAGGGGCAGATTATAGCCAAATTTTTATAAATTTTAAGCTGATATCAAGAAATTAATTTTTGGAATAGATTTTGCATGTTTGACATTAAGTTTAAAAATTTGAAAGGTTTAAATGCAAGCTTATACAGCGAAAAACAACGTAGATTTGCTGGCTCCTGCTGGAGGTAAAAAGCCCTCTGTTTCTAAAAGATCTCAAAACAACGGCGAATTTTTGTCGATGGTTTTAGATGCAGCTGCGAGCAAGGCAAATAGCGGCCAAAAAATCACTGAAAAAGATGTCAAAGAGATAGTAAAAACGGTTACAACTCAAAAAGAGACACTGCAAAAAGCACAAAGCGAAAGTGCGGCAAAAATTTCAACTGCACTTGAAGAAAATTTGGATGAAAATACAAAAAATGAGCTCTATGAAAATGCAAATTTCATGCAACTTTTGCAAGTTTTAGAAATTCTAAATGGCAATGAAAAAGTAAGTAAATTTCCAAATTTCAGCGACAAAATAGCGAATTTTTTAAGTGTGCCTGAAAACGTTGAAGAGCTTAGCAACGTTAAAAGCGTTAGCGATCTTATCGACCTTGCTAAGAAATTTGACCTTGGCCTTGAAAATATAGAAATTTCAAATGAAGATGTGCCAAAACTAAATGAGATGTTTAAAAATTTAGGTAAGAAAGAATTTTTTACACCGATAAAGACCGAAGAGAAGCCTTTTTACCTAAAAGAGCTAAAAAATGAGGTCGAGCAAACCATCATCAAAAATGAACCAAAAGAGGTCGTAAAGCTTGATACCTTATTAAAAGAGGTAGTGGCAAATCCAACTAATGAAGTTAAAAATTTAGTAAAAGAAGAGCCTAAGAAGCTAGATAGTGAAGTAAAGCTTGATGATGAGATAGTGGATGTTGATCCGGACGAGCAGCCTAAAGTAAAGGTAAATTTACAAGAGAAAAAGGCACAAAAAGCTCCAACTCTTGAGTCGCTACTCTTCCCTGAAAGAGAACAGCAAAAAAATGAAAATTTTGAGAGCAAAGAGACATTTAACAGCGATAATAAATCGGAGCTAAATCAAATGGTAAAAGATATCGCTAGTAGTGCCAAACACCAGCTTCAAACAAAGGCTGAGATAAAAGAGACGCTTAGTAACTTCTCTTCTACACTAAAAGAGCAGGTGCAAAACTACAAAGCGCCGATCACTCGTTTTAACATCACATTAAACCCACTAAATTTAGGCGAGGTTGAGATCACGATGGTAAATCGCGGCAATAACTTACATGTAAATTTTAACTCAACCACGGCTACAATGAATTTATTTCTACAAAATCAAGCCGAGTTTAAAAATAGCCTTGTAAATATGGGGTTTACCGAGCTTGAGATGAATTTCTCAGATCAAAACCAAAGACAAGAAAAAAGAGAACAAGCAAAGAACAAATATAGCTCAAATCAAAGCGACGAGAGCGAAAACACTCAAGCGGAACAAAGCTTGCTTGAGCTAGTAATACCAAGATATATTTAGGAGAGATCATGGCTTCAGTTTCAGATATAACTACACAAACAACTCAACAAAAAAACGCCGAGAAAAAGGCAAAAGCAAAGCAAGATGCAGCAGCTGGCACAGGAACTAACCCAAATGCGCAGCTAGATAAAGATGCATTTATGAAGCTACTTTTAACAGAGCTTCAGTATCAAGATCCAACAAGTCCTATGGATACTGAAAAGATGCTTACGCAAACTAGCCAACTAGCTTCACTAGAGATGCAACAAAATACAAACTCAGCTATGAAAGAGCTTGTAAATCAATTAAAATCAAATGCAAATGCCTACGCTATCTCAGCTCTTGGCAAAATGGTCTCAACTGGTTCAAACTCGGTTTTACTAACAGATGAGCAAAAAACTGTAAATTTTGCACTTTATTTTAAATCAGATCTTGCAAATGGTAAGCTTGAAATTAAAAATGCAAATGGAGAGGTCGTCCGTTCAATCGATATAAAAGATCTAAAGTCAGGAGTTCGCAGAATATCTTGGGATGGCAAAGATGATTCTGGAAAACAATTACCAAATGGCGCATATACAGTCTCTGTTAATTACACTGGAAAAGACGGTAATTCATACAAAACTCAAGTAGGTAGCTATCCAGTCGAGGCAGTAAAATTTGTAGACGGCAAAGCTATGATAAAAATCGCAGGCGAATATGTCCCAATGGATAAAATATCTGAATTTTACGAAGGATAAAAGCCATGATGAGAGGTTTTTACAACGGAATTAGTGGCATTAAAACACAAAGCTTTGGCATGGATGTTTGGGCAAATAATATCTCAAATATCAACAACGTAGGTTTTAAAGCTTCAATCCCTGAGTTTAAAAATTTAATCAATCAACATATGGCTTTTGCTGGAAGTGGTCCAACTAACAATCAAGTAGGTCTTGGAGCTACGAAACAAACGACGGCTTTAAAGATGACAAATGGTAGTTTTCAAAATACTGATAATAACTTTGACCTAGCCATAGGCGGTAAAGGCTTTTTTGGCGTCGTTGATAAAAACGGTAGAAACTACTACACAAGAACAGGTAGCTTCGATATAGATGGGGCTGGAAATTTAGTAGATAATAAAGGCAACTTGCTTCTTGGTACGTTAACAAGTTTTACTCCAGTCACCCCAAGTGCTAATGCTCTTAGAAAATATGGTCAAACAAAAGGTACCACGCAGGCATTTACTGCAAAAGAAGAGGATCTAAAACTAGGCGATACTGGCTCACAAAAAGGTATAAATTTACCTCATTTTTTATATATGCCAGCCAAGCAAACAAAAAATATAAATTTAAAAGGCAACCTAGACTCAAGCCTTATAACAGATAAGCGAACAACAGCCATTGATGCGGCAAATTTTAACTATACACTCGATAATACAAACAAAACTATCTCGCTAAATGGACAAATCCCACTAAGTCAGACGAACTTTGGTGCAAAAGCAGGTGACAGCGTGGTGGTAAAAGTAAAAGACGGTGATGGTAAATTTAGTGAGTTTTCGACTACACTAGAGAGCGATGGCAGCTGGCATATAAATAATAAAAGCCTAAAATTTATGAATTTTGCTAGCTTAGATGTAAAAGCCGAAGTTACGTCACTAGTTGAAGTGGCCAATAAAGAAAAACTAAGTTCAGAGATATATAACAGCGATGGTACAAAGAGCTTAGTAACTATAAATTTTACAAAGCAAATCCCTCAAGGTGGCAATCAAACTACCTGGAATGCTACAGCTACAATAACCGATGCTAATGGTGTTGTGCAAAATACAGCTATGGGAACACTTACCTTTGATGGTAGCGGCAGGCTTGTTACAAATACATTAACAAGCGTTGGAAACGTGGCTTTAAATTTTCTTGGCGATGGAGATGCAAATGTCTATAATGGCATAACAAGCTCGGCTAATTCAAAAAAAGATTTTGTCATAAAAGCAGATGGCTACGCCGAAGGAAATCTCACAAAATATAGCGTCGATGACCGTGGAAATATCATGGCAAATTTTGACAACTCTCGCTCATTTATAGTTGCAAAAATAGCTCTATATCACTTCCAAAATGAGCAGGGCGTATCAAAAGTGGGTGACAATCTCTATGAAGCAACTCCAAATTCAGGTGAAGCATTTTTTTATAAAAATAAAGCTGGTGAGACTATTTATGGCTCACAAATTCTTGCAAATAAACTTGAAATGAGCAATGTCGATCTTGGTCAAGCGCTAAGTGAGGTTATAGTCACACAAAAGGCTTATGAGGCTAGTGCAAAAAGTATCACAACAAGTGATGAGATGATCCAGACTGCTATTCAGATGAAGAAATAATTTTTATACTAGTTGATGATTAAAAATTTAAAATGAATGATAATCTTAAGAATAGAGTTTGACTTCGTTTATTAAAAACTCATAAACTCTTTGCTGAACTAAAATCTCTTCCTCACAGCCACTCATCAAGCGACGAAGGTGAGAAAAATCTATCTTTTTGGAGTATCTTTTGTGATCTTTTAGGTCTTTATCAATGCTTAAAAGTAGTGCATCAAGTGTGATCCTATCGTTTCTTTTAACTCTTGCTACATACTCTTTAACAGTTTGGATTAAAAAGTCTTTTCTTGTTTGATCATTTTCATAAATTTCATTTGTAATGTCATTTAAAACAAAAAAATCATCTTCGTCTGGGTCAAATTTAGCAGAGATCATAGCGGCAAAAATTTTTGCACGAAATTCTAAAGATTTGTGATGATAGATAAAAAAATCTCTAAAAGCTGATAAAAAACGAAGCTTAAACTTTCCAGACATTACTCTACTTTTTGTGAAATTTTGGCTGATTATATACTTTTAAAGCTAAATTTTTAAAAATGTAACTATAAAACAAAATTTAAGTATAGTTTTTGTATGATTGCGAAGCTCCTTCTTAGACCTGTGCAATGCTTTTTATGAGCACCGCTTCAGGGTGGGAACACAGCAGAGCACTTGTATTAAGTGTGTGCCGCAGTCATCTGAGAGGGGGTCTTTCTAAACCAAAATGCTCATTAAAATCATCGCAAATTTCTAAAAAATCCACTCCGTCGATCTTAGGTTTTTCGCTAAAAAATTTATACATATTATTAAAGCCATCAGTTAGCTCTTTTGATTTGACACCGTAGCTTATAGAAATTCCAGCTTCAATGTAGGCTGAGAGCTTGTCGCAGTATTTTAGCGCTTTGCCGTCGATTGGGTTAAATTTATCCTCATTTACGTTTTCCATCGTCCCTTCGTGGCAGATGATTTTACGCTCATAAGCCCTATTTTCAAACTCATCTTTGATAAATTTCTCGCCATCTTTTCTGATACCAAGGATATAGCTAAACTCATCTTTGATCTTTTCTGGCACAAATGGCAAAATCCTCTCATCAATAAGCCTCATCTCATACTCGATGATGATCTCATTTAGCCCTTTTACGCCGTATTTTACAGGGCTTATGATATCTCTTGTGAGGCTCTCTGGTAGGTCGTGAAATAGTGCACAAAAGAAGTTATTTTCTAGCCGTTTTTTGCAAGCTTTTGCTTTTAGCGAGTAAAAATAGCTAAGTATCGCAACAACTAGCATATGCCCTAAGACCGCAGTTTCAGGGATGCGAGGCGTTTGTGCCCATCGCTTTTGAAACCTTAGCCTGCCACTTAGATCTACAAGGCGGGCTAATTTTTGATTCATAGCGATCTTTCTAACGCCAATTAACTCGTAATAATCCTCCATCTCCTCCTCGACCTTCGCCTTAAGCTCGTCGATATCGCTTAAAAACTGGCTCGTTTGATAGACGATAGAAAATTCCCACCTAGTGGCAAGATAGCTAGCTGCTTTTAGGATAAGGCGTTCTTTTTCATGCTTTTTATCACTTTTAAAATAACTTTTAAATCTCTCTAAAAACTCGCCATTTTCAATATCTGAAATAAGGCTATCAAGATTACTTAAAACCCAGCTATTTATCTGCTCTTTTTTTGTCTTTTGGATGTGGTGAAAGACGTCTGGACGTATGTCTGTGACTACGACCCTACTTAAAAACTCAAAAATTCCAGCCTCAATGATATAGTTCATATCGGCGTCTTGCTCTTGTTTTGCTATGAAATAAGCGATGATAAATTTATGAGCCTGCTTATCAAGCTCGACTAAATTTGCCATCTTTGGATAGTCATTCCAACGTGATATAGATGCTGCTTTAAAGATATGTTCTATAAGCTTAGCACTTATCATTATTTATCCTTTTTGACTACTTTTGGCTTCTTATCATCGGCATAGCTTATCTTTCTAAAACCATCTTTATTTGAGCTTCTTCTTGGCTTGTCATCTTTTTTAAATTTATCATCTCTGCTGCCCCTGCTGCTGCCACGATCACTTGTACTTCGTCTCTCACGTGGTTTATCGCTAAAGCTTCTCTCCCTACTTCTTGGAGTAAATTCTTTCTCTTCAACTGGCTTTTTTACAACTAGATCAGAGCTGATCTCGATAACTGTGTGGACATTTCCACGTGGGTTAAAGTCGCCAACTATCTTCATAAATTTTGGCTCAAGTTTTTTCTCTAAAACAGAATAAATTTCATTTATACTATCTTCGTGGCTGATGTTGCGGTTCATAAAGCTATTTATATAAAGCTTTATCGCTTTTAGCTCGACAACTAGCTTATTTGGGATGTATTCAAGATATATGGTCGCAAAGTCAGGATAACCAGAGCGAGGGCAAAGGCAGCAAAACTCAGGCAGAGTAATCTTTATGACATAGTCCCTTGTTTGCTTATTTTCCCAGACCTCAAGGTCACTCTCCACGTCAAATTCTTTCAAAATTTTCTCGCCATACTTCATCTCTTCGCTCATTTTTTATCCTTTTTCTTTTAAATATCTAAGTGTTTAACGTCTTTTGCGTGGTCTTGGATGTAGTTTCTTCTTGGCTCGACCTCATCGCCCATGAAGAGATTAAACGTGTCAGAGGCGCTTATAGCATCGTTTATATTGATCTTTAAAAGTCTTCTGTTCTCAGGGTTCATCGTAGTCTCCCAAAGCTGCTCAGGGTTCATCTCACCAAGACCTTTGTAGCGCTGGATATATGCACCTTTTTTAGCATTTTTCTCTACTTCATCAAGCACGTCTATAACGTCACTATGCAAGTCTAGGCCGCGCTCTTTTATCTTTTGGCTGATGTAAAGTGCCTCTTCGTAAAGTGGATTTGTGAATAAATTTTCATTTACCACAAGCTCTTCTAGGCCGCTTTCAGTTTGCACATAAATTCTAATCTCATCTTCGCTAACGTAGTGGTTTAGGATGTTGTGACCCTCAGCTTTTAAGAAGTCTCTTAAAATTTCAAAAATTTCATTGTAGCTTTTTGAAACGATGTCTGGATTTTCTATCATATAGCGGATCGCTGAAAGGACGTTAAAGCGTTTTTCAAGCTCTTTTAAGACACTTCTATAAGCTGCAACGATCTTTAAGAAATCAATCAAATCCGCACTGCCAATACCCTCTATATCAACGCCCTCGATACCAGTTTCGATAAGAAATTCATTTAATGCCTTTTCATCTTTTAGATAAATTTCTTTCTTACCTTTTTTATAGCGGTAAAGTGGCGGCTGAGCTAGGTAGATGTGGCCATTTTCTACAACTTTATTTAAAAATCTAAAGAAGAAGGTTAAAAGAAGTGTTTGGATGTGGCTACCATCAACATCGGCATCGGTCATGATGATGATCTTATGATATCTAAGCTTCTCAGCGTCAAATTCATCTCCGATGCCACATCCTAGCGCTGTTATCATATTTTTTATCTCATCAGATTTTAAAATTTTATCTAGTCTTGCCTTTTCAACATTTAGAATTTTACCCTTAAGCGGCAATATTGCTTGAAAGACCCTATCACGTCCTTGCTTTGCAGAACCGCCCGCAGAGTCGCCCTCCACTAGATATAGCTCGCTAATTACTGGGTCTTTGCTTTGACAATCAGCTAGTTTGCCAGGGAGCGTGCCTACGCTCATGCTCTCTTTTTTGCGAGTTAGATCTCTTGCTTTTTTAGCAGCTTCTCTACCACGAGCTGCCATTAGAGCTTTATCCATTATTGCTCTTGCTTCGATAGGATTTTCTTCAAAATACTTTGTAAGCACGTCAAAAACCATCTTTTGAACGATAGGTTTTACGTAGCTTGAGCCTAGTTTGCCCTTTGTTTGTCCCTCAAACTGCGGCTCTGGCACTTTTACGCTCACAACTGCGATAAGTCCCTCGCGGATATCTTCGCCAGTTATCTTTGTATCTTTTTCACGTGCAGCAGCATTTGCTTGAACGTAGTTTGTGATAACTCTTGTAAGGCCTGCTCTAAATCCAGCCTCGTGTGTACCACCATCTGGAGTTTTGATGTTATTTACAAAACTTAGTAAATTTTCACTATAGGTGTCGTTGTAAAGTAGTGCAAAATCAACCATAACATCATCTTCGCCACCGCTAAATGATACTGCTTTACTGACAGCATTTGCCTTGTTCATATCAGTTACAAAGCTCTCTAACCCACCCTCAAAATGAAAGCTCTCGCTTCTGCCATTTCTTTGATCTTTAAAATTTATAGTTATCTTTGGGTTTAGATAGGCTAGCTCACGAAATCTTTTTACTAAAATTTCATCATCAAATTCAGTCACTTCAAATATACTATCATCTGGCCAAAACTCGACTTGTGTGCCTGTACGGTTTGTAGTTTTTATGACTTCAAGATCGCTTTGTGGAATACCTTTTGCAAATTCTTGTCTGTGAAGTTTGCCATCACGTTTGATATTTACGACTAGCTTTTTAGAAAGGGCATTTACAACAGATACACCAACGCCGTGAAGACCGCCTGAGACCTTATAAGTGTCCTTGTCAAATTTACCACCAGCATGAAGCACAGTTAAAACAACAGTCGCAGCTGAAATTTTTTCAGTTGGGTGCATATCCACTGGGATACCACGGCCATTATCGCTGATGATCGCTGAGCCCTCACGTGTAAGCTCAACATCTATCGTATCACAGTATCCTGCCATCGCCTCGTCGATAGAGTTATCAACTACTTCGTAGATCATATGGTGAAGACCACTTATGTTAGTATCGCCTATATACATGCCTGGGCGTTTCCTGACCGCTTCAAGCCCTTTTAGTACTTTGATATTTTCTGCGCCGTAATTATTTTCCATAATCTTGCCTTATCTTATAAATTTATCGGCATTATTACTGTTGTTAATTCTTTTGAATTTACAACAAATGCTAGTGAGCTTTCATTAAATCCAAGCTCAAAATTTTCATCCTCTATGCTACTTAAAAAGTCAAGTAGATATCTATTTTTTATACCTATGAAAAATTCATCTCCAAGCTCTAAACCAGTTTGATAATCTATCGTAGTTTTTGCTTCAGAGTTATCTTCTATAACACTTTCAAATGTTATATTGTCTTTTGCAAAGGATATTTTCATTGTATCACTTAGCATTGAGATAGTTTTTATACCCTCTATCATCTTATCTCTACTTAGTTGAAGTCTTTTTCTGACCTCTTTTGGTATGACACGCTCGTAATCTGGGAATTTGCCATTTATAAGTTTTGTGAAAAATTCAAAATTTTGGCTTTGAGCGATTAAGATATTTTCATCATAGTAAATTTCTATCTTGTCAAAAAATAGTTTTTGTATTTCATTGATAGCTTTTTTAGGGATTATAAGTGAAAATTCTTTTTCTGTTGGTGTTTGAAATCTAAATACACTAAGTCTTCTTGTATCAGTACCAACGATATTTATAAAGTCTTTTTTAATATCAAGAAAAGCTCCGTTTAGTTCAAATTTTGGGTTATTGCTATCAATACTTGGTAAAATTTTCTTTAAACTTCTTCCTAACATAACAGCGTCAACGTCAAATTTTGATTTACCCTCAATCGTTGGAAATTCTGGAAAATCTTCAAATTTATACATTGGAAGTTTGTATTTTGAGTTTTTTTGTTTTATATAAAGATAGTTATTTACAGTTTCCAACATCACTTCTTCGTCTTTTAGACTTTTTATAATGTCAAGTAGTTTTTTACCATTTGCAGTTGCATAACCTTGATCAACAATTTTTACATTACTTAACTTATATGCTAATCCTATCTCATGATCAGTTGCTTTTATATTTAAAACCCCATCTTTTGCTGAGATATAAATGTGAGAAGTTATAGCACTAAGATCTCTTTTTTCAAGATATGGGTTTGTATTTGTTACTATGCTTTCAAGCATATTTTTGTTTATTAAAACTTTCATTAAAAACTTCCTTCTATTTTTAAATTTAATTTTTTTGTTTTAGTAGGTGATGTTAAAAAGTGAAAAGTGCTTTTCAACATCGAAATACAGCTATTTGAAATGTGAAAAATTATATTTTCTTTTTCACATTTATTCACAAATTTCATATTGTATTTTATCCTTTTGTCAAAATTTTGTTTTTTAATTCAGTAACTTTTAGACTAAAAATTTCATTAGTTTGTATTAGTTCATTTATCTTTTTAATATTATGGCTAACTGCACTGTGATCTTTCATACCAAAATAGTTTGCAATTTGTGGCATTGAGTTTGTTGTAAGTATCTTTGCAAGATATATGATGATTCGTCTTGCTTCTACAATATTTGTAACTCTTGATTTGCTTTTTATATCACTTTGTTTGATATTTAGTTCTTTACTAACTATTTCAACGATAGTATCGAAATTTATATTTTCACGTTTTTCTTTGATCAGATCTTTTAATATACTTTTTGCAAGATCAAGTGTTATCTCTTCTTTCATAAGAGTTTTAAAAACATTTAAATTTATGATAGCTCCCTCGATCTCACGGATATTATCTCCCATGTTTGTAGCTATGTAGTTTATGACCTCTTTATTTAGATCGATTTTATCAAATTCACATTTTTTGATGATGATGGCTATCTTTGTATCAAGTTCAGGCGGCGTAATATCAGCCATAAAAGCCTTATCAAATCTTGAAATCATCCTATCTTCAAAGCCTTTTAGTGTTTTTGGTGGTCGATCTGAAGTCATAACTATTTGACCATTTTTTGCTAAAAGTTCATTATATGTGTTGAAAAATTCTTCTTGAATTTTATCGGTTTTGCCAAGAAATTGCACGTCGTCTATTAGTAAAACATCGCAGTTTCTATATTTTTCACGAAATTTTGGCATTGAGTGGTTATTTATGTGACTAGTAAAATCTATCATAAATTGTTCGCTAGTTACGCAAATAACGGTTTTTCCTTTATTTAAACAATGATTTCCAACTGACTGGAGTAAGTGAGTCTTGCCAAGTCCAGTCGTGCCATAGATAAAAAGTGGATTATAAAGTACGCCAGGTTTTTCAGCAGCTGCTTTTGCGCTTAAAAATGCGTATTGATTTGATGCACCGCAGACAAAATTTTCAAATGTGTAGCTTGGATTTAAAATGCTACTTTGTGTTTTTATTTGTTTGACATTTATTTGATTTTGTTTTGATACCTTGCTACTTTTAGTAGATGAAATTTCAATATTTGGCTTTATCCCTGTTCTAACTTCATATAGATGAGCGATCTTATCAGCATATCTTGTATTTATAAATTTAGCCATTAACTCATTTGGTGCAGTGAATACTATAATATGATCGTCTGAAGCCTTTTCGTTAAATTTTAATTGTTTGATATAACTTTGGTATTCTTCAGGTGAAATTTGTGTTGAAAGATTTTCTAAAATTTCGTCTGCTATCAAATTTTTATGCCTTAAATTTTGAGAATTTTTATAGTGATACTATCTTAAATTTAATAAAACCTTTGTTAAACTCTAACAAACTTTTTCACATCGTGAAAAAGTCGTGAAAAAGTATTGAAAAGATAGTGATGAAAATTTTAGGAATCGATCCAGGTACGAAGAATTGCGGTTACGCGATACTTGAAAAAAATAAATTTAAAACTACTCTTCTTGAAGCAGGACTCATAAAAATAAAACCAAACACACTTCAATATCAAATCACCGAGCTTTGCGAGGGGCTTGATCTCATCTTTAAAAATCATAAATTTGATGAGGTTGCGATCGAAGATATATTTTTCGCTTACAACCCAAAGACAGTTTTAAAACTCGCTCAGTTTCGTGGCGCACTTAGCCTTAAAATTTTACAGCTTCATGGTGATTTTGCCGAGTATACGCCGCTTCAGGTGAAAAAAACTGTCACTGGCAAGGCTAAAGCTGATAAAGAGCAAGTGGCATTTATGGTGAAGAAAATTTTAGGTATAAACAAAGAGATAAAACCACTTGATATCACCGATGCGATTGCGATCGCACTAACTCATGCGAATAATTTAAGAATAAGCTAAATTTTTATAGGAAAAAGATGGCAGCGTTAAAAGCATTACTAATTGGCGAGGTGAAAAACTATGGCTCTCAAAGTGCAACTGATAAGTTAAATACACCATGGAGTTCAGCTATATTTAAAGTAGCTCAAAATGGTGAAATTTTTGCAAATGAACTTGGCTTTGAGGGTGATAGTGTTGCTGATACAAAGCACCATGGCGGCCCTGAAAAAGCTATATTTGCAAATTCGTTTGCAAACTATGCCCAGTGGGAAAAATTTTTAGGATTTAAAAATTTAGCTTATGGAGCTATGGGGGAGAATTTATGTGTTGATGGGCTTGATGAGAGCTGCGTTTATTTGGGCGATATCCATAAGATTGGCTCGCTTGTGCTTCAAGTCTCGCAGCCTAGAAAACCATGCTTTAAGCTCTCAAAAAGATGGGGCAATGAAAATATGGCTACTCACATCTTTGAAACTGGCCTTACTGGCTGGTATTACCGCGTCATAACACCAGGATCGTGCAAAGTGGGCGACGTGATAGAAGTTATAGAAAAAGATCCAGTTCATATGAGCATTTTAGAAGTAAATAGACTTTTTTACGCTCCAAATAAAAATTTAAATTTACTAGAGAAATTTAACTCTCTTACTACTCTTCCAAAAAGTTGGTATAGTGACATGGAAAGACGTATTCAAGGTATTTATAGCACAGAATATATGAGAAATTTATAATAGTAAGTAAAATTTTTATTATTTTAATACCCACAAACATTCAGATATTACAAGGCTTATGTGAAATTTTGCATGAGCCTTTAAATTTTAAACATTTTTTACGCTAGAATTACCAAAAATTTAAAGGAGAAGATATGCCATTACTTGATAGTTTTTGTGTAGATCACGTAAAAATGCAAGCCCCAGGAGTAAGACTAGCAAAAAGTATGAAAACTCCAAAAGGCGATGATATCAGTGTTTTTGACTTGAGATTTTGCAAGCCAAATGAAGAAATTTTGCCAGAAAAGGGCACTCACACTTTAGAGCACCTTTTTGCTGGCTTTATGAGAAACCATCTAAACGGCAATGGAGTAGAGATCATCGACATCTCACCGATGGGCTGTAGAACTGGCTTTTATATGAGTGTCATTGGCACACCTAGCGAAGAAGCCGTAAAAAAGGCATGGCTAGCCTCTATGAAAGATATTTTGGAAGTCAAAGATCAAGATAAAATACCAGAGCTAAATAAATTTCAATGCGGCACTTACAAGATGCACTCACTTGATGAAGCGCACGCCATAGCAAACAAAATTTTAGCACAAGGTCTAGTCATCATAAACAACGAAGAGATCAAGCTCGATCTTGACGCTATGGGACTAAAAAAACACTGATTTGAAGCCAGCTAAACAAGAAAATCAAGCCTATTTAAAAGAGCAAATTTTAACCTATCTTGGCAATAAACGCTCTCTTTTAGGCTTTATAGATTTAGGCGTAAAATACGCAAAAGATGAACTTAAAAAAGATAAGCTTAGCTGCTGTGATCTCTTTAGTGGAAGTGGCGTGGTGGCTAGGTTTTTAAAGCAAAATAGTGAATTTCTAGTCGCAAACGACTTGGAGTTTTATAGCTTCATCACAAACTCATGCTATTTGCAAAACGCTACAAATGGGCTAAGAGATGAGATAAATTTCTGGCAAAAAAGGCTTGAAAAAGAGATAGAAGATAATCTTTCTGAAGGCTTTATAACAAAACTTTATGCCCCACAAGATGATAAAAATATTACCGAGGGTGAGAGGGTTTTTTATACTAGAAAAAATGCCATTTTTATTGACACAGCAAGAAGACTCATAGATGAGATATTGCCAGAGGAGATGAAAAAATTTTTCATAGCTCCACTACTTTATAATGCAAGCGTGCATGCAAATACGAGTGGAATTTTTAAAGGTTTTCATAAAAATAAAGAGGGCATCGGTCAGTTTGGTGGCAGGGGACAAAATGCCATCTCAAGGATCACCTCTGATATAAATTTGACTAAGCCTATTTTTTCAAATTTCAGCGTGCCATTTGAGGTCTATCAAAAGGATGCAAATTTACTGGCAAAAGAGCTTGATGGCCTTGATCTAGTCTATCTTGATCCGCCTTATAACCAGCATCCATACGGCTCAAACTACTTCATGCTAAATCTCATCGCAAGCTATGAGGAGCCAAGTAAAATTTCAAAAGTTTCAGGCATCGCAAAGGACTGGAACAGATCAGTTTTTAATAAAAAATCGTCAGCAAGTGAGGCATTTTTCGAGCTGATAGCAAATTTAAAGGCGAAATTTGTGCTTATCTCGTTTAATTCAGAGGGCTTTATCAACCAAGATGAATTTGATCAAAACCTAAATAAAATGGGCAAGGTTCATCTGCTTCGTCAAAAATACAATGCCTACCGTGGCAGCAGAAATTTAAAAGCTAGAAACATCCACGTAGACGAGCTTCTTTACGTTTTAAAAAAGTAAATTTAAGGCTTTAAGCCTCATTCTCAGGCAGACACTTCTCAAAGATAAATTTATGCTCTTTGGGCAGGGCGTCGTAGATAGCATTTGCTAAATTTCTTATCTCCCAAAGAGCTGATTTTGAGCTTCTTAAAGAGATGAAATTTTGCAAGCTTCTAGCATTTATGCTCCATGTAAGCTCAGTTTTATAGCACTCTGGCAAGCAGTATTTGACGATGTCAAGGCTTTTTGTAGTTGAGGCTAGTATTTCACGTAAATTTTCAAGTGCTTTTATGCTTGCGTTATCGACTAGTTCGTCATTTGTTAGTACGATAAATTTAGCCGCACGATCAAACTGCCCTACTTCAAATTTCTCCTCTTTTTTTAGCTCTTTTAGCGTGTAGCGGGTTGATTTGACGCTTAGACTTGCTATGCGGTGGCGGGCTAGCTCTTGAAGTAGCGCACGAGAGATACCTTGGATGTAGAAGTTGTAGTATAGGTGCTCTAAGGTCGAGGCGTGTTTAAATTTATTGCCTACCCTATCTATTAGCTCAACATCTTTTTCACCGCCGTTATCGCCTTTTTCAAAGCTTTGCCAGCATGTGCGGATAGCGTGAGAACAGATATTTAGTGGAGTGTGATTTAGTAGTGTTACTTGCATTTTTTCTCTTTTGTAAAATTTTTTAACATTTTACAAAAAGAAGGCTGATTTTATTTGTAAATTTAAAGCATAAATTTTAAAGGGAGTCAAACGCTCCCTTTTGTAAAAGTCTTAGTTATTTTAGTTATTATTGTTTTAGTTGAAGAAGTGTATTTAGCATCTCATCGCTTGTTGTGATAGTTTTTGAGTTTGCTTGGAAACCTCTTTGGATTACGATAAGATCTGTTAGCGCACGGCTTAGATCGACGTTACTAGCTTCAAGTTTTGAAGCTGCGATCGTTCCCTTATCGCCTGTACCAGCTGCACCGATGACTGCTTCACCTGAGTTTGCAGTTTGTGAAAATACGTTTCCGCCCTCACTTTGAAGACCTTCGTTATTTGTAAAGGTAGCAAGTGCTACTTTAGCTAGACCAAAGCTTTGACCATTTGAAAATGAGCCTATTATCGTTCCGGTCTCATCTATTTTTATGCCGTTTAATGTGCCGCCTGTGTAGCCATCTTGTGAGATTGACTCAGTTGATGAGTCTTTATCAAAGCTTGTTAAGCCGTTAAAATCAGTTCCAAGACCAAAATTTAGACTAATGTTTTGGCCACTTTGTGAGCCGTTGTTAGCTGAAAATGTTATCGTTGCTGGATGAAAACTTGCAAGTGAGCCATTTGCGTTAAATCTAGCTGTTCCAGTTATAACGTTATCTGGACCTTCACCTGTGTAGTTTATCTTAGCTGGCTCTGGTACTTGTATAACCATGCTCCACTCAGTTCCACCATCTGTTGTGGTACCCGTTTTTGTCCATTTGATACTAACTGTGTGTTTTGAGCCAAGTGAGTCAAAAATTTCTGCCGTTGAGCCGTGGCTTGACATCATCATCTTTCCACTTGCTCTTAGAGCTTGGCCTGGGCTTAGTGCGCCATCAAGTGCTTTCATGATAGTTGTGAGCCTAACGTTTTCATTTATAGCTGAATTATTTGTACCTTGAGCTGGCTTTGTAAGACCAGTTGTTGTCATATAAAGTGCATGATCTGCTACTTCATTTGATGGATTTTCTAGTTGAAATTGACCTAGTTTATTTACAGTGATCTTTACTCCATCATTTGTATCATCACCTGCAAGTGCTTGAAGTGCTGCGATACCAGCTGCGTGCTTTTGATCTGGAGTACCAGCTGCAGCGGCATATGCTGTATTATAAGCTGTTTGATATGCAGTGTTAGTTATGGCTGCTCCACCAGTTCCAGGTGCTATTCTATGTGCTGCGGTTGCTAGTTTCGCCGCATCAAGTGCATCTGAGTTTGCTCTTATTTGGCCGTCGCCGTTGTAGTCAACGTGGTTTCTAGCATCTTCTTGCATAGCAGCGCGAAGATCTTCTGTTGTTGTTATTTGTCTTGCGATTTTATCGTTATTTGGATGAACAGCTGTTGTTTGTGAGCTTGTATAGACATATTGATAAGCTGTGATGATATCTTTATCAGCTAAACCAGTAACAGTATTTCCGCCATTTACTTTTAGATGGATATTTTTTGTCTCTTCAGTGGTGCCTGAGTTATTTCTATTTATAAGTGTTAGTTTATTACCTTCTGAAATTTCAGCTCTAACGCCAGTTTTATTATACTGGGCGTTGATAGCAGCTGCAACATCACTTATACTTGTTATTGTGTTAGCTTGAGATTTGATGTTTGTGCCATTGATCGTGATATCAAGTGTTGCTGCTGGGTTTATCTGTCCGATGCTTTGTGGCAATCCACTTCCTACTGTAAATTTTTCAGTTTTAGCA
The DNA here is from genome assembly GCF_003048905.1 of Campylobacter concisus. Taxonomy (NCBI): domain Bacteria; kingdom Pseudomonadati; phylum Campylobacterota; class Epsilonproteobacteria; order Campylobacterales; family Campylobacteraceae; genus Campylobacter; species Campylobacter concisus. Next base: position 1,046,496 of record NZ_PIRO01000001.1, read on the forward strand.
TTTGCATAGCTCACCCAGATACCTTGCCCATCTCTTAAAGCAAGGCCATTTCCAAGCTCGTCAAATGTAACACCAAGATCGACGCCACGCTCTGTTAAGCTTTGTTCTTTTCTTGAGTTCGTATAAAACTCATCGTTATTTGTATCATTCTCGTTGTGAACTTCGTTTGCATTTAAAATTCCGTCATTGTTATAGTCACGTCCACCAGCAACAGAGTCTAGTGAATAAATAGGCGTGCTTCTTTGTCCTATGGTATTACCTGAGTCAAGGTTACCTTTTATCTTTACTTCTGTTGTCGCTCTTGCTGGAGTAGTAAGACCCTCTTTTATCACGATATTTTTTATCGGTCCAGTTGAGTCGATAGTGCCAGTCTCTTCATCTCTTGTCCAGCCTTGAACGATATAGCCACTATTGTTTACAAAATTTCCAGCTTTATCACGGACAAAGTCACCATTTCTTGTATAGTATCTTGTAGTTCCACCATCTGGAGATACGACAAAGAAACCATTTCCTTGAAGTGCAAGGTCTGTTTGCTTATCAGTAGATGTTAGTGTGCCTTGTGAGAAAATTCTTGTAGTTGAGTTTATAGTCGTTCCTAGACCTATTTGCATAGCATTTTGACCGCCTAGCTGACCTTGTGGAGCAGTAGCAACTCTTGGAGTTTGGCTTAGTATATCAGCAAAATTTGCACGGTTGTATTTATAACCATAAGTATTGACGTTTGCGATATTGTTGCCTTCTACGTCCATGGCTATCTGGTGGGCTTGTAGGCCTGAAACACCAGACCAAAGTGATCTCATCATTGACTTATCCTTTTTGCATTTTAAATTTTTATATTTTTAAAAGCAAAAGATGTTCCAAAATTTATATTGATAAAAAGTAGAAGAAATAAAAAGAAATTTGGCGTAATTAACGCCAAATTTTATCCAAGTATCATAGCTCCAACGATGCCACCGATGATAAGTGGGATATTGAAAAATATAAATGTAGGTACACAAGTATCATATATATGGTTGTGCTCACCATCAGCATTTAGACCGCTTGTTGGCCCAAGTGTGCTATCACTTGCAGGACTTCCAGCATCTCCTAGAGCTGCAGCTATGCCAACTAACAAGATGATGGCTGGTACGCCAAAGCCAAGGCTAACGCATAGTGGCACATAGATAGAAGCTAAGATAGGGATCGTGCCAAAGCTAGTGCCTATACCCATCGTAACAAGAAGTCCGATAAGAAGCATCAAAAGTGCTCCACCTATCTTGCCGCCAGATACCAAGCTAGCGTATTTTACAAGCTCGTCTATTCCGCCACTCTCCCTTAAGATAGTGCCATAACCTGCAGCAACTAGCATGATAAAAGCGATAAATCCCATCATAGCAAGGCCATTGTCCATGATCTTATCTACTTTTTTATACTCGATACCGCCAAAAACAACCATAACCAAAAGTCCAAGTAGTGCGCCAAGAGGTAGTAGCTCAGTATAAATTTGCACACCAAAAGCCACAACTGCACCAGCTAAAACCGCCCACTCTTTTTTAGTCATCTCAAGGCTTTTTGCGCGCTCGATCTCATCAAGCTCTTCTTTTTCAAATTTTGAAGTTTTATAAACTCTTTTTTTACCATAAAAAAGTATGGCAAGGATAAGTCCAATAAGCATCGAAGCGCCACCTATCCACATAACAGAAGAGATATCAGAAATAGATGTGGTTATGCCGTTATTTGCTAGCTCTTTTTTTAAGATATTGTGAAAAAGCAGACCAAAGCCAACGCTAAGGCTTACATAAGGTGCTTGAAGACCAAATGTCAAAGCACAAGCCACGGCACGTCTATCTATCCCCATTTTGTTCATAATAGCAAGAAGTGGTGGGATCAAAATAGGTATAAAAGCTATGTGAACTGGGATTAAATTTTGAGATAAGCACGCTATAAATGCAATAGTTAGTATAAAAATCACTTTATTTGAACTAAGGAATTTACTCAAAGCATTTATCAAGATAGCAGTTAAATTTGTATTTGCGATGGCGGCTGCTAAAGCACCAAGTAAAATATAACTAAGCGATGTTTCAAGATTGCCTTGCATACCGCTTATGAGGCTTTGTGTAGTCTCTTTTAGGGCTGTAAAGAGGCTATCGATCCCACCTGCAATACCACTTTCAAATCCACTAAATCCATGCTTATACATTACTCCCGCAACAAGAGCAGAGATAAGGATAGAAAGCAAAATGTTAAAACGCAATAGACAAAGTATCGTCATTACCAAAATGCTAAAAACAACAGGGTTAAATATAAGCATGAGCGTCCTTTTTGTGAGTGTTGAGAGATTATACAAATGTGTGGCTTATTAAATTTTAAAAAGAGTGGCTTAAGTGGGCTTGTGTTAAGATTTTGAGTAAATTTTAAAAGGAAAAAACGATGGATTTAGAGAAAATTTATAAAGAGGCTGGGGCATATTTAGAGGGGCATTTTTTACTAAGCAGTGGCAACCACTCGCAGTTTTATCTCCAAAGCGCAAAGGTGCTTGAAGACCCAGCTTTGGCTGGAAAACTAGCCGACGAGCTTGCCCGTGTGATAGAGAAATTTGGCATTAAATTTGATAGCGTTTGCTCGCCTGCACTTGGAGGAATTTTAGCTGGCTATGAGCTAGCTCGCGCAGCAAAGAAGCGTTTTATCTTTACAGAGCGAGTTGAAAAGGTAATGAGTTTAAGGCGTGGCTTTGAGGTAAAAAAAGGCGAGAAATTTATCGTCTGCGAAGATATCATCACAACTGGCGGCTCAGCACTTGAAGCGGCACGTGTAATAGAGAGCCTTGGTGGTGAGGTAGTTGGCTTTGCAGCGCTTGCAAATCGTGGCTTTTGTAAGGTCGCAAATTTAGGCAATGAGGCTAAGCCAAATGCAAAACTACCAAGTGATAAGCCATTTTTTGCTTTGGGAAATTTTGAGTTTGAAATTTATGAGCCTGAGCATTGCCCACTTTGTAAAAATGGAAGCAAAGCGATCAAACCTGGAAGCAGAGGTAACTAAAATTTATACTATAAATATAGCTATCTTTCTTTTTTAAAATTGATCGATAGCTAAAATTTTTAGAAAAATCCAAAAATAGTACTTATAGAAAAATTTTAATCAAGACTTCAAATCATTTCAACAAAAATTTATAGTTTAATTTTTAAAAATAATCTGTCTTTTATATTGGTATGAATTATTTTTTAGATAATCTTATTTTTTAAGCTACCAAGTGATAATATCTGCTCAAAAAGCGAGATGAAGCTATGCAAGAATATGATATTTTAGACGTTTTATCAAATAAAAAGGTCCTTTGCCTTGAAGATGAAGAGGCGATTTTAAAAAATATTTGTGCTTCTTTAGAGCTATTTTTTGCCGAGGTAAATGGCGTAACAGATGGCTATGATGCACTTGAGCTAGCGATGAGCGATGCTTATGATGTTTTGGTACTTGATATAAGCGTACCAAATATCGATGGTCTAGAGATCGCTAAAAAAGTAAGAACTATAAATCAAAAAATTCCTATCGTGATCTTATCAAGCCACATCGAGCAAGAGTATTTGTGGAGAGCAGTTGAGCTAAAGATCACAAGGTATCTTGCAAAGCCATATGATAAAAAATCATTTATAAAAGCCCTAGAAGACGTTGCTTTAGAGCTTGTTGGACGCAAGCCGACTCTTAGGCTAAATGATGAAGTAGAATACGATTTTGGCAAAAAAGTACTTTATATAAATGGTGAAATTTCTCATCTAAGTAAGAGCGAAAGCAGGCTTTTAGAGTATTTTTTAAACAACAAAAATCAAACTATAACTTATGAACAAATTTTTGATTATATTTGGGAGTATGAGCAGCCAAGCAAAGAGGCGATAAAGACGATCGTAAAAGAGCTTAGAAGGAAGCTTGGCAAAGATGTGATTAAAAATTTATATGGTGTAGGTTATCTTTGTGAAATATAAATTTCAGCTAATCGTTAGTGTTTTTATCTTTGTTTATCTCTTAATATCCGCACTTGTTTTAAATTTTTATAATAATCTTGCAATGAAAGATGCCAAAAAAGAGGCATATTATGTGCTTGAGAGTATAAATTCTGTAAGAGAGTACATCGCAGGCGTTCAGCGTCCGTTGATAGAGCAGCTAAAGCATGATGGCATTATAAAAGAGGATTTTTTTGACGAGAGATTGCTTTCATCTTCATATATAAGCCGTGAAATTTATAATATCCAAAAGAAAAAATACAATCTTGACTTTGACTACAAACTAGTCGCCATGGCACCTTTAAATAAAGCTCATGAGCCAAATGAATTTGAGGCACAGGTGTTAAGAGGCTTCAAAGAGAATAAATTTAGTGAGTTTTCAAAGATTATAAAAGATGAAAATGGCTCACAATTTTTTGTAGGGCTTCCTATAAGAAGTCAAAATACATCTTGCCTAGCCTGTCACAATAGCGAAAGTGCTCCAAAACAGATGTTGGATCGTTATGAAATTTCAAATGGAAAAATTTCTGAAGCAAGTGAGATGATGGCAATGCTATCTTTTAAAATCCCACTACGTGCCATTTTTTCTTACCATTTAAAAGAGGTTGTCATCATAATGAGCGCGATAGCCTTTGTATTTGGGATATTTTTGCTACTTGTTTATAAGATGCATAGGCGTGGCGAAGAGAGCAAAAGACAGACTGAACAGCTAATGATACATCAAAGCCGCCTAGCCTCAATGGGCGAGATGATAGGCAATATCTCACATCAGTGGAAGCAGCCCTTAGCTCAAATCAGCTCAGCTTTAATAAATTTAGAACTCTATCAGGAGCGGAAAAAGCTTGATGAAGCAAAAATTTATGAGTTTATAGAAGAGACTAGCAAGCAGATAAATTTTATGTCTGAAACGGTTGATGATTTTAAAAACTTTTTTAAACCAAATACTTTAAAAAGGGAGTTTAGCGTAGAGGAAGTAGTAAATCAAACTATAAAAATTCTAAACGCCTCACTTAAGAAATATCAAATCGAAATAGAGATTGATATAATAGAAAATTTTACAATCTTTGCAAATTTTAATGAAATAATCCAAATTTTAATAAATATTATAAACAACGCAAAAGATGCATTTAAACAAAGCTATGTAAAGCCAAGAGTAATAAAAATTTATACTTTCATAAAAGATAATCGTAAAAATTTATGCGTGCAAAATAATGCAGGAGCGATAAAAGCTTCGTTTTTAAAGGTTATCTTTGAGCCACACTTTAGCACAAAAGAGTCTGGCAGCGGGCTTGGTCTATATATGAGCCGGTTAATCGCTAGTAAAAATAACGCTCTAATCTTTGCTAGAAATGTAGATGAAAATAGTATTACATTTACAATTAGTTTCGAAAATTTATAATTTATTAAAATTCCCCCTTTTCTGCCCTTTTTTGGTGTTAGTATTATCAGTATGAAATCATTTTGATTTTAGGATAAAAATTTAAAGGAGGGCACATGAGAAATCTACAAAAAGCCTTAGCTGGTTTGCTCATGGGTGTTAGCATCTTCGCTTCACAAGCCTGTTGCGAAGAGCATAATATGCAGATGTCCGATAAAGCACGTGATGTTATCGCAAATCCTAAAGGCACACTGCAAAGTAGAGGTGTTATCTCCTTGCAAGACTACGTCGTAGAAGAGCAAGAGATGTATAACTGGTTATTTAAAAACCACCCTATTTTTACAAAGTATGGTGGTAAAACCGTCGGCAAAATGGTCGTTCACGACCGTGGCTTAGAGTGGCTTGCCGAGGGACATGGCTTTGATATGTCAAAGCTTAGTAAAAGAGATGGCGGTAAGGGCTATAGTTCTATGATGTATAGAATTCCAGCCACTTCATCACTTCAGTTTCCTAACAAATTTGTAGGACCAGAAAAGTGCGGTGAGTGTCACCCAGCTCAGTATGAAGTTTGGAGCAGATCTCGCCACGCAACTACTATGCGTTTTCCTGGTGAGCACCCAGAGGTTAATAACAACCTAACTGAGCCAGTATTTGACAAAGATACCGCTTCTATCCTTCCAAAAGGTATTACTCCAGATGTTATCTACGCAACTGTTGGTCACTTAAGAACCAAAATGGGCTACGTTGATGCGTGGCTACTTCGTGGTACTTACTACGTTGAGGGCGGTTTGCTAAGAGATGGTACAGGTCAGATCGTAGCTGGTGGTAACCAATGGCAAAGAACATGGGCGTTAAATTTAGACGACGCAACTGTTAAAAAGATAAAAGAGCTTGTCCCAGAATTTCCTGGCACTCTTGAAGAGTATGGCGACAATGGCGGATATGTTAGAGGTCTTGCTTCATACGCCGCAAAACATAAAAAATCAATGTTTTTCCAAGCAAACTCATCATATTGTGAAGTTTGTCACCCAGTTAAATTTGATTTCAAATCAAAAGCAGAATTTTATGCAGCACTTGGTAATGCTAAAGAGCTTCAAAAACACACTATCTCAAAAGGCGTAAGCTGTGAGGAGTGTCACGGAGCTGGCGGTCACCTTGACGGAGCTACAAACTTTAGAACATCAAACTGCGAACGCTGCCACCAAAGGTTTAACTTTAGCCCAGATCTAGCTCGTGCTAATCCTCTTAATAACGGTAAGCTTGATCTCTCACTTAGCTCTAAATTTAAATCAATGGGACCAGGATGTGGTTCTGAAGGTTCACAATCATACTTTACAGCTCACTATGACAAAGGTATGAGATGCGTAACTTGCCACGATCCACACGACAACACAGGCCCAGTTGTAGGCGATAAAAATGTAAAAGGCATGAACTATAACTCAGAGCAAGGTTATCTAAGCTCATTCTATACTAAACCAAAACTCAAAAAAGAGTGTAAAGATTGCCACGAGACTCAAGCATATATCGCATCTAAAGCAGATACTCACAAAGATAACACTTGTGCATCTTGCCACATGCCATTTATGATGAGTTGTGAGAATTTCTACGCTGTTCAGTTCCAAGACAACGCTGGCTTTGATACTCAAAGAAGATCTCATATCTGGAAGATTATGGTTGATCCAAAAGAGAAATCTCTAGTACCAGGCGATGCTGCTAAAGGCCCAAGAGATGCTAAAGATTGGCACTTTGAGAGAGATAAAAATGGCCATAACTACGTTGACTTAATGTGGGCGTGCGCTAGAACATCTTGGGCTGATAAAGATATGAAAGATACCAAAGGCTGCCACAGCCCAGTATTATCTGAGCTAAAACCAACACTTCACTTCAAAAACCAAAAACAAGTTTATGATGAAGTTATGGGATGGCAAACTCCAGTTAAGAATGAATTCTCTGAAGTTAAGATTGGTATTGAAGGGCTTTACTCACTACTTGAGACTAAAAAACTTGATGCAAGTGATAAAGTAAGAGTTTATGAGCTTATCCAAAATGCTCAAGAGATCATCGATATGGTTGAAAAAGATGGTTCGTGGGGTATGCACGGATTTAAATTTACTAAACAAAAACTCGATGCATCAAAAGAGTATATAAAAGAAGCTCAAAGAATTTTGAATAAAAATTTATAGCATTTAGGGGCTAGTTTTAGCCCCTTTAATCTTAAGGGTTTGATATGAAAAATAAGGTTTTAAAATTTACGCTACTTCTTAGCTTAAGTGCTTCTGGTTTGCTTGCAAATGTAGATTCAAATGAGTCTTATGCTATGGGAGCAACAAGTGGTGGATATGTTTTAAAAGGGTTACTTGAACAAAAACAAATAGGCATTAGCTACGATGCTGAGGCCGTTATCAAAGGTTTTAGTGATGCACTAAAAGGAGAGCTAAAACTAAGCGATGATGAGATAGCAAAGCTACTAAACAAAAGAGCTGAAAATTTAGACAAGATAGTAAAAGAAAAAGAAGCCGCCATACTTAAAGAGAATTTAAAGCAGGGCAAGGCTTTTATGGATAAAAATGCAAAAAATAAAAATGTAAAAACGACAAAATCAAAATTGCAATATGAAATTTTAAAATCAAGCAAAAAGGGAGCGACTCCAAAACAAGAGAGTATCATCATAGCAAACTATAAAGCTAGCTTTATCGATGGTAAGGTCTTTGATGAGACAAAAGAGGCTCCAGCTCATCTTTCTATGCTAAATTTGATTCCAGGTCTTGAAGAGGGCTTAATGCTCATGAAAGAGGGCGATAAGTTTAAATTTGTTATCCCGCCAGAACTTGCGTATGGCGATAGCGGCATGGAGGGCATACCTGGAGGCGAGACTATCGTTTTTGAGATAGAGCTTGTTAAGGTCTTAAAGCCAGGTGAGTTAGCCGAGGCTGCAAAGAAAATTCACGAGAAAGAACTAAATGAGGGCATTAAAAAGCCTCATTAAGATATAAAAATGGAGTTAAAAATGCAAAATCAAAAAAATAGAAGAGCCTTTTTAAAAAGCATGGTAGTTGTGGCTGCTGGTGCTGGTGCGGCAAGTAGTGGTTTTGCTTTTAAGAGTGAAGAAAGTGTAAAAAAACCACACTTTGGTATGATATTTGACCAAAATAAATGTGTTGGCTGTACAGACTGCGAGATAGCTTGCAGAAAGGTAAATTTAGTCCCAAAAGGGCAGATGAGACTTTTTATAGAAGATAAGACTAATCCTAAAAATTTACTCGATAAAAGATTTGTAAGAGTGTCTTGTCAGCAGTGCGTCGATGCGCCTTGTGTAGCTGTTTGTCCGACCAAGGCTTGTCATAAAGACGAAAAAACTGGCATACAAACTACAAACATAGATGATTGTATCGCCTGTAAATACTGCATCGTAGCCTGTCCATATGATGTGAGATATATTGATAAGGTTACGCACTCAGCTCAAAGCTGTAACTTTTGCGTAGATACAAATTTAAAGGACGAAAAAGAGCCAGCTTGTGTAGAAGCTTGTAGATATGAGGCGATCGTCTTTGGCGATCTTAACGATGAAGATTCTCACATCAGCAAGCTACTAGCCGTAAAAGATAGCATAAGGCTAAGAGCAGAGCTTGGCACAAAACCAAGCCTTAGATATATTCCTAAAGTAAAAATGGGGGTGTAAGATGGATGGTGCATTAAATTTTACTGCAACATTTTCGCATGGAGTAGAGTGGGGCTGGCCGATCGCTGTTTATCTTTTGCTAGCTGGTATGAGTGGTGGAGCGCTAATCGCTGCTATACTTTTAAAACACTATAAAAAGCAAGAGAGCTTTAGCCCATTTTTCAAGGCTGCTTCGCTTTTAGCATTTGTTAGCATCATGCTTGGTATGGTTTGTCTGATAGCTGATCTTGAAAAGCCACTTTTGTTTTGGAAAATTTTGATTAATTATAATTTCACATCAGTTATGTCTATCGGTGTTGCTGGACTTTGTGTATTTATACCGCTTAGCTTTTTGATGTGCCTTTATGCATTTAATGATGAGATTTCAAATTTCTTAGCCAAAAGTTTAAAATCCTTTAGTACTCTTTTTGCATTAATAATGAAAATTTTAATACCGCTTTATCCATTTTTAAGTCGTATTTGTCTCATTTTTGCTGTAATAATTTGCGCTTATACTGGATTTTTGATCTCAGTTTTGATTAGATTCCCTCTCTTAAACACAGCTGTGCTTCCAGCTTTATTTATAGCTTCAGGACTAAGTGCTGGCATAAGTGGCAGTAGCTTGGTTGCAGCAGCTTTATTTAAAGAAGATCCGCACTCAAGCGACCTTCACTCGCTTCATAGCGTAGAATTTAGCGTTTTGGGAGCTGAAATTTTACTCATTTTAATGCTTTTTGTATCGCTTTTGCTTGGTTCAAGTTATCAGCAAAATGCAGCTGTTGCTTTTTATAGTGGCGTTTGGGCAAATTTCTTTTGGCTTGGTGTTGTGCTAGTTGGCTTCATTGTGCCTTTTGTTTTAAATTTTGCATTTGGCAAAAAAGTAGCTAGCCTAAAATTTAGCTTTTATATCAGTTCATTAGCGGCTGTTATTGGTGTTTTACTGCTTAGGGTGTTTATACTTTATGCGGGACAAACTTATAGCATTTAAGGTAGAGGCGAGCGATGAGAATTTTAAATATCTACCGCTTGTCTTTGATATTATTATTTATTCTTGCTTTTGGTGCAGGACTTGCGACCTTTTTAGAAAATTTTTATGACACACAAACGGCTAGGGTGCTGGTTTATGAAGCACTCTGGTACGAGTGTGTTATGTTTGCTTGCACCATTTGTTTAGCCATTAGTATCGTAAAAACCAATATGTATAAAAAATTTGGCGCATTTTTGATACATCTTGGTTTTATCATTATTTTCATCGGGGCTGCGCTTACAAGGTATTTTGGCGAAGAGGGCGTTATGCATCTTAGAGCTCTGCAAAGCTCAAATGTAATGCAAAGCGTCAAGCCTTATCTTAGAGTCGAAATACTTGGAGAAAATTTTAGTTATCCATTAAAATTAAGCTTATTTGGCAAAAATGACTTTGAGTTTAAAAATTTTATAGATGGCAAAGAATTTATAATTAACTTGCTTGGATATAAAAAAGATGAAAAAAACGCTCCAGCTACGCTTAGTTTAGAGATAAGTTTTAACGGCGAAAAAAAGAGTATTAAACTAAAAGGCGGAGCTGGATATGAGCTGGAGCCTAGTGTACTAAGTTTTGGTGGACAAGAGGTGAAATTTTACTTTAGCTCAAAGGCTTTAAATTTACCATTTTCATTAAAGCTTGACGAGTTTATTTTAGAGCGATATGCAGGGCTAAATAGTCCATCATCTTATACAAGTAAAGTAAGTATCGCTGGCGACAAGTACGACATCTCACTAAATAACCCACTAACGATTGATGGCTATAAAATTTTTCAGTCTTCATACGATCCTGACGAGCTTGGAAGCGCTTTTGAGATCAGCCGTGATCCTGGCAAAATCCCAACTTACATAGGATATTTTTTACTTTGCCTTGGCTTTGTGGCAAATTTATTTAGTAAAAAGAGCCGATTTTTTAGGCTACTAAATTTTATAAAAGGTTCGCAAATCGCATTTTTGGCTATCTTGCTTTTAAATGCTACTCCAAATTTTGCTAATGAAAATAATAAAAATTTAGAGGCACATGCGGGCAAATTTGCCAAAATTTTGACTCAAGCTGACAGCAGAATCTCTCCAGCTAGCTCTTACTCAAGAGCTGTGATAAGTAAAATTTCAACCAAAACTACGCTATTTGGGCTTAGCAGCGAGGAGCTAATGCTCTCTTTTGCCATCTCGCCAAAAGAGTGGATGGATAAAAGGATAGTAAAGATCACAAGTGATCGCGTAGGCGAGCTTTTGGGTGTTAATGAAAAATTTGCTAGTTTGAACGATGTCTTTAACGAAAATGGCGAGTATAAGCTGGCTAAATTTGTGGAAGCTGCAAATGAAAAATCCGCCTCAAAAAGAGATAAATTTGACAACGACGTGATCAAATTTGACGAGAGATTAAATATCTTATACCTTGCACTAAAGGGAGAAATTTTAAAATTTATACCAGCTAAAAATGGTGATAAATTAACATGGCTAGGCGTAAATGAAGCCTTTGGCTCAAGTGAAATTTCAAGCGAGCTTAAAAGCGTTTTAGGCGCTTATATAGAAAATCTAAGCCTTTGCGTAAAAAGTGGCGAGTGTGAGGGAGCTGATAAGAGCTTGGAGAAAATTTCAAGCTATCAAAGAAGCACTCTAGGCTCTCTTGCACCAAGCGAGGCAAAGGTGGAGCTTGAAGTGCTTTATAATCAAATGGAAATTTTTAAATTTCTTATATATTTTTACATGGTCCTTGGGCTAGTTTCGCTTGCTCTTGGCTTTTATAGGCTATTTTCTGGAAAGAAATTTAGATTTGAAAAAGCGCTTAGCCTTGCATTTTATTTTGGCTTTGCGGTGCATTTGTTAAATTTAGCTCTTCGTGCTTATATCTCAGGACATGCACCTTGGAGTGATGCCTATGAGAGCTTGGTGTATATCTCGCTTGCAAGCGTACTAGCTGGAGTTTTATTTTTTAAACATCAAAGCTTTGCTCTTGGAGCTGCTTCACTTTTTGCAAGTGTGAGCTTGCTGGTCGCTCATCTAAATTTTATAAATCCACAAATAACAAATCTAGTCCCAGTTTTAAAGTCATTTTGGCTTAGCGTGCATGTAAGTGTCATCACAGCAAGCTATGGCTTTTTGGGCTTTAGCTTTGTGCTTGGGCTTCTTGGGCTTCTTTTAATGGCTATAAAAAATCAAAAAAACGAGCAAAAGCTTAGTGAGCAGATAAGATACCTCGCTGCAACTGATGAGCTAAGCCTCATCATAGGACTTAGTTTGCTAACTATTGGAAATTTCCTTGGTGGCGTCTGGGCGAATGAGAGCTGGGGTAGATACTGGGGCTGGGATAGCAAAGAGAGCTGGTCGTACATTACGATAATTATTTATGCTATTGCGCTTCATTTAAGATTTATCCCAAGATTAAAAAATATTTTTACCTTTTTAGTAGCTAGCGTGCTCTCTTTTGGTTCAGTTATTTTTACCTATTTTGGTGTAAATTTCTATCTAAGCGGGCTTCACTCATACGCAAATGGCGATGGATTTAGCGTTTCAAATTTGCTTTATTTGCTTTTAATGCTCTTGGCTTTGCTAATCGCCTTTGCTTATAGAGGTAAGGATATAAAAGAGATTTAGGAGATATAATGAAAAAGAGTTTAGTTTTATTATTTGCTTGTTTGGGACTATTAAATGCTGGCTATATCAAAGAGGCTTTAAGTGCAAAAGAAGATCACAACAAGCTAGCACAAATTTATGAAGATGCTTGTGATAAAGAGAAAAAGGCATCAGGATGCTACAACCTAGCTGTGCTTTACAGCAGGGGCGACGGCAATGTCAAAAAGGACGAAGCAAAGGCGGCTATGCTTTATGAAAAGGCTTGTGATCAAAATTTCTCTATGGCTTGCAGCAACCTTGGCTACGTCTATGAAAAAGGTAAAGGCGTGGAAAAAGACCTAGAAAAAGCAGTTAAATTTTATGAAAAGGCTTGTAAGGATAATGAGGGTTGCACAGAGCTTGGCTTGCTTTATGCAAATGGCACCGGCGTGACAAAGGATATTGAAAAGGCAAAAGAGCTTTACGAAAAGGCTTGCAAGGCAGGGGACGGCATAGGATGTAGTAATCTTGGCTATTTGTACGCGCAAGGTGAAGGTGTCGAGAAAGACTATGCAAAAGCCAAAGTAAACTACGAAATGGCTTGTGCAAACGAAGCTGGCATAGGATGTGATAATCTTGGCTTTTTATATGTTTATGCACAAGGCGTTGATCAAAACCTTACAAAAGCGACAAAACTTTATGAGCAAGCGTGTATATATGGATATGAAAAGGGCTGCAACAACTACGCTATTATGCTAGCTGAAGGCAAAGGCGTAAAAGAAGATGTAGAAAAAGCACGTGAAATTTTCACTAGAAGCTGCAAAAATGGCTTAAAAGAAGCGTGTGAGAATTTAGAAATTTTAGGAAAGCATTGATGCTTGATAAAGTTAGCCCAGTGGCATTTAAAGCTTATAAATATAAATATAAAAATAAAAAATACTAAAGGAGATAATTATGATTTTACGTTCTATCTTGAGTTCAGCACTACTGGCGACCCTACTTTTTAGTGCTTCTACAAATGAGCAAACTGTCAAAATGAAACCGATGTTTCAAAGCGTGGATCCTAGCAGGGCTACACTAGTAGGAAGTGGCGAGGGCAAGGAGTACTGCGCCGTTTGTGGAATGAATTTGGTCAAATTTTATAAGACCAATCACGTATATAACGGCAAGCAAGTAGCATCACTCCACTGCTTATACGAGCTAACAGAAGGCAAGATCCCAAGCGACGCGCAGGTTGTCGATACTAAAAATCTAAATTTAATCGACGTAAATAAAGCTTTTTATGTCGTTGGTAGTAGTGTTAAAGGCACAATGACTAGAAATAGCAAATACGCCTTTTCAACCGAGGCTGACGCAAAAGAATTTCAAGCAGAAAATGGCGGCGAGATAATGAACTTTGCCAAAGCTTACGAGATCGCTGGACAGGATTTCGAGGGTGATAATAAAATGATAAAAGCTAAGCGTGAGGACGGCGTTTACGCACATGGTAAGGAATTTTACGAGGCAAACTGCGACAAAACTGATCCAAAAAGCTTTAAGGCTATCTCTGAGCTAAAAGCTCATCTCAAAAAAGTATGCGATGCAAAAGAGGCCAACAAAGCTCCAGAGTACGACAAGTACTTGCAAGCCGCTGCTCTTTATCTATGGGACGCTCCAGCAAATTTAGGTACTAGCAACCAAGCTTCAAAACCTAAACAAGAAATAAAAAAACCTGAGAGAATAGTCGTGCCAAAAGGTGCAAGATGTGCAGTATGTGGCATGATCGTCAAAAATTCTCCATGGGCGACACTTATCAAAGCAGATGGCAAGGATTATTATTTTGATGGTGTAAAAGATATGGCACAATTTTATTTTGCGGACGGTAAAATGAAAGACGCTTATGTGAGCGATTATTACACGCTAGAAAAGCTTGATGCAAAAGATGCGTTTTATGTTCATGGCTCAAACGTTTACGGACCAATGGGTGATGAGTTTATCCCATTTAAAGATGAAGCAAAGGCAGAGAGCTTTTTAAAAGATCATGCTGGCAAAGGTGTCATAAGATTTGACGAGATAAAGAACTTTATTGGTAAATAGTGTGAAATTTCTAGTTTTTTTGGCGTTATTTTTTGGACTCTCTTATACGCTTTTAGCGGCACACTATCTTAGCTTTGATCATAAAGCAAAGCAAGATGAGCTAAGAGAAATTTCTAAGATAACAAGAGCAAATGCTGCTTTTAGTTTTAACCAAAAGGGGCAAAAAGGCTTTGTCTATGATAGGTAAAAATTTTATAAACTATGCTGTGGTTCTGCTTTTTAAAGATAGGAAGGATCACCTTTTTAGCTTTTGCCTCTTTGCACTCATTATCTTTGTGCTAAGTTCGGTGCTTTTCATCTCTGGATCGATCCAACATGATCTTATAAATTTAGTAAAAGATAGATCAAGTATCGTAGTGAGCGCATTTCGTGCTGGCAAAAATGATCTCATGCACCCTGGCTATATCTACGATATCTCAAAGATTGATGGCGTAAGTGATGTAAGGGGCGTAGTTGATGGAGAGTACTACTTCGTTCAAAAGCGTGTTTGGTTTCATCTATATGAAGATGATAGTCTAAAAGAAGATGAGATGATTGTCGGAGAAGGTGTAAAGGCAGCGATGAATGAGCTTTACTACGACGAGAGCTTTAATTTTCTAACTGAAGAGCGCATGATACCAGTAAAGATATTAAAGACTATGCCGGCACAAAGTGGTTTAATCACAAATAACGCTATATTTTTGCATCCAAATACGCTAAGGGCTATATTAAATTTAAAAGATGAAGAGTATACAAAGCTCTACGTTGAGGTGCCAAACACAGATGAGATCAGTGAAGTAGCTTTAAAGATAGAGAATTTATATCCAAATTCTTTCGCTCTTAGTATAGAAGATGAGGTGGCTAAGGTTAGGCACCTTTACTATTATAAGGGTGGAATTTTTATGAGTATTTACGTTAGCGTTATGCTTATATTCTTTGTCTTGCTTAAAAACCAAATTTCACTCGCATATGGTAGTAAAAAGCGTGAAATAGCTATTTTAAGGAGCATTGGTTTTTGTATAAAAGACATTATATTTTTAAAATTTATACAAAATTTCATCGTGAGCGTTAGTGCTTTTTTACTCGGTGTTATGCTGGCTTATCTCTTTGTTTTTGTATTAAACGCTCCACTTCTAAAAGGGATATTTTTAGGCGATGAGCTTTTAAATTTTACAAATTTCACGCCTATTTTAGAGTTTGATAAGCTCTTTTTGATCTTTGTTTTTGGTGTGATACCATTTTTGGCGTTTGTGCTCATACCTTCATGGAGAGTAGCAAGTAGCGACATAAATGAGGGGCTAAAATGATAAATATAAGAGGTGTTAGCCTAGTTTATAACCAAAACAAACAAAATGAGTTTTGTGCTTTAAAAAATATAAATTTAGATATTAATGACGGCGAGCTAGTGATACTAAAAGGCATTAGTGGAAGCGGTAAAAGCACCTTGCTTTCGCTTATTGCCCTACTTCAAAAGCCAACTAGTGGAGAAATTTTGATAGATGGCACTAACATTGCAAAGCTACCTGATGCTTTTTGCTCTGAGCTTAGACACAAAAGACTTGGGCTTATCTTCCAAAATTTTAACCTCATTGAGGGGCTAAGTGTATATGAAAATTTACTAGCTCCATTTGCCCTAACAAATTTCAAGGCAAATGTGCGAGATGAGATGATAAAAAAGGCTCTAAGTCTCGCAAATATCGCTCATAAAAAAGATGAGAACGTATCAAATTTAAGTGGTGGCGAGCGTCAAAGATGTGCGGTAGCTAGGGCTTTATCAATGGATGCTAACATCATCTTAGCTGATGAGCCAACGGCAAATTTAGACAGACAAAATGCACGTGCGTTTTTAGGCTTGCTAGAGTCTTTTAAAGCTCTAAAAAAGAGTGTTATCGTCGCTACTCACGATAGCATTTTTGATGAGCTAAGTGCAACAGATAGGGTTGTCAGCTTGCAAAACGGAGAGATAGTATGAGTGTCTTTTTATCAAACGCCGTTATTGCCTTTTTGTTAGCGGAGTTTGTGCTTTTAGTTTTGATGAGCATTTCGCTCTTTTATGTCGTTAGGATCGTGAGGTCGTGGGATTACAATGCACTAACATCGCTTCAATACTCGCTTGAAAAGCAAAACTATCTTGTAAATACCATCTTACTTTTTTGCGTCTGTATCAAGATCGTATTGTTTATATTTTTTGCACTTTGCCTAAATGAACTCTCTGATATTGTGCCTGGTGCTATGTGTTCAGCTGGCGTGATTGGCTCAAATAAATTTGGTGGTATATTGATGCTCACTAAAATTTTGCTGATCTTTGGGCTTGGCATTTGGCTGGTTATAAATAAGCTTGACTTGCAGGCTCTAAATTTTCCTTATCTAAAGAAAAAATACGCCATTTTTATCTGCCTTTTTGTCATGATACTACTTGAGCTTGGTATAGAAATTTCGTTTTTTTACAATATTCCACTAAAAGTGCCGGTCTTTTGCTGCTCTGTCACTTTTCAAGCTCCAAAGCTACCATTTGGCTATACAAATTTTGGCTTAGTAAGCGTATTTTACGTGCTATTTTTTGTCATTTTGGTGCTAAATTTTTTAAAGCAAAGTATGGCGAGCTTTGTGGCAAATTTATTGTTTTTGGTGCTTAGCTACTATGCCATCACCTACTTTTTTGGCCTTTACGTTTACGAGCAACCAAACCATAAATGCCCATACTGCATGCTAAAAGGTGACTATTTTTATGTTGGCTACCTTATCTGGGGCAGCTTGTTTCTGGGCGTTTTCTACGGCCTTATGCCATATCTTGTTGAGATCATCACAAAGACAAACTACTCACACAAGCTTAAATTTTCATCGATCTGGCTAGGTGTTTGCGTGCTGATATGCTCGCTTTATGTCCTGAAATATTATTTGTTAAGAGGATTTTTATTTTGATAAAGCAAATTTTTTCTCTCTGTTTGTTAGCCCTAGTTTTAGCCGTACTTGCCTATAATGCAGACATAAGTGATGATAAAATTTTAGTTTTAAATAACGGCAAATCTGAGCCAATAGAGCAACTTATGCCAAATAAATTTATATGTTATGAGAGTAGGACACTCATCGCTGATAATAACGATACGGCTCAAGCCATCATGCCAAACGGCGACATTTACTTCTTTAACGATATTACAAATTCTTTCATCTGGTATATGTGGCAAAAGAGCAAAGATAAGATCAAACTATATGTCTATTCAAGAGATACAAACCGCTACATACTAGCACAAAATGCGTGGTACTCAAGGGTTGATATAACTCCCATGGGATACGGCATAGGGGCGTACGAGTTTCACACATATGGCATAAATGACAACTATTTTAAAGAGGTCTTACTATACGCAGCACGTGGTGAGACGCTACTAAATCCATATATAAACATCTTGCTTTCAGAAAATAAGATATAAATTTATGAAGTTAGTTGATCTGTTTTAGATGATTGATCGTTTTAGTCATAGTTTTAAACATGATCTCAATCTTTTCATCATTGTAATCTGTGGCGTTGCTATCAATCATCTTATTAAGATAGTCGCACCCATCTTGATATCCTAGAGTGCAAGCTTTAAAAACATACCTTTTTGCTAAGCGATAGTCCTGATTTATGCCTTTGCCTAGCGCATATAAAACACCTAAATTATGGCAAGCTTGAGCGACATCACCGTCGCAAGCCTTTTTGCATAGATTGATAGCCTTGATATAGTCTTGTCCTATGCCTTGATCTTTTATGCATAAAGCCCCTAAATTTAGACAGCTACCAGCAAATCCGCCATCGCACGATCGTTTATACAGCTCGGCTACTTTGTGATAGTCTTATTTTACGCCTTTGGCATCCTCGTATAAAATTCCCAAGTTATGACAAGCACGGGCAACATTGCCATTACAACCTTTTTGCCATTGCTTGGCAGCTTTATCAAACTCGCCTTTATTATAAGCTTCAAGTCTAAGCTCAATAAAGATCCTTACAAAGACTGGTAGCTAGTAAAACAATGGATAAAAAACAGCCTTTTCTCCATTTTTGTAAATTTGTTGTTTTTTGGTTTAGCTTGTCTTCTTTTATTAGAGGAATAAGCCAAATTTAGTACCTAACGTTATTAACCTTTAAAAAGTCTCTTAGGTCTTCATATTCGCTATTTTCAAAGTAGCGCCATTTGCCAGGCTTTAGCATATCAAGGCTAACACGCCCAAAACTAACACGTTTTAGATCCATCACTTCAAGGTCAAAGTATCCAAAGAAACGGCGAAGCTCTCTGTTTTGCCCTTCGTTGATGATGACCTTTAGTTTTGTGTAACCACCACTTGAGCCAAAGATTTTGTAGGCTAGAAATGGCTTAAATTCCATTGATTTTATAGTGGTTTTTGCGTGTGCGCCTTTGGTGGCGTCCTTGGCGAAAAAGCCATTTGTCATCGCTTCTATCACCTCTTTTGTCACCTCGCCTTTTACTTTTAGGTAGTATTCGCGCTCTAAATCGCTATTCATGAGCGCTGTGGCGATCGCTGGGGCGTCAGTTAGTAAAAGTAGCCCTTCACTTGCATAGTCTAAGCGTCCTACGCTAACAAATTTTGTAAATTTCTTATCTAGCGTATCATAGATCGTCTTTCGTCCGCGGTCATCTTTTTTGCTAACTAGCTCACCCTTTTGTTTATGATAAACGATAACAGTAAATTCCTTTTTTAGCTTTATCAAACGGCCGTTTATACGCACTTTATCATCTTCATCCACGCTTGTAGCAAGGTCATTAACCACACGACCTGCTATGCTAACCTTGCCAGCTTTTATCAGCTCATCTGCCTCACGGCGTGAGTAGTTTGTGTTATGTGAGATAAATTTATTTAGTCTTGTTTTTTCCATTTTTATAGTCCTAAATTTGCAAGGTCGTGGATATGTAAAACTCCAACAGGTACGCCATCTTCAACAACGGCAAGAAGCTGAATTTTATACTTTTCTATGAGGGCTAACGCATCCACGGCTAGCATTTCCTTGTCGTTTATCTCTTTTGGATGCAATGTTGCAAATTTCATTGCTGGCTCGTCTAGATCAAAGTCTTCTCGCATAAGTGCACGTCTAAGATCGCCGTCGCTTAAAATAGCATCTAACACACCATCTTTATCGATGATTAGGACCGTGCCAAGTTTACCGTGTGTCATAGTATCGATTGCTTTTTTTAGGCTCGCATTCCAGCGAACTATCGGTAAATTTTCGCTCCTCATCACATCTTTGACCTTTAAAAATAGCCTCTTGCCAAGGCTGCCACCTGGATGAAAATTTGCAAAGTCCTCTTTTTTAAAGCCTCGCCTTTGCATCAAACAAACAGCCAATGCATCGCCAAGAGCTAACGTTAGTGTTGTTGATGCTGTTGGGGCAGCATTTAGTGGGCAGGCCTCTTTCTCTACGTCGATAGTGATAAAGGCGTCGCTAAATTTACCAAGTGAGCTTGTTTTACTCCTTGCCATGGCGACTATTTTCACGCCAAAGCGTTTTACGTGAGGCAAAATTTTGATAAGCTCATCGCTCTCGCCACTAAAACTAATGGCTAACAAAACATCATCCTTTTCTATCATGCCAAGGTCGCCGTGCATAGCCTCTGTTGGGTGTAAGAAAAAGCTTGGCGTTCCAGTGCTTGCAAGCGTAGCAGCGATCTTTGCACCCACGTGACCACTCTTGCCCACGCCTGTGACTATGACCTTACCCTTCGCGTTAAATATCAAATTTACAGCGTCTTCTATGGCTAAATTTTTAGCATGCCTTAAAAGCTCGTTTGCTTCTATCTCTAAAACTTCGGCTGCGATTTGGTTCATTGTCTGCATAAATTTCCCTTACATTAGATAGATAATAGGCACGATAGTCGGGTATTTTTTGACTTTTCTAAAGATGTGTTTTCGAATGACCTGACGCACCTGCCCCTCGAGCAGTCTGCCATCTTTTAAAAGCTCCTCTTTGACGTTGCTTAAAAACTGCGTCAAAATTTCTTGCATCTCTTTACTAAACTCAGCATCTTGTTTATTGCCCACAAGGCCGTAGCTAATGACGCGAGGCTTATTG
Organism: Campylobacter concisus; assembly: GCF_003048905.1. Classification (NCBI taxonomy): domain Bacteria; kingdom Pseudomonadati; phylum Campylobacterota; class Epsilonproteobacteria; order Campylobacterales; family Campylobacteraceae; genus Campylobacter; species Campylobacter concisus. Next base: position 1,067,195 of record NZ_PIRO01000001.1, read on the forward strand.
ATGAGTTTTGCGCCATGACGTGAAATTTGAGCGATTATCATGACGACCCCTGCTTCAGCTAAGTTTTGTCTATCAATGACGACATCATCTGAAATTTGTTTATTTATTTGATTGTCAATAAATACCTTGCCCGTTTTTACTGTTCTTACACGCTTTAGGTATTTTTGACATATCTCCATCTGATCACCATCACTCATTAGATAGATATTTCTTTCATCTACACCGCAAGCTACGGCTGTTTCTTTGTGTTTCGCAATGTGATTGTATTCGCCGTGCACTGGTAGGAAGTATTTTGGTTTTATAAGACGAAGCATCAGCTTTTGCTCCTCTTGTGCTGCGTGGCCGCTGACGTGAATCTCACTAAAGTCTTGGTACGCGACGCTGGCACCTGATTTGATAAGGAAATTTAGCACCGTTGAGACACTATTTTCGTTACCAGGGATCGCCTTTGAGCTGATGATGATCTGATCTGTTGGTTTTATTTTTATGTATTTGTGCTCATCTGTAGCCATTCGGTATAGCGCACTCATGGTCTCACCTTGGCTTCCTGTTGTTACGATTAACACCTCATCATCTTTAAACTTACCAACTTCATTTGCGTCAATAAAAATTTTCTTATCAAGTTTGATATAGCCAAGCTCCATTGCAGTGTATAAATTTCGCTCCATTGATCTACCGATGACACAGACTTTGCGGTTGTATTTTAGCCCCCACTCGATCGCTTGATAGACGCGGTGAATGTTTGAACTAAATGTACTCATTATCACACGACCTTTGGCTTTGGAAAATATCGCGTCAAAGGTCTTGCCCACGCTACTTTCACTCTTTGTAAAGCCTTCTTTGTAGCTGTTTGTGCTATCGCTCATGAGACAGAGCACGCCGCGCTCGCCGTAGTATGCGAGTCTGCCAAGATCAGTTGGGTAGCCGTCGATCGGTGTATGGTCGATCTTAAAGTCGCCTGTATGAATGATCGTACCAGCTTTTGTGCTGATGGCAAGTGCAGAAGCATCGATGATAGAGTGGGTTATATGTATCCACTCGACTTCAAAATCACCTATAAGATATGGTTTTCTTTTCTCGACAGAGCGGAAAAGCGAACGCTCTTGTTTTAGGCCATGCTCTTCAAATTTATTATTTATCATTCCAAGCGGAAGTGGTGTTGCATAGATAGGAAATTTGAACTCTTTGTAAAAATAAGGCACCGCGCCGATGTGATCCTCGTGCGCGTGAGTGATGATGACGCCTTTTATCTTATCTTTTATTTTTCTAACATAGTCAAAGTCAGGGATTAGTATATCTACGCCGTGCATACTTTCGCTAGGAAAGCTCATGCCTATATCCACGATGATCGCACTATCTTGTGTTTCAAAGATGGTCATATTGCCACCGATCTCACCAAGTCCACCAAGAGGTGTTATACGGATCTTGTGTTCGCTAGAGTTTAGATACTTCATCGGCTCCAGACGAAGCTCGTGAACGGCCTTATTTGCCACCATTGCACTTGCGATATCTTGCTGCCATTGCTCATTGCCGTTTAGCTTAGCTGGTAAATTTTTCTTTGGCTTTTTAGCTTTTTTAGGCTTTTCTTTTTGTTCTTGCGTTTTGGTTTTTGTTTCTTGTGATTCTTGTTTTTGCTCTTTTAGCTTATTGTTTTCGCCATTTTTGTTTTGATTTTTGTTGTTTCTTGGCTTTTTTGGGCGAGAATTTTGGCTCTTTGGCTCGGCGTGCGTTTCAGTTTCAGCTTGCTCTGCTGCAAAGAAATTATCTATTACGCTTTTACTTGCTAGTAAAGCTTGCTCGGTAGTTTCGCCCTCTTGTTTTGGTTTATTTTTTGGTCTAAATCTTCGTCTTTTGTTGTTTTTGCTTTGGTTAGTTACAACTTTCTCTTCGTTTTTGTCGTTCATTATCTTCCTTTAATCTTTCAAATACTTTTAGATAAGAATCGACATCTAGCTCGTGCGGACGTAAATTTTGAGCTAAGCCTAGGCTTTCAAAAATTTCTTCTAACGCATTTTTGTCAAAATTTGTGGATAAATTTTTCAAAAGCGTCTTTCTTGGCAAAGCAAACGTAGCTCTTAAAAATACTTTAAAAGCCTCGTATTGTTTTGCATCTTTGAAAATCCCGTCTTTGCCAAAAATCTTTTTTATTTTTTGTAGTTTGATGACTGAAGATGTGACCTTTGGAGGTGGATTAAAAAGCTTTGCATCCACGTCAAACAAAAGCTCGCACCTGCCTTGCAGTGAAGCGAAGATCGATAAAGAACTAAATTCTTTATCCTTGCTCTTTGCACTAAATTTAAGAGCAACCTCTTTTTGTATCATCACAATAAGCCCAAGGCATTTTTCGTCATCTATCGCATTTAGTATCATCTTCGTAGCAACGTAATAGGGCAAATTTGCGACTAAAAAGTAGTTCTCGCTACTTAGTCCGCCCTCTTGCTGCCACTGCTCTAAAGCATCTTTACAAAAAAGTTTTAATTGTCCATTTTGGATCTCATTTGCAAATTTGGCCTTTAAAATTTGAAACAGCTCACAATCTATCTCAAAACAGGTTGTCTTGTAAATTTGCAAAAGTCTAAATGTCAAATCACCTAAGCCAGGCCCAATCTCAACGACGTTTGCTACGTCCTTGGGTATCGCTTGGATGATCTTGTTTAGTGTCGCTTTGTCTTGTAAAAAATTCTGTCCAAAGTGCTTTTTTGCCTTTATCATAGCCGCGATATTAGCCAAAAATTACTTATACAATGATTACAAGTTTAGTTTAATCATATATAAAATGGACTATAATCACTAAATAATAACGAAATAGGGCATAAATTTGAGCAAGGCAAATACCTTAAAATACTTTTTATTATCACAATATTTGGAGCCAAAAACCTTAGACGAGCCAAAAAAGACAAATACGAAATTTAAAAAATCAATAGACCTTGACATCGCAAATTTCGATGAGAAATTTCTACAAATTTTAAGAGCATTTGATAGCTCACTTTTAAAAAATGGTATAGAAATTTCAATTTATGGTGGTATTTTTGAGACTGACTTGCTTGCCATTTATATATCAAAGCTGGCAAAGGTAAAATTTGAAAAAGAACAAATTTTAGATGAGCTACGCTCTGAGCAAACGAGCTTTGATAAGGCGTTTTGCTATAAATTTAAGCTTACTGGTGATTTGGTATTTTGCAAAGATGATCAAAATTTTGCTTTAAAAGATGTAAATTTAGATGATGAGCTAAGCCCATTTTTCACGCCATGCTCATCTGATGATCTTTTCATCTCAACAGCTCCTTGGGCAATGGCTCGTCTAAATCATCTAAAAGAGATAAGCCAAAGTGACTTTAGCAAAGAGTGTGAGCGTATAAAAGATAAGCTATCTATCTATAAAGAAAAAATGGAATTTGGCAAATATATAAAGCTTATCAACGATGAGCTAAAAAGTGCACTTAAAACACCATTTTGTAATGATTTCTTAAGGCTTGAAGTAAAGATCATAAATCCAAATTTTAAAGAAAATGATAGCCTTTTAAATAGCTTTTTCATAGATGATATAAATTTGCTTATCAAATTTTACGAGTCAGGCAGGACGCACGAGCTAACGGATCAGTTTTTGGATGAGGGCAGTGAGAATAAATTTGAAAGACTTGATGTAAGAGATGAGCAAAATAAAAGGCTTGTTAGAGATTTTTTTAAAGCAGAAGAGTATCCAAGATCGGCCTTTGCTAGCGACTTTGCTTTAAATTTCTCACAGCAAATTGCTGTTAATAACATCATTAAAAAATTTAAAGAAAAAAGTGGTGGAATTTATAGCGTAAATGGTACTCCAGGAACCGGTAAAACAACGCTTTTAAAAGACGTAATGGCTGAAGTTGTTACGCTTAGAGCGATGAAACTCGCGCAAATGAGCAGACATGATATCTTTGCTCCAGTTCGAGATAGTAGCGATAAGGTGATTTATTTTACTCTAAATAAAGAACTTCAGGGCTATGAGATGGTTGTTAGCTCTTGCAATAACGGTGCGGTTGAAATTTTAAGTAAAGAGCTTAGCCAGTTAAAAAGTATTGGTAGTTATGCAGGCGAGATTGATTATTTTAAATTTATAGCTACAAGGCTTCTCTCGGCTGATGAAAAGACAAATTTTGGAGAAAAATCTTTTATCTCAAAACCTGCATGGGGGCTTTTTTGCATACCTCTTGGCTCAAAGCAAAATAAGTCAAATTTTATTTTCAACGCGATTAATGGTGTAAAGATCGAAAAAACACATAGTCAGTTTGAAGATATTTCAAAAGAATTTAAAGAATTTATAGAGCAAGATGGCTTTTTGATGGGGCTTGGCAAATACTTGGCTACCGGCGAAGGAGTTGATGACTACGACGTGGCAAAGGAGAAATTTAATCAAGCCCTACACGAAGTAAATCTACTTTTTAGTGAGATCAGGATCAAAGAAGAGGAGCTAAAAAGTATAAATAGCGAGCTTATAAATATCGATAAAAGACTTGATAACTATAATTCAGCAAAGCAAATAGATGAGCTCTTAAGGCCACTAATAGATGAGCTAGATTTGAGCAAAAATGAGCTAGAGCAAAAGGTGGCTGAAGCTAACGAGCTAACAAAGCTTATTGGCCAAAATGAAATTTTGCAAGAGTATCTAAGTACGCCTATAAAGCCATCGTTTTTTATTTTCCAGCAAATTTTAAAGACGCAAGCTTTTGAAAAATATAACAATGAAGCGCAAAAAGTTAGTGAGATAAATCGCCAAATAGCTGAGCAAAATTTGAAAGCAAGCAAGCAAAATAGTGAAAATAAAGAGAAGAATGAAGTAAAATTAAACGAACTAAAAGCTCAAATAACTCAGCTTGAAGAGAAAATTTTAGAACTTAATACCAAGATAGACCATCTAAACAAGCTTAATGATGACTTTATTAGACGTCAAAAATTAATTGGTAGAAGCGAAGAGCTTGATAGCTTTTTAAATGGTAGTTTTAATCAGAGTAATGAAGATATGCAAAAGAGTATGCCATTTATGATGGAGCGTGATCTTGATGAGAAACCCCACAAGACGAAGCTTTTTAAGGCAAGAATTAAGCTTTTTAAAGAAGCGCTTAATCTGCATAAAGCCACTATCTTTGCTTGCAAAGAAGCTGTTAGAACAAATTTACGAGCTCTTAGTGTTATATTTAATGATGAAAAAATGGCTGAGAAAAACGGGCTTGAGGCTAAAGATAGACGTGAAATAATAAAAGGATTATTTTTACTAACGCCAGTTGTTAGTTCTACTTTTGCATCTTTTAATAATAGCTTTAAAGAGCTACTAAATGGCGATATAGGTTTGCTCTTAATAGATGAGGCAGGGCAGGCAAATTTAACTAACGCATTAGGCGCATTGCTTCGTTCAAACATGGCTGTTGTAGTTGGCGATCCACTTCAACTTGAGCCTGTTGTAACATTACCACCAGCTTTAAATAACGCTATTTTACGCTACTGTGATGCAAAGGATGAGTTTAATCTACTAAAATCATCAGTTCAACTTCGAGCCGATAAAGTACAAAATATTGGTACATGTATAAAAGGAGAGGGTAAGTCCATTTGGGTTGGTTCGCCACTTATCGTTCATAGAAGGTGCGCTAACCCTATGTTTAAAATTTCAAACGAGACAACATATGATGATATGATGATACTTGGTAGAGGTAGTGAAAGTAAACTTAGTGATCCTAATATCAAAACAGAATGGATTGACGTTAGTAGTGATGAATGGATAGGTAATTATAATAAAGCCGAAGGTATGATCGTTAAAGAGCTTTTAGATGGTAAGTTAGCCAAGCTAAAAGATAGTGTTAAAATAATAACACCTTTTAAAGATGTTTGTAAAAATTTAAAAGGGGCTGGTACCATTCACACCATGCAAGGCAAAGAAGCTGATGTTGTTATCTTTGTTCTTGGCGGTGCCACAAAAGGCGCTAGAGCATGGGCTGCTAGTACGCCAAATTTACTAAATGTAGCACTAACAAGAACAAAAGAGGTTGTTTATATAGTTGGCAACCGAGAAAATTGGTCTAATTTGCCATATTTTGAGGTAGCAGCTAGAAAAATAGATAAAGGACAGATTTGAATCATTTTGCAAAACGCATAATCCCATGCCTTGATGTAAAAGATGGCAGAGTCGTAAAGGGTGTAAATTTCGTAGGACTTGTCGATGCTGGAGATCCTGTCGAAATAGCTAAAAGATACAACGACGAGGGCGCTGACGAGCTTTGCTTTTTGGATATCACAGCTTCTCACCTTGGTCGTGATACGATAGTTGATGTGGTAAAAAAGGTCGCAAGCAAGCTTTTTATACCCCTAACCGTTGGAGGTGGCATACGCACGATCGATGATATCTCTCGCCTTTTAAATGCGGGCTGCGACAAGGTGAGCCTAAACTCATCGGCTATAAAAGATCCAAATTTGATCGACGAAGCGGCTAAGAAATTTGGCTCGCAATGTGTCGTCGTGGCGATCGACGCTAAAAAGATCGAAAATGGTTATAGTGTCTTTATAAATGGCGGCAGGATCGATACCAAAAAAGATGCCTTTTCTTGGGCGAAAGAGGTCGAGTCGCGTGGAGCAGGGGAGATATTGCTAACCTCTATGGACAATGACGGCGTCAAACAGGGCTTTAACCTTGAGCTAATAAAGATATTTAGTACGCTTTCTATACCAACTATCGCAAGTGGTGGTGCAGGTAAGATGGAGCACTTTAAAGAGGCTTTTGAAGCTGGGGCTGATGCGTGTTTAGCTGCTTCGATATTTCACTTTGGCGAAATCGAGATAAAAAAACTAAAAGAGTATCTCAAGGCAAATGGCGTTGAGGTTAGGCTCTGATGTTGATTGTCTCTGCTGGAAAAAACGAAATTTTTGACTTTGCTTTGCCAATGGGTGTGGGGCTAGTTGATATGGCAATAAGTTTGACAAAATTTTTGCAGAAACGAGCATGTATTGGAGCGGATGAAAAGGGTATAAATTTAAAAAATATCGATCCGCACTATCTTACAAAGATTGAAACTAAATTTGCAAACTCATCAAATCCAGAGCTACAAAATCTAAGCCAAAATTTGTCAAAAAATCCTGAACGAAATTTGTATCAGATGCCAGAAAAAATAGTTTTCGTTGGCTCGGCAGGTCTTTATAAAGATGGTGAAATTTTACAAATTTATGAAAGCTCGGTTGGGGCAAATATTGAAATTTCTAGCGTAGAAAATAGATCTTATTCACCGATTGAGTGTGAAATTTCTTCTATCGTTTCACGTGGAACTATCAAAACAAATTCATCAAATTTCATAACTACAGACAAAAATTTGGCTCATAAGATGTTTGAAAAGGGTTATTTTTTAGAAAATATGGAGTTTTTTTCTGTTCTAAAAGTAGCTCAAATTTTTAAAATTCCAGCTTATGGAATTTTCGTAGCGACAAATTTTTGTGATAAAAATGCACATGCTGATTTTATAAAAAATCACGCAGAGGCCAAGAAAATTCTAACAAAATATATAAAGGAAAATATGTGATAAATTTGCTTGATCTTAGTATTGATGAACTAAAAGAGTTAGTTTCTCCACCATTTAGAGCAACACAAATCTACGAGTGGATATATAAAAAAAATGCAACCGAATTTAGCCAAATGCTAAATTTACCTAAAGATATGCGTCAAGATCTGGCTGAAAAATTTTATATCGATCCTTTAAAATGTGTAAAATTTGAGCAAAGTAGTGATGGTTCGATCAAGTATCTTTTTGAGCTAAAAGATGGGCTAAAGATAGAGAGTGTTTTGCTACCGATGAAAGAGGAGATTAGTGATGAGAATGGAAAGATTAGTCGCCATGCTCGCTATACGGTTTGTGTTAGTTCGCAGGTTGGCTGTAAAATGGGATGCGCTTTTTGTCTAACAGCAAAGGGCGGGCTTGTTAGAAATTTGACTGCTGGCGAGATTGTGGGACAAATTTTATGGATAAAAAGAGAAAATAACATACCATATGAGAGGCGCATAAATGTCGTTTATATGGGTATGGGTGAGCCACTTGATAATCTTACTAATGTTAGTAAAGCGATCAAAATTTTAGCACTTAACGAGGGTCTAGCCATATCACCACGTCGTCAAACCGTTTCAACTAGCGGACTTGGTAGCCAGATAAAAAAGCTTGGTGAGATGGATCTTGGCGTGTTATTGGCCATATCGCTTCATGCTGTTACTAATGAGCTTAGAAGCCGCCTAATGCCGATAAATAAGGCATACAACATCGAGGCTGTTATGGATGCTGTGAGGGGATTTCCTATCGATATGCGAAAGCGTGTAATGTTTGAATACCTTGTTATCAAGGATTTAAACGATAGCGTGAGTGATGCTAAAAAGCTTGTAAAACTACTTCATGGCATAAAAGCGAAGGTAAATCTTATATATTTTAACCCACATGAAGGTAGCGAATTTGGACGACCCGAGCTTACCAGCATGCTAAAATTTCAAGAACATCTAAGAGATCATGGCGTCACTTGTACGATTAGACAGAGCAAAGGGCTTGACATAAGTGCAGCTTGTGGACAATTAAAACAACGCAATGAAAATGCAAAATTTAAAGCTATTACTGGTAATAAAAATTCAAAAACACAGTCACTCGAAGAAATAGTAAAGCCAGTGTGAGTTAGAATGAGTGTGCTTGATATAGCCGAAATAGTCTTTGTTGCTATTGTGGTCTTACTCGGATTAGGGCTTATTTTAAAAGTTTTAAAAGATGAAAAAGATAGGCATAAATTCTGAGTCTTAACATCAAGATAAAATCTAGCTCTCATAAAAAATAAAGTGGAGCATTAATTACATAAACTACAAAATTATCATTGTGGTATTTAAAAGCGATAAACTTTGGCAAAACGTAGGTAAAGGTTTATGAGAAATAGAAATTTATTAAAAAATTTTAGACTAAAGTAAACCTTCTTTTGCAAATCTATAAAACTCGCTTTCAGCGTCAAATTTACTTTTTATGTTATAAAAAATTTTATCAAATTTAAAAGAAATTTCATCCGAGTGAAGCAAGAGCCTTTTTGCTCCAGTTAAATTTATTCGTTCACGCTCGCTCATCTCTTTATCTAAAATTTTCTCGATCTGCGGACGTGACAAACCATAAAGTGGTTCGCCAAGTATCTTGTGTTTCACATGAAACAAATGTAAGCGAATTTGATGCTGTCTACCAGTGAGTGGGATAGCCTGAACCAAAGTCATATTGATATCGTCAAAATATCTGATCGGCAAAATTTTAGTCACAGCGCTCTTGCCGTTTTCGCAAATTTGCATTCGCATTTTCACATCGTCGTAGTTGTTTGCTAGATCCATTTTGGCATCGATCGTAAATTCTCGTTCGATCTTGCCTTGTACCATCGCGACGTAGCTTTTAGAAACCTCTCTATTTTCAAAGATTTTTTTTAGTTTAATCGTAGAATTTCTATCTTTGCCCACGACTATCACGCCGCTCGTCTCAAAGTCTAGTCTATGTGCCACGCTCGCATCTCGCCCAAAAAGCGTGTAAATTTCATCATTTAGCGAGTATTCGCAGTGTCTGCCATTTGGGTGGCTAAGAACTCCGCTTGGTTTGTCAAATACAGCAAAACTCTCACATTCAAAGATCGGTTTTAGCCCCTTTGGCTCCGCCTCATAGTCGATCAAAAAAACATTACCACACAAAATGGCATTTTTCTCACTCACGACACTACCGCCACATATCAGCCTACCTTTATCTATGAGGCGTTGCGCTTCTCTCATACTAAAGCCAGTTTTCATTAAAATTTCATACGCTTTTTGTTTGTTTGCAGTGGCAATAAATTTATTTACATAGGGCAAGGTAATCCTTTTAAAAATGAGCGAGCTATCTTAAGCACAAATTTATAAGTATATAACCGACATTTCAGCACGGATTTTATATAATCCAAACTTAAATTTTATAAAATTATACGATGTGATTTTTAGCTTTCAAGGCTAAAATTTACTTTTATGATAAAGAAAACTAATACAAAAAGGTTCAACAATGGTCGAAAGATACTCACGCAAAGAGATGGCTGATAAGTGGAGCATGCAAGCAAAGTATGACGCTTGGCTCAAGGTAGAAAAGGCTGCCGTTAAAGCTTGGAATAAGCTTGGCTTCATAAGCGACGGCGACTGCGAGAAAATTTGCAAAAACGCTAAATTTGAAGTAACTCGCATCGATGAGATAGAAAAGACGACAAAGCACGACGTCATCGCATTTTTAACAAGCGTCAGCGAAAGCCTTGGCGAGGAGAGCAGGTTTGTTCACTACGGCATGACATCAAGCGACTGCATCGACACAGCCGTTGCGCTTCAGATGAAAGAGAGCCTAGAACTCATCATCAGCGACGTAGAGGAATTCATGCAGGCGGTCAAAGATAGGGCAAATGAGCACAAGCACACGCTCATGGTTGGCAGAAGCCACGGCATCCACGGTGAGCCGATAACTTTTGGCCTTGTTCTTGCCATCTGGTACGACGAGATCGCAAGGGCGCTTAAGCTCATCAAAGATGCAAAAGATACGATCAGCTACGGCAAACTCTCAGGCGCTATGGGAAATTTAGCCCACGCTCCGATGGAATTTGAAGAGCTAACATGTGAGGAGCTAGGCCTTAAAGCTGCCCCAGCGTCAAATCAAGTGATCCAGCGTGACCGCTACGCACATGTGGTGAGCGCCATCGCAGTTCTAGCCTCTACTTGTGAGAAGATCGCAGTTGCCATTAGGCATTACCAAAGGACAGAGGTTTATGAGGCGGAGGAGTATTTTAGCCCAGGACAAAAAGGCTCAAGCGCGATGCCACACAAGCGCAATCCAGTCCTTAGTGAAAACATCACCGGCCTTTGCAGAGTACTTCGCTCATACGTCACGCCAGCTCTTGAAAATGTTGCCCTTTGGCACGAGCGCGACATCAGTCACAGCTCGGTTGAGAGATTTATCCTGCCAGATATGTTTATAACGGCTGACTTTATGCTGGTTCGCATCAAAAATTTGATAGCAAATTTAGTCGTCTATCCAGAAAATATGATGAAAAATTTAAATTTAACAGGCGGTCTAGTCTTTTCACAGCGCGTGCTTTTACAACTGCCACAGCGCGGAATTTCTAGAGAGGACGCCTACAAGATCGTTCAGCGCAATGCCATGAAGGTCTGGGCGGACTTGCAAGAGGGCAAGAAGGCGATTGATGAGCAAGGCCATAGTCTATTTTTACAAAATTTACTAGCCGATAAGGATCTAACTAAGAGCCTTAGCAAAGATGAGATCAAAGAGTGTTTCGACTACAACTACTACACCAAAAACGTAGATAAAATTTTTGCTAGAGTGTTTGGGAGATAATTTGAATGGCAAATGATAAACAAGTTGAAATAATATTAAGAGATATAGATAAAGCACGTATTGTTATAAATGAAAAAAATGATGAAAAAACGTATCGATTTTTGTGTAGCATGGCTGATAAATATAATAAAGATGAAATTTATATTTCTTATTACAATATATCAAACTATGAAACAGATGAAATTTATTACGAAAAATGTTCCGACGAATTACAACAATTTATTGAAAAATTAGAATTATACGCCGCTAAACTTCAAGATGGAGCCAACGGAGTACTTAAAAAAGATACCCAAAGTTCTATAAGTATAAATAATACAAATACAGCTAACGCCAATATCACTCAAAATATTAGCATCAAAAGCGCGATGGAAAAAATAGATCAAATTCCAGATGAGATTTTTGCTAAAAATTTAAAGTATGAATTAAAAGGAATACTTAGTGAGCTTGAATATTGCAAAGACAATCAAGAAAAAAAATCAAAGCTAATGGAAGTCGTCAAATGGCTTGGCGATAAATCTGTTGATGCCTTTATTGCTTGTTTGCCGTATTTTGCCGGACTTGGCTTATAAAATTATAGATAAGGAAAAAATTTGAAAGTTATAAAACGCAATGGAAGAACCGAAGAGCTTGATATAAGTAAGATTAAAAAATATACAAATGAAGCCGTTTTTGGCCTTAGCAATGTAAGCCTTAGCGAGCTTGAAGTAGACGCAAAAATCCAGTTTAGAGATATGATAACTACTGAGGAAATTCAGCAAACTCTTATAAAAACAGCAGTTGATAAGATCGACATTGACCGCCCAAACTGGACATTTGTCGCTGCGAGGCTATTTTTGTTCGACCTTTATCACAAAGTGACCGGCTTTAACGGCTACAACCATCTAAAAGATTATCTTGCAAAGGGCGAAAAAATAGGCCGCATCATCCCTGGACTAAAAGAGAAGTACGATCTTGAGGATCTAAATGCATACATCAAGCCTGAGCGCGACCTTCAGTTTGCATACCTTGGCATCAAAACGCTTTATGACCGCTATCTTATCAAAGACAAAAATGGCATGCCGATCGAGCTACCACAGCACATGTTTATGGCGATCGCGATGTTTCTAGCGCAAAACGAGCTAGACAGTCAAGGCTGGGCTAAGAAATTTTACGACCTTATCTCTAAATTTGAAGTGATGCTAGCCACGCCAACACTCTCAAACGCAAGGACTACACGCCACCAGCTAAGCAGCTGTTACGTAGGCAGTACGCCTGATAATATCGAAGGAATTTTTGATAGCTACAAAGAGATGGCGCTACTTTCAAAATTTGGCGGCGGTATCGGCTGGGACTGGAGCAAGGTGCGTGCGATGGGCGGTAGTATCGACGGACACAAAAACGCAGCTGGCGGTATCATCCCATTTTTAAAAGTGACAAACGACATCGCAGTAGCGGTAGATCAGCTAGGCACTAGAAAGGGAGCAATCGCTGTTTATATCGAGCCTTGGCACATGGACGTGAGCGATTTTCTCGATCTTCGTAAAAACTCAGGCGAAGAGAGACGCCGCGCACACGAGCTTTTCCCTGCACTTTGGATAAACGACCTATTTATGAAGCGTGTTAAAGAAAATGGCCGCTGGAGCCTCTTTGACCCAGCTCAAGTAAGCGACCTTTGCGACCTTTACGGCGAGGAGTTTGAGAAGAGATATTTAGAGTATGAAAACGACGAAAATATCCAGAAAAACACCATCCTTGCAAAAGAGCTTTGGAAAAAAATTTTAACTAGCTATTTTGAAACAGGCATGCCATTTTTATGCTTTAAAGACAATGCCAACAAAGCAAATCCAAACGACCATGAGGGCATCATCAGAAGCTCAAATTTATGCACCGAAATTTTCCAAAACACAGCGCCAAACTACTATAAGATTAAGATCACTTATGAAGATGGCAGCGAGGAGCTATTTGACGAAGAAGAAGACGTCACGGTCGATAGTGGCATAACTAAAAAAGCCAAAAAGCTTAGCGCGCTTGATAGCCTAAAAGACAGGCAAATTTTTATCGTAGAAAAAGAGAGCATCGAGGGCAAAACGGCAGTTTGCAACCTTGCAAGTATAAATTTAAGCAAGATAAACAGCAAAGAGGACATCGAGCGTGTCGTGCCGATAGCTACTAGGATGCTTGATAACGTTATAGACCTAAATTTCTACCCGCACAAAAAGGTAAAACACACAAACTTATCATCTCGCTCGATCGGCCTTGGCGTCATGGGCGAAGCGCAAATGCTAGCTGAGAAAAACGTAAAATGGGGCAGCTATGAGCACTTGGCGCTCATTGATAGCATAATGGAAAACATAAGCTACAACGCGATCTATGCTAGCTCAAATTTAGCCGTAGAAAAGGGCGTCTATCCAAAATTTGAAGGCTCAAAATGGAGCAAAGGCATCATGCCGATAGACACCGCAAACGAGAATGCAAAGGCTCTTTTAAACGACAAAGGCGGGCTATTTGACGAAAATGTCTGCGACTGGGACAAGCTAAGAGAAAAAGTCAAGCGCGACGGCATGAGAAACGGCTACCTAATGGCGATCGCTCCAACTAGCTCGATCTCGATCCTTGTTGGCACTACTCAGACTATCGAGCCAGTCTATAAGCGCAAGTGGTTCGAGCACAACCTAAGCGGTATGATCCCAAATGTCGTGCCAAATTTAAGCCCAGATACTTGGCAGTTTTACACGCCAGCTTACGAGCTTGATCAGAGAATTCTTATAAAAGCAGGTGCTATCCGCCAAAAGTGGATCGACCAAGGTCAAAGTCTAAATATATTTATGAGTCTTGATAAAGCAAGTGGCGGATATCTAAGTGAAATTTACACACTTGCATGGGAGCTTGGACTAAAATCAACCTACTATCTACGCTCTGAAAGCCCAGATAGCGAAAAACTAAACGACGTGGCCGACCGTTCGATCGAATGCGAGGGTTGTCAGTAGGTAAATTTAAGAGAGAAATTTCTCTCTTAAATTTTTAAATTGTCTATTAAATTTATAATTTATAAATTTAAGGAAGTGTCACAAAGCTTAATTTTATACCAAGTTCATCTGCTAGCTTGCTTAGCTTCTCGCTATTTTCTAGTCCTGCTGATATGCAAAACTGCATGCCATTTACATTATGCTCTTTTAGCCTTGTAAAGACATTTGCCATAAGTGACTCCGTTTTCATGCCGCTTTCGCCGTAGATCACAAAGGCATTTACGCCCTTTTGCATTTCAGCTGTTAGATTGTTATAAAAGCCTCCGTCATTGTTTGAAACACTAGTTGTTGCGCTAGCTATCGTGTCAGCAAGAAAGCCACGACTTGGTACTAGCATAATGACTGTGCTATCTGATTTTAAGGCGCACTTTGCAAAGCTTTTCATCATGCCATCTTCGGGTGATTTTACGCCGTTTGATGCTGTACAGCCAGCCAAAAGTAGACCTAGAGCGAGGGTTGTGATTTTTTCATTTAAACTCCTTTATTGAAAACCGGCGAGTATTGACATAAATTAAATAAAGATCTATATGAAAGAAAAATTTAAATATACTATTTTAAAAAGTAAAACTAAAATAATTATTTAAGTAAAATAATCAAAAATTAATTTAAAATACTTAAATAACGTAAATTTATTCTTTAAGAAAACTTCATAAAATTTTATATTTTTTGATAAATATTATTAAACAAAATAAAATAGTTGTCTATTGTTTAAGCTTTCTTGTCCTATACTTTAAAACTCCATATTAAAAAATCGGAAAGAGTGGGCGATGCGTGAAATTTTAAAACGAGATGGCACAAGACAAGAATTTGTAGCATATAAGATAGTAGATGCGATAAAAAAGGCATTTGCTAGCGAAAATTTAGCTTATGATGAGAAAGTTTTTACAAATGTTGTCCAAGATATCTTTCAAAAATCAAGCGCAATAACAGTCGAAGACATCCAAGATGCGATCGAAAAAGAGCTATTTAATAGCGGATATTTCGACGTTTTAAAGAGCTTTATGCTCTACCGTCATACCCACAAGCTTCAGCGTGAGCAAATTTTAGGCCTAAATGACGATACGACCTACATAAATTCAACTCAAACGATAAATGAGTACATAAACGGCACTGACTGGAGAATTTCTGCAAACTCAAATACAAGCTACTCAAACGCAGGCCTTATAAACAACACCGCTGGTAAAGTCATAGCAAACTACTGGCTAGACGCTGTTTATAGCAAAGAAGAGGGCCTAGCTCATAGAAATGGCGACTACCACATCCACGACCTTGACTGCCTTACAGGGTATTGTGCTGGCTGGAGCTTACGGGCTTTGTTAAATGAGGGCTTTAACGGTGTTCGTGGTAGGGTTGAGAGTAAAGCGCCAAAGCACTTTAGAGAGGCGCTTTATCAAATGGCGAATTTCTTAGGAATTTTGCAAAGCGAGTGGGCGGGTGCTCAGGCGTTTTCTAGCTTTGACACCTACCTTGCGCCTTACGTCTTCAAAGACGATCTAAGCGACGCCGAGATCAAAAAGGCGATAACTAGCTTTATATTTAACCTAAACGTTCCTGCACGCTGGGGACAAAGCCCTTTTACAAACGTCACCATCGACATCACATGCCCAAGCGATCTAAGAGATCAGATCCCAACGAGTGATGATATACACCTTTTTACAAACGTAAAAGACGAGAAAATTTTGAAAAAAGCAAACGAGCGTGGCAGAAAAAATTTGATCGATATGACCTACAAGGACTTCGAGCCTGAAATGGCACGCATAGATAAGGCATTTTACGAGGTTTTAACAGCTGGCGATAAGTGCTCGCAGCCTTTCACATTTCCTATACCAACGGTAAATATCACAGAGGATTTTGACTGGGATAGTGAAGTAGCGGATGTACTCTTTGAAAATACTGCCAAAATGGGCTCAAGCTACTTTCAAAATTTTATCGGCTCACAATACACTTATGACGAAAATGGCAATAAGATAGAAAACGAAAAAGCCTACAAACCAGGACATGTTCGCTCTATGTGCTGCCGTTTGCAACTTGATCTAAGAGAGCTTTTAAAACGAGGTGGTGGTCTTTTTGGCAGCGCAGAGATGACAGGCTCTATTGGCGTTGTCACTATAAATTTAGCTCGCCTAGGCTACAACTTCAAAGGTGATAAAGTCGCACTTTATAACAGGCTTAGCTATCTTTTGGAGCTTGCTAAATCGACACTTGAAAAGAAGCGCAAATTTATACAAGAGATGTATGACAGAGGGCTTTATCCTTATACGGCTAGATATCTAAAGCACTTTAACAACCACTTTAGCACGATCGGTATAAATGGCATGAACGAGCTTCTTAGAAATTTCACAAATGATAAGGAGAATATCTCAACAAAATTTGGACGTGATTTTGCTATTGAGATGGTCGAGTTTTTGCGCGACAAGATAAGGACATTTCAAGAAGAGACTGGAAATTTATACAACCTTGAGGCGACTCCAGCTGAAGGCACAACATACCGCTTTGCCAAAGAGGATAAAAAGCGCTATCCAGACATCATCCAAGCAGGTGGGGGAGAGAATATTTACTATACAAACTCAACCCAGCTTCCAGCAAATTTTACAGATGATGCTTACGAGGCGCTTGATTTGCAAGATGATCTTCAGACTTCATACACTGGTGGCACAGTATTTCACCTTTATATGAAAGAAAGGATCAGCTCACCTAAAGCTTGCAAGGAGCTTGTAAAGAGCATAATCTCAAATTATAAGCTTCCATATATCACTATAACGCCTGTGTTTAGCGTTTGTTCAAAACATGGCTACATTGCTGGAGAACATGAATTTTGTCCGCTTTGCGATGCAGAATTAATAGAAAAAGAGAAAAACAATTCCAAATAAGGAGAGGAAATGACAGAAAAAGAAATTTTAGAAAAAGTACAAGATAAACGCACAAAATGCGTAGTCTATACTCGTGTTATGGGTTATCATCGCCCAGTTGAGAGCTTTAACCTTGGTAAAAAAGGCGAGCACAAAGAGCGTATTAAATTTGATGAATACGCAAGTTGCTGCAAAAGATAATCACCGCAGCCAATAAAAATATAAAAAACTCAAATAAAAAGGCACAATCTTCTGTGCCTTTTAAATCTCAAAAGGTCCATAAATTTGCATAAAGTCTTTAGTATAACGCCATTTACTACGCTTGATTATCCAGACAAAGTGGCTGCGGTAGTTTGGTTTGCAGGCTGTAATATGCGATGCGTGTATTGTTACAATATAGAAGTTGTAAATTCAAATGGCAATATAGAAATGGCTGAGGTTTGTAACTTCTTAGACCGCCGCATAGGCAAGCTAAATGGTATCGTCTTTAGCGGTGGCGAATGCACGGCAAATCCTTTGTTTTTAAAACTTGCAAGAGAGGTCAAGTCAAGAAATTTTTGCCTAAAGGTCGATACAAATGGCTCTCATATTGAGATTTTAAAAGGGGCGATAGGTGAAGGGCTGATTGACTATATCGCACTTGATTTTAAAGCACCAAAAGAGAAATTTGTGGGCGTAACTGGCTCAAATTTATATGAAAAATTTATTAGCACACTAAAATATCTGCTTGAGATAAATTTTGATTTTGAAGTAAGAACAACCGTGCATGCAGATTTTTTAGATGAAACAGATATTTCTTTGATGTCTGAAATTCTTTATGACCTTGGATATAGAGGCAATTATTATTTGCAAAAATTCCTTAGCACAGGTGAAAATTTTGGAAATTTGGTTGATGCTAAAAGTAGCTTTGATCCGAAA
This sequence comes from Campylobacter concisus, assembly GCF_003048905.1. NCBI lineage: Bacteria > Pseudomonadati > Campylobacterota > Epsilonproteobacteria > Campylobacterales > Campylobacteraceae > Campylobacter > Campylobacter concisus. Next base: position 1,085,336 of record NZ_PIRO01000001.1, read on the forward strand.
AAAATCATCTCAAAACTTCCTATCAAACTAAGAAATTTTTAAATTTCTACTCATTATTTTTAACAAAAATTTTTGCTTTGCAAAACTATAATCATTAAAACTAATAAGGAGAAACTATGCAAAATTTTAGCTTTTTAAACCCTACAAAAATAGAATTTGGCAAAGACAAAGAGCAAAATATCGGCAGATACATGAAAGAATTTGGCGTTAAAAAGACGCTTATCATCTATGGTAGCGATAGGATCATAAAAAATGGCCTTTTTGATGTCGCAGCAAAGAGTCTAAGTGCTAATGGTATCGAGTTTTGTAAGATAGGCGGCGTGAAGTCAAATCCAGTACTAAGCAAGGTAAATGAGGCTATAAATTTAGCTAAAAAGCAAGGTGTCGATAGTGTGCTAGCCATAGGTGGTGGCTCAGTACTTGACACGGCAAAGGCTGTGGCTGCTGGAGTTAAATATAATGGCGACGTTTGGGACTTTTTTACCGGTAAAGATCCAAGTGAAGCGCTTATGATCTTTGACATCATAACACTAGCTGCAACTGGCTCAGAGATGAACGGCGGCGCAGTCGTCACAAACGAAGCCACAAAAGAGAAATTTGCCATGCACGGCGCTTGTCTTTACCCAAAAGTGTCGGTGATAAACCCACTTCTTCAAGCAAGCGTTAGCAAGGAGTACTTGGTCTATTCAGCTTCAGACATCATCGCTCACAGCATCGAGGGCTACTTTACGGCGAGCATCCAGCCTGAGATCATAAATTTATACATCGAAGCAAACATCAAAACGGTCATGAAAACGACTGAAATTTTACTAAAAGAGCCTGAAAACTACGACGCTAGAGGCGAGTTTGCCTGGGCTGCTACGATGGCACTAAATGGCCTAACTTACGTCGGAACGGCTGGCTACTCATATCCAAATCATATGATCGAGCACGCCATAGGTGCAGTCGTGGACTGCGCGCATGGAGCTGGGCTAAGTGTGGTTATGCCAGCTTGGATGAAGTGGTATAAGAGTAGAAATTTAGAGGCATTTAAGCGTTTTGGTAGAGAAATTTTTGGCGTGGATGACGCAGACGCAGGCATAGAGAGGCTAAAAGAGTGGTTTAGCAAGATCGGCACACCAACAAGTCTTATTGAAATCGGAGTTGATGATACAAATTTAGATGAGATCATGGCTCTAGTTTATGACTATGCGAAAGGTAGGAGGCTAGAGCAAATTTATACAAAAGAAGCTATAAGTGAAATTTTTGCCTTAGCGAGATAAAATTTATCTAAATTTATAAAGGAAAAGTATGAAAAAGATCGCCCTTATAGCTGGAGCTAGTGGTGCTTTAGGAAGTGAAATTTTAAAAAATTTATGCCAGAGTGAGCATTATAGTAAGGTCATCGCTCTTGTTAGGCACGAGCTAGAATTTACTCATGAAAAGCTTGAAGTAAAAGTAATAAATTTTGATGAGCTTAAAGATGAAGTGCCATTTATTGCTGATGAAGTCTTTTGTGCACTAGGCACAACGATGAAAGCGGCAAAGCATAAAGAGCAGTTTTATAAGGTGGATGCGACTTATCCTATAAATTTTGCCAAATTTGGCTTGGAATGTGGGGTAAAACGTTTTGTTTTTATCTCGGCGGCAGGAGCTAGTAGAAGGTCGGGTTCATTTTATTTAAAAGTAAAAGGACAAGCAGAAAGCAAAATACAAGAGCTTGGCTACAACTCGCTTCAGATCGTAAGAACGCCACTTATCGAGGCTGATAGAAAAGAATTTAGACTAGGCGAGTATCTAGCGATAAAGGCGTTTAAATTTATCCCAAAAGGCTTTTTTGACGAATACCGCCCAATGAGAGCAGAAGATATCGCTAAAGTGGTCGTTGAAGTGGCACAAGATCACAGCGAGGGCGTGAAAATTTATAGCCCGATGGAGTATGCGAAGTGAAAAGATACATCGCCATCACTGGAGCAAGTTCAGGCATAGGAGCGGCCGTGGCAAAGGCATTTGCAAAGCGTGGGGAGAATTTGATCCTTGTTGCAAGACGTGGCGAGCTTTTAGAAGAGCTAAAAGGCGAGATAGCTAAATTTGCAGATGTCGATGTGATGATAGAGCTTTGCGACCTCTCAAAGCAAGAAAATGTCCTCTCTCTTTGGCAAAATTTAGAAAAATTTGAGCTAAAAGCGCTTATAAACAACGCTGGTTTTGGTGACTATAACAAGGTCGGCGAGCAAAATTTAGAAAAAATCACACAGATGATAAATTTAAACATCATCTCACTTGTCACGCTCTCAACGCTCTTTACTAAAAAATATAAAGACAAAGATACGCAGCTTATAAATATCTCTTCGATAGGTGGCTATAAGATCGTGCCAAACGCCGTCACGTACTGCGCTAGCAAATTTTTCGTAAGTGCCTTTAGCGAGGGGCTTTACCACGAGCTAGTACAGGACAAGCAGGCAAAGATGCAAGCAAAAGTGCTGGCTCCAGCTGCTACAAAGACAGAATTTGGCATGGTGGCAACTAGCAAAGAGAGCTACGACTACGACAAAGCGTTTAAAAAGTACCACACGAGTGAAGAAATGGCGGAGTTTTTGCTTCGCCTTTATGATAGCCATTACTGCGTTGGCTCGGTGGATAGAGATAGCTTTGAGTTTAGCTTAAGCAAGCCAAAATTTGACTACGCGATCAAATACGATCCAAAAGATAACTAGGCGCTAAAGCCCTGGTAGCCTACGCCAAGGCTAGTAAAGCAAAAAAGTAGGATAAAATAAAAAGGCAGATCATGAAATGCGTTAGAGTTGCTATTTTAGGGGTTTGTTTAGTAGGCGCTTGCTTTGGAAATGAGCTTAAATTTGATGAAAACAAATTTGAGCTAAAAAGCGTGCAAGTTGGCGATAGGACGCTTAAATTTAGAGCCTATGAAGGCATAGTCTATGTGGCAAAGCCAGTTAGCGACTACGAGGTGCTAAATTTTTACGTGCCAGAGGAGAAATTTAGCGACCAAAAAGGGGCTATCTTTATGCCAAATGCGATCGGCGGCTACATGAGCGCAATGCCACCAAAGCCAGAAATCATAAACGAAAAACCAAATGCTACCCTTGAGGCGCTTCTTAGAGGATACGTCGTGGCAAGCGTTGGCGCTAGAGGCAGAACGCTAAAAGATAGCGAGAAATTTATCGGCAAAGCCCCAGCTGCGATAATCGATCTAAAAGCGGCTGTTAGATATCTTAAATTTAACGACAAATTTATGCCAGGCGACGCAAATAAGATCATCTCAAACGGCACGAGCGCAGGCGGCGCGATGTCAGCACTTCTTGGCGCAAGCGCAAATGCAAAAGAGTACGAGCCATATCTTAAAGAGCTAGGAGCTGCAAGAGCAGACGATCAAATTTACGCCGCTTCAGCCTACTGCCCTGTTACAAATTTAGAACATGAGGATGAGGCGTATGAGTGGATGTTTGGGGATTTGGATAAATTTGAAAGGATTGATTTTACAAGTCTTGATGTGAGCTCTTTTAACAACAGAAGCAAAAAGCAAAAGACTATCACAGGCGAGCTAAACGCCACGCAAAAAGAGCTCTCGCGCGAGCTAAAGAGTAAATTCCCAGCCTATCTAAACTCGCTAAATTTAAAAGACGCCAAAGGCCACGCGCTAAGCCTTGATGAAAAGGGCGAGGGCAGCTTCAAAGAGTATATAAACGCCCTCATCTCAAGGGCATTTACCGCTACAAAAAGCAACGACAAAAGCACGCTCACGCCTAAATTTATCACGCTTGATACGCAGGGCTGCTCGCTTGGATATACGTTTAAGCTAGAAGACTTCATCGCTTCGCTAAAACGCGCCAAAGCGGTGGTTGCCTTTGACGGATTTGGGCTAGAAAATCCTGAAAATGACCTTTTTGGCGATAGCAAAACGCCTGCAAAGCACTTTACTAAATTTGCAAAAGAGCGAAGCGAGGGCGAGATGGCGGAGGCTAGCGTCATAAAGATGATGAATGCGATGAACTACGTCAAAAATAAAAATTCGGCGAAATTTTACCGCATAAGACAGGGCACAAACGACACCGACTTAGCCCTTGCCGTACCTGCTATGCTCGCGCTTTCGCTTAAAAATGCTGGCAAAGAGGTTGATTTTGAAGCGATCTGGGGACAAGGACATGGCGGCGACTACGATTTAGACGAGCTTTTTGCTTGGATTAAAAGAGTGGTTGAGAAATAAATTTAAGGAAATTTGATGATTAAAAAGCTATTTTTATTAGTATTTTCGGCAGCTTTTGCCTTTGGGGCGGAGGCGAAAGTGAGCTTATACGAGCTGCTTTCAACGCCAAATAACAAGAGCTTGCTGAGACAGCTTGGCAGGGAAAATATCCTTAGCTCAAAGAGCGAGCCAGGCACACAGGCGATCTTTTTTGTAAGCGCAAAGAGCAAGCCAGAGCTATTTTACCTGCTTGAGTTTTACAAGGACGAGGCGGCTTATAAAAAGCATATAAGCTCGGCGCATTTTAAGAAATTTGCAAGCGCAAGCGCTGAAATTTTGGCTAGCAAAAAGGCTATTGGTGTAAAAAAGAGGGCTGCGTTTTCTAAAAATTTAACGCCGGAGAGGCTAAAAGATACCTACTTTCACATCACAAATTTAAGCCTTTTAGCAAAGAGCGATACGAAATTTGAAAAGATCATCAAAAAATATATGCAAAAAAGCGTAGATGAGGGTGCTTTTGCACAGTTTGCCTTTAGTCAAAAGGACGCGCCAAGCAAATGGGTGCTGGTTGAAATTTACAAAGATGAAGCTAGCTTTGAGAGCTACCGTCACAGCGAAAACTACAAAGCTTATGCCAAAGAGCGAGCTGGGCTGATAGATGAATTTGACGGATTTGGTCTAAAAAACGAGACCTCATTTAGTAAGATAAAATTTTAGGAGATGCTATGAAGAAAATTTAACTTTTTTGCGCACTAGCACTCATTAGTAGCACGGCTTTTGCCCTTGATAGGGCAGGGTGTGAGAGTTTAAAAGATGTGAAAATTTTAAACAATGAGATGATAGATGCGGCGTGGAACGAAAAGGATAAAGAGCATGCTAGCTAAGAGTAAGACCTACGCTGGCAAGGAATTTTTGGTGTGTGCGTATCCAAAGGTGGCTACATACGTGGGCGGTGACGCGAGCAAGGCAAGTAGCTTTGTTTGCAAGTAAATTTAAGGAGAGAAAATGAGTGAAATTTTAGTCGTATCAGGTCACACTGACCTTGAAAATTCCTTTGCAAATAAGATCATTTTAGGTGAGCTAAAAAAGCACTTGCCAGAGGCTAAATTTGACATACTAAGCGAGCTTTATAAAAACTACGTGATAGACGTAAAAGCCGAGCAAGAAAAGCTAGTAAAGGCTGATGTGATTGTGCTTGTTTATCCATTTTTCTGGTACGGCGTGCCATCACTTTTGCAAAAGTGGTTTGAGGACGTGCTAGTTCATGGCTTCTCTCATGGCAGCAGCGGAGATAAGCTACGTGGCAAGAAGCTGGTGCTTTCATTTACTTCTGGCTCGCCTGAAGAGCTTTATAAAAAAGAAGCACTTCAGCGCTATGAGATAGAGGAATTTTTGCCGCCACTTAAGGCACTAACAAATACTTGTGGGATGGAGTTTGCAGGATATGTTTATAGCGGAGGGCTATCGTATCAGAGTAGGCACGATGAGGCAAAGCTTGCTTTGATGAGGCAAAAGGCGCTTGACCATGCAAAAAGATTAGGGGAGCTGATAGGTAAAATTTCATGATACCAGCAAAATTTTATAAATATGTTTTTGCGTTTATAATGTCAGCATTTATGGCGTTTTTTATGTCATTTGTGCTGACATATTTAAATCTTGGTTTTATTGATGGCTTTGTAAAAATTTGGCTAACTGCTTACGTAAAAGCTTTTGTAGTAGCGTATCCTGTGCTTTTGCTAGTCTCTCCATTTGTAACAAAACTCACACAAATTTTATGTAAAAAATAAAATAATAATATACGTTATCAATAAAAATTATTATTTACTTATTTTAATTATTTGGTTATAATCCAATCAAAATTTATCAAAATAGGAGTCAAAATGAGACAGTACGAAACATACAAATGCGAAAAATGCGGCAACGAGATCGAGGTGCAAAAGGTTGGCGGTGGTACACTAACCTGTTGCGGCGAAGAGATGAAGTGCGTCACTGAAAATTTAACAGCTGTAAATTTGATGAAGGCATTTGCTGGCGAGTCACAAGCTAGAAATAAGTATGAGCTTTATGGCGATCTAGCCAAAGAAGCAGGCTATCACGCAATAGCTAGACACTTTTACGAAGCAGCTGAAAACGAGAAATGGCACGCAAGGGCTGAGTTTAAGAAATATCACGAGATGATGAACGATCCGATCGATAAGATGGATAAAAATTTACTTGACGCTGCAGCTGGCGAAAACTACGAGCATACTACGATGTATCCAGACTTTGCAAAGATCGCAAAAGAAGAAGAGCTAAGAGATGTTGAGAGGCTATTTAACGCGATCGGCAAGGTTGAAGTAGAGCATGAGAGGGAGTATCTAGAGCTTAAAAAGATGCTTGATGAAGAGGGCTTTTTTGAAAGCGACGAAGAGGATATCTGGGTTTGCGAGGTGTGCGGACACGTTCATAGAGGTAAAAAAGCTCCAGGCGCTTGCCCACTTTGCAAGGCTCCAAAAGAGTATTTTAAGCGCGAATTCTTAGGCTAAAAAGCCAAAATAGTCAAGGTGTTTGCCTTGACTATTAATTTAAGTTATAAAATATTATAAAAATGATACAATCCTTTCAAATTTTCACAAGGAGAAAGAGATGAAAAAATCACTTTTAGTTTTAGCTACTCTTGGCTTTGCACTAAGCCTAAACGCTGCAGATCTTACAGATACTTGCAAGTCTTACTTCTCAGACATTGATAAGATGGTTGAAGCTTACAAAAAAGCTGGACAAGAGCAACAAGTAAAAATTTATGAAGATCAAAAGAAACAATCAATGGATCAACTTGCTACACTTCCAAAAGAGCAACAAGACGCTACTTGCAAACAAGCTAAAGAGATGTTTGCTCAAGTAATGGAACAAATGAAAAAACAAGGTCTTTTAAAATAAATTTTATGGCTAGTTTTTCTAGCCATATCCTAACCCTCTTTTTCTAATTCGTTATTTACGCCGATCTCTTTTACTTCTATATCTTTTTGCTCGTCTGGAGACAAGCGTTTAAAATTTTCAAGTCTACTAACAAGACCATCTCTACCACTAAAACTTGATGCAAGGGCGTTAAAATGTTTATTCGTAGTATTTAGTGTATTGCTAAGTCTATTCATATGCTCGGCCACATTGCGGACTTTATCATAAATTTTAATCGCACTCTTTACGATATTTTTGGCCTCTTCATTGCCACGCTCTATGCGCCATAAATTTGCCACTGTGCGAAGAATAGGCATAAGCGTAGTGTGAGATACTAGTATTACGCGCTTTTGAAATGCGTAGTCAAAAAGGGAACTATCAAATTTCATAGCCTCGATATATGCTGGCTCAATTGGTATAAACATCAATACAAAATCAGGGCTATCAGGTACGATCTCACCGTAATTTTTGCTATTTAAGCTATCTATGTGATTTTTCATAGAAGCAATATGCTCTTTCAATGCTAAATTTAGCTCCTCCTCATTGCTGGCTGTGATAGCCTTTTCGTAAGCTATAAGTGAGACTTTAGAATCAACTATTAGGTGTTTGCCATCTGGTATCTTTACTATAAAATCAGGAATAAGACGTTTACCTTCTTCGTTCTTGAAATTTTGTTGTGTCAAGTAGTGCTCATCTTTTATAAGTCCAGAAGCCTCAAATGTGCGTTCAAGCTGTATTTCGCCCCAGTTTCCAAGTGTTTTATTGCTACCTTTTAGTGCAGTGGCTAGCGAGTTTGCCTCTTTTGACATTGAGATACCAATCTCACTTATGTGCTTAATTTGCGTTCCTAGCGCGCTCATACCTTTAACTGATTCGTCGTGGACTGCATTTACACGCTCTTGAAAGGTTGAAATTTGCTCCTTTAGTGGCTTTAGTAAAAGATCTAAAGAATTTTGGCTATTTTGTGTGAAATTTGCACTTTTTTCTTCAAATATTTTATTTGCAAGATTAGAAAATTCCAAATTTAACTCATTTTTTACTTTTAATAAATTTTTCTCTTGCTCTTTTAGGCTATTTTCTTTTGCTTCTATTTCATTTCTAAGCACAGCCATATCACGTTTTAATCTATTTTCTCTCTCACTCGCTTCAGCTAAAGCATTTTTGTTTTGATTTAGCTCAGCTAGTGTTGCAGTAAAATTTGCCTCGTTATTCTTGACCCTTTCATTTGCTGTACCGATACTCTCTTTAAGCTCATTTATCACGCGCTCCATCGCATCTTCAGCTTCGTCTTTTTGTACTATTTTGGTTTTTAGTGCATCGATCTCGCTGATGAGCTCGTCTATTCGCTCGTGATTTGACATAAGCCTTGCTTTTTGCTCGCTGATTAGCTGCAGATTTTCACTATTTTTAGATACTAAATTTGTTAGATTTGATGAAATTTCAAAATTTTCTTGCTCTTTTTGTGTTAGATTTCTTTTTAGCTCGAGTTTGTCTCTATTAAATGAATAGATGACAAATATCGCAATCAAAAATAGTACTCCTAAAAATATGGCAGCATAAAAATAGAAATCTTGTTGCATTTGGTATCCTTAAAAAGTGAAGAAATTTTTATATTTTTATAAAAGCAAAGAGACTACTCCTTGCTTTTATAATAAATTTTTTATGCTTCTAGCACTGCTCCGTTGCTTGCGTTTGTGACTAGTTTGCGGTATTGCCTTAGCCAGCGAGATGTTAGCGGTTTATCAACTGGCTTAAATTCCGCTCTTCTCTTTGCGATCTCAGCCTCGCTTAGGCGAACGTTTATCTCGTATTTATCAACGTCTATATCGATGATATCGCCGTCTCGTAGCAAGCCTATCATGCCGCCCTCGGCTGCTTCTGGGCTTACGTGACCGATACTTAGACCCCTTGTCGCCCCACTAAAGCGACCATCTGTGATGAGCGCTACATCTGCACCAAGGCCTCGTCCCATGATGAGTGAGGTAGGGCTTAGCATCTCTTGCATGCCAGGGCCTCCGCGCGGACCTTCGTAGCGGATGACGACGACATCGCCTTTATCTACTTTGCCGCTTGAAATACCAGCTATGGCTTCATCTTGTGAGTTAAAGCAGACTGCTTTACCGCTAAATTTACGCTCGCCAACGATGCCAGCTGTCTTGATTACACAGCCTTGCTCGGCTAAATTTCCAAACAAAATGGCAAGTCCGCCAACTTGCGAATAGGCGTTTTCTACTTTGTGAATGATACTCTCATCTTTGATATCACTTATCTTTACACGCTCTCCCAAAGTTTCGCCACTAACTGTGAGATTGTCTAAATTTAGCATGCCATTATCTCTGCGTGAAATTTCTTTTATCACTGCATTCATACCACCAGCTCTGCCGATGTCCTCCATGTGTACGTTTGGCAAGCTTGGACTGATCTTGGCGATGTGAGCGATGTTTTGGCTGATTTTATTTAGCTCTTTGATGTCTAAATTTACGCCAGCCTCTCTTGATATGGCTAGCATGTGAAGGACGGTGTTGCTGCTACCGCCCATCGCCATATCAACGACAAGTGCGTTGCGGATCGCTTTTTCATTTAGTATGTTTCTGATTTTAAATTTCTCATCAAGTGCGATCTCGCAGATCCTGCGAGCAGCCTGTCTAATAAGCTCCTCACGCTCCGGAGTTAGTGCTAGGATAGTGCCGTTGCCAGGGAGTGCTATGCCCATTGCTTCACAAAGCGTGTTCATAGAATTTGCCGTAAACATACCGCTACAGCTACCGCCACTTGGACATGCATTGCACTCGATATCTCTTAGCTCAGCCTCATCTATCTCTTTGGTCTCAAATTTACCAACCGCCTCAAATGCAGTCGCAAGGTCAATCGGCTTGCCATCTTTTGTGTAGCCCTTTTTCATTGGGCCACCACTTACAAACACGGTCGGTACATTTACTCTTAAAGCACCCATAACCATGCCAGGGACGATCTTGTCGCAGTTTGGCATACAAACAAGTGCGTCAAGTGCGTGAGCGTTCATCACGGTCTCTATCGAGTTTGCGATGATCTCACGGCTAGGCAAGCTATATAGCATGCCTCCATGTCCCATTGCGATGCCATCATCCACGCCGATGCAGTTAAACTCAAATGGAATACAGCCATTTTTGCGAATTTCATCTTTTAAAATTTGTGCATATTTGTTTAAGAAAAAGTGCCCTGGAATGATCTCTATAAAGCTGTTTGCAACGCCGATGAAGGGTTTAGCAAAGTCATCGTCTTTTAGCCCAGTCGCACGTAAAAGTGAGCGGTGTGGGGCTCTTGTGTAGCCTTTTTTGATTATGTCGCTTCTCAAATTTGATCCTTTTTTAAAATTTGAGAGGATTTTATCACATATAAAGTATCAAAGATTTTAAAAAATTTTTGCAAATTTAAAATTTTTTTATTACATAAATAACACATTAAATTTTTAAAATTTATCCAAAAAGGATGAGCTAAATAGCTATGAAATTTCGGTAATTTTAATCAAAGCAGTATACAAAATAATAACGTAAAAATATTATCAATGTGTTATAAATATTGATTTATAGGGCTTTATTGTACTCTGGTACAATTTACAAGACTTATGAAAATTTATACAATGCGATAAAATTTTTTAACAAGGATGAGAAAATGATCGCAAAAACAGAGGGCATAAAAGTGATGCCAATGCAAACTAAAATTTTAAATTCTGGCACAAACTTTTATGAAAATAACTTCACAAATACAACTTTAATTTTTCCTTTTTACGCGAAGAAGTAAAACAACTTCTAATCTCCAAAACAAGAGCGATTAGCTTTTATTTTAAATTTAATTTATAGTTAAGAGAGTTTTATATGCAAAGTGAAAAAATAGAAATTTTACTTGATGAAGTGAATGAAACAATAGATTCGATATTTAGAACCTGTAATAAAAATGGCGGAACAAAGAAAGCTTTGGAAAATAGAAAGCTAAATAAAGAAATTTTAAAAGATAAATTTGTATCGATCTTTTTAAAATTTGACCAGATAGACGATGATAATTTTAAAAGCATAGTCCTTGCAAGTGATGAGACAAAAGAGCTAAGCGATATGGTAAAAGCATTCGAAGCGGATAAAGATATAGACTTGCCAGAGCTAGAGCGAGCGATAAATTTTAACCTTACTAGAATCAAAGAAGCAATCTATAAATTTCAAAACAACAACTAAAAGCTGGTGCGAGAAAAATCTCACACCAGATACTGCTAATAACTAAATACCTCCGGATCAATAACCATCGCCCTATAAGCGACATCATCTCTTGAAGCAGAGTCCACATCCATCTCAAATTTGATCTCATTTGTCTTTGGATCGATCTCAACTAAGACCATTTTGATAGTCTTGTCAGGACGGAGTAAATTTACATTTGAGCTTGAGATAAAGTAGGTATTTTTATCTTTTTGCCACTCGACGTTGCTAGTAACTGCGCTATAAAAGTCAAAGCCACGCTCCTTGCCAAACTGCCAAGTTTGTTCAACCGTACCCTTTTTCTCATCTATCTTGTACTCAACCGCACGTGAGTATTTATCCTCTTTAAAGGCTGGCTGCTCCATGCCTCTTGCATCGCCATTGTCAAAGACGCTTAGGTGTTTTATACTGCCTTTGTTGTCGTATCTTGGCGTTAGCCATGCGGTGTGCTGAGTCCATGACCAGTCAAATTCGCCCTCGCATTTTGAGTTTTCGCATTTTATCTTATTGCCTTTGCTATCGACTGGAGTTAGCACTTTGGCTTTAAATTCTTCACTCCAGCCCTCAGGCGAAGCGAGTATCCATTTTACTTTTTTATCGCGGCCTATTTTAACGACACCTTGGTGGCGAAGTGAGAGGATAATGCTATCGTCGCTCTCGTCGTATGAGATAGAGTTTACGTGAGCCCAGTTTCTGCCTGTGCCAGTAGAGGTGATGTCACCAAATGGCTGATCGTCGCTTATCTTTATCTCTTTTGCGTCCATGTCGATGTTTAGGCAAACAGCTCTTGCATCAAGCGCTTTTATGAGGTTGCTGCGGTAGACGTTGTTGCCAAAAATTTCATTTAGATCCCACTCTTCGACCACCTTACCGGTGCTATCGACCTCGATGATGTGATCTCTTATGGTGTGAGAAATTTTGCCATCTTTGTGGTGGTAGTTGTATTTACCAACTCTAAGAAGTGCGTGATCATCCTTTAATGGCATAACTTCATGGCTTAGATCGATGTAGCCTCTTGGAAGCGGGCGATTATAAATTTCTTTTCCCATTAGATCATATCTAAGATATCTTTGAGCCATACCAAAGCTGATATCGCCATTTTTTAGCTGATGAAAGCCCATCATCATGCCTCCATCCATCACTCTTCTCTCGCTGCGGTCGTAAAATTTCTGATAGTCAAGATACCATCTAACCTCACCTTTGGTATCTACGATGTAGTTTTCGGTAAAGTCGTTCCAACTAGCAGCTCCGCCATTTTTCCAATCAAGCGGTTTATAGACGCTTGTGATTGTATTATTTATGAGATAGAGCCTATTTTTAAATGCAGGATCGACCTTTTTGACGCGAGTCTTTTGCATGTGAGAAAATCTAAAATCACGGCTATATGTGACGATAGGCTGGGCGTAAATTTTATACGTTTCTACCTTTTTAGCTCCGTTAAATGTGTAGCTTACGACTACTTCATTTAGATAGTCAGGGTAAAGTCCCCAAATAGGCACACCATCATGCGTTAGCAGGGCATGCTCTGAAACATTGTAGTCGATATCGATGCCGCCATCTGGCTTGCCTTTTACTTTTACATGGATATCTTTGATGTCTTTGCCAGCTCTATCGATGATAGCAGTTAGAGGCGATACGTCGTAAGGATTTATAAAGACTGATCCAAGCTCACCTTGAATCTTTACGTGATGAGCCAGGACTCCAGCCTCTAGTGGCGTGATGCCTATACTAAGACCACTAACCAAAACAGCCGCAAGGGCAACAGAACCTAAGAAATTCTTGCTCATTTTCGCTCCTTTAATAAAATTTAATGATATCTTACTACCCAAATTTCACACAGAACTAACGCTTATATGAAAAGTGGCTTAAATAAATTTATAAAAGAGTTGTTTTAAAGGGTGAAAATAAAAAAGAAGAATTTAGGGGCAAATGCCCCTAAATCTTAGTTATTTGCGTCAAATTTCTTAAGAGAAAAAAGAACAAATTTATAGCTAATAAATAGCGTTACTGGCCAAAGTATCAAAAAAATTCCTGCTTCTAACATCTTTTATCCTTAGTATACGTGATGATCGTTTTTGATCTCGTCTTGCGTGATCTTCTTGCTATCTATCGCTCTCCAGACGACGATGATATAAGCAAGCACTACTGGCACTAGCAAGCTAACATAGGCCATAACGCCAAGTGTGTAGTGGCTAGAGCTTGCATTCTTGATAGTTAGCGAGCTAGCAAGGTCACTAAATGACGGATAAAATGCTGTGCCATTTAGTCCTGTTATCAAAAATAGCGCGGTTACAGCAAGCGTAACGCCAACGCCGTAAGCAAAAATTCCACGGATACTTTTTGTAAATGCCCCTTGGAAAATTCCAACAAGCACCAAAACAACGCCAACAAGAAGCAATATACCGACGATAGGCATTTCGATCAAATTTATAGCGTATTTGTAAGGCATAAGGCTAACTATGCCGTTTGCGTCGTATGCAAAGCCGTCTTTTGTAAGCACCCAAGCAAGAAATCCTAGAAAAAATGGCAAGAATAGTACGGTGTTAATAAGTAGTTGCTTTCTGGCGTTTTGTATAAATTCGCCATCAGCGATGTTGTTCATAAGATATAAGCAGCCGCCTACGCGAGATAGGAAAAACATCGCTATGCCAAGCAAGTACAAGTAAGGATTTGCCAAAGCTTCAAGACCGCGAAAAGGAGTCTTCCACTCGACAAAGTTGTGTTCATTTAGTATAAACGCGCTACCGCTAAAAAATGTACTAACAGCCATACCGATAAGTATAACGCCAAGTGAGCCATTTATGAAAAGGAAAATTTCATAAGTTCTAGCTCCTAAGAAGTTATCAGGCTTTTTGCGGTACTCGTAGCTTACAGCTTGGACGATAAAGCAAAATAAAATAGCCAGCCAAACCCAGTAGGCACCACCAAAGCTAGTAGCGTAAAATAGCGGGAATGCCGCAAAGCATGCGCCACCAAACATAACAAGCGTCGTAAATGTAAGCTCCCATTTTCTACCGATAGAATTTATGAGCATATCTTTTTTAAGCTCGTCCTTGCCAAGGCTAAAAATGAGCGACTGACCGCCTTGAACAAACATCATAAATACCAAAAGTCCGCCAAGAAGGCTAACTATAAACCACCAATAAATTTGTAAATTTTCTAAGCTTAAACTATGCATGGTCGTTAAATCCTATCTTTATTTGCTTAAGCATGATTTTGATCTCGGCAATTAGCAAGACCGTAAATAAAATAGCAAATAATATAAATGAAATTTTGACATTTGAGTCAGATAAATTTGTAGCTCCTACGCCAACGGTCATGAGATCTTGTATCACCCAAGGCTGACGGCCGACCTCTGCTACTATCCAGCCAGCTTCAGCTGCGATGTAGCCAAGCGGTATGGTAAAGAGGCAGATCCACAAAAATGCTCTTATGTTTTCAAATTTATATTTTCTTGAAAGATTTAGATAGAGCGTAATAGCAAAAAGAGCTATGAAGTAAGTGCCAAGTACAACCATGATATGGAAGCTATAAAATGTAAGCGCAACTGGTGGCACAGCCTCTTTTGCGTCTTTAAGATAGCCATATCCTAAGAAATTTAGGTTACTTTCTAAATTTGAAAGAGAAGTTTTCATTAGGCTCTCGTCATTTGCTTTTTTAGCCTCTTTGTAGTTTTTAAGAGCTTCGATAGCTACTTTGCCCTTTGCCATCTTCTCTTCTACGCTTATTAGATTGTGCTCGCTATTACCATAAAGTAGGTCGTTTATGCCTGGTGTAAATGAGTCAAGCTCTCTGTTTGCCATGATGCCAAGTGCGTAAGGTACCTTTATCTCAAGCAAAAAGGCATCGCTCTCGTCGCCAAGCTTTTTAGCTAGGTTTAAAATACCAGCGGCAACTAGACCAGCGTTTTTCTCGCCCTTATAAAGTCCCTCCATGGCTGCAAGCTTCATAGGCTGCTTTTGAGCTACAAAATATGCACTCTCATCGCCGCTAAGTAGTAAAAATGCTGAAGTGATAAGGCCAAATGCGCTAGCAACGACGATGCTTTTTTTAGCTAGCAAGATGTGGCGTTTTTGGATCAAAAACCAGGCAGAAATTCCTATCACAAAAAGAGCCGAGATAGTGTAGCCGCTAGTTACTGTGTGTAAAAATTTGCTAATTCCAAGAGGATTTAGCGCAACTTCAAAGAAATTTTTCATCTCCATTCTTGCAGTATCTGGGTTAAATTTCATGCCTATTGGGTATTGCATCCAGCCATTTGCGATCAAGATCCAAAGCGCGCTTAAATTTGAACCGATCGCGACAAGCCAAGTTGAAAGTAGGTGAAATTTCTTGCTGACTTTATCCCAGCCAAAAAACATAATGGCAAAAAATGTACTCTCCATGAAAAATGCGAGCAAGCCCTCAATCGCAAGAGGAGCACCGAAGATATCGCCGACAAACCAGCTATAATTCGCCCAGTTTGTACCAAACTCAAACTCCATGATGATGCCAGTAGCAACGCCGATAGCGAAATTTATACCAAAGAGCTTTAGCCAAAATTTCGTTATCTCAAGCCAGACTTTATCGCCGGTTTTAACATATATCGTCTCCATAATGGCGATGATAAAACTTAGCCCCAAAGTAAGTGGGACAAACAAAAAGTGGTAAATGGCAGTCAGCGCAAACTGAGCCCTAGACCAATCAACAAAATCCATCTCAGACATTTTATTCCTTTATTAAATTACGAATTACAAATTCGCTTTTTTCTTCGTCGGTTTGAAATTTAGTATTTAGAGTCTCGTTAAAGATGAAGGCTTTTAAAATTCCAAACATGATGATAAGCTTTATTATTATGAGAAGCCATAATTTTTTGCCTATTTTCATATTTTTAAAGCCGTCTATATATAAAGAGGCAATGATGTTTAGGTAGTTTTTTATCATAGTTTGTGAAGTCTATAACAAAAAGACTTAAAGAATAATTTTTAAAATTTATACGATTAATGCCTTACTAAATATTTAAGGGGTATAATCCGCAATTAAAAAATAAATAAATTTAAGGAAATTTAATGGCAAAAGAGACGAAGTATATTTTTATCACAGGTGGCGTTTTAAGCTCACTTGGAAAAGGCATCGCAGCTGCGTCTATCGCGACTCTTTTAAAAAATTCCGGCTTAAAAGTAAGTGTTTTAAAAGCTGATCCATATATCAACGTAGATCCTGGCACGATGAGTCCGCTGGAGCATGGCGAAGTTTTTGTTACAGATGATGGCGCAGAGACAGATTTGGATTTGGGGCATTATGAGAGATTTTTAGATGAGAGCCTAAGTCAAGACAATAACTTCACAACGGGCAGAGTTTATAGCTCAGTGATCGAAAAAGAGCGAAGAGGCGATTACCTTGGAAAGACTATTCAAGTGATCCCTCACATCGTTGGCGAGATCGTTGATCGTATCAAAAAAGCAGGCGAGGGCAAAGATGTACTCATAGTTGAGATCGGCGGAACCGTTGGCGATATCGAGGGACTACCATTTTTAGAGGCGATAAGAGCGCTAAGGGTGGAAGTTGGCAAAAAAAGAGCGCTAAATATCCACCTAACGCTTGTACCATTTATCAAAGTAGCTGGCGAGCTAAAAACAAAACCAACCCAGCACAGTGTAGGCGAGCTAAGACGTATAGGCATAACCCCAGACATCATCATCTGCAGATCTGAAATGCCACTAAACCGTGAGCTAAAAGATAAGATCGCAGCAAGCTGTGGTGTTGAGAAAAATTGTGTTATAGAGAGCTTAGATAGCGCAAGTATCTATCAAATTCCACTTTCATTTTTAAAGCAAGACATACTAACTCCAATCGCTGAAAATTTAGGCTTTAATGAGCTAAAACCAGATATGGCAAAGTGGGATAGCCTAGTAAAAAGGATAATTGCTCCAACAAATGAAACTACAATAGCATTTGTGGGCAAGTACATCGATCTAAAAGAGAGCTACAAGAGCCTAACTGAGGGCATTATCCACGCTGGAGCAAATTTAGACGCTAGGGTAAATTTACGCTGGATAGATAGCGAAAAGATAGAAGAGAACAATGTAAATGAGCTTTTAAAGGACGTAGATGGCATCTTGGTCGCTGGCGGCTTTGGCGAAAGAGGCGTTTTAGGCAAGATGCAGGCTATAAAATTTGCTCGTGAAAATAAGATCCCTTATCTTGGAATTTGCCTTGGTATGCAGCTAGCACTCATTGAGTTTGCAAGGGATGTTTTGGGCTTAGAAGATGCAAATTCTATGGAATTTGACAAAGAGTGCAAAAATCCTATCATCTATCTAATCGATAGCTTTATCGACGCTCACGGCAAAAAACAGATAAGAACGCACACAAGCCCACTTGGCGGCACGATGAGGCTTGGAGCATATAACTGCGACATCAAACCAAAGACGCTTCTAGCTGAAATTTATAGCAATGCAAAGAGTGTAAAAGAGCGTCACCGCCACCGCTACGAGGCAAATCCAAAATATAAAGAAATTTTTGAGAAAAATGGTCTTTTGGTAAGCGGTGAGAGCGATGGACTGATAGAGGCTATCGAGCTAAAAGGCCATCCATGGTTTGTGGGCGTACAGTGCCATCCTGAATTTACTAGCCGTCTAACTAAACCAAATCCTGTGATATTAGGCTTTATAAAGGCAAGTTTAGAAAACGTCAAATCTTAAATTTAGAGCCATCTGGCTCTAAAAATTCTTTTAAAATTTTGCTGTTTTATTCAATTATTTACCAAATAAATCCCACTTTTTTCTATAAATTTTTAAGAAAAAAATGAAAACTCTAATTATCTTAGCACATCCTGATATCCAAAACTCGGTCATAAACAAGCGCCTGCTGCAAGAGGCCCTCAAAGAGCCGCAGCGCTTTAGCGTTCATGATTTAACGCAGGTTTACGCAGGCGGTGACATCGACGCCGCGCACGAGCAAGAGCTCATCAGAGCCTACGACGCCCTCGTTTTGCAGTTTCCGCTTCACAACTTCTCCTGCCCTCCGATTTTAAAATCATGGATCAACGCGGTGATGACGCACGGCTTTGCCTACGGACGCGGCGCAGACGGCATAGCGGGGCGCAGGTGGCTCTAGCCGTGACCGTAGGCATCAAAAAGAGCGACTACGCCCGCAAGGACGCTATCATTTTAGCTTGCGCGAGGTTCTTACGCCGTTTGAACTTGCATTTAAATACTATTTTCACGCCGATTACCGTGACTTTTTCGCATTTTACGGTGCCGAGGAGACTCCTGGCGTGGACTACGTATCAAGCGACAGCGAAATAGAACGCGGCGCCAGAGAATATGCGGAGTTTTTGAGAAATTTGGAGTAAATTTTTATAAAAATGGTTTAAATTTTCTGGTATAAACTATTTAAAATTTATAAATTTAATTGTATAAATTTTTGCTAATACTTAACTATTTTTGGCGGGTTAAATTTGTAAAGACTATCAATTTAGCAAAGCTTTTAAGCTTGCCATTAGCCCTAAAATCCTACTTTCATTTAAAATTATAAGAAATTAAATTTCAAAAAGATATAATCCAAGCATTCAAAATAAAGACGAAAGATTGCGATGAAAAAGAAGTATTTTTATAGCCAAATTTTTGGCAATATGGGTGTAAATTTAAGTGAACAAGTGGCATTAAATAAAGTTGGTAAGTTCTTTAAAAATTCTTGCCAAAACCATGCTAAATAAAGAGGATATAAGGAATTTACTAGCGCATAGATTTTGTAACGACATACATAAAAAAATTAGTGAAATTCCGACACCAAGCGCCTTAAAAGATATCTACAAAGGCGCTAATCGCATAAAAGAAGCGATCGAGAAAAACGAGCGCATAGCCATTGTGGGCGATTATGATGTTGATGGTGTGGTTTCGAGCGTAATTTTGGCCGAGTTTTTTGATGATCTTGGCGTGAAAGACTACCTAGTAAAAATTCCAAATAGATTTAAAGATGGATATGGGCTAAATCCTGAGATAATAGACGAACTCTCAGCTGATGTAAGCCTGATTATCACCGTTGATAACGGCATCTCTGCAAACGATGCGGCCATTATCTGCAAAGAAAAAGGCATCGATCTTATTATCACTGATCATCACATGCCTCCAGCTGTTCTACCAGAAGCCTACGCTATCATCAATCCAAAACAAGAGGACTGCAACTTCCCAAATATCGAAATTTGCGGTGCTGAAGTGGCTTGGTATTTGGTTGGAGCGCTAAAGGATGTTTGCAAGCTAAACTACGATATGAGCAAGTTTTTAGAGCTTTTAGCCATCGCGATAATAGCTGATATGATGGAGCTAAGAGATATGAACAGGATGCTTGTTCGCATGGGTATTTGTAAGCTAAATGCGTCTAAGCGTTCCGCATTTCACGCTATAAAAGAGTTTTATGGTAAGGAAAAATTTGAGTGCGATGATATTAGCTTTCTTATAGCTCCACTTATAAACTCAGCCGGACGCATGGACGATGCAATGAATTCATTTAACTTTTTGCGTGCAAAGAGCATCGAAGAGGCTTACAACTACCTTGATACCATTATCGAATTTAACAACTCCAGAAAAGAGGAAGAGCGCCAACTCTTTGAATGCTCGCTAAAGGACGTAAAAGAAGACGATGAAGTCATCATCACTTGGGGAGAGCAGTGGCATGAGGGTGTGATAGGCATCGTAGCAAGCCGCCTTGCAAAGCACTTTGCAAAGCCAGCTATCGTCTTTAGCATCGATAAAGGTCGTGCAAAAGGTAGTGCTAGAAGTATTGGTAAGCTTGATATCTTATCTCTTATAGCAAGCCACGAAAATTTACTAACAAGCTACGGCGGTCACAAAGGAGCGGCTGGACTTACACTTGCGCCTGAAAATTTGGTGAAATTTAAAGAAGCAATAAATAAAAGTTGCTCATGCCTAAATATGCAAGAGTGCAAAAGCTCGGACGAGCTACTTGGTGACATAATGCCAAGCGAGATAGACTTTGAGCTGCTTGAAATTTTAGAATTTTATGAGCCATACGGACAGAAAAACCCTCGTCCGGTCTTTAAGATAAAAAATGCTCTTGTTAAAAACGAAAGACTTATAGGAAGAGATCAAAATCACCTAAAGCTCATCTTGCAAAAGGATAATAAAACACTTGAGGCTCTATTTTTTAACTTTACGAAACACGCTAGAGTGGGCGAGATGATAGATATTATCTTTTGTATATCAAAAAATTCATTCCGCGGACTTGTTACCCCACAGCTACTCATAAAAGAGATTTTATAAATTTTATCTCGGTTTTATAATGCTAAAATTTTAATGAAACCGAGATTGCTTCGGTTTAATTCACCAAAATCGTTTCTTTATATATTTAATGCAGTCCAACTAAAATAATACTATTTGAGCTAATTTTCTGTATTGTAAAATTAATGTTATATAAATATTTATACTTTATTTAAGTTTATTTTTGCCTTAATTTTAATTTTAAATATTAATTTCATAGGACTAAACATGAAAATTTCTTACGTTTTAGCATTTGCTTTAGTACCAAATTTAATGCTTGGTGCTGAAGAAACGATAGACCTGGCTCCGGTTACCGTTTCCGCAAAGATACAAAAGTCTGTTCTTGACGAACCGACAAAGGCCCAAATAGTCGGCAAGGTCGCGATACTGGAAAACAGCGATATCGCCAAATCGCTTTTAAATTTGAGCGGCTTTACGATGGAGCGCAAGGGCGGAGGCGGCAGCGAGGTTTATTACCGCTCGCAGACGGCGGCTAGATTGCCGGTACTAATCGACGGTAGCACGCTAAATGGGGGCTGCGGCATGCGCATGGATACGCCCATCACCTACATCTCGGCGCAAAATTATAGCTCGGTTCGCATCGTAAAAGGCCCGCAAGACGTCAGATACGGCGCGCTCATTAGTGGCGGTATATTTTTCGATAGAGAGATAGCAAGGCTGTCAAAACCGAGCTTCGGAGGAAACGTAAGCGTGCTGGGAGGTAGTTTTAGAAGATTTGAAACTGCCGCGGACGTAGCGGCGGGCAACGAGCTGGGCAGCTTAGAGATTTCCGGAGGACACTACCAGAGCGGCGATTATAAAAGCGGCGACGGACAGAAAATGCATACGCACTATAAACGCAACAGCGTCTCAATCGTAGGTACGCTAACGCCCACAGATACTACCGCCTTGCAGTTAAGTGCGGATCTAGGCGATGGCGAAGCGGCGTATGCCGATAGGATGAGGGACGGCGTGCAGTTTGACCGTAAATCTTTCGGGCTAAAATTCGAACAAGACGTCGGCGAGCACAGGATTAGACTAAGCTCATACTATCATCAAATCGATCACATAATGGACAACTTTACTATGCGTCCGGTGGTGCCGGGCGTTGGACGCGGCAAGGGATATAGCATCAGTCACCCGATACGCGATATGTACGGCTTTAAGCTAGAAGGCGAGTTAAATTTCGATAATCTAACCAGCTTCATCGGCGCGGGATACTCTCAAGATACGTTTAAATGGCGAGGCGCAGGAAGCGGTATGGCGGGCGTATCTAAAGCCGAAATGGACGCCGCCGTATCAAAGCCCCACGTAAAAGAGCGCAAGGTAACGTATAAAACGATATACACTCAAAACGAATACGTTCTTGAAAACGACTACGGGCTTTTTGGCGGACTTAGGCTGGACGCGGGCGAGAGAAAACTGTTAAAAACGCATAAGAGCAGAAAAGAAAATTTATTCTCAGGCTTTTTTAGATACGAAAAATATCTGCAAAATTTAACGCTCTACGCAGGACTAGGCCACGCACAAAGGTTGCCAGATCACTGGGAAACGAGTAAAGACGATAATCTTAAGCTAAATAAAGAAAGAAATACGCAACTAGACTTTGGCACCGTGCTAAAAGATAAAAACTACGAACTAAACGCAAATTTCTTTGTCTCTAAGATGGATGATTACATAATGATAAAATATAGTCCTATGGGCATGTCATCAAACGTATTTAATACCGATGCCTTGCTATACGGCGGCGAGATCGAGGGCACTACGCTGCTAGCCGATATGTTTAGGCTGGGGGCGGGCGTATCCTATGTCTACGGCAAGGTGACTAAAAACGCGGGTGGCTTAAAAGACGGCGACGCGCTGCCTAAGGTTTCGCCTCTAGCGTTTAAGCTAAGCGCGGGGCTAGAAAAACCCGACTGGTTCGTCAAAGCCGACTTCTACACTAACGCGTCGCAAAACCGCGCGCAAAAAGGCTACGGCGACGTGGGCGGCATGGACCTGGGTAAGAGCGATAGCTTTTGGACGCTGGGGCTAAGCGCGGGCTATAAATATAAAAATTATCAATTCTTGCTAGCGGCGGAGAACCTAAACGACGCCAAATACGCCTATCATAACTCAAAAGGCGGCTACGGCGGCGGTATCGCAGGATATGAGACTATCCCGAATGGCACGAGACTTTATGAGCCTGGCAGAAGCTTTTGGGCAAAATTTAAGGTACATTTTTAGGACGTAACTTAATAAATTTGGCATGGCTGTGGGCTTAGGATTTGCCCTAAAGCCGTGCTAAATTTAAGTATTTTTGCTCTTACCTTCTTAATAATACTCACACTTACTATATTTACTATTAGTAATAAATTGGCACTTGGTATAAAATTTCTTATTAAATTTTAAAGCCAAAGGATGATTAAAATAGGGCTTTATTAAATTTAAATTTTATATAGATTAAAAGCTTAGATGTAAAATTTCAGAAATTTTTTAAAGGAGAGGTATGAAAAATTTACTTGTAAAATCAAGCTTGATTCTAGCTTTGGTAAGCTCAGCTGCACTAGCTCAAGGTGCATTTGTTGGTGGTGAAGGTGATTATTCGTTTAACTCAAAAATCAAAACAAAAAACATAGCAAACAGTGAGAGAAATAACTTCAAAAAAGGTCACTATGGTCTTGGCTTTTATGGCGGTTATGATTTTGACAACTATAGAGCTTATGGTGGTTATTATTATGACTTTAAAGCTAGGAAAAATGCTGGTGAATCAGATGCAAAATGGAGTAAGCATAAATTTTTAGGCGGCGTTGATTATACGCCAAGCATCACTGAAAATTTTAAAGCCGTTCTTGGCGGATACACAGGTCTTGGCTACTTGAGCGTTAGAGAGAGATTTAATAACGAAACAAGTAAGAAAAATTTCAAAGGCTTGCTAGTTGGCGCAAAAGCGGGCGGTATCTACTCATTTGATGAACATAACGCGATCGAGTTTGGCTTAAAAGCTGATAAGACTTTTTATAAGAAAAATAGCGGAGCTCAGCTAAGAGATACGACTATAGGAATTTATACAGGCTATACTTATAAATTCTAACATTTAGGCAAGGCTTAGCTTTGCCTTATTTTGGGCTACTCTCTACCTTCAAGAAGTGGCACAAAAAGGCACTCATCCAAGTACTCTTTTTCTAAATTTCCATCTTTATCTTTTTTAAATTTAGCGATAAATTGCTTGCCATCTTTCTTCATTGGAGCTACTAAAATTCCACCATTTTTAAGCTGCTTAAATAAATTTGGCGAGATCTCATCAGCAGCTGCCGAGAGCAAGATACGATCAAATGGTGCATAGCTTCGCCAGCCATTGTTGCCGTCATCATATCTTACATGCACGTTTTTTATTTTTAGTGCATCAAAGCGTTTTTTCGCCTCCATGGCTAGTTTCTCTATTCGCTCGACACTAAAAATTCTATGTGCAAGTTTGCTTAAAATAGCTGCTTGATAGCCACTACCGCAGCCTATCTCTAGGATGTTATCCATATTTTCACACTCTAGTGCCATTGTCATCTTTGCCACAGTTAGCGGCGAGCTGATCCATTGATTTCCCAGTATGGGCTGCGCGTCAAGTTTATAAGCATGTGCAGTAATTGGTACAAAAATTTCACGCTCAGTAGTGGCTATCGCATCGAACAAAAGCGGACTTAGCGTGATCTCGTCGGCTATATCGCTAGCTAAATTTTGGCATTTTATCGCTTCTAATTGGGTCAAAATTTCTATCCTAAACAAATTTTAAATCATTATTATACGATTTAAAGCTTATCTTAAAATTTATAAAAGCCCTAAATTTTTCTTTATCTGTGTGATCAAATTTGCGTCAAAAACCGCGCTTGCTTCTAGCGTGCCATCTGGCAAAAAGACCCCGGCGGTCTCAAGATCAAGCGAGCTTGAGATCATTACGTAGCAGTTATTTGCGATGGCTAGTGCCTTGCAAAGGCCAAGGTAGGCGTCCTTTCTAGCCTTGCCCCACATGGCTGGCACCATGATGATGTCACACCCCTTTAACTTTGCCCAAAGCCTGCTATCACGCAGCTCAAAGCATATCAGCACGCCAAGCTTTAGCCCTTTAAATGTAAATGCATTTATATCGCTCACTTCGCCAGCAGCAAAGATCTCATGCTCTAAATTTGGCCTAAAAAGCTCAGCCTTAAACTGCGAATGAAAGACATTGCTTGAGTTAAGAAGTAAAAATTCGTTATAAATTTTTGGTTGGTGCGGATTTAAATTTGAAATTTGAGCGAGCCCTGCGCTTTTGTTTAGGCTATTAAGGTGCGTAAAACCAAGAAATTTATCTGGGCTAAGCGCCTCTTGCAAGCGCTCAAGCAGCATCGCATCAAAGCTGCCTATCATGCCACCAAGCATCGCTTTGTTCGCCCCTGCAAAAAAGCCGTCAAAGTCGTAGCCACTGATGCAAAGCTCACTTGCAAGAATGAGTGAATTTTCAGGTGCAGCCTCAACTAAATTTGCAAGCTCTTCTAGCCGCTCGGTAGCATTTTTTGCCTTTAAAGTTAGGCTTATTAGGTTTAAATTTTCGCTCATTTATTTTCCAAATACAAATATAGTTTGCTTTGGCGCATGGCAATTTTCTGGAATTCTAAAATCCATATCCGTCCCGCCAATTTCAGGAGTTGGCTTTAGCAAAACTGTTATGGCTGTGGTCTTGTTATCACGCTGTGAAAGCGGATCGTTAAAGACCCAGACTTCGTAAGAAAACGAGGTTTTATCGTCAAAATATACCACTCTAGTCTCTTTTAGGTCGGTGGATTTAAAGCTACATACCCTATTTATCTGCTTTAAAACATCGACAAAAAGAGCAGACCCGATAGGTGCCAGACTTGGCCGGACATCGCCAGCTGGCATGCTTTGGTAGATGATAACATATTTGGTTTCGTCTGTTTTGACAAGTATGTAAGGGTTAAAACTATTTAATAGATCCTTATTTGCTATGTCGATCGCCCTCTGGCTGCTACTACTCGCACACCCCACAAAAAGCACGCAGGCAAGGGCTAAGATGCTATTTTTAAAAGTCATCAAAGCTGATACTTCCCTTGCTATAGTTTGTCACCTTTGCTTCAAAGAAATTTGACTTTTGGTCGTTAAATTTCGCAAAGTCATCAACCCATTTGATAGGGTGAGCGACGTTATATTTGCGTTTTAGGCCGATCGCAACTAGGCGTTGGTCGATGAGATAGTGGATGTACTGCTCGATGATATCATCAGTAAAGCCCATTATTTGGTTTTGAGTGATATATTTGCCCCATTTGATCTCTAAATTTCCAGCTTTTTCAAACATATCATAAATTTTTGCTTCAGTCTCAGGTGTGAAAAGGTCGGGCCTCTCTTTGCGGACCGAGTTTATCATGTTTTGAAATAGTAACAAGTGCGTGATCTCGTCGCGTTGTATGAAGCGGATCATTTGAGCTGAGCCTAGCATCTTGCCAGCGCGAGCTAGAGCGTAGATCGCTGTAAAGCCACTGTAAAAATAAATACCCTCTAAAATTTGATTCGCCACCATGGCTAGCAGTAGCTTTTCGTCCGTTACTTCGCCTGCAAGCTCCTCGTAAACGCTTGATATGTAGTCGTTTTTCTCGCGCAAAACCTCGTCGTGCTTTTCCATCTCGTAGATCAGGTCGGTGTTGTCGCAGATGGCCTCTACCATGACGGCGTAGGACTTGGAGTGGTTGGCCTCCTCGTAGGCTTGGCGCGCTAGGCAGGCGTTGATCTCGGGCGCGGTGATGTACGGGTTGATGTTGTCGGCTAGGTTGTTCGTCTGGAAGCTATCCATCGAGATGAGCTGACTCCAAACTAGATCGTACATGCGCTTTTCGGCCTGCGTGAGGTTGTAGGCGTAGTCGCGTACGTCGTCAGTGGTATCGACCTCTTTTGGAAACCAGGTGTTTGCCTCCATGAGGTCCCAAAGCTTTAACGCCCACTCGTATTTTGCCTTGGTAAAATTTAAAATACCGTGTGGGTTGCCGTTAAAGACTCTTCTGTCGGTCAAATTTTCATTTGAACTTGGGTTGTAGATACGTTTTCTATTCATAAATTTCTCTCTTGTTTGTAGTAAAAATTTCTCAAGATCTTACCCAAAGCAAGGTAAAAATTTACTTTTATTTAGAGTGCCTTAGTCCTTTTTATGGTCATCAAAAAGCCAGTTATGATCAGCAAAACTGCGATCACGCATGATACGGCAAAGACGATCTGACCGATCTCACCAAACATCTCACCGGTGTGTAGACTAAGTACTTTGCGACCAGCCTTTTTTGCCTCTGGGATGCTTTCACTTTTACTAACTAGCTTATTCTCTTTGATCTTGCCAGCGCTCGCGTCAAGCTTTAGTTTACCCACTTGACTCTCGCTAGTTTCGTAGTTTATAGTGTAGGTGGTTTGGTTATTTTCAGGCACGTTTATCGTAAGCGATTTTAGCTCTAGTGTGACGTTATCCTTAAAAATTTGCTTCGCAGTCTCGATCTCTTTAAATTTCTCATCGCTTATTGGGAGTAAATTTGATTGTGGTAGACTTTT
Organism: Campylobacter concisus; assembly: GCF_003048905.1. Classification (NCBI taxonomy): domain Bacteria; kingdom Pseudomonadati; phylum Campylobacterota; class Epsilonproteobacteria; order Campylobacterales; family Campylobacteraceae; genus Campylobacter; species Campylobacter concisus. Next base: position 1,112,491 of record NZ_PIRO01000001.1, read on the forward strand.
TTTCATTGGAGCTGTTTTTAGATCAAAAAATATACTATTTACGCTGCTTCTGACCCAGCCATAAGACCAGTAAAGTCCAGTTAGTGACATCACTACAAGCAAGATCGCCACGTAGGTGCCAAGGCTGGTGTGAAGATTGTAGAAGCAGGCGTAGCCCTTTGCTTTTGGTTTAATTTTTAGCGAATTTAAGAAATTTCGCTTGATCGCTGGTGCGTAGAGGATGAGGCCACTGATAGCAAGAAGAGCCATGATGATAGAGCTAATGGCAACTATTTGTTTGCCGATATTGGCTGGTACTTTACTATCAAGCAAGGCAAGTCCTAAATTTCTATGAAGGCTTAAGATAATGATACGAAATTTCTCACCCCAATCCTCACTGATCACCTCGCCACTTCTTGGATCTATAAAGAAATTTAATTGCTTTTTATCCTTTGTAATGCTTATACGATAAGCTTCATTTGCTCCACCTATTTGTAAGCTTTCAAGCGTATCAAATTGAATCTCACTTTTTGCTTTAGCTAGGAGTTCATTTAAGCTTAAATTTTCTTTTTCGCTAGGAACTAAGTTTATAAAATTTTTATTTATCGCACTTTTGATCTCTTCTCTATAAGATGCAAATGGTGCTGAAAGAGTCATGAATATTAGTGGAATAGCCGCAATTAGTCCGATTATTAGGTGGATGTTGAAAATGATTTTTCCTCGTTTTAACATTTTTTTCCTTTAAATTTTAATAGCGAATATTATTTTATTTTTTGTTAAAGCAAGATAAAAATTTATAAAATTATTTTTTAGTTATTAATTTTTACTAATGTTGATAAGGGTCTTAATGTCAATTATTTATTAAATTTTTACATATTGGCATCTTATTTTTTGGTAAAAAGTTATTTTTAGCAAAATAAATAGTGATAGATGTATTTAGATTTATGGTGGAGTTAAGCGGGATCGAACCGCCGACCTCTTGAATGCCATTCAAGCGCTCTCCCAGCTGAGCTATAACCCCAAAGTGGATTTTGATATTTTATCTTTTTATGGCTTACAATATTTTGAAATTCGTTTTAGTAAAATAAAATTTTAAGCAATTTTTGGATAATATTGCAAACTTTAACGCGGGAATAGCTCAGGGGTAGAGCACAACCTTGCCAAGGTTGGGGTCGCGAGTTCGAATCTCGTTTCCCGCTCCATTAACTTAGCCCGAGTGGCGGAATGGTAGACGCAAGGGACTTAAAATCCCTCGGTAGTTTTTACCGTACCGGTTCAAGTCCGGTCTCGGGCACCACGATATGGCGACATGGCCAAGTGGTAAGGCATGAGCCTGCAAAGCTTTGATCCCCGGTTCGAATCCGGGTGTCGCCTCCAAACTTCAAAAATAACTACTCAAAGGAATAACAGTGAGAAATTTATTTTTAGCAGCTTGTATAGCATTTTTTGTAGCTGGTTGTTCAAATACTTGGCATGGCGTAAAAGAAGATACTCATAATGCTAAAGAATGGACTAAAGAAAAGATAAATGATGGAGCTACATATATTAAAGAAAAAACAGAGTAAATTTTAGAGATTATAGTAAATTTTAAGCAAAGTTGGTTATAATCACAAATCTTTTAATTCGGGAGATGGCTGAGCGGTCGAAAGCGGCGGTCTTGAAAACCGTTGAGGTGTGAAAGCCTCCTGGGGTTCGAATCCCTATCTCCCGGCCACAACCACTCTTAAAATATATCTTCAGATATCTGTATTTCAGCATTTTTAAGCAGCCTATATCACCATATTTTCGTCTCAAATTTCGGACGATTTTATTTTGTTACACCGAATTTGGATTTCTGTTACATCGTTTGCTTATTAGATTAGGAGTTTGCAATGACTTCTAAATTAATAACTCGAATCAAAAATAGACCAAGCTACTACTATTTCGATAAGGCCTTGAAAAATGATAAAATTATCACCGTCAAATATTGTCTATTTACGGACAATGAGTTTGAGGCCAAAGCCATCGCTTTAAAAATAAAAAACGAAGCCGATAACAGACGTAATTCTGTTCAAACCAAAAAATTTATTGATTTACCGTTAAGATACAAGATACGCAACATTCAAAAAAATATTAAAAACAAATCGCATCGACTACCGACGACCGAATATAAAGAAATATTTGAAAAAGTTATATCGGGCATTTATGGGATTACCAAAGCCGACAACGATATGTTTATCGATAGAAAAGAATGTCAAGAAAACGATAGGGCAAAGAAAACACGAAAATCGATAAAATTTACGGATATAGCATCCAGATACGCTCAAAACGAAAGTAAGAAGTCAAATAGTAAAAATACCGGATACTATCAGAGGGTAGCCAAAGCACTTGACATTTATTTTAAGCACAAGCAGATAACCCAAATTTCTTACCAAGACTGCGAGGATTTTCAATTACATCTCTTAAATAATAAAAGGCTTAACAAAAAGACCATCAATAACTACACGTGCTACGCAAGTAGAATGTTTGACTATGCTATCAAAATAGGCCTTATATCTCAAAACCCGTTTAAGCTTTTAAGCTCGTTTAAAATTTCCAAAGATCAAAAATCGCCGAAGGATAATTTTAGCATGGACGAACTGGTTAAGATTTTTAAGACGGATAAAAAAGAGCTTAAAGATTATATGGCGTTTGCCTTGCACACTGGACTTAGGCTTAGCGAAATTTGGAGTTTAGATGAAAGTAGCGTAAGCGAGCGAGACGGTATTAAAATTATCAAAGTTCAAACTGCCAAGCAAAAAGGCGGAGATGTTAAATTCAGAGAGCTGCCGATACATAAAAATATATATCGTCTAAGCGATATGAAGTGGTTAACGAAAATAAAAAAAGGTAAAAGCGATTGTAATTATCTTGGAAAAAAGCTTAACAAACATATTCATGCCGTTTTGCCGGACTCCAACGTAAGCTTTCATAGGCTAAGGGCAAATTTTGCGTCCGCTATTAAAAATTACTCCTTAGAAAATGGTTTTACGGATGTTACCTCGGTACTACTCGGGCACGCTACCGATCTAGCGACAGACGTATACGCCAAGGATATCTCGCTAAAAGCAAAGTTAAAAGCTATGAATGGTCTAAATATATTTTCCAGTCTCTAGCGATGAAATTCTATTGAATATCTTTAGCTAGTTATGTATAATTTGGCAAAAAGAGGTGAAATATGAAGAAAGAGATTTTAAATTTACTTGACGAAGAAAACGCAGACTTCGGTAGGCTTTATGAGTTTTACTCTGGCATAGAAAAGGCTTTTATAAACAAAACAGACAATATCAAGATGGGCTTTATCGGAAACACCCTAGATAAGGAGCAGCTTGAGAGAGATATGGACTATTGCGTAAAGAATTATGACAGAAATAAAAAAGACAAAGATAAATGGCGAAAAAGAGCGAATATTTTAAAAAAATTAAACAACTCAATACCTACCAAATATTACCTTCAAGTCGTTTTCAAAGATACTGCAATGAAAATTCAAAGCGTCATGAATTCGGTTAACGAACTTGATGTGCAAAATGAGCCAAAAACAGGCGTAATAGATCTTAAAAATTACGATATACCAGAAGAAGTAATAAAGTACGGCATTTTAACGGATGAAAAAGTAAAAGGCGGCAGATTTATCAATAATCAATTTGTACCCGACAATATTGCGGGGTACTTAGAGAGCGAAACACTTAAAAAAATACCAAAAAGTAAAAAACAACTATTGCCTGCAAATAATGAACTTAAGCCAGAGATAGATTTGCTTGAAACATATGAGTTGTATGAGATGCACGAAGGGGATAAACAGATGTATTCTGATGATACGTTGGGGAGATACAAAAAGGACGTTGAAAGATTAGTAGAATATATGAAAAACAACAATATCTATGAATTAAAGCAACTGCGTGCACAAAATTTTCAAAAGCATATAAAAGATAAAACCAGTAAGGGAAATGCAAATAATATAATAGGCAGACTAAGAAAATTTTTTAATTACGCAGTGCAAGAAAAATATGTGAGTTGTAATCCGTTTGAAAAACTTAGCAACTATAAAGTGGATAAAAATACAACGGATAAAAGAAATTTTACTCTCGATGAGTTAAAAGAATTATTTAGCGGTAAAAATAGCGGCATACGAAAAGAGCTATTAGATTGTTTAAGATTTTTATTATTAACGGGTGTCAGGACGGAGGAATTTTATAATTTAAATAAAGATAGTTTTTATACGGATTGCGATCATCCGTTTTTGAAGGTAAAAACCGCGAAGCAAGGTGCCGATAAGATATTTTATAGAAACATACCATTGCATACATTATTAAAAGATCTCTACAAATACGACTGGATTGCAAAAATTAAAAAAATATATTCAAATAAAGGAACTTTGTCCAAAGCTCTCAATGCCGAAATAGATAAGGTAATAAAAGATAATACGGTAAGCGTCCATAGACTTAGGGGAAATTTTGCTAACGCGATTGATGAGTATTTGTGTTCTAGGGATTTTATCGAATATCAAGACACTTTAAAAAATTTAATGGGACATTCGAAAAGGCTAAGGAAAGACGATATCGAAGATCAAGTAAAATATAAAATAACCAAAACTATACTTGGTTATGCACCCGATATGACACAGGGTACATACTCGCAATCCGAGTATGCGGATCCAAAAATATTAGCAATACGAGGGCTTAATGTCTTTGAAGATATTTTTGAATATTTGAATATCCCAAAAAATCAAATCGGACACGTAAAGCCTAGAAAATCTAGAAAAACAAAAAATAAACCCATCGCCATGATTGCAAAATAAGATAAGACACCGTAATCTGCCGAATTTTGATAAAACTTAGTATGTAGACATGGGTATAAAATCGGTTTTTCGGTTTGACTGGTAGTCGCAAGCCCAAATTTAAAGCTATACCCAAATAGCCCCGCTATTATGGCAAATAGTTCGCTTCCGGCTATCACTAGCTCGGCTCCGTCTTTTATATCTCTTAGCACGGGTTTTATGGAGGCTAGTTTTATTTTTGAGCTTGCGGTTTTCTCGTCTTTGCTCGGCCCTTCGGCAGCTTTTGCTATGCTTGCGTATTTTTTTATCGTTTCTATTATGCTTTTATCTCAGCAGGCAAATTTTCGTCAAGCTTTTCTGGAATCGAAACGTATAAATTTTCCTTGCTTCTAGTTAATAAAACATAAATTTTTCTATAAAATAGCTTGCGGTCGTTTTTTAGCGTCGTTTGCAGAAACGGCAAAAAGTTGTGTATAACGACGTTTTGCGCTTCAAGGCCTTTGATAGATTGCATCGTAAGCACATCTATGTTTTTATCTTTTGGTAAGGCGTATTCTTTTATGCCCTCGACCGATTTCTTACTATTGCTTAAAACTACGCTAGTTTCGTTTACGGGCAAGGACTCTAAAACGCCTCTAAGTTGCGCAAAGTCATCCATCGCCTTTATATTCACGCTTCCGTCTTGCAGTACGCATTCGATATCTTTCAAAAAGCTTTTATCTAGGTAAAAGCTGTTTTTATAGTAGGTATTTATGGTACTATCGTTTTGCAAGATTTCAAATGCGCATCTAGCGATATTTGATGGTATTCGGTAGACGTTTTTTTAGATTTTTTACCCGCCCTCTCATGTCTATGCGCTCAAATTTTGGATGATGAAAGATATCTGCGATGCTATTCATCGTATAGGGGTAAAATTTCTGCGCCTCATCTATAAAAAACACGCAGTCCTTTATCTCCTCGTAAATAACCCCCATAAATCTGGCCGGCATATCCTGTGTCTCGTCGCAAAGGACGTAGTCGATCGGATGCTTTGCTAGGTGAGCGCTAAATTTAGCTCTAAATTCGGCTTAAGGTGCTACCTTACAGCAAGGATGAAGCCAACACTATCTTTAAAATAGTCCAAAATTTTAAAGAGACAAACAAGTCACCAAGCAAGCGGATAAACGCAAATGATCTATACTATATAACCATGATAGCAGCATATAGTGGCATGAGGATAAATGAGATAGTTCAGCTAAGAGCACGTGACATCGTGCAGCACAATAACGTGCTTTGCTTTAGTATAAATAGAGATGATGGCAAGAGTACTAAAAATATAAATTCCATAAGGCTCGTGCCTGTTCATAGTAAGTTAATAGAGCTTGGACTAATGGAGTTTGTAAAACAAAGAGCTAGTACAAACAAAAGCATCTTTAAAGTAAGCAACAAAGACTTTTCAGAAATTTTTAGATCTCAAATACAACGAAAACTAATAAGTAGCGACAAGCAAAAGACTTTTTACTCGTTTAGACACTATTTTATAGATACGCTTGTCCAACAAGAAGTAGAGCCAAATATCATAGCTCAAATAGTAGGGCATGAGAAGCAGTATAAAATTTTATTAGGAACCTATGCTGCAAATATAAATGCTAGTGTGTTAAAAGCAAAAGTTGAAATGGTAAGTTACTAATATATCTCATAATACATTTTATTACGTAACTTTACTTCACTATACGTGTTTTACGTGGTTTTACCTAGGTATACTTGTTTTACTTCACTATACTCTACTATACTTAACCTAACTTCACTTAACTATACTTCACGTGACTTCACTATACGTAAATTACGTATATTTACTTTACTATACGTATTTTACGTTACTATACTTAAGTATACCTATTTTACGTAGTTTTACTTTAGTATACGTGTTTTACCTTACTTTACTTCACTATACATGTTTTACGTAGTTTTACCTTATGTAACATTACGTAAAATTATGCTACCATACATTTTAATTATCTAGATTCACTCCTATTAAACATCAACATATAAAATGTTGATAAACTTACTTAGCAAGCTCGGGCTGAGCTTGCTGTAAGGTCTTAGCCAGACGGGCAAAAATTTTTATTTATCCGCTGTCTTACCTCTCCTGTTAAATCATTAAGTGCTCTTGCCATTCCTCTGTTTACGCTTTTAACTACTCCGACTTCTTCAACCATTATTGTTATATTATTCGAAATTTTGAATGAGTTATATAAATTTTAAAAGCATATGTCTATTGTGCTGGGATACAATGAAGTACTATTTAGCACATATCATAAATATCATGCCAATCAACATAATATAGATTAGCTTTATCTTCTCCACAATCCAAGATATTGCATCTACACAAAAAATGAAAAATTTTATCAGTTATCTAATATATCTTAGTGTTTTAATATATAGTATAAAATAGCAATTATGGCTTTATAAAATACGATATCACTTTTTTATACATATTGAAAATCATTATATATTTCTGTATAATCGCTCGTTAATAATTTTTAAAGGAGTTTAAATGCAGAGAAAGATCATGCGCTTGCGGCGGCGGATAAAACCTTGCTTTTAAACGGCTCCTTGGGATATGAATTGGGCGCAACTGATCAAATTTTAAATGGCGAAAATTTAACCAAACTTTTTGGCATAGATTTTATAAATTTAAACGTCGAAGATGAAAGAAGGTTGCTGGTTAGGTGGAATATCAATTAATTATGGAGTATTTAGATTTTTAACAGCTTTTACCAGGCCATAAGTCATAAAAACTATTATTAGATATTTGCAAATTTGCTTAATCATTTCAGTTTAAAATAATCTTATATTTTGTTGCAGAAAAATTTATATAAAAATATACAAATAGGTCATTTTATATAGATTAAAAAGATAAACAATATATGAAAAAATTTAATGATAGGAAAGAATATCTCAAAGGAATTTCCTTTGAGGTTAAAACGTTTTGGTTGAAATTTTAAATCTCATGTACTACTTCTAAGGTTACGGTGTTACTTCCATCAACGTCGATATAAGTAGCCTCATACTTATGGTAAGTTACTTCACCATATTTTGCATCACCTTTTAAAGTAAAGTTGCTATCTATATCTACCTTATCGTTTCCATCGCCGTCTATAGTTGGTTATTTCTACTATCGGTCATTCTAAAGCTCTAGACGCTATTTCGGTTCGTTCGCCGTTAGCTAGATCTAGTTTTTCAAAATTTTTAACCCTGCCAAAATCCATACTGCCGTCGGTGACCTTTAGCGTATCGTTACCGGCTCCGCCATCAACGGTGTCATTGCCTGAGCCACTTTTATGTTCGAATTTATAACCTTACCATTTATATTTAAAGTATCTTCTACTTCGTAAGTTTGTATTTCGGCGTTTTTGACAGTAGTACCAGCCTTTAACGTTTATGGTATCTTCTGAACTATAATCATCCCTATGATTTGATCCTATTATACGTTTTAGGCTTATTAAGGGTATTAAGACTTGCATCTTGGTCTCCAAACACTGTGCCAGACTCTTATTTTTACTTCATGTTTTTATCCTTCTCTAGTTCGATCTTTGTTTTGCTAAATGTACCACCTCTTACATTCACCGTATCATTACCGTTACCAGTATAAATTCTTGTGCCAGTTAAAATTTATATGTATCTCGTCATCTCCGCGCCATTACCTGTTATCTTGTTGCTAACGGTAAAATTTCCGGCAATATCCATAACATCTTTATTATTACTGCCAGCAATTTGTATAAGTTTAGCTTCACCATTTTGGTGGAAATTCATAACTTGCTTGCCCAAAGACTCACCAGACAAGATAGTTACGCCATCTATCACAGCGTCTCCAGTCACATTTAGGGTAGTTTTATCAGTCGTTTTACCGCTGTTATACGAAGAAGCACCTAGTTTTAAAAACGCACTGCTTACTTCGGCATTACCACTTATGTTTATTTTATCATCGGCTCCAGCACCTGCACCAATTAAGCCACCTTGAACTTTGGCATTGCCATTGATATTTATAGTATCGCTATTCTCACCTCTGCTAAAATTTAGCCATTCTATTTTAGCATCGTCAGTTATTGTTATTTCATCTTCTCCGTTTCCGGCTCTATAATCTCCGCCGTCTATATTAGCATTGCCACCTATGGTTATTTCATCATTACCATTTCCTGATATAACACTACTAGTTATGATTTTTCCGCCCTTAATATTTATAATATCTTTAGGACCATTTTCAGCATTTTCATCTCCATCGCCTAGTATAGAAGATCGCCCATCAATTCTAGTTCCATCTTTTATAAAAATTTCATCATTACCAGCTCCGCCTGATATTGTAGAGTTTGAGCCAATGTATGATTTACCTACGGTAATGGTATCATCTCCATTATCGCCACTTATTGTAGAGCCGCTGCTCATTACTAATGTTTTAGCTTTTATGATATCGTCTCCATCGCCAGTTTTTATTTCGCAACCTCTTGATCCAGCTCCATCAAGATAAGTATTTTCGATATTTATCTCATCACCATCAGCACCAGTCATTAAGATAGATCTCTTAAATTTAACCCCACCTTCAGGTGTACTGGTTCCTTTAAAATTTACGCAATCCTGCCAGCCCCAGTACTTATCATAGTATTGCTTATCATTACTCCACGAGCTATATTTAATTCATCTGCATTTGAGCTGGTTCCTATATAAGATTTAGCACTTATATATTCTCTAGTTGATGGATCTCTTTCAAGAGAGTCATCACTGCCTGCTACTCTATAGGTTATATTGAGCTTATTTGCCTTTTCACTACTATAAATTTTAGTATCTATATCGGTGTAATCCGGAATAATCTTGCCTTTATTATCTCCGCCAAATACACTAAGATCACTTGAAGGATTTAATATCTTAGCTATGTTGCCAGTAAGGTTTGGGAATTAGTTAGTACTAAGTCTTTGGTATTATCTTGTTCTATAGCTAGTAGGCCGTTATTACTTTTAAACCAACCGTCTTGGAAGGTAAATTTATTTACTCCAGCATTAGGGACAAAATAATCCCTGCCATCATACCATCTAACCAAACTATATCCATTTAATGTAGATCTGGCATTAGGCATATCATTTACTAGGCTTCGCATATGAGAAACAAAACCGCCATTTATATCGTTATTTATATAAGCTGATAGAGGAATTTTTATACTTCCTTGTGGCAAAGTAGGCACTGTTGCTACAATGCCAGCACCACTTCCTCCACTTACACCAAAGGCATTCTCGCTAGATGATGCGGTCCCTACTGAAGTTGCAACATTTCTGCTTGCCATATGAGCATTTATATTACAAATATGACCTCTGCTATGGATATGGTTCATAGAAATGTCCATATATCGGTCATTCAAAAGAATATGAGACATAAAAGAATTCAAACTACAATGGTTTATGCTGATGCTAATGAACAGATGCAAGCTGATGCTTTGGCTGGAATATAAGTTTTGAGTTAAAAGAATAGATGGAGCAAAAGCTCCATCATTAAATAGATTAACAGATTACGTTTTGAACTTCGTCTTTAATCTCGATTGTGGTTGTGCCATCGCTATAAGATGTATAGCCATCATTGCTAGCACCTTTTATCCAGTTTCCGCCAGTTAGCGTAATTTCATCATTGCTATCGCCATCTAGTTTTAACTTATCTTTGTCACTATCACGTAAGATATTTTGAATATCATCAGCACTAAGAGTTAGCTGTGTTTTTTCACCATTGGTTGTATCTAGTTTTTCGATATTACTAACTTGGCTGAAGTCTATACTATTATCAGCAACTTTCAATGTATCAAAGCCAGTTCCGCCATTAATCTCAAATGTATTTTGAATATGAGCATTTTTACCGATAGAGATAACATCATCTCCAACTTCACCATTAATTTTGACGTTATCTAATTTTGCATTGTTGCCGATAGTTATCGTATCATTTCCACCTGTCATAGTAACGTGAGAAAAGTCGCCTTTCTCATAGTCAGAGTCTCCGTAAATTTCTACATCTTTCAGTGTTACATTGTCAGCTATATTGATCTCATCATCTCCACTTATAGCTTTACGCTCCTCTTGGCTAAAATAACTAGGATCTGTTTTATACTGATCATAAAGTGCATCTCCATAAATTTTTACATTTTCTAGCGTTGCATTTTCACCAACATTTATAGTGTCTTTGCTACCAGTTACATCTTGCCAGCCATTACCACCTTCGTCATATAGATCACCATATATCTCAGTATCTTTTACCGTTATGCCATTGGTGATATTTACATGGTCTTCACCTGTTCCCATTCTCATTATATTACCAGATGTACTTTCATTTAAATTTATAGTATCGTTACCACTACCAGTTTCGAAAGTATTATCCTTTGTATGAGAGCCTTTATAGAGAGTTATCTCATCAACTCCATCTCCTGATATTACTTTTGTATTTTCCATTGTTGCATTTGCATACACATGTAATTCATCATCATCTGATATATATCTACCTGAGATATCTCTTGAATCTGTTAAGCCTAGATATATCTTTCCATTCTTATAGGTGACACCATTTTTAAATTCTAGTTTATCATCACCTGAATTCATTTGAATAGGTGCATCTGTTATAGTTACATTTTCATCGATATTTATATGATCCGTTCCATGACCTGTCATAAAGTATCCACCATCTACATTATTATGTATATTAATAACTGATTTATACTCATGATTACCATTGTTATTGTATAAGTCATTATTTGTAACATGGACATCAACATTCTTTAAATTTTTTCCTGATAGATCAACAGTGCCACCACCACCTGTTCGTATGCTTACATCTTCTAATGTGGAATCTTTATCTACGGTTGCAGTGATCATTCCTTGATCGCTTATATTGATTTGAGTCTTTTTGATTGTGCTTGACTTGACGCTAAGAGAATCGTCACCATAATATCCAGTCTCCATATAACTATTTGTTATTGTGCTATCTTTTATATTTATCTGATCTTTGCCATCTTCATATATAGCAAGACTACTTGGATGTATCCAGCTATGATCAACAGTTGAATTGTTGATATTAACTATATCATCACCTTTATTGCCTTCTATAAATGTATTTTTAAGATTTGCATTATTAATATTTATAGTATCATCTCCATATCCAGTGTCTAAATTTTTTGAACCACTATAAGAAGAATCATTACCAATCAGATTACCCTCAATAGTAACGTTATTGTCATTATCTATCACTTGTCCTGATGTTGAATTTTGTCTTATGTCTAAGTCACTTGAAGTTACACTTAGTGATACATCTTGTTTGTAATCACCATAGTTTTTGATAGCTGGATCAATCGCTGCACCAAGATCTTCTACGAGTGTACCTTCATTTTGATTACCTGCGTTTTGTCCATAGTCATCAATAACTTTAGTTTTGACCTTTATGTTTTGCACTGGAGTATTGCCAACTTCTATTTGACCATCTACGACATTTTGCCAAGTAGTTCCACCATCAAGTGAATATTGAGCTGAGTGCTCATAGTCAATCCTATGTTTCGCACCTGAGAAATTTAAATTTAATCTTGCATTTTGAATAGCATTACTGAAATCCATATTAAATTCTAGATAGCTATCTATTGAGCTTTCTCTAACCTTTTCGCCTGGATGCATTGGATATATCAAATGACTAGTTTCTAGACTTTCTCTAGCCTTACCACCTGTTATAGTTACTTCGGTAGTAGGAAGTTTAGTGTTGAACTCTTCTGCGTTAATAGTAGCTGCACCACCACTAATACCACTTACATTATTAATCTCATCTCTACCTAATTCACTTAAATTATTATAATTTGCAGAGATATTACTAATGTGGCCTCCTTCTGCAAAGCTAGCAGCACCAAGGCTTACACCATCGCCACTAGCATTACCTGCTTGTGGACCGCCCGCTGCAGTCTCTTCTAGAGCATTAAGATCTGTTCCTTTTAAGATGGCTTGTTGTAAAGCTGAGATATCAGCTACTGTTTCGTTATTGTTAGAGTCTTGATCTAGAGTTATAGTATCTTTACCTATTAGGGTTATATCTTTACCATCAGTTTGAGTTATTGTTACTTTAGAGTCAGCACTATCTGTGACTATCTTTTCGTTTTGGTAGACGATGTCTCCAACGCTAAGATGTCTTACTTCACCAGTTGCATCATTAATAGCTCTTACGCTTCCCCCAGTTACACTTTTAACTACTCCAGCTTCGTTAGCCATGACATTCTCCTTGTTCTTGAGTATGATTTATTTAAGACTGGAAGAATTATATAAATTTTAAAAGGGCTTGTCTATTGTACTTTGGTACGATATAAGAGATATTTATAATATAAATAAATGGTATTGCGATACTTTATATGTCGAACTAAATTTATTTACCGTATTACTTCTATCCCTAGAATATATGACCGCCTGATCACCTTTTTATAGCGTTTTATCTTTTAATTGATTTTGGGTTTTTATTTTTATAGTCGCTATCTAAGCCAACTATGAGCATAAAAGGTGTCTCGTATTCGCTTTGATTAACCAAATCTTTTATCTGAGAATTTTACTCAGCCAAATTTGCAATAAAAAAGTAAAAAATTTTACTACTAACCAAACTTCTAGAAAATAAGCTCTCTAAAACTTAGGTATTTTATATTACTACTATACTTTGGATATCTCTAGAAAATTTACCCTACCACATCTCCATCCCAGCATCATCTTTTGTAAATTTACCCCTTAGCTCTGGTATTTCATTTGCTATCATATCTCTTAACCCAGGATTGGTACTTGCTATTTCTAGTAAAAGACCTAAGCTTTTGTCATTAAAGTCTCTTAGCCTGATATTTTCTTTTTGCAAACTTTCGGTTTTACGTGTTAGAGATTGATTTTCTCTATTCTTACTCTCTATCAATACATTTTGTTCATCTATCTTGGTTTGCTGATTAGTATACGTTTTTAGCCTATGGTTTAGCTGAGCTATCTCTTGGTCTTTGCTTGCTTGGATATCCTTTAGTTCGCTCAACTCTTTTTCTACTTGTTCTTTTTCCATTGTGACTTCTACATTTTTCTTTTTATATTCCTCTATGCTCTTGCTTTGTTCTATTATTTGCCCAGCAAGAAGCTCTACTTGTTCTTTTAGCTTCTCATTAGATGTGATGGTAATGTTCTCTTGTAGCTGTTCAAAAACAGAATTTCTAAGACCTACTATTAAAGCTCTTTTTTCATTTGGCCCTAACCTAAAGTACTCGTCGCCCAACAAAGGCTTTTCCTTTTGCATATACTTATTTACTTCCGCTTCTATAAGCTTTTGAATTTTCTCTTTTAACTCTTGCTCGCTCTTATATTCTCTTGCTATTTGGTGCATTTGGGTTAAGCTCTTGTGTCTATTATTGCTTGGCTTACCACGAAGCACCTGACCTTCAAATGCCTCTGCTCCCATATCTTGTAGCTCTTTACCAAATTTTGCTGTTTTTGACCTGCCACTAAATCTCAAATTTGCATGCTTCTCAAAGTTGTAGTTTGTAAAGATGATCTGATAGTGTTTGGTCTTTTCGTCATTATGCTCAGCCATAAGCAGACACTTTGCGCCATACTTCGCACAGTATGCGTTTACAAATCTCATTACTCTATCCATATGTATGTTTTCATTTATAAATTTTGACTCTTCGTCGTTTAGCCCTTCTTTTGGCTCTTTCTTCCTATCTGTACCAAATGTGATGATAATCTCACAAAAACCATCCATATCTTTACGCCAAGACTTTTTTATAAGAGTCTCTTTGCCATTTCGCTTTTGCGTATAGGACTGCTTGGTATAGTCTTTCTCAAAGCTTTCTTGAAAGCCTTTAAGTAATTTCTTTACAAAGACTATATTATGTAGCTCATCATCTTTGCTATTGGCATCTCTCATATTGCCATTGCCATTAAATTCGCTTAGGAGCTTGTAACGATTAATAGTGGCTGGGGTTTTGTTGAGATACTTTATATGCTCGGTTTGATTTTTCTCACGGCACGCATGTGCAAATCTACCTATGGCTCTACCATATGTTAAAAAACCTGACCTCACGTTTAAAACTAGGTTGTGATCATTTACTATATATGCATTAGCCATGGCAAATCACCTCAATATATAAACTCTCTCTTGTGCTAGCGGCATTAATTGTTATTAATGAAAATTTTTTCATTTTTATCCTTTTAAAAGATATTTATAGTAATTACACCAATTTTGGAAAAAATTTCAGCTAGAAATGCAAAATTTTGTAAAAAAGTTTATTTTTTAAAAAAGAAAAATTAAAAATATTAAAATGATGGAGATTAAAAGTGCGTATTTATGGGGATTCAGGATAAAAAGCTAGAAGCAAGAATTTAAAACAAATTTATTTTTATGGCATTAAAAGGGTGATGACTTTATAATCGCTACATTTTTAAGAGACTGTTCCACTTTAGCAACCAAGTGTCCCACTCTTAAAGGAAATTTTAAAGAAAGGGAAAGAACAAAAGCATCACTGCTAGTGCCTAAAATAGGGTATTCTGGTGTCATGGGGGAGACTTGAACCAAGGGCGTCCGGCTTATCTCGCCGCTAAGCGCCTCGATCGTAACGACCCGGCATTAATAGCCGATCTTCACGCTATAAAGCGAAAAGCGGGCGCTAAAAGCTTTATTTACGACAGCGACCGAAACGAACACGGCCACGCAGACCGCTTTTGGGCGCTTGCGCTCGCGCTTAGCTACTTTGAAAAGGTGAGGGATAAAAGAGGTAAGGCGTATATTATTTAAGGTTAAAATTATTTACAAAAATAATTTTTTTTGATATCATCCAAGTATGATAACTCGTGAAGGATAAACACTGTGTCTCATAATGAGGTAAGCGAAAGCTGAGCATCCATATGTGCCTGGGGTTATCTTATTTTAAATCTTCTATATCTAAGTTTGGCTCTTGAACTATCAAATTTACAATAAAATCAATAAATGCTTCAGAATAAGTATGTCGCTGCTGGTTACCTATCGTATGTGCATAGGAATATGATTTGTCGTCTTTTATATTGTATTTTTTAATTATCAAACTTAATATATGTTTGTTAAAACCTTTTTTATAGGCTATAGATATATTTTGCTGCTTAAGCCTAAGGCAAACCGTATCTACAACGCTATTATAAGTATGTTTATGCGTATCGGATGGGTCTTTTAACTCTTTTATTTTAGCGACTTTACTATTTGCGGCGCTATCTATTTTTACACAAAAATCGGCTTCGTCTTTCTTTTTTGTAATATATAAATTTTGTTTCAGATTTATAGCAAATTTTTCATTTTTAGTAGTCGCCGCAGCTATATCTATCTCATTATTTAAATCTATTAGCTTTTGAGCTATTTGCGGCGTATATTTTGCTTTTATTTCTTCATTGCTAAGCGTATCGTAATTAATAGATAATATCAAAAAATTATTAGATATATATTTTGTTATATCAATATCATGAAATTTCTTGATTTCGTTCATAAAATTTATAACACAAGCTTGAAAAAGTTTTATATACGTAGCCTCATAGTCCTCTGTAACAAAGTGTGTATTTGTATCTCTTAGCTTGATTATAAAGCCTAAATTTACTCTTATTAAAGAGTGTTTGTCGGTATAAATTTTTGATATAGTGTTGTTTAAACTAATTGTCCTATCTGCGCTATTTTTATAATATATACTCTCGTTTCTACGCAATAGCTCCGCTTTTAGCATAAGCTCCCATGCGTTGCACATAAAAAAACTAAAACCTTCTGCTCTATATTTTATAGTTGGCTTATTGTAAATTTCAAGTGCAAGCAAAAATGCTTCTATACTCTTATTAACAAGCTTTTCCTGTAATTGTATCAAGATAAACCTCATATTATATTTCAGAGCTATTATAGCAAAAGAGTTTTGAGTTTTTTATTTTAAAATTGTTCCTTTTAACTCTGTAACCACTTGTATGCTAATATCTTTTGCTAGCTCGTCGCCAGCGCGTTTCAAGCCGCCGTTTTTATAGATATTCCAAGCGTTTAGTAGATATGGATTTGCTTTTTGGCCGGGGTGTTTTACCTTTTTGCCGAAAAATAACCCCGCCTTTTTATTGGCTAAAGCTTTTTTATTTTTGGGTTTTATGACGTGCGCTCTCGTGCCGCTGTGGACGTATTTGGCGTATTTTGCTTTTAGAGTATTGCCTACCTTTACCTCACCGGCGGTTACTTCGAATACCCTTATATCTCTTTTAAGATTGCCCGTTTTTATGGGTGCAGTCTTGTGTCGTAAGTCATCAAAATTCTGTCATAACCCCCCCCCTGATCTTAAAACCCAAAACAAATCAAGCGATAACGCTGAAGAAAATGGCATTATGGCCGTGTCGTATTTTAGAGATACATATTTTAGCACCGGAGATGGAGCGATAAACTACCGACGAAGCGTCGACTGCGTTAGCTTTTTGCGCATTGGTGGCGACCTATCCAAAAGTCCATATAATTAATGCCAAAGGCAACAGTATGGAGCCCACTACCGCTAATGGCGAACTGCTTTTATAGCTACCGCAAACGTGGGTGACGTCACTAGCGGCAACGTATATGTTATAAACTACGGAGGCGACGTGTTCGTTAAAAGGTTAGAGAAAAACCCGACAACAAGAGCTATAACGCTATTTTTGGATAACGAGAAAATATGAACTCATCGTAATCGACGGCAAGAATTTAGAAAATTGTAGTATTATAGGGCGCGTCGTAGCGTATATCAGAAAAGGCGTGATTTAAAGGGGCTTTGAAGTTTTTGAAGCAAATTGAAGTTTGGATTTCAAAATGCTAAAAAATGCCTAAATTTTGCAAATTGTGCATTTTAAGTTCCCATTTTTTACCTTACGTCCATGCCTATACAAAAAGGCTCTTAACGCTATTTGCTCCACATTTTACCCATTCTCACTTTTTTACCTTTTGCATAAGATTTATCAAAAAACATTGCAATGCCGACACTATAAACGAGCAAAATATAAGAATATTTTTATCTTGTTCAGTATACACTTAGAAAAATATATACGAGAGGTTGTAATAATGCAGGCTAGATTAAAAGTATTCAAAAGCGGTAATTCTTTGGCACTAAGGCTTCCAAAAAGCCTAAATTTAGACAACGTCAAAGAGTTTATACTAAAGAGTTTTGATAATAACGAAGTGGTTTTAACCCCAGTTAAAGATGATGAATGGAGCGGACTGTTTAAGACTTTGAATGAGTTGAAAGATGCTGGAGTTAAATTTGAAAGAGCCGAGCAAAGCTTGCCGCAAGAGCGAAATTTCGGATTTAAATAATGTTTTTGCTTGATACTAATATTTGTAGTTACTTGATTTCTAGCAACGAGCCTTACAGTCAAAATATACTAAACCATTTAACTAGATATGGCAAAAAGGATATTTTTATTTCCAGTATAACGGTAGCCGAAATGTTTTACGGCATAGAAAATTCCACTCAAAAAGAGCTAAATTTAAGACTCATGGGAGATTTTATCTCAAATTTCTGTGTTTTGGATTTTACGAGTAAATGTGCGGCAAGCTACGGCAAAATAAGGCTTGAGATGAAAAATAAAAACAGAAGGATAGGCGATATGGATATGCTGATTGCCGCCGTAGCGCTTAGTAATGATCTTGTTTTGGTTACGAATAACGAAAAAGATTTTAAAGATATAAGCGGGCTTAGGATGGAAAATTGGAGCATTTGATATAATATACGGTAAATACAAAGCCTTTTGTTGGTTATATCAGAGGTTAGCTTAAAGCTAGAATGTACAGCCAAAACAAAGATGACTAAGCTCATGAAAACCAGTTGCGCCGCTCTTGATAGACTACTAAACCCAGACAACGACTCGCTAACGCTAAGCACGCTTGAAGGTGCGATAGCGTCAGGCAAAAGACTAAGTATCTAGGTAACCTGGCGGTTGCCGATTAATATATTTAAATAAAAATCGTCTAAAATTTTGGACGAAATTTTATATAAAATATCGCAGAGGAAAGGAATTAATGGTGCTAGACTTGTTACATAGGCTTGTTACATCTTTTTACCCAGAAAGAGTCAAAATTTATACTCTTAAAAATGCCATAGAAATCCCATTTTTAGGTACTTGTAGTAATGAAAAATGTTTTTACACTCTAGGTGTCCCTATCTCCCGGCCACCTATCTAATTCCTTGTTTATTTTATAAAGCATTACCTAGATTTATTATTCATAATGCCTATAAGAAAATTTCCATAAATATTCAGCCCAAAATTTACTAGAACTAAAAATATCAGTAAATTTCTTATTTAAAGTAAGACATTGTAAGATAAGGGAAAGTTTAAGAGTTTTTATTCTTTATTTTTAGTCGCATTAAATTCTTAAAATAATATTTGTAATGTATATCCAAAATACATAATAGGTAGTAATCCTGTGTATAAATATACATAAAATTAATAATGTTGAGTGAAAAAGTTAAGACAAATTCAAAATAAGAAATTAAGTTAAAAATTCATGGAAATAGTTTAAAGACAAAGTGGTGGTTATGTTTTATGTAGTTAGGTTTTTTATATTTAATAGGTAAAAACACAACAGACAAAAAATTAAACTACTTGCTGATAAATATTTTTTGAAATATTATTTTGAGAGAATATCTAGCCACATAAGAGTAGCTAGATAAGGAAAATTTCTAAAAATTTTAGATTTTTAAAAGCTCAGCCTCTTTCTCTTTTACAAGAGTATCGATTTTTGCAGTGTAGGTATCAGTTATCTTTTGAACCTCATCCTGCCCCTTTTTGCTCTCGTCCTCAGTTATGGCTTTGTCTTTTTCAAGCTTTTTAACTTCATCATTTGCATCTTTTCTTACGTTTCTTATACTAACTTTGGCTTTTTCTCCCATTGATTTTGCATGTTTTGCATTTTCTTGGCGTTGCTCGACGGTCATAGGTGGAAAAAATAGCTTGACACTCTCACCATCACTATTTGGATTGACGCCGATATTTGCTGCCTGGATAGCTGAAGAGATCGCTTTTATCATGCTCTTTTCCCAAGGTGTGATGGCGATAGTTGAAGCGTCGCTTGTAAGCACAGTAGCTACTTGGTTGAGCGGAGTTGGCGAGCCGTAATAATCAACCATTACATGATCTACGATATTAATGTTTACCTTGCCCGTTCTAAGCGTTGTAAAGTCGCGTTTTAATGAAGCTATTGCCTTCTCGCAACCCTCTTTTTGTGTTTCGTAAATTTTATTTAGCATTGATGTCCTTTATTAGAAGTTTTGTACTTCGTTGATGATCTACTTTTAGTGATATTAAAACTTTGCGTTTATCAAGCGGTGGGTTAAATTTACACTCAAAAACCCCATTTGTCATGGGTACCTTTTTAAAGCCATTAAAGCCAGTCATAAAAAAACTACCTTCACTGGCGTTTGTATCAGTTTTTATAATGAGTTTATCTATTGCATTATTTTGTGGATAGCTATCCGGAAATATCCACTGGGCATTTAGAAATTTACTATTAAAAGTTAGTGCTATTTTTGTACCGTTCATTACTGGTGTTCTGTAAAGATCGTAAACGTCGCTTTTGTCTGAAACTGCGCCTGAGTTTTGATTTAAAAGCGCTAAAAAGCCAAATTCTTTTGCCAAAGAGACAACTCTGTTATCAATCTCACCGTACGGCACTGCGAAATATTTTGGCTTATAGCCCATATGTTTTTCAAAGGTCTCTACACCCTTTTGAAAATCCTCTCTTAATGCCTCATTGCTAAGCTTCGTCATCCTTGGGTGCGCGTATGAGTGGTACCCAATCTCGCCATAAGCCTCAAGTTCTTTAATCTGATCAAAATCCAAATAATCGCCATATTTATTTGCACTGGCTTCCACATAAAGCATTAGTGCAAATGGATAGTTATACTCTTTAAATACACTAAGGGCCTTGTCATAGAAACTTTTATAACCATCATCTACAGTGATGACGATCCAGTTATCAGGTATTTTTTCGCCAGCATTTACAGCATCGACTAGCTTTGAGAGTTTAACGACTTCATAGCCATTATTTTTGAAATATTCAAACTGCTCTCTTAAATTTTTAATAGAAATATCAGTGCTTGTATGTCTTGGATCGTCAAAGCGATGATAGACTAAAATATGAGCATCTGCTAAAGCAAATGTTAGCGTCAAGAATGACGCTAAAAGTGTTTTTATCATTGTTATTTTGCTGGAGTCTGTGGTGCACTAGGAGCTGATGGTACGTCGTTTGACTTTGGTATGACTAGAGATTTACTATCGACGCTATCAACGATAGAGCGTTTTAGATCTTTATTGTAGAAGTATCCAAGTGCAAGTGTATTTAAGATAAATAAAATACCTACGATAAAAGTAAATTTAGCTAAAAATCCAGCTGGTCCTTTTGCTCCAAAAAGACTCTCGTTGCTTCCACTATATGCCCCAAGTCCGATAGATGAGCTTTTTTGAAGTAAAACAGCGATAGTTATGATGACAGCTAGAGCAAACTGTAAGATCAAAAATATTAAACTCACGAAATTTCCTTTAAATTTTTAAAAATAATTGGTTGCGATTATACAAGAAAAGATTTAAATTTTTAGTTAAAGTTCTTTTTCAAGCTCATAAAGCTCGTATCTTATGCCTTTAAAAAGCTCGGCTTGTTCTAAATTTATGAGCTTAAAGCACTCTTCAAGCACGCGAGCACTCTCCTGGGCGCGCTTGAAATTTGCAGTGATTATCTCGTCTAAATTTTCTCTAGCTTGCTCGCTTTTTGTGCTAGTTTTTAAAACATCTTCTTGTGAATTTCTAAATTTTAAAAATTCTTTTTGTGAGATCTTTGCTTTGTGGCGGAGGGATTTTATTTTGTAGGCGAGCTTAGCGTCATCAAAGACGTATCTTTTTATATCTTCAACAACGCGAAGCCCTTCTTTTAGCCTATTTAGATTCGCATCTATTACTCGGTAGATGCGCTCATCTTTAGTCATTTCTATTAAAAATTCCTAAAATTTGTAGTAATGATGTAAATAGATTTACAAAATCAAGATACAAAGCAACTGCGCCTTCAACTGGAGTTTCGTAGTTTCCACGGATAATATTTTGCGTATCAAAAAGTATATATGCGCTAAATAAGATCGATGAAATACTTGCGATTACAAGTTGAAACATTGTACTTTTAACGAAAATATTGATAATAGCTGCTGCAACGATAACAATTAAGGTTATGAACAACATTTTACCCATTGTTGTAAAGTCACGTTTTGTATTCATTGCAAAGACACTTAACGCACCAAAAGCAACTGTTGTTAGTCCAAATGCTTGGGCTACAATACCAGCTCCACTTGGCATAGCCAAGATCGCTGAAAGTAGCGGAGTTAGCGTAAGGCCACTTATAAAAGTAAATGCAAATAGAAGTATTAAATTTAATCCCTCTTTACGTTTAGCTGCCATTAAGCCAAAAAGTAGTGCAAACTCGACTATAACAAGTCCCCAAAACAAAAATCTATTTGCCGCAAAAACGCCAGCGATGCTAATACCTACATAAGCGCCAGCTGTTGCTGAAAGTAGTGATGCTGCAAAAAGTTGATAAGTTTGTTTTATAAAAGTGCTTAGTGAGCTTTGAGAGTACGCAAGTTCTTCTTGATTTTGTTTTGCGTAGTTCCTATCATACAGACTCATTTTATCTCCTTATGAATTTTTGAATGAGTTTAACCTAAAATAATTAAACAATGAATAAAAAGAATTTTAACAAATTATATTAGTTAAAAATTTATATATTAAAGTATTTTTTAGATTAAATAAAAGTTGCTATAATCGCGTAAAAATATAAAAAATGGAGATAAATTTCTATGGATGACTCGCTACTTGAAGGTGCGGTAAAATTTATGGAAGATGGCTTTTTAGAGCATGAAGAGCTCTTTAAAAGTCTACAAAATAGACAAGACCCACATACCCTTTTTATATCCTGTGTTGATTCAAGAGTGGTGCCGAATTTGATAACAAACTGTCTTCCAGGCGAGCTTTTTATGGTGCGAAATATTGCAAACATCGTGCCACCTTATAGAGTGAGCGAGGAATTTTTGGCAACGACTTCGGCTATCGAATATGCATTAGAGCTTTTAAATATCAAAAATATTATTATTTGCGGGCACTCTGACTGTGGTGGATGTGCAGCACTTTATATGGATGAAAAAAAGCTCAAAACTACGCCAAATGTTAGAAATTGGATAAAGCTAATAGAGCCGATCAAACGAGAAGTACTTAAATTTACAAGCGACGACCCAGCAAAGATGGCGTGGCTAACTGAGAGATTAAATGTGATAAATTCGATCGAAAATATAATGACCTATCCAAATGTAAAAGAGGAGTATGAAAGAGGAAATCTTCAAATTTATGGCTGGCACTACATCATAGAAACTGGCGAAATTTTTAGCTATGATTTAAAAGAAGGCACGTTTAAACTTCTAGCGGACAAAAGAGGCGAAAATGCGTAAATTTCTAGTCATTATCCTGCTTTACTTTACCTTTGCTTTTGCGGCTGAGAGCAACAAAACTCAAGAAGAAGACATAATAAGCATAACAAATCAAATCCAAACCCTAAACAGCCAGATAAAAATTTTAAAAGCACAGCAAAAAGATACGAATAACTCAAAGGCTGACAACTCAAATTTAGCCAGCCTTCACAAAAAAAAGAGCGATCTTTTAGAAAAGATACCAAACTATATCATGCAGATCGAATTAACCCAAAGCGATATAAATAAATTTAATCTGCAAAAAGAGGTGCTAGAAAAAAAGGTAGCTAGACTAGAGAAGCAGTCAAACAAAGACGCCTACATCCAAAGCGCCATCGAGCTTGAGAAGATGAAGGTTGATTCTGCTTATTACTCAGCGCTTGTCAGCCTTGAAGAGATCTTTAAAAAGGGCGCAAAGTCAAATTCTATAAAAGAAGTGATAGATAATGGGCTTTTAAATTTACAGACAAATTCTTATGTGAGTATAAAAGATCTAAAAGACTCGTTAAATGACACTTCAGGCTCTTACGATAACGCGTTTTTAGACCTTGAGCTAAAAAAAGAGAGCGAAGAAGAAATTTTAACCTATCTTAAAAATAACGCTGATCTTCTAAGCTCAAGCATGCTCTTATCTGAGCTAAATTTAGTCGATGCAGTCGAGTACATAAACAAAACAACAGCCATAAATTCAAGTAAATTTAACATCGGCAAGATCGTTGTTATCGTTGCGATATTTTTATTTTTCGTCTCGCTAACTAGAATTTTAGCCAAACTAACCTACTGGCTAATGTCACTCGTCGCTTCAGGCGAAGGGGTAAAAGAGGCTAAAAATCAAATCGTTGATATCGTGAAAAAGCCGATCTCAGCACTTCTTATCATCTATGCGCTAAATATCTGTATCGGCGTTGGATTTTACCCAGTGCCAGTGCCTCTAACGGTAGCAAATATCTTTTCGATCGTCTATATAGTCGCATTTTCGTGGCTTGTCCTAACCATACTAAATGGCTACGGCATCGCTATAATCGACAAGATCGCGCAAAAAAGCAAGCGTAAAGAGGTGATAAACCTAGCACTAAAAGTCATCTACGTGATCGTGCTAATCATCACACTTTTACTGATCCTTCAAAAGCTTGGCTTTGATATCTCAGCACTCATCGCCTCACTTGGTATCGGTGGTCTTGCCGTTGCCTTCGCTGCTAAAGACATCATCGCAAACTTCTTTGCCTCTGTTATGATGCTCTTTGACAACTCATTTTCACAAGGCGACTGGATAGTTTGTGGCGACATCGAAGGCACAGTCGTTGAGATAGGATTTAGAAAAACAACTGTTAGAAGCTTTGATAACGCCCTTATCTTCGTGCCAAACTCAAAGCTAGCAAGCGATCCTGTTAGAAACTGGAGCAGAAGAAAGGTTGGCAGACGTATAAGAATGGTTATTGGCATCGAGTATGGACCAACTACAGAAGAGATCAAAAAATGTGTAAATGACATCAAAAATATGCTGATAAATCACCCAGATATCGCTAAAAGCGAAGATATCGCGGCTAATAAAAGAGGTCTAAAATATAGACAAAACATAGTTTCAGTTGATGACTACGCTGGATATAAGTCAAATTTATTTGTCGTGGTTGATGATTTTGCAGATAGCTCGATAAATATTTTAGTTTATTGTTTTGCAAAGACTATCGTTTGGGGAGAATTTTTAGATGTCAAACAAGATGTAATGCTAAAGATTATGGATATTTTAAAGCAAAATGGTCTAAATTTCGCATTCCCAAGCCAAAGCTTGTATATTGAAAGCGTCAAAGATAAAATTTAAGGAGAAAACAATGAGTGATGAATTTGATTATGAAGAAGTAGAAGAAGACTACTCTGAATTTAATGACGATGAGGACGATAGTAGCGATAGTTATGACTATAATTACGATGAAAATGACTACAACTACGAAGATAGTGACGAGGACGAGGATAGTTACGACTCTTATTAGAAATACTTAATGAAATTTAATGGAATAAATTTACAGGGAGTTTTGTTTGACACACGATTTTGTAGATCAAAGTAGTTATAAAGCGATCGATGATATCTATAAAACGATATTAGACGTTATGATAGTTGCAAATGCACTATCTTTGTTGCTTTTCATGATCATAGCTACACCGCTACTTTTTATGTGCTTATTATTTATAGCGGCTGGTATATTGCTTAGAATAAAATTTGACATAAAATATAGAGTATTAATATCTCTAGCATTTCACTTAAATATCATATTGCTTGTTACTATTATTGTTACTACTATGGGTTGGAATACTGGAATTTGGATAATACTTGTTGGTGTAATTTTTATAAACTACTTTCTAGCGTTTGATTCAAAGAGTCTTACTTATATAATGGCATTTTTAGAATTAATCTTGCTTATACTTCTTTATTTTATTTATAAAGATGAGGCGCTGCTGATCCCATCAGCTATACGAGGGACGATAGTCGTGTGCAGTATTGCTTTTGCTTTTTTTATTGTTTTAAGACTTTCAATGTTTGCAGATGTCATCACTTCTAGCGGATATCAGCAAATAAGAAAAGAGACGGAAGAGCTTGAAAAGGACTCGAAGCATGATTTTTTAACGCAGCTTTTAAATAGAAGAACAATAGAAAAAACTTTAAGATTTGAACTAGTTGCTAACAAGGAAAGAAGCGGTAATACAAATTTAGTCATAATGCTAGGCGATATTGATAATTTTAAAAAAATAAACGATACATACGGGCATGACTGCGGTGATGAGGTCTTAAAAGATGTAGCCAGTGCTTTGAAGAAATCATTTAGAGGTAAAGACTATGTTTGCCGCTGGGGCGGAGAAGAATTTTTGATAATCTTACCCGATACAAAGATAGAATTTATCCACGAAGTGAGCAAAAGACTTAAAAAACAGATAAACAACGCAAAACTTCCAGATAAAACTCCAGTTACTATGACCTTTGGCATGCTAATATGTGCAAATGGTATTGAGGTGGATTTTGAGCAAGCCATAACTTTAGTAGATAAGCTGCTTTACGAAGGCAAGCAAAATGGTAAAGACCGCATCGAATTAGAAATTTTAAAAAAGGGCTCGGATGCGTAGAATTTCACTCTATACGGCTCAAAAAATTATCATATTTTCAATATTATTAACTCACGTCTGTTATTTTTTTATCTTTTTATTTATGAAAGAAGAAATTCTAGCGGTTATGAATGTATTTTCGGTGGCAACCTATCTTTTTCTTTTAAGGCTTATTTACGATAGCCCTGAAAATAACAAGATAGCAATGCTGATAGTCCAGCTTGAAATTTTATTTCATGCATTAGTTTGTATGCTGACACTTGGATGGGGATATGGATTTGGGTTATTGTTTTTAGCGTCGTCTCTAATACTATTTTTTACTTCATTTACATATAAATTTTTTAACTACATAATAGTTGCAGTGCAAATAATTTTATCCATAGCCTGCTATGTATATTTAGATGGCCAGCCTGTAAAAGATTTTGACGGCTTTAAAGATCTACTTTTTGTTTTTAACTTAAGTATGGTTTGTATATTTTCGGTTGTTATTTCGTACCTTTTGGAAAGTTCAAATTTATTTATATTTTTAAGCATCTTAGAGGAAAAAGAGATGGCTGAAAATATCTTAAATCACGATCCATTAACAGGACTTTTAAATCGTACTTCGATGCAGAAAATTTTAAGTCAAAACGATCTTTATAAAAATAGGGACTTTGCTATCGTTATGTGCGATATTGATAACTTTAAAAAGATAAACGATACTTATGGACACGGTGCAGGAGATGCCGTTTTAAAAAGCTTATCAGGCATATTTAAAAGCACATTTAGAGATAAAGATAGAGTAGCTAGATTTGGCGGAGAAGAATTTTTAGCAGTCGTTTTGGGTGTAAAAAAAGATGCAGCTGTAAGTATCGTAGAGCGTGTTAGAGAGACTTTGAGTAAAAATATAGTTGAGTTTGAAAACATAAAGATCAATGCAACTATGACTTTTGGAGTAGTTGCTCATGATGGTACGGGAGAATTTAGCTTAGAAAAGATGATAAAACAAGCTGATAATCTACTTTATGCTGGTAAGCGAAGTGGTAAAAATATCGTTATGAGTGCGGATTACGACCCAAAAGCATAAATTTAGAGGCAAGAGCCTCTAAATTTTAATGTCCATACATTATGTTTGGCAACCAAAGAGAAATTTGTGGTATATAAGTAACCAAGATAAGGCCAAAGAATAAAGTAAGCGTCCACGGCAAGCATGCCATGATGACCTCTTTTAGATTCATATTTGTAAGACCGCTTGCGACAAATAAATTTAGTCCAACAGGCGGAGTCACCATACCTATCTCCATATTTACAACTAAGATAATGCCAAAATGTATCGGATCTATGCCAAGTTGCGTTGAAATCGGAAGCAATAGTGGAACCATGATCATGATGACGCTTGAAGGCTCCATAAACTGACCCATGATAAAGAGCAGGATATTTACAAATATCAAAAATCCTATCATACCGATATTTGCATCAAGTATCATCGAAGCGATAGCTTGAGGGATCTGCTCGCTAGTTAGCAAATATGCAAAAACAACGGCGTTTGCGATGATGAAAAATATCATAGCTGTTGTAAGAGCCGAGTCTAGGCAGATATCCCAAAGATCTTTTATCTTTATATCTCTATATATGAAAAGCGAGATAAATAGCGCATAGACCGCACTCGCTGCAGCAGCCTCTGTCGGAGTGAAAATGCCTCCATAAATTCCGCCGATAACCACAACAACGATAAGTAGCGCCCAAAATGCTTTAGCAAATTTTTGCACTCTTACTTTAAGTGGCTCAGCCTTGGTAGCTTTAAAGCCAAGCTTTTTTGCGCCAACGTAGGTTTGCACAAGCATCATGCCACCTAGCATAAGACCTGGTATGACGCCTGCCATAAAGAGCTTGCCTATACTAACCTCTGCTGTTACGCCATAAACTATCATAACAACTGAAGGTGGGATCAAAATTCCAAGTGAGCCAGCTGTAGTTATGCCGCCCACCGCGTACTCTTTTGGATAGCCAGCCTCTTTTATTGCTACAAACATAATTGAGCCAATAGCTACAACCGTTGCAGGTGAGCTTCCAGAGACTGCTGCAAAGATGATGCAGGCAAATATCGCACTCATAGGCAAGCCGCCAGGCAAGTGTCCGACCATAGACTTTGCAAAGTCGATGATACGTCTTGCTGAGCCACCTTTACTTAGTAAATTTCCAGCCAAGATAAACATCGGGATCGCCATTAGCGAAAATTTATTGATACCATCAAAAATTAGCTGTGGGATCGTAGCGATGTCGATATCTGTAAAAAATATCATCGTTAAAACAGTGCTAGTTCCCAGTGAAACAGCCACAGGTACGCCTATTAGCATTAGTGCAAAAAGTAGGATAAATAAAAATGCTATTGTCATCTTTTTTCTCCTTAATCTTTGACTACGCTACCATGAGCTAGCTCATGTGCTTCGTTGCTTACGACATTTTCTGCAGGCGTTAGAGCTACTTTTATGGCTTTTTCAGTCGAGCGGTAGCTAGCTGTAACGAAGGCTATTGGAAGCACTAACATAGGGACCCATTGAGGTATGCCAAGGTCTATTATCATCTGCTCGATCTCGTGCAAAATTTTGAGATAATCAATCGAATAAACTGCGATAAATATCAAAAAGACAGTTGTTAAGATGTGTGAAAAGAGCAGGCATACTTTCGCGAGCGCTGGTGGAAATTTTTCCACCAAGATAGTTACGCTCACGTGAATGCCCTTGTTAAAGCCATATGCTGCGGCAAAAAACGCCGACCATATAAATAGATAGTTTGATAGCTCACTCGCCCATGACCAGCTTTTATCGAAAAAATATCTAGCCATAACGTTTGCAAAGGCTAGCAATGTTCCACTTGCGAGCCCAACTACTGCGATAGTTTTATTTAGTGAGGCTATCGCTATATCAAGGACATTAAAAAAGCTCTTCATCATTTTGTCCCAAGAGTCTTTTCTATGAGGTCTTTACCGATAACATCATAAAATTTAGGATAGATTGACTGCATAACCTTTTGCCATTCGGCCTTTTGTGCGTCATCGATCTTATAAATTTCTAGTTTTTTACTAGCAGCGATGTATTTTTCAAGTTCAGCTATTACGTGAGCGTCCTCTTTTGCTGTCTCTTCTCTCTCGAAAGCTGTTGCTTCGCTTAGAGCTTGTTTTACATTTGCTTTTAGATCATCTGGTAGCTTGCTCCAAAATTTATCGCTCATAACGACTAAATAGCCTAAATATCCATGACTTGAAAGGGTAAGTGAGCTTTGAACTTCGTGAAATTTTGAGTTATAGAAATTTGAAAGTGGATTTTCAGTCGCATCAACTACGCCTTGTTGAAGTGCAGAGTAAACCTCTGAAAATGGCAGAACTTGTGGGTTGCCACCAACTACTTTAATTTGTTCTTCAAGTACCTTTGAGCTTTGGATTCTAAATTTTTGTCCTTTTGCATCTTCTGGCACAAGAACTGGTTTTTTGCTTGAGCTAAAATGTTTAAATCCAGCATCCCAATAATCAAGTGCCACAAAGCCTTTTTTTGTAACAAGGGCTTTTAGCTCCTCGCCGACCTCGCCATCTTGGACCTTATGAAGGTGCTCTGCGTCTTTAAAGATGAAAGGTAGGTCAAATAGCTGAAACTGCGGCACAATAGGCGTAAATTTTGAAAAACTTGGAGCTGCCATTTGAACATTGCCAAGCTTTAATGCGCCAAAAACTCTATCATCGTCAAGTAGCTGAGCTGATGGGAAGACTTGAACTTTTAGTTTACCGCCACTTAGCTCCTCAGCACGTTTAGCGAAAAAATCAGCCGCTTTGCCCTTTGGTGTAGAAGCTGCGACAACGTGAGCAAATTTGATCGTATAGACCTTGTCTGCACCAAATGCTAAGCCACTGATGGCACAAGTGAAAAGTAAAGCTTGTAAGAATTTCATCTTTTATCCTTTGTAATGGTTTTGTTAAACGCATTATAAATTTCAAAAATAAAAATTTAGAAATTTTGTTTCGTAAATTCACAGCTATTTATTTTTATATGTGTATTTTAGTAACAAATATACTTCAAAAAGCTAATTTATATTTTCAAAAAATTTTTATAATTTTTCGATAACTAAACTTTTAAAGTACATTTGTTACTTTTTTACACATAAAATTTATTTTATTTTTACTTTTAATAAATTTTTGAATCCATTTAAACAAATGTATGGGATATTTTGCTCTAAATTTTTCTTTTCTATAAGTTTAAAAGCTAGCCAAAAATGTAAGTTTAAGTTTGCTTAAATTTAACCTATATTTTGTGGCTAAATTTAAAAGATTTTTGTTTATTAATTTTTTATGGCTATAATACGAAACAACAAATTTTATTATTAAGGAATTATTATGTTTGAACTTAGAAAACTTCCATTTGATGCAAATAGCAATGCAGTAGTTAGCGCAAAAACCTGTGAATACCACTACGGCAAGCATCATGCAACTTACGTAGCAAATTTAAACAATCTTATAAAAGATACAAAATTTGCTAACGCATCTTTTTATGAAATTCTAACAAATAGCGAAGGTGGCCTTTACAACAACGTCGCTCAAGTTTACAACCACGACTTTTACTGGGACTGTATCGCTAAAAAAAGCGAGATGTCAAGCGAGCTAAAAGCTGCGATCGAAGCAAATTTCGCAAATTTCAAAGAGGAATTTTTAAAGGCAGCTACAACACTTTTTGGCTCAGGCTGGGCATGGCTTGTATTTGATCCAAGCAACAAAAAGCTAGAGATCGTACAAACTAGTAACGCAAAAACTCCAGTGAGCGATGGCAAAGTGCCGCTTCTAGTCGTTGATGTTTGGGAGCACGCTTACTACATCGACAACTTCAACGCTCGTCCAAAATACCTAGAGACTTTCTATGAGAATATAAACTGGGAATTTGTAAGCAAAGCTTACGAGTGGGCGCTAAAAGAGGGCCTAGGCTCAGTTGAGTTTTACACAAAAGAACTTCACAAATAATATCTGGCGGGGGCTTACCCGCCTTTAAATTTCTACTTTTATCTAAATTTTTAAAATCATCAAGTTTATCAGCAAAAACTACCTTGTTTTAAAAGAAAGTGTAACTTCAAAAATGGCTCAAAATTTTGTTTTAGCAAACAATTTCTCTTAAATTTAAAACCAGCATAAGCTATCTTAACTTCAAATTTCTGCTTTGTTGAAAATTTTAAACCACTGCTAAATTTTATAAGCCATGGGTATAGAATTTATCACTTCAAAAAGGTACAAATTGCTCGCTTTAATCTACTATATCGTGATTGAGAGAGGTTATATACTTAAATTTAAGCAAGCAAATAAAAACTAGTGTAGGTCATCTTACCTTTAAAATTATCAGTACAATTTGATTTGATATTTAAAAATATTGGGGCAATATTCACTGCTTCAAAAATGCCCCGAGCTGTATTAATATTGGGCAGGAGTAGCTTAAAATTCAAAAGCCACCCAGCCAAATTTGGTCAATTTTATTTTCTTGAAGTGTATAAATTTATACCATTTTGTAAGCGTTTTAGCCCCTCAAGCACTCTGGCTCTTTGGGTTGCAATATTCATACGGAGGAAAAATCTATCTCCCCTGTAAGCATTGCCATCATTTAGCCAAAGCCCAGCTTTATCACGCAAGAAATTCATAAATTCGCTCGAATCCTCACAAAAAGCGCTGCAATCGAGCCATAAAAGATAAGTCGCATTTGATGGTAGGAGTTTTACTGGCAAATTTTGCTCTTTTATGAAATTTATAACGACCTTTTTATTTTCGAAGAGATACTCCCTAAGTTCATCAAGCCATGTTTGACTATCGTTAAATGCCGCTATTGTCGCAGTTATTGCAAATGCGTTTGCTTCTCCTATCTCATCATAATTTACAGCTGCATTTATTCTGGCGCGTATTTGCTCATTTGGCGTGACGATGGCTGAGCTTTGAAGTCCTGCGATATTGAAAGCTTTTGTTGGTGAGATGCATGTGATTGAGTTATTTTTACACTCTTCGCTAACGCTGATAAATGGCACGTAGCTTAGACCAGGATCAGTTATGTCGCAGTGGATCTCATCGCTGATAACCAAAACATCGTGCTTATAGCAAAGCTCGCCTATTTTTTTAAGCGTCTCTTTGTCCCAAATTTTTCCTATTGGATTGTGAGGATTGCAAAGAAGCATCATAGTTGTTAGCGGCTGCGCTAGCTTTGCCTCAAGGTCTTCAAAATCAATCTCATAAGAGCCATCTTTATAGACAAGGTCATTTGATAAAATTTCACGGCCATTATTTTTGATGCAGTTAAAAAATACGTGATAGACGGGAGCTTGAACTAAAATTTGATCTCCTGGATTGCTAAATCTTCTAATCGCAGTAGAAATCGCTGGTATAACACCAGTGCAAAAGCACATCCAATCGTTTTCAAAGCTAACATCATGACGCCTCTTCCACCAGCCTTTAATCGCTTCGTTCCACTCTTTTGGGATAAATGAGTAGCCAAAAACGCCATTATCAAGACGCTTTTGTAGGGCATTTAAAATTTCAGGTGCAGCCTTAAAATCCATATCAGCAACCCACATTGGCAAAACATCGTTTTTTATTCGCCATTTTGATGAGTTGGTGCCATCTCTGCTAATAAGCGTATCAAAATCGTACTTCATAGCTTTTCCTTAAAATAAAATTTTAAATCAATTATAACCCAAAAGATACTAATATAATTTGAAATTTTCTCTCAATTTAATATTTCAAAAGGAAAAATGATGAAATTAGCTCAGGCTCTCATTTTAAGAGCCGATACACAAAAACGTTTAGAGCAGCTAAAAGGTAGGTTGCTTGATAATGCAAAAATGCAAGAAAATGAAAGACCTAGCGAAGATCCAAAGCTTCTTTTAAAAGAGCTTGATAGGCTAAGCGATGAGCTATTTAGACTGATCTTGGCTATAAATTTAACAAACTCAAGTGCAAAACTTGAAGGCGTGAGTCTAACTGAAATGATCGCTAAAAAAGATACACTAAGCCAAAAAGCAAGCGTGCTTAGGGAATTTGCCAAAAGCGCAAGCCAAAAGGTCGATCTTTACTCAAATAGCGAGATAAAAATTTTAAGTAGTGTTGATGTGGCTATGCTTCAAAAGCAAATAGACGAGCTATCCAAAGAGATCAGAGAGCTAGATATGAAGCTGCAAGAGGCAAACTGGCAAGTTGATCTTGTAGAGTAAAATTTATGGTGGAAATATAGCTAAAGGCGAGTAAAAAGAAAAATTTATTAGGCTTGCGGGGAGAGAGCAAAAGCTTAAATTTATCCCAGCAATTTAAAAAATGTATTCTTAAAAATAAATGTTACTACCACTTACTGATTTAGCTACGTTTTGGGTGGGTTTGGGGAAGATTAATCTTTATTATGTAAGATTTCATAAAATTTTAAAAGGAAATTTATGAAACTTGATACCTTGATCGTAAAAGGCATTGAAGCTAAAAATAATCCAAATAAAGCTGTCATTCCGCCTATTTTTTTAGCAAGTACATTTGTGCAAGATGATCTTGAAAATTTTCAAGAATTTGCATATTCGCGTGGTAGCAACCCAACCAAAAAAGCATTTGATGAAATTTTTGCAAAAGTTGAAGGCAGCAAATACGCTTTTAGTTTTGGCTCAGGCATGGCCGCGACAGCAGCTGCACTTAGCCTTATAAAAACGGGACAAAAGGTCCTACTAAATAGCAACGTTTATGGCGGCACTTATAGATATGTCACGACTGTTTTTGAAAGCCACGGCATAAAGAGCGAATTTATAGATGATCTAAATTTTTTGAGCGAAGATGATATAAGTGACGATGTGGCAGCGATATTCATCGAAACTCCGTCAAATCCTCTCTTAAGAGTGACAGATATCGCTAGAATTTCAAAGATCGCTCACAAAAAGGGTGCTCTAGTCATCGTGGATAACACATTTTTAACGCCTTACTATCAAAAAGTGCTTGAGCACGGAGCTGACATCGTAGTCTATAGCGCTACAAAGTATATTGGTGGACACGCTGATGTGATCGCTGGTATCGTTACGCTAAACGATGATGCTTTGGCTGAGAAGATAAAATTTGCTAAAAACACGCTTGGTGGCATCATAAGCCCGATGGACGCATACTACCTAATACGTGGTCTTAAAACGCTTAGCGTTAGGTTTGACAGACAAACGCAAAATACACATAAAATCATCAAATTTTTAGAGAATAATGACGCCGTTAGCGTGGTGCATTTTGCCGGCTCATATAGCGAGCAAGAGGCAAAGATGCAAGCGGCTCAAGCAAGCGACATCGGCGCTCTTATCTCTTTTGAGCTCAATGAAAAATACGATGTAAATAAATTTGTAAAATCGCTAGAAATTTTTGATCTAGCGGTAAGCCTTGGTGGAGTAGAAAGCCTTATCTGCAGGCCTGCAACGATGACGCATGAGGCATATCCAAAAGAGGTGCTAGATAAGATTGGCATAAAACAAAACTTGCTTCGTTTAGCAATCGGTATCGAAAACGCTGATGATCTAATAGCAGATCTTGATCAAGCATTTAAAAAAGCAAAAAAATAATAAAGGAGATAGATATGGCAACTACAAAATTTAAAGGTAGTGAGGTAAATTTAAGTGGAAATGAGCTATTTGTAGGCTCTTATGCGCCTGAAGCAAAAGTCGTAGCGCAAGATCTTAGCGAGTTTAGCGTAGGCGGAAATAATGGCGTAGAAGTACTTGTTTGCTTACCATCACTTGATACTGGAGTTTGCGCAGCAGAGGCTCGTAAATTTAACGAAAAAGTAGCTGGCAAACATGGTGTAAAACTTAGCATCATCTCAAATGATTTGCCATTTGCGATGGGGAGATTTTGCACGACTGAAGGCATAGCAAATTTACATGTTGGAAGCGACTTTAGATACGGAGAATTTGCTAAAAACTATGGCGTTTTAATGAACGATGGCCCACTAAAAGGACTACTTGCAAGAGCGGTATTTGTCATCAATGATGGCGTAATAATTCACAAACAAATCGTCCCTGAAGTGACAGAAGAGCCAAACTACGATGCTGTATTTGATGCTATTAAAAGTAGCGGTAGTTGCGGTTGTGGCTGCCATTAAAAAAGGTGTTATCTAAGCATCTATTTGATGCTTAGATAATTAATCTTAGTCAAATAGAGATTTTTCAAAAGATTTTACTACAAAGCTTTTTCTATGAAGGCTTGAATAGCCAAACTTGGCAATGGCATCTAGGTGAGCCTTTGTGCCGTATCCTTTGTGCCCAGCAAAGCCATACTTTGAGTAAATTTTATCCCAGCCTTTCATCAAACTGTCACGACTAACTTTTGCTAATATGCTAGCAGCGCTTACCCCAGCGACTTTGCTGTCAGCTTTTATCATCGTTGTGATACCAACGCCATAGTCTAAATTTCCATCATAAATGATCTCAAAGTCCTTAAAATGCGCCTTAAAAATTTTGAGCGCTCGTCTTAAGCACTCGCTTAGCCCAAGTTCGTCTATTTGCGCATTCGAGAAGTAGATGATGAGAAAATTTGAGCTTTTTATGATCTCTTTAAAAAGCTCCTCACGCTTTTTTGCGGTTAGTTTTTTGGAGTCGTTTAGACCTGAAATTTCTTTATTAAGCACGCAGGCCGCTACGCTTAAAGGCCCAGCTAAAGCCCCACGTCCAGCCTCATCTATGCCACAAATTTTTGCCATTAAAGCCCGATTTCATCGCTAAAGTAAGGTCTTAGCTCATCAAGCGGCACGCTAATTTGCTCCTCATTTAAAAAGGTAAGCCCAAGTGGCGAAAGTACAAAATTTTCGCTAACACCTGCTGTTGCGAGGATTGCTTTTAGATGAGGGTTGTTCATATCTTTAAAAATCTGCTTTAACTTTAGCCTTTTGTTGGTTTTAAGCAAGACGACATCGCAGCTAGTTTTGTTATTTTTATAGGTGCAGATGCTTTTTATTTTGTCATTTATATAGTAGATGTTATCTAGGCTCTCAAATTGGTTATTTGGCCATTTTTTACGCTCACTTTTTAGGTCATAAAGTGTCGAGAGTAATTTATTTTTATTTTTTTTAGCCGATTCTTTGGTAAATATGTCGTTGATGATAGCTTCGTATCTCGTGCCATTTGCTTCAGTCATTTGGATGCCAATATTTAGCATTTCATACTCTTTTTCTTTTTTGATAGTTGCATTATAGGCTTTGTTTTTAACGATTATTTTGCCCTTTAACTCTCCATTTTCATTTTTAACGTCTAAATTTATCTTATCAGATACAGCATTTAGCGATGAAATTTCACTGCTATTTTGCTCAAGATTACCTTTTTCGTAGTCGTATTTTGTACCATCAAAAAAGATATGTCCGCTTATCTTGGCCGGTACTTTAAAGCTCTTACTTTGCTTAAAATTTTCAAATTCATCTTTAAAATAGTTCATATAAACTTCAAATTTTATACCATTTGCCTCACCAATAAATTTATAAAATTTTGCCCAGTTTTCGTGATTTATCTCATAGCCAAATAGGCCTACTATAAGTATAAAAATCCCAATAAATGCTCTCATGTCCGTCCTTTATAGTTTTTTTGATTATAACTTCTTTACTTTAAGCTTTTAAAACAATAATCAAATAAAGGTTTAAATTTATAAACCTAGACTCCACCTAGAAAATGGCAAAATTTCGCATTTTATGCCCTCAAAGCTAAGCTCAGCTTGGTTTGCGACGCTAATTATTTGAAGCTTACTTACACCCAGCTCTTTTAAGCTTGCGTGGAGTTTTTTAAATTTCAAAAAGATGATCTCTGGTGCAGAAAACGGTACACAGATGATCGCAATCTTCCTTTTATTAAGGAAGAAATCAATCTCTTTTGTGTAGTAAAATTCATCTTTAAATTTAAGCAACTCGCAAAAAACGACATTTGCAAAGACAGCTAAAAAATCCTTTTTTAGGTATAAAGCGTTACGAAGTGCAAAATTTGTAAAGTAGAGCTTTTTGCTCGTGCTGCTCTCATCTAAATTTGGTACTAATTCTATAAAGCCATTTTCATTAAGGCTGGCTACTGTGTTATAGACACTATCTTTTGAAATTTTCATCTGCTCTTTTAGGTTTTTGTAGATACCAAAAGTGCTAAGCACATCGTGGCATTTTTGAGCACATTCTTTTAAAATCGCAATGCTTTGCTCGCTTAAATTTGCTCTTAAGAGCTGCTGCAAGTGCGCTATAACCTCGCTAGAGTCTAAAAAAGCACTTGCTATCTCGTTGCCGTGAGCCAAAAAGTAGCTAAAAAGCAGGTCTTGGTCCAAATTTTTCTTAAAAAATAGTATAAATTCCTCGTAGTCGAGATAGTTTAAATTTATGCGAGCAAAGCCGTCAATCGTGAGTGAAAATTCCTTGCTTGTAAGGATGATATTTTCAAGTGTTGCGCCCTTTAAAAAGCTTAAATTTATAAGATCAGTGGCTTGTAAATTTTCAACCGCAAGAACCTTTATCTGAGTATTTTTTTCTAAAAAATCTTTTAAATTTGCTAAAAGCAAGGCTCTATCTATCCTTAGATCGTCTAAATTTACATAAAGTCTCTCCTCGCTTTTATAATGGCTCAAAAACTCATAAACAAGGGCTGTTTTGCCACTTGAAATGGCGCCTATTATAAGCGTCTTTGGCGAGATGATTTCGTATTTTCTGGGGATAAATTTACTTGATTTAAGCGGCTGATTGTAATAAAGCTCTAATTGGTTCATTTTCTCCCCTTTGTAAGATGTATATGTAAATTTTTGCTATACCTTCAGAACCCCCCCCCCGTTATAAGTGCGATCTCGTCGCTCGTTAGTTCATAAAGCTCAAAAACAAGTTTGTCTATTTTTTCGTCACTTGCCTTGATTTTGTCGTTTAGCGCGTCGATATTTTCTTTGGCTTCTAGCTTTTCATCAAGATTTAAAGCAGACATGTGCTTCTCGTAAAGCTTGATTTTTCCATTGGCCTTTAAAATTTCATCGACCAAATTTATTATCTCGTTTGATAAATTTTCATTTTGTGGCGTGATTTGTGGGATAGGCAAAATTTCTAAGCGATTTATTTTTATTTCGCCTTCAAGTCCACCTCCGGCATAAAAAAAGTTGAAAATTTTATAAACACCTGTTGAATTTAAAAAAGCTAATAAAAATTTTAAATTTTCGCCAGTTATACAATATGCAGTATTGTCTGGAATATTATTATTTGTATCGTAAGCAAATTTTGGGCTTTGCACAATTCTGGCACATAAAATTTTCTCTTTTTCGAATTCATCCAGATATGCGCAGTTTCGCAGATTATAAGGAGTGGCTCCTTTATCAGAACGATTGGAAAGTTTCGGCTCAAATTTATCAAGATATAGTTTTAGCTTAGGAAAATTATCTATATTGATGCGAGGCTCGGTGCCATATCCATTATGGATGTTTATGAGCCACAGCCCAGCCCACTCATAGTCATAACGCTTTATATCTCGACCCCTTAAGATCGGTCTAATGAGCTTTTGCATCTGTTCTCTTTCGTCCCCAATGCAAGTGCTTAAAACTTTATCACGAGTGTCGCTATCGATAATGAAAGCTTCGTTTAGCCCAGTTTTAACACCATAATTAATATTTACACCCCAATCTTTTAATGGCTTTGCGACTTTTTCGATCTTGCTTTTTAGCTCAAATTTGCTGCTATCTAGGAAAGTGAAATTTGTTTCGTTTAGCGTGGATTGTGGTATTTGGATAAATTTTTGCGTTTTTAAATTTGTGGTGCTTGAAGCTAGGAAATTAAATTTTGAATTTTCACCGGCTCTTATTTTTTTAAAAATAGTAATCGCGCTATCTACGCTCGCGTCTTCAAAAACTTTAACCCCAGCAAAATCAATAATATGTGTTATTTGCGTATTTTCTAATATAAATTTACGTAAATTTTCACCATAGCTGGCGCGGAAAAATTTATTTGAACAAATAAAGCCTAAAAGCCCATTTTCTTTTAGATGTGTAATGCCAAGCTCATAAAAATATACAAACAAATCAGCCGTGCCGCTATAAACTTTATATTTTTGTAGAGCTGGCTTTTGCTCTTTTATCGCCTCTTGTCTAACATAGGGAGGATTGCCGATAACGACATCAAATTTAAAGTCAAAAGGAAATTCTAAAAGCGAGTTTGCAGCTACTAAATTTTTACTAAGATCTGTCAAAACTCGTCCTTTTGCAGCTGTGCGGAGCCAAAGAGATAGTCTGGCGATCTCGACCGCATCGGCATTTATATCTACGCCGTAAAGGTTATTTTCTAAAATCGTGCTTTCTATATCGTAAAGTCCCAAGCCCTCGCCCTCATATACTTTGCGGTAAGTGTCTAATGCGCCATGCTCGCTAATGAGAAATTCTAAAGCTTGGTTTAAAAACGCACCAGAGCCACAAGCTGGATCAAGTATCTTAAGGGATAAGAGCCATTCGCGGTAAGCATAAATTTTGTCTTTGATCTCACTTTCTGCTTTGGTTAATTTTTTGGGATTTTTTGGTGCTAATAGCTCATTTAGATCAAGCCCTAGCTCATCTTTTTTAGCTTTACAAAGCGCACCAAGCGAATTTTCAACTATAAATTCTGTTATAAACTCTGGCGTATAAAATATGCCATCTTTTTTACGTTTACTCTGTTTGGCATCAAATTCATTACCATTTATTTGCGCATTTAGCTCTTCAAGGTCGTTTAGTGAGCTTTCAAAGATATGTCCTAGGATATTTACACCGATGTCGCTTAAAAAGTCATAGTCACTTAAAAACTGCGCTTCAAGCACGCTATCGTCTATCTTTAGCGCATCAAGCTCAGTATCTGTGGCAAAAAGACCGCCATTATAGCGTTTGATATCAAGACGTTCACTACCTTCATCAATGGCTTTAAAGTAAATTTTGTAAAAGTCATAAAAGCTTAGCTCAGTAACTTGGTTTTGAAATTTATCTTTTATCTCGGCTATCGTGCGAAGCCTTAGTAGTCCGCGGTCTTCTGCAAATAGTATGAAAACAAACCTGTCGCATAGTTTTTGAGTTAGGCTTAAAAGCCTATTTTTATCAATGCTAGTATTGTTTTTGCAAATATTTTTAAAAAGAGTGAGTCTAAATGCGCTAAAGTCTTTATAAAATTTGTTTGAAATTTCACGCTCGTGAGTGGCAAATTTCTCTTTTAGCTTTAGCGGCAGATCCGTGCTAATGCTCTCAAAGCTAAGCAGTAAATGAAGTCTTTTAAACTCGTCAAAGCTTGCCGTAAGAAGGTCAAATTTTTCAAATGTTGTTTTATTGCCGATGTAAAAGCGCAGTTCATTAAAATTTGAAACAACGACATATTTGGCATTTTCATGCGAGATAAAATAGCGAAAGGCTTGATCTACCGGGCTAAGCTCGCGGTTGGACGGAGTTTTATCAAGATGCTGTGTGGTCTGATCTTTTAGCTCGATCACGCATCTAACTTCGCCATTTATCAGTATCGCCCCGTCTGCTTTTTTGCCGTCAGTTTCGTTCTTTTTCTCACGTTCAAGATTGAAATTTGTAGGATTAGTAGTGTCCAAAGTGTAGCCAAGGCAGTTTTCAAAGATATCTTTTAGAAACTGCGTTTGAAATTTCTCTTCTTTGAAGCTCTTAATGTCGCTAGCTTTTGTCTGATATGTTTGTAAATTTACATAACGCTTTTTAAGCTTCTCCTCGTCTTGTTCTTGAGTTAATAAGAATTTTGTATTAAAGATCGGCATCTTTTCTCTTTAAAATTTTAATTTCTTGGAATCTTATCTTTTTAAATTTTATATCTTCCTTATTAAAAGGAAATAATTAATCAAAATTCATCAAAAAATAACGTTTTTCTTGACAACTATAATAGCTTTTTTGTAAAATCGCGTTCTCTTTACGAAAAGACAAGCGTCTTTGCTCGTACGATCGCTTGATCCTATGCGGGTTATTTTGATGTAAAGAGGTCGCGAGTTTGCGACAAGTTCTTTTTAAAGGAAAACACATGGAAAGAATCAGGTTAAAGCTAAAAGCTTACGACCATAGAGTTCTAGACCGCACTGTTGCAGCAATCGTAGAAGCTGTCAAACGAACAGGTGCCGACGTTCGTGGCCCGGTACCAATGCCTACAAAGATCAAACGCTATACAGTCTTAAAATCTCCACACATCAACAAAGACTCACGTGAGCAGTTTGAGATGAGAATACACGCTCGTATGCTTGACATCGTAGCTGCTACTCCAGAAACTGTAGATAGCCTAACAAAACTCGACCTAGCTCCAGAAGTTAATGTCGAAGTTCGTGCGATGAAATAAGCGGACAAAAGGATAAGAGTATGGAATATATTGTAGAAAAAATAGGCATGAGTAGAACGATTGCCACGAAGAGTACGCCAGTTACACTACTTAAGCTAGTTGAGGCTAAAGTATGTGAGATCGACGAAAACAAACGTGCTATCGTAGCGTATGCCCACACTAAAGCAAACAACAAAGCTATCGCTGGTCAGCAAAAGAAATACAATCTGACTGCAGAATTTAACAAATTTGCTACGCTTGAAGTAGCTAATAGCGAAGTTGGAAACCTAGACTTTACACCATTAAACGAGGCTAAAATTTTAAAAG
Organism: Campylobacter concisus; assembly: GCF_003048905.1. Lineage (NCBI taxonomy): Bacteria > Pseudomonadati > Campylobacterota > Epsilonproteobacteria > Campylobacterales > Campylobacteraceae > Campylobacter > Campylobacter concisus. The sequence continues at coordinate 1,154,465 of NZ_PIRO01000001.1, forward strand.
TTAGCTTTAACTCAAAAGGTAGAGGCTACCAAGGTGTGGTAAAAAGACATGGTTTTGGCGGTGGTCCAAAAAGCCACGGCTCACGTTTCCACAGACGCCACGGTTCAATTGGTAACTGCGAATGGCCAGGTCGTGTTCAACCAGGTATGAAAATGGCAGGACACATGGGTAATGAGAAAGTTACTGTTAAAAACGAGCTAATAAGCTTTGACGCTCAAAATGGCATCGTAGTTGTAAAAGGTTGCGTTCCTGGTCACAATGGTGCAATGGGTAAAATAAGGATTGTAAAATGAGTAAAATTCACGTATTAAACGATAAATTTGAAAATTCAGGCGAGTTAGAGCTTCCTGCAAGCTACGCTGAAGTAAATCCGCACAACCTATATCTTTATGTAAAATCTTACCTTGCTGGTATAAGAGCAAATTCGGCTCATACTAAAAGCCGTGCTTTTGTAAGCGGTGGTGGTAAAAAACCATGGAGACAAAAAGGACGTGGTGGTGCAAGAGCGGGTTCAACTAGAACTAACGTTTGGGTAGGCGGTGCAGTTGCATTTGGTCCAACAAACGAGAAAAACTATTTTCAAAAAGTCAATAAAAAACAAAAAAGACTAGCTCTTGAGTACGCTTTGGCAGTAAAAGCACAAGATGGTAAAATTTTTGCAGTAGATAGCATCTCAATCGAGTCTGGAAAGACAAAAGATGCAGCTAATATCATCAAAAATTTAAAAGTAAAAGACGCACTTATCGTTAAAGATCTACTAGACGATAAAACACTACTTGCTTTTAGAAATTTAGCAAACTGCTATGTAGTAGATGCAAATGAGGTAAATGCTTATCTTGTCTCTACATTTAGTTCGGTTATCATTGAAAAAGCTGCACTAAAAACTATAACAAAAGAGGGCTAAAATGGCGGATATAACTGATATCAAAACAATTATTTATACAGAAAAAACTCTAGGCCTTCAAGAACAAGGCGTTGTTGTTATCCAAACTTCACCAAGAGTTACAAAAAACAGCTTAAAAGCGGTTTTACAAGAGTATTTTGGAGTAACGCCTGTTCGCGTAAATTCACTTAGAATTAGCGGCAAGGTTAAGCGTTTTAGAGGAAGAGCAGGCCAACGTGACGAGATAAAGAAATTCTACGTTAAGTTACCTGAAGGCGTAAGCCTAGAAAATACGGAGGCGTAAGATGGCTATAAAATCATATAAACCATATACACCTAGTCGTAGATATATGACTGGACTAAGCTCTGAAGATATAACAGCTAAACCAAGCGTTAGAAGCTTGCTTGTTAAAATACCTGCATCTGGCGGTAGAAACAACAATGGCCGTATAACTTCAAGACATAAAGAGGCAGGTGCAAAAAAACTTTATCGTATCATCGACTTCAAACGTCGTAAATTTGGTATAGAAGGTAAAGTTGAAGCGATCGAATACGATCCAAACAGAAACTGCCGTATCGCTCTTATAGCTTACAAAGATGGTGAAAAGCGCTATATCATTAGACCAAATGGCCTAAATGTTGGCGACGTTATCGCATCTATCGATGAGGGCTCACTAGATATTAAACCAGGCAACGCTATGAAACTAAGATTTATCCCAGTTGGTACTATCGTTCATAACGTAGAGCTAAAACCTGGTAAAGGCGCTCAGATAGCTCGTTCAGCTGGCGGTTATGCTCAGCTAATGGGTAAAGAAGAGAAGTATGTTATCTTAAGAATGCCAAGTGGCGAGATGAGACAAGTACTAGCTGAGTGTATGGCAAGTATCGGTGTAGTTGGCAACGAAGACTGGGCTAACATCACTATCGGTAAGGCCGGACGTAATCGCCACCGCGGTATCCGCCCACAAACACGTGGTTCTGCTATGAACCCAGTTGATCACCCACACGGTGGTGGTGAAGGTAAGAAAAATTCAGGCCGTCACCCAGTTACTCCATGGGGTAAACCAACTAAAGGTGCTAAGACTCGCCGTAAAAAAGCTAGCGATAAGCTTATAATTTCAAGAAGGAAAGGAAAATAGAGATGGCAAGATCACTCAAAAAAGGTCCTTTCGTAGATGATCATGTAATGAAAAAAGTTATTGCCGCAAAAAATGCAAACGATAACAAACCAATCAAGACTTGGTCAAGACGTAGCACGATTGTACCTGAAATGATTGGACTAACATTTAACGTTCATAATGGCAAGAGCTTTATTCCTGTATATGTTACAGAAAATCATATAGGCTATAAACTTGGCGAATTTGCTCCAACACGCACATTTAAGGGTCACAAAGGCTCAGTGCAAAAGAAAATCGGCAAGTAAGGGGAAATGATATGAGTAGAGCAATTATAAAATTCGTAAGACTTTCTCCTACAAAAGCAAGACTTATAGCAAGAGAAGTTCAAGGCATGAATGCCGAGCTAGCACTTGCAAGCTTGCAATTTATGCCAAATCGTGGTGCTAAATTTATAGCAAACGCTATTAGCTCAGCAGTAGCAAATGGCGGATTTGAGCCAGAAGAGGTTGTAGTAACTAGTTGCCGCGTTGACGCTGGTCCTGTATTAAAGAGATTTAGACCAAGAGCAAGAGGAACAGCGAGCAAAATTCGCAAACCTACTTCTCATGTAATGGTAGAAGTATCTAAACCTGAAAAGAAGGAAGCATAATATGGGACAAAAAGTAAATCCAATAGGTCTTAGACTAGGAATTAACCGCAACTGGGAATCTAGATGGTTTCCAACCAAACAAAGTCTTCCTGAAAATATCGGTGAAGATTATAAAATTCGTGCATTTTTAAAGAAAAAACTTTACTATGCAGGAATTAGCCAAATTCTTATCGAAAGAACGGCTAAAAAACTTCGTGTAACCGTAGTTGCAGCTCGTCCTGGTATCATCATCGGCAAAAAAGGTCAGGATGTTGAAAACCTAAAGAATGAAGTTAGCAAACTTATCGGCAAAGAAGTAAATGTAAATATCAAAGAAGAAAGAAAAGCTCAAGCTTCAGCTCAACTTGCTGCTGAAAATGTAGCTATGCAACTTGAAAAGCGTGTCGCATTTAGACGTGCTATGAAAAAAGTTATCCAAGGTGCTCAAAAATCAGGTGCTAAAGGTATAAAAATTTCAGTTGCTGGTCGTTTAGGTGGTGCTGAGATGGCAAGAACCGAGTGGTATCTAGAAGGTCGCGTTCCGCTTCATACTCTTAGAGCAAAGATTGATTACGGTGTAGCTGAGGCTCATACGACTTATGGAAACATAGGTATTAAAGTATGGATTTTTAAAGGTGAGGTTCTTCAAAAAGGTGTTCAACCTGAGAAAACTGAAGAAGAGGCACCTAAGAAAACACGTAGAGCAAGAAGAGGTAAATAATTATGTTGATGCCTAAAAGAACGAAATTTCGTAAGCAAATGAAAGGTCGCAACCGTGGTTATGCGACTCGTGGAGCATCTTTAGCAACTGGTGAATTTGCACTTAAGGCTGTTGAAGCTGGTAGAATAAATTCTCGCCAAATAGAAGCTGCTCGTCAAGCTCTAACTCGTCACGTAAAAAGACAGGCTAAAATTTGGATTAGGGTTTTCCCTGATAAGCCACTTACTAAAAAACCTCTACAAACTCGTATGGGTAAAGGTAAGGCTGGAGTTGAAGAGTGGGTTATGAATATCAAACCTGGTCGTATAATATTTGAAATGGCTGGTGTTAGCGAAGAGTTAGCTCGTGAAGCTCTAACTTTGGCTCTACACAAACTTCCTTTCAAATCAAAATTTGTAACGCGAGAGAGTGAAAATGAAATATACTGAGTTAAAAGATAAGAGCGTTGCAGAATTAAACGCGTTGCTAAAAGAGAAAAAGGTGCTTTTATTTACTTTAAGACAAAAGCTAAAAACTATGCAGTTAAGCAACCCTAATGAGATTAGTGCTATTCGCAAAGAGATAGCTCAGATCAACACTGCAATTAGTGCAACAAGACAAGGGGCGTAAAATGGCATTAAAAAGAGAAATTCAAGGTGTTGTTTTACAAAAAGCTGGAGATAAAACAGCTACTATTTTGGTAGAAAGACGCGTTATGCACCCAAGATACCATAAATTTGTAAAACGCTTTAAAAAGTATTTAGTTCACGATGAGAAAAATGAGACAAGAGCAGGTGATACAGTTGTTGCGATCGAGTGCAGACCACTTTCAGCTCGCAAGAATTTTCGCTTAAAAGCTGTATTGGCAAAGGGAGTTGAGTAATGATTCAAAGTTTTACAAGACTTGCAGTTGCTGATAATAGTGGTGCAAAAGAGTTAATGTGTATAAAAGTTCTTGGCGGTAGCAAAAGAAGATACGCTACACTTGGTGATATCATAGTTTGCTCTGTTAAAAAAGCTCTTCCAAATGGCAAGATCAAAAAAGGACAGGTTGTAAAAGCTGTTGTTGTAAGAACTAAAAAAGAGGTTCAAAGAGATAATGGTTCGCTAATCCGCTTTGATGAGAACGCAGCTGTTATACTTGATAGCAAAAAAGAGCCAGTCGGCACTCGTATTTTTGGACCAGTTGGACGTGAAGTTAGATATGCTAACTTTATGAAAATTGTTTCGCTAGCTCCGGAGGTTTTATAATGGCTAATGTAAAATTTAAAGTCAAAAAAGGCGATACCGTTAAGATCATCGCTGGTGACGATAAAGGTAAAACTGGTAAGATTTTAGCAGTTCTTGCAAAAAAAAGTCAGGTTATAGTTGAGGGATGCAAAGTAGCTAAAAAAGCTATTAAACCAAGCGAAAAAACTCCAAATGGTGGTCACGTAAATAAAGAGATGCCAATTGACATATCAAACGTCGCGAAAGTTGAAGGATAAGAGATATGAGTAGATTAAAAGATAAATTTAACGAAACTATCAAGCCAGCTCTCGTAAAAGAATTTGACATCAAAAATCCAATGCTTATCCCTGCGCTCGAGAAGATCGTGATCAGTGTAGGCGCTGGAGACTCTGCGAAAGATCAGAAAGTGCTTCAAAATATGGCTGATACCATTTCACTTATCGCTGGACAAAAAGCGGTTATCACTGATGCTAAAAAATCAGTTGCTGGCTTTAAAGTTCGCGAAGGTTTCCCTGTTGGTATCAAAGTAACTTTGAGAAAAGAGCAAATGTATGCTTTCTTAGATAAGCTAATCAGTGTTGCTCTTCCAAGGGTTAAAGACTTCCGTGGTCTTCCAAAAAATGGCTTTGATGGACGTGGAAACTATAACTTTGGTCTTAGCGAGCAGCTAATGTTTCCAGAGGTTGAGTATGATAAAATTTTACGAACTCATGGTATGAATATTACGATTGCTACTACGGCTAAAAACGATAAAGAGGCATTCAAATTGCTAGAGCTATTTGGTGTGCCGTTTGCAAAAGGAAAGTAAAATGGCAAAGAAATCAATGATAGCAAAAGCTGCGCGCAAGCCAAAATTTGCGGTTCGTGGCTATACTAGATGCCAAATTTGCGGTCGTCCGCACTCTGTTTATAAAGATTTTGGAATTTGCCGTGTTTGCCTAAGAAAAATGGCTAACGAAGGCCTAATACCTGGTCTTAAAAAAGCAAGTTGGTAAGGAAGAGAAATGTTGAACGATTTAATATCAGATGGATTAACACGCATTAGAAATGCAAGTATGAGAAGACTTGAGACTGCTAAATTGCTTCATTCTAAGGTTGTTGAGGCTACTCTTTCTATCCTTGCAGCAAAAGGCTATATCGAGAGCTACAACGTTATCGAAGAAGGCAATAAAAAATTTATAAATGTGGTTTTAAAGTATGATGAGTACGGCAGAAGCGTTATAAACGAGCTTAAAAGGGTTTCAAAACCTGGTCGCCGTGTTTATCAAGGTAAAGACGACATTAAGCGTTTTAAAAATGGTTACGGAACAGTTATCGTTAGCACAAGCAAAGGCGTTATGAGCGGTATTGAGGCAAGTAAAGCTGGCGTTGGCGGCGAGGTTCTTTGCACCGTTTGGTAATAAACTGCGTTAAAAACGCTATTTTGACCTTATAACTTAAGGTTAAAATTTCTTTTTAGCTAGGTGAAATTTTATATTTCGCCAAAGCTAAATCTAGAAATTCAAATGAAGGTTTCGTCAAATCTGACGATAAAATTTACGGCATTGTGGTGTTTATTCGTAAATGTAGGAACACCCTAGACAAGTAAAGGAAAAAAATGTCACGTATTGGAAAACAGCCTATCGCTATCCCAAGTGGTGTAGACGTTAGCGTTGAAAATAATGTCCTAAAATTTAAAAAGGGCAATCATATAAAAGAGCTTGACACAAAAGGTCACGTTGATGTCAAGATAGAAAATGGTCATATAGTTTTTGCTCCAAAAGGCGAAGATCGCCAAAGCAGAGCTTACTGGGGAACATATAGAGCACTTGCTAATAATATCGTAACTGGTATCACTGCGGGATTCACTCGCCAGCTTGAGATCAACGGCGTTGGTTACAAAGCAGCTGCAAAAGGTAAAATTTTAGAGCTTTCTCTTGGTTTTTCACACCTTATCAACTATGAGCTACCAGCAGGCGTTGAAGCTAGTGTTGAGAAAAACGTTATTACTATCAAAGGCGATGACAAACAAGTAGTAGGACAAGTGGCTGCTCAAGTTAGAGGATTTAGACCACCTGAGCCATATAAAGGTAAGGGTGTTAAATATCTAGAAGAACGTATTATCCGCAAAGCGGGCAAGACATCTAAGAAGTAAGGAGCGGTAAATGACAGCAAAAGTACTAAAAAGAAAAATCGCTCTTAGAATTAAGAGGAAAAGAAGAATCAGAGGTAAAATTTCTGGTGTTGCAACTTGCCCAAGAGTTTCTATTTTCAAATCGAATAGAACTATCTATGTTCAAGCAATTGACGACGTTACAGCTACTACACTAGCTGCGGTTGATGGCAGAAAGATAGGCATAAAAGCAAATAAAGAAGGTGCGGTCACTTTAGCTAAAGAATTTGCTAAGGCTTTAAAAGCTAAGAAGATAGATGTTGCAGTTTTTGATAGAAATGGTTATTTGTATCATGGCGTTATCGCAGCATTTGCTGAAGCTTTAAGAGAAAATGGCATCAAGCTATAACCCAAAGGAAAATCGATGGAAAAATATAATAGAGAAGAATTTGAAGAAGTAATCGTCGATATCGGTCGGGTTACAAAGGTTGTTAAAGGTGGCCGTAGATTTAGATTTACAGCTTTAGTTGTTGTTGGTAATAGAAATGGTCTAGTTGGCTTTGGTTATGGTAAAGCTAAAGAGGTACCAGATGCGATGAGAAAAGCAATTGACGACGCATTTAAAAATATTATCCACGTTAAGATCAAAGGCACAACTATCCCTCACGATGTAGAGGTAAAATACAACGCAAGTAGAATGCTACTTCGCCCAGCTAGCGAGGGTACTGGTGTTATCGCTGGTGGTAGTGCACGTCCTATTATCGAGCTTGCAGGTATTAAGGATATCCTTACTAAATCACTTGGCTCAAACAACTCAGCAAACGTCGTTCGTGCTACTATAAAAGCACTTAGTTTGCTAAAAAGCTAAGAGAAAGGAGTTAAGATGGCATTAGAAAAATTAACACCTGCTGCAGGTTCAACTCATGCAACCAAAAGAATAGGTCGTGGTCAAGGTAGCGGCAATGGCAAAACTGCTGGCAAAGGTAACAAAGGCCAAAGAGCAAGAAAAGGCTACAATGAGAAAAGAGGTTTTGAGGGCGGACAGCAACCACTTCAAAGGCGTCTTCCAAAAGTAGGTTTTACTTCTAAATTTGAAAAACCTTATGTTATTAATGTCGAAAAAATTGCAGCTATAAAAGAGCTTGCTGAAATTTCAATAGCAACAATAGCTAGCGTTCATAAAATTTCAAAGAGCGTTACTAAGATAAAACTAATCGGTGCAAGCGCAAAAGCTCTTGCTTCAAAGATCAAAGACGAGAACGTTAGCGTTAGCGGAACAAAATAATGGATAAAACACTGACCAACAAGATTTTAATCACGTTGGCATTTTTGTTCGCATACAGGATACTGGCTTATGTGCCAGTTCCTGGTGTTAATGTCGACGTAATTAAAGAATTTTTCAATTCAAACAATAGCAATGCCTTGGGTCTATTTAATATGTTTAGTGGTAAAGCTGCTGAGCGTTTAAGTATTATCTCTTTAGGTATCATGCCTTACATCACAGCTTCGATCATTATGGAGCTTTTAGCAGCAACATTTCCGAAATTAGGTCAGATGAAAAAAGAGCGTGACGGTATGCAAAAATATATGCAAATTATACGCTATGCAACCATTGTCATCACTCTTGTGCAATCAATCGGTGTTTCTATCGGACTTCAAAGCTTAAGTGGACGCGGTGGCGAACAAGCTATCATGATAGATATAAATTTATTTATCGCGATATCTGCTGTATCTATGCTAACTGGAACTATGCTGCTTATGTGGATAGGTGAGCAAATAACGCAACGTGGTATAGGCAACGGTATAAGTCTTATCATCTTTGCTGGTATCGTCTCTGGCATACCTAGTGCGATCGGCGGAACTGTAAATTTAGTAAATACTTCCGAGATGAATTTCCTAACAGTTATCGCTATTTTGGTGATTATCTTAGCTACTATTGGTGCTATTATATTTGTCGAGATGGGCGAAAGGCGTATCCCTATTTCTTACTCAAGAAAAGTGATAATGGAAAATCAAAACAAACGTATAATGAACTATATACCGATCAAAGTAAATTTAAGCGGCGTTATCCCACCGATATTTGCTAGTGCGATTTTGATGTTTCCTAGTACTATTTTACAAGCTAGTACAAATCCGATCATCCAAGCTATCAACGACTTTTTAAGTCCAAATGGCTATATGTTTAACTTTTTAACGTTTTTATTTATTATCTTCTTTGCGTTTTTCTACGCATCAATCGTGTTTAACACAAAAGATATAAGTGAAAATTTAAAGAAACAAGGCGGATTTATCCCAGGTGTTAGACCAGGCGAGAGTACGGCTAATTATCTAAATGAAGTGGCTGGCAGACTAACTTTGGGCGGTGCTTTATATCTAGGCATCATCTCAACTTTGCCGTGGGTACTTGTAAAAACTATGGGTGTACCATTTTATTTTGGTGGCACGTCAGTACTTATCGTGGTCTCTGTCGCTCTGGATACTATGAGGCGTATAGAAGCTCAGTCTTATACAAACAAATACCAAACTCTAAGTGCAGTAGGTCTATAAAATGGCTATCACGCTAAAAAGACCAGCTGAGATAGAGAAAATGAGAGCGGCGAATAAGATCGTCGCTCAAACTCTTGATCACGTTTCTACGATTATAAAACCTGGAATTTCACTTCTTGAAATAGATAAAATTTGTGAAGATATGATAAGGGCTGCTGGGGCAAAACCTGCTTTTAAAGGGCTCTATGGCTTCCCAAATGCAGCTTGCATAAGCGTCAATGAAGTGGTGATCCACGGAATTCCAAATGAATACAAACTAAAAGAGGGCGATATCGTTAGTGTTGATATTGGCTCAAATTTAGATGGTTATTTTGGTGATTCAGCTAGGACTTTTGGGGTTGGTAAAATTTCAAAAGAAGATGAAGCCTTGATCGCTTGCTCAAAAGATGCACTATATTTTGCGATTGACTATATAAGAGCTGGTATGCATTTTAAAGAAATTTGCTACGAGCTTGAGAAATTTATACTAGGTAGAGGCTATGTGCCTTTGCGTGGGTATTGTGGTCATGGTATAGGAAAAAGGCCACATGAAGAGCCAGAAATTCCAAACTACCTTGAGGGACATAATCCAAAAGCCGGACCAAAGATAAAAGAGGGAATGGTTTTTTGTATAGAGCCGATGATCTGTCAAAAAGATGGTACGCCAGTTTTAGGAAGTGATAACTGGAAAGTAACCTCAAAAGATGGTTTGAGAACCAGCCATTATGAGCATTGCATGGCGATAGTTAATGGTAAGGCCGAAATTTTAAGCCAAGCATAAAATTTATAGCAAATTTAAAGAAAGGAGAGTTTGTGGCAAAAGACGATGTCATTGAGATTGATGGAAATGTTGTTGAAGCACTGCCAAATGCAACTTTTAAAGTTGAGCTTGACAACAAACATATAATTTTATGTCATATCGCCGGAAAAATGAGAATGCATTATATAAAGATAATGCCTGGCGACCGCGTAAAAGTAGAACTTACGCCATATAGCCTAGATAAAGGCAGAATTACTTATAGATATAAGTAAATTTAGCCTCTTGGCAAATATGCTAAGTAAATTTAAAGCTGGTATTGGATAAAATCCAAGCTTTGCGAAAAGCTGTATGAAGAATTATTTTCAAAGTTCCCCACTTATTTTGAAAATAGTTGGTCTAAATTCTTTCTTTAGACCTGATGCAGCCCCTAAAAAAGTGGAATAAATTTTTAGGAGACTAAAATGAAAGTTCGTCCTTCTGTAAAGAAGATGTGTGACAAATGTAAAATTGTCAAACGTAGTGGCATAATTCGTGTTATCTGCGAAAATCCAAAACATAAACAAAGACAAGGATAAGGCATGGCACGTATTGCAGGTGTAGATTTACCAAACAAAAAGAGAATAGAGTATGGTTTGACTTATATCTATGGTATAGGTCTTTACAAATCTCGTCAAATTCTTGACGCAGCTGGAATTTCTTATGACAAGAGAGTCTATGAGCTTAGTGAAGACGAAGCGGCAGCCATCCGTAAAGAAATTCAAGAGCATCATATCGTTGAGGGTGATTTGAGAAAACAAGTTGCTATGGATATCAAAGCTCTTATGGATCTTGGAAGTTATAGAGGTCTTCGCCACAGAAAAGGTCTTCCTGTTCGTGGTCAAAAGACTAAAACTAATGCTAGAACCAGAAAAGGCAGACGTAAAACTGTCGGTGCAGCTACTAAGTAAGGCAAGGGTTAAAGGATAATAAATGGCGAAAAGAAAAATTGTTAAGAAAAAAGTAGTTAGAAAAAGCATAGCCAAAGGTATCGTTTATATCAGTGCAACATTTAACAACACTATGGTAACTGTAACTGATGAAATGGGAAATACTATTGCATGGAGTAGTGCAGGTGGCTTAGGCTTTAAAGGTAGTAAAAAATCAACTCCTTATGCAGCTCAGCAGGCAGTTGAAGATGCTCTAAATAAAGCAAAAGAGCATGGTATAAAAGAAGTTGGTATTAAGGTTCAAGGTCCAGGTAGCGGACGTGAAACAGCTGTTAAAAGTGTAGGAACTGTTGAAGGAATTAAGGTATCTTTCTTTAAAGACATTACACCTTTACCACACAATGGTTGTAGACCGCCAAAACGCCGCCGCGTATAATTAGAGAAAAATAGGAGAAATTATTATGGCTAGATATACAGGACCTGTTGAAAAATTAGAAAGACGTCTTGGTGTGTCTCTTGCGTTAAAAGGCGAAAGAAGACTTGCTGGTAAAAGTGCTTTTGAAAAAAGACCTTATGCGCCAGGACAACATGGACAAAGAAGAGCAAAAATAAGCGAATATGGCTTACAACTTCGCGAGAAGCAAAAAGCTAAATTTATGTACGGTGTTTCTGAGAAACAATTTAGAAGATTATTTCAAGAAGCAGCACGCCGCGAAGGTAATACCGGTGCTCTTTTGGTTCAACTATTAGAGCAAAGATTAGATAATGTTGTTTATAGAATGGGCTTTGCAACAACTCGTCGTTTTGCTCGTCAGCTAGTAACTCATGGACATATTTTAGTAAATGGCAAAAGAGTAGATATACCATCTTACAGAGTTGAGCCAGGTGCAAAAGTAGAGATTGTTGAAAAATCTAAAAACAATCCACAAATTGTTCGTGCAATAGATCTTACAGCACAAACTGGTATTGTTGCTTGGGTAGATGTTGAAAAAGAGAAAAAATTTGGAATTTTCACTAGAAATCCAGAAAGAGAAGAGGTTATCATTCCTGTTGAGGAAAGATTTATAGTAGAGCTTTATTCAAAATAATAGAGGGTATAAAGATGAGAAAGATTACTACATCAGCTTATATGCCAACTGAAATTGAAGTTAAAAGTGTTAGTGAAAATGTTGCTAACATTACAGCATATCCTTTTGAGGCGGGCTATGCTGTTACCTTGGCTCACCCATTGCGTCGTCTTCTTTACACAAGTACAGTAGGTTTTGCTCCTATTGGTGTAAAGATAAAAGGTGTTAGCCACGAATTTGACAGTATGCGTGGTATGCTAGAAGACGTAGCTTTTTTTATTATAAATTTGAAAAAAATCAGATTTAAATTAAAAAGCATTAGCGAGCGCGAAGTTATAGAGTATAGCTTTAAAGGACCAAAAGAGATAACTGGGGCTGATCTAAATAATGATCTAGTTGAGATCGTTAACCCAGACGCATACCTTGCTACAATAAATGAAGATGCTGAGTTAAATTTTTCAGTTATCATTCAAAAAGGTATCGGATATGTTCCTAGTGAAGAGATTAGAGAAGAGATCGAAGACGACTATATCGCACTTGATGCTTTTTTTACACCTGTTAAAAAGGCAGTTTACGATATACAAAATGTCTTGGTTGAGGATGATCCAGACTATGAAAAGATTGTATTTACTATAACAACTGATGGTCAAGTTAGTCCGATAGAGGCTTTTAAAAATTGTTTAGAAGCCATGTATCAACAAATGTCAGTATTTAAAGGAATTTTAGATATTGATGTTAGTACTCCAGTTACTAGCTCAAGTGCAGGCGGTGAGTTTTCAAAGCTACTTTCTAGCGTAGAAGATCTAAATTTAAGCGCTAGAAGTTTCAACTGCCTTGACAAAGCTGATATTAGATTTATTGGCGAGCTTGCATTAATGGACGAAAATGAGCTTAAAGAGCTTAAAAATTTAGGTAAAAAATCTCTTGAAGAGATTAAAGCGGTTATGGAAGAGATAGGCTATCCAGTTGGTGCCGATGTGTTAAAAGATGGCAAAGAGCAACTAAGAAAGAAAATAACCGAGCTTAAAGCACAAATGAGTGTAAAAGAATAAAAGGACAATAGATGAGACATAAACACGGATATCGAAAACTTGGTAGAACGTCATCTCATAGATCTGCATTGCTTAAAAATTTGGCGATAGCTATCATCAAAAGCGAAAAGATAGAGACGACTTTACCAAAAGCAAAAGAGCTTAGAAGCTATGTTGAAAAGCTAATCACAAGAGCTAGAAAAGGTGACTCTAATGCTCACAGAGCAGTATTTGCTTCTTTACAAGACAAAGAAACAACAAATAAATTAGTTACTGAAGTAGCTCCAAAATTTAAAGAGCGCAATGGTGGCTATACAAGAATCATCAAGACTCGTGTTCGCAGAGGCGACGCAGCAGAGATGGCTTATATAGAGCTAGTAGCTGAATAATTATTAGAGAGCTTCGGCTCTCTTTTTTATTTTTTATATAAAACCCCCACTTTTAAAATAAAATCCTTCTTCTAAAAGTTTTCAAAAGCTATAAATTTCTTTAATTATTTATCAAATTTTATTAACCAAAAAATCATAAATTTAATAGTTAAAAGTTGTAAATCCTTTAATCTAAAATCATATATTTTAAATTTTTACCTTTGAACTCTATGCTAAAATTTTATTTTATAAAGACGATATTTGTTTCAGGCGTCTAATAAATTTCAAAGGATTTGAGATGATAGGTAGTGTAAATGGAGTTGGCACAAATTTTTATGTTGGCTCGCAAAGTAGTAGAGCGCAAGAGCTTGATAGTAAAAATACTAAATCCAATATAGACAAAAATTCTTTAAATAATTTATCTAGCAGTTTGGTTGATGAACGAAAAAGTCATACCGATACTAGAGGTGAGCCAATAAACTTAAATGAAACAAATACGACAAAATTTCAAAAAAATAGTGAGAATCTAACATTTGCTAGCAATTTTTCGCTATCAGGCATGGCTGCTAATGGCAAGATAAGCATCTGGGGCAAGCTCATGGGATATGACAAACAAGTCAGTCAAGATGAGATAAATGATCTCAAAAATTTTATCAACCAGACTAAAGCACTTGGCTTTGGCAGAGCTCACGAAGAGATCATAGGATATTATCCAACAGATGTTGATCTCTTTGCAAAAGAGTACACGTCAAAACTTGATGGCAACATACTTCTCGGGCTTGGTCACAAGAGCCACGTGGAAGGGTTTGAGATACTTGATAAAGACCTAAGCATAGATGAGTTTAAAGATAAGTGGATTGATTATGCACTTAGGCAGTATCTTGGTGAAAGAGTCGGCGTGGAGAGCATTACGATAGGCAAAAAGGCTATCTCTATGCTAACAAGCACTAATAAGCCTCCAGTTGAGTATCAGACGCTACAAAATATAAATTTTACTGACGAAGAGAGCAGACAGAGATTTCTTACGCTTATGAAAGCTGGCATGAAGAGTGGGGCGGATTTTAAAGAGGTGGTAGAGGGCGTGCTCTCGCTTTATAATATGCAAAATACGGACAAACTTGATGGCAACAAAGTCTATGCTTCAGTGATCGGACGAAGCGAGAAACTGGCTACTTACGACATCAACAAAGATGAGAAATTTGCCTATCTTAAGGAGCTAATGCAGCTTGAGAAAAACGGAGTTGATATACTAAAGCTAATGGAAAAAGTGGAGCAAAAACATAAACTAGATATAAAAGTGTAGGCTAAGTTTAGCTTTTTGTACCGCCTATCTTTTATGATTTTAGTCATAAGAGGCTCTTTTTACTTGGTTTAAATTTTTAAATGATAGAATCTTGATTTCTATTATTAAAATTACGGAGAACTCGTGAGAAAGCTACTTTGGCTAAATCCCGTTGTAAAAAATATGTATGACTTCTCTGCATTAAAGGAGCTCTTGCAAAACAAGGGCTTTAACATAGTACAGTGCGAAAAAGATCATGTTAGCGATATCAAAAATTCATATAAAAATTTATGCTCTAAAGGTATGGTTTTAGACAGTCGCTGTCCAAGAGCTGTAAATTTTATAAGATCAAATTTTAAAGAATTTTCAAACGATATTTCAAGCTTAAATCCCATTTTAATAGAAAGCGCCATTGAGCTTAGCTCAAAGCTAAAAGAAGATGAGTGGCTTTATATAACAACGCCTTGTGAGGATTTGGCAGAGCTTGGAAATTCTTTAAAATTAGAGCGAACTACATTTTTAACATGGAAAAATTTTAAAGAGTTAAACGACATAAATTTACAAATAAGCAAAATAGAATCAAGCCCGATCCCACCTGGATTTTTTGAAAATTTAGGCATAAAAACACTAAGCTTATGCAGTAAAGAAAAGATACAAAACGCATTTTCATATAAATTTAGCGAGCTTAAAAACTATCAGATCATCGAGCTTTTATACTGCGAAAACGGCTGTCACAATGGAGATGGGCTGTGATAGAAATTTTTAAAAAGAGCGTTTTGATCCTAGTGATCTTTGCTCTCTGGCAGGTCATTTGTGAGCTAGAAATTTTCACGCCCTATATCTTGCCAAGTCCTATTACGACACTTAAAACGATGTTTGATATGAGCTTAAGTGGCGAGCTAATAACGCATGTGATGATTAGCTTTAAGCGTATATTTGTTGGTTATATTTTGGCTTTTATTTTGGCATTTGCTTTTGGCGGAGTGGCGGCGCTATTTCCAAAAGCTAGCATTTATTACGAGTGGATTTTAGAATTCTTTAGAAATGTTCCACCGCTTAGCCTTATTGCTATTTTAGTGCTTTGGTTTGGCATAAACGAAACTCCAAAAATTATTATTATCATCCTAGCATCGTTTTTCCCGATGTTTTTAAGTATTTCAAAAGGGCTAACTAGCTGCGATGTGAAGCTTATTGAGGTTGGTAAAATTTTTTGTTTTAGTAAATTTGAAATTTTTTACAAAATCATCCTAAAAAATGCCATAAAAGATATTTTTGTCGGTATGCGCATAGGTTTTGGCTACGCGATGCGAGCGATTGTGGGAGCGGAGATGATCGCAGCTTCAAGCGGGCTAGGCTACCTCATACTTGACGCTGAGGAGCTTTCGCGTGCAGATAGGATATTTGTAGGCATTTTTACGATTGGAATTTGTGGCGTACTCATAGATAGGATATTTTTATTTTTGATATCTAAATTTAGCCTTTTGCGAGGTGAGAAATGATAGAAATTTCAAATTTATCCAAGCATTTTTTTATAGGCGAAAAGCGGATCGACGTTTTAAGAGAGCTAAGCTTAAACATAAAAAAAGATAAGATCACCGTCATACTCGGCAGAAGCGGATGTGGCAAAACTACGCTCTTGCGCCTTATCGCTGGTCTTGAGAGCGTAAGTCTTGGCGAGATAAAATTTAAAGAGCAAGCAAAGATCGGCTTTGTCTTTCAAGAGCCTAGGCTCATGCCTTTTTTAAATGTCTATGAAAATATCGTATTTGCGCTTAAAAAGCATGAGATAGACGAGGCAAAGATAGATAGGCTCATATCAATGATAGGGCTTAGCGACTTTAAATTTGCCGCTGTTTCGCAGCTATCTGGCGGTATGAGCTCGCGTGTTTCGCTTGCAAGAGTGCTTGCGTACGAGGCAAATTTGATCCTTATGGATGAGCCATTTGCGGCGCTTGATGCTTTTACGAGAGCCAGCATGCAGGCTGAAATTTTAAAGCTTCAAGCCGGCAAAACCATCATTTTTGTCACTCATAATGTCGATGAAGCCCTATATTTAGCAGATGAGATAATTTTGCTTGAAAAAGGCGGGATGAAATCAAACTATGACCTGTCAAATCTAGCTAAGCCAAGAGATTTGCTTTGCAATGAATTAATAAATTTAAAGCGTAAAATTTTAAGTGAAATTTAGCATTTTATAAAATGATAATTAAAACCAAAACGAAGCAAAAAGTTATATAATTTGGAAAATTTTTAAAGGAGCAAATATGAGAAAGTTTTTTAAGATTTTGTGTGCAGCCTCTTTGCTTTGTCTAGTCGCAAACGCAAGTGAGCTAGATAAGATCGGTATGACCTATGTCAAATCGCCACTAAACGTCCCTTCAATCGTCGATAAATTTAAAGGCTTTTATGCTAAATATTTTGGCGTACCGGTAGAGTACTCTGAGATAACATCAGGTGCAAAGCAGACTCAAGCTCTAGCTTCAAATTCGCTCCAGTTTCTAAACTGCGTGGGCGGAACTTCAGTCATACTTGCTGCGGCAAATAAAGCTGACATAAAGATCATAAGTGCCTATTCAAGAGCACCTGAAGCTTTTGCAATATTTGCTAAAGATAAAGGCATAAAAACCGCTAAAGACCTAAAAGGTAAAAAAATAGCAGGGCCAAAAGGTACGATATTAAATGAGCTTTTGGTTAGGTATCTTGCTCTTAGCGGTCTAGGCATAAATGACGTAGAGTTCGTTTCTATGGGCATCCCAGCTGCACAAGCTGCACTTGAAAATGGTAGCGTCGATGCAGCACTTCTTGCTGGACCAGCTGCTTATAATGCTAAAAAATCAGGACTTAGTGTTGTAACAACAGGCAAGGGCGTCATCACTCCAGTCATCGTTACTGCCACAAGCGGAGAATTTTACAAAAAGCATAAAGATATAGTTGAAAAATTTAAAAAGGCTCAAGATGAAATTTTGGCTTTTATGAAAGCAAATGAGGAAGAGGCATTAAAATTTACAGCTGAAGAGACTGGGCTTAGCATAGAGGCGGTAAAGAGTATGTATCCTCAGTATGACTTTAGTCCAAAGATCACGCCTGAAGATATAAAAGCACTTGAGGCTACGCAAGAATTTATGCTCGAGAGTAAGATGATTGAACAAAAAGTAGATATAAAATCGCTTCTAATAGATTAAACAAAAAGGGCAAATTTGCCCTTTTATCCTAAAACTTATAATCAAAAATTTACTAAATTTTAGCTCAAATATTTAATAATCAAAACTGACTAGGTGTGTCAAAAGGGTTTACATTACAAAGCAAAATTAGCGCTAAGCAAAAATATAGCCATTATTTTTGCATTTTTATTTTGCTATAATAGCCCAAAAATTTAATAGGAAAAAATATGATCCCATTTAGCGATGAAGAACTTTTAAAACCAGTCAGTGCGAGTTTGCAAAAGGTATTACCGATGCTTGAAAATGATGGTGGTGGCATGGAGCTACTTGGCATAAAAAACGGCAAAATTTATGTAAGGCTTACAGGGCATTGCCATGGATGTGCAGCTAGTACAACTACACTAAAGTATGGACTCGAAAGACAACTTCGTATGGATATTCACCCAGAGCTTGAGGTCGTAAATATCCCGATTGGCGAGGAATTTGACATTGATAGATTATAAAAAAATAGGCATTAAATACTTCAAACGTTCTAAATTTAAAGAAGCGATCTTTTACTTCTCTCTAGCTTACGAAAAGACACAGGATAAAAATTTACTATTTTTGATACAAATTTGCTCCCTTGGCGAGAAAAATGCAGAGGAAGCAAAACTTTTATTTGACTATTTTATGGATAAACTAAGAGCTGGCGAAGATGATGAAGGAATGGATGAAATTTTAAAAATTTTAGAATCAAGATTGGCTAGCGATGAGTATTTTGAAGAGCAAGACGCGATCAGCTACGAGGACTTTAAAAAGGCTGTTTATAAGGATGGGAGCTTCAAAAAGGTCTTTGAAAATATCATGTTCTCAACCAAGGTAATGATCTCGAACAAAGATGATTTTTTAGAATTTTTGGGAAATTTGATAAAAAATGACTTCATCGAAATGAGTATAAACTATCTTGAGAGTGCGGCGGTGATGTTTGGTGGCGATGAGCGCATAGATCAGCTTTTTAAAGAGATACAAAAAAGACAAAACGATGAAAATATCAGTAGAAAATAGCTTCATAACAGATGACTCAAACGAGTGCGAAAATGGCTCATTTTTCGTGCAAACTGCTGCAAACGCAAAATTTGCAGAGGCAGCGGTAAAAAATGGCGCTAAGATAATCAGCCTTGAAGAGTGTAAAAAGCTTTTAAAAATCGATGAAAGCTTAAAGATAGTTGGCATCACAGGCACAAATGGCAAGACCACAACGGCTGCTGCTATTTATGAAATTTTGCGAAATTTAGGCAAAAAATGCGGCCTAAGTGGCACAAGAGGGGCATTTATAGAGGGTAAGCAGATAGATGACAAGGCGCTTACGACAAGTGCCATTTTAAAGACGCTTTCTTACCTCAAAGCAGCTAGTGAGCAGGGCTGTGAGTACTTCGTGATGGAGGTTAGCTCACACGCGATAGCTCAAAAGCGTATAGAGAGCTTGAAATTTACTCTAAAAATTTTTACAAATTTGACTCAAGACCACCTCGACTACCACAAGAGCATGGAGGAGTACGCTAGGGTAAAGTCTAGCTTTTTTGATGATGATGGCATGAAGCTTATAAATGCTGATGATAATGGCATTAAATTTAATCCAAAAAACGCTTATACGTATTCGCTCAAAAAGCCAGCCAGCTTTGCGCCGGTAGTTTATGGACTAAAGGACGGCATAGACGCGGTTATCAAGACGCCAAATGGCGATGTGGAGATAGACTCAAGCTTGCAAGGCGAGTTTAATCTTTACAACCTAATTGCAGCCCTTGGCGCTGTTTGCTTGCTAGAGCGTCCAGACGCGACCGCGCTTTCAAAGGCGATAAGCAAATTTAAAGGGGTTAGTGGCAGAATGGAAGTGGTTAGCACCGATCCGCTAGTCATCGTGGATTTTGCTCATACGCCAGATGGTATCGAAAAGGTGCTAAACTCGCTTAGACATCTAAATTTGATCGCAGTCTTTGGTGCAGGCGGCGATAGAGATAGGACAAAGCGCCCAAAAATGGGAGCGATAGCCCAAAAATACGCAAGAATTTGCATCGTCACAAGTGACAATCCAAGAAGCGAAGAGCCAGAGAGCATAATCGATGAAATTTGCGCTGGTATGAGTCAAAATGAAAATTTGATACGAAACGCCAACCGCAAAGAGGCGATCGCGCTAGCCATTAGCAAGCTAGAACCCGGCTGGGCGCTTGTCATACTTGGCAAAGGCGACGAGCCATATCAAGAGATAAAGGGCGTCAAGCACCCATTTAGCGACAAAGAAGTAGTAAAAGAGCTTTTAAAGAGGTAAAAATGAATATAGAAATTTTAGCTAGTAAGATCCACAGAGCCGTCGTAACAGACGCAAATTTAAACTATGTTGGCTCGATCAGCATCGGCGAGGAGCTTATAAAGGCTGCAAATTTGATAGAAAATCAAAAGGTTGAAATTTTAGACGTAAATAATGGCGAGAGATTTGCCACATATGTGATAAAGGGCAAAAAAGGCGAAATTTGCCTAAACGGCGCAGCTGCTAGAAAAGTCTGCGTAGGAGACGTGGTCATCATCGTGGCATACGCTAGTATGAAATTTAAAAAGGCTAAGAAATTTAAGCCAACCATCGTGCATGTAAATAACAAAAACGAGATCATAAAGGAGTAGGCGATGTTTGAGGGATTTGACTTTTCAAAGATGGGGCAGATGCTCGAGGATGTGCAAAAGCAGGCCAAGCAAATGGAAGAAGAGAGCAAAAATAAAGAATTTGGTGCAAAAAGCGGTGGCGGACTAGTAAGCGTGAGAGCAAACGGCAGCGGTGAGATACTTGATATCAGCATAGATGATAGCTTGCTTGAAGATAAAGAGAGCATGCAAATTTTGCTAATAAGCGCCGTAAATGACGTGTTAAAATCAGTTGAAGCTGATAAGAAAAACACCGCTTCAAGGATGCTTGGCGGCCTTGCTTCGATGGGGATAAAATGAGACTAAAATATAAATTTGCCCTTGCTTTTTTGCTATCAGCGCTTTGCCTAAACGCCGATCCTAGACCTACGCAAGAGGACTTTAATGCCTGCTTTGAAAAGAACAAAAACTCAATCGTCTCGGTAAATAAACACTTTGGTGTAGCTATCACTAAAAATTTAATCGCAGTACCAAAAAGTGAGGGAGCTCCACTTGGCGAATATGTCAAATTTGACCCATATTTACAGCTCTTTTTAGTCCGCTCTAGCAAGGAGCTAAGTCCTGTTGTTATGGCTGATGAGACCAACGAGGAGCGCATCAAAAAGAGCACTTGGGTTGGTATCTTAAATGACGCAAACAACACCGTCATGGGTCACATCAAGTCTTTAGGGCAAAATTTAGGCGATTTTGATACGCTAAACTTCGAGTATAACGCGACTGGCGAGATAAATACGCCTTGCTGCAAGATGATAGGCATAGCTGTTGGAGTTGATAAATTTATACCAAATCGCTATTTAAAACACTTTGTATCTTACGATGACGTCTATTACGGCGATATCGGTGTGAAGTTCTTGCAAAAAGAGGATAAATTTTTTGTAGGGCTTGTTGATCCTTTGGGACGTGGCAAGATGATGATGGTTGATGATGAACTAGTTAGTGTAAATGGCATCAAGCCAAAGAGCCTAAGAGAGCTAAATGAGATGGTGCTTTTTGCTCCAAAGGGCGTAAAGCTTGACATCATCGTGAAGCGCGATAAGCAAGAAATGCTCTTTCAGGTGCCAGTAAGTGGGGATGTGAAATTTAACCAAAGCCTCGATGTAGACGCCCCTTCAAGCCTTGACATACCAAATTTCAACATCATGCCAAAAGAGCCACAAACAATGCTTGATGATAAGATTTTGGTGGATTATGGTATCACGGTGGATAAAAATTTAGTCGTTACTAAGGTCGAGCCAAAGTCAAATGCAGAAATTTTTGGCATCAAGACCGGTGATAAAATTTTGGGTTTTGATAAACAAAGCGTGAGTAGCCGTGAAGAGCTTTTAGAGAATCTTGGTGAATTAAAAAATTTTACGCTTCTATTTACTAGAGATGACTTTCAGTTTTTTGTAAGAGTGCCAAAATGAGCCTACTTGAGGACTTTGTAAAATTTCTAAACGCAAATTTGCCAAAGGCTCCTAGCTTTCACCCTTATTATGAGGAGGCACTTGGCGTTATGCTAAAGGCTGGAGGCAAGCACTTTAGGGCACTTTTGCTTCTTGGCGTGGTGGAAAGCGTGGATAAAAGCCTCACGCAAAAGGCGATGAGAGTGGCTTTGGGACTTGAGATGATGCACACATACTCGCTCATTCATGATGACTTGCCATCTATGGATAACGCAAGCCTTAGACGTGGCACACCAACACTTCACGTAACCTACGACGAGACAACTGCGATACTTGTAGGAGATGCGTTAAATACGCATGCTTTTTATGAAATTTCACGTGCCAATTTGAGTGCTGAGGCGCGTATAAAATGCGTGGAAATTTTAAGCGAGAATGCTGGCGTTAGCGGCATGGTGCTAGGTCAGGCGCTGGATTGTTTTTTTGAAAATACAGACAAAGAGGATATCAAAAGGGCAAAGGCTAAATTTGGCCTCTCTGGCAAGATGCTAAGCCTTGATGAACTAGTCTTTTTACATATCTACAAAACCGCAAAGCTCATCGCTGCAAGCCTAAAAATGGGCTCTGTGATAGTAAATTTAGACGAAATAGAGTGCGAGAAAATTTATGATATCGGCCTAAAACTTGGGCTTGCTTTTCAGATACAAGACGATATCATCGATCTTACAAGCAACGAAGCAGCCGCTGGAAAGCCCGTGCATAACGATCTAGCTAAAAACTCATTTACAAATTTGCTTGGCCTTGAAGGCGCTAAAAAGAAAAAAGATGAGCTAATTTGTGAGATAGAAGAGGCACTAAATCAGATAGATGCAAATATCGCAAAGATGATATTAGGGCTTACAGATAAACACCTCAGATAAAAGCTAGAAATTTCTAGCTTTTTACTGTTAAAAATTTAAAAAATTTATATCACTCTTTAGACATTTTGGGCAAAAACGCAAGGCAAGTTTTAATCACTTTTTTGTATAATCCAAAACAATAAAAGGAGATCATATGCTAAAAAAACAAGCCGATACTATAAGATTTTTGTGCGCTGATATGGTGCAAAACGCTAACAGCGGACACCCAGGTGCACCTATGGGTCTAGCTGATATTATGGTGGTTTTAAGCAACTTTTTAAAACACAATCCAAAAAATCCAAAATGGCTAAATAGAGACAGGCTCGTTTTTAGCGGTGGTCACGCATCAAGTTTGGTTTATAGCTTTTTACATCTAAGCGGCTACGATCTAAGTCTTGACGAGCTTAAAAATTTTCGCCAACTTGGCTCAAACACTCCAGGACACCCAGAAATTCACACTCCAGGCGTTGAGGTTGCTACTGGCCCGCTTGGTCAAGGTGTAGCAAACGCAGTTGGCCTAGCCATGGCAGAAAAATACGCTGCAAACGTGCTAAACGAGCCAGATAATAAAATAATCGATCATAAAATTTATTGCCTTTGCGGTGATGGCGATCTTGAAGAGGGTATAAGCTACGAGGCATGTTCGGTAGCTGGAAATTTAAGACTAGATAATCTTGTGCTCATTTACGACTCAAATAACATTACGATCGAGGGTGACACGGCGATAGCTTTTAGTGAGGATGTCAAAGCGAGGTTTGAGGCGCAGGGCTGGGAGGTCGCACGCATCGATGGACACGACTACGATCAGATCGAATTTGCACTTGAGCAAGCAAACGAGAAAGAGTCGCCATATCTCATCATCGCAAACACACGCATAGCACGTGGTGCAATGGAGCTTGAGGGCTCACACCACAGCCACGGCGCCCCACTTGGCGAAGAGATCATCAAAAAGGCAAAGGCCGCAGCTGGCTTTGACCCTGAGAAGAAATTTGCCATTGATGAGGACGTGCTTTTAAGATTTAGAGGCGCAGTTGAAAAGGGCGATCTAGAAGAGGCGATGTGGAACAAAAAGGTTGAGGCGCTAAGCATTGAAGGCAAAAATTTACTAAACTCGCTTCTTAATCCAGACTTTAGTAAGATCGAATTCCCTGACTTTAGCGACAAAAAGCTAGCCACAAGAGATACAAACCACGTAATTTTAAATGAAATAGCTAAAAAACTACCTGGCTTTATCGGTGGTAGTGCTGACCTTGCTCCGTCAAATAAGACTGAGCTAAAGGGTATGGGCGACTTCCCAAATGGCAAAAATATCCACTACGGCATCAGAGAGCATGCCATGGCGGCTATTAACAACGGCATCGCTAGATACGGCCTTTTCTTGCCATTTTCAGCAACATTTTTTATTTTCAGCGACTATTTAAAGCCAAGTGCAAGGATAGCAGCGCTCATGGGCATCAAGCACTTTTTTGTCTTCACGCATGATAGTATCGGCGTTGGAGAAGATGGTCCGACACACCAACCTATCGAGCAGCTTAGCACATTTAGAGCGATGCCAAATTTCTACACTTTCCGCCCAGCTGACGGTAACGAAAACGCAGCTAGCTGGCAAGCGGCTCTAAATTTAAACGCTCCAAGTGCCTTTGTGCTTAGCCGCCAAGGGCTTGAGCCACTTGCGAAAGGCGAATTTGGTGAGGTTAGCAACGGCGCATATCTGCTAAGCTCAGCAAAAGATGCGAAGATCACATTTATGGCAAGCGGCAGCGAGGTTTCACTCTGTGTAAAAGCAGCCGCACTTCTAGCTGAGCAAGGTATCGGCGCAAACGTCGTGTCTGCTCCTTGTTTTGACCTACTTTGCGAGCAACCAGATGAGTACGTGGCTAGAATTTTAGATAAAAATACGACCATCATCGCAGTCGAAGCCGCAACTGGCCTTGAGTGGTATAAATTTGCCGACGCGGTTTATGGCATGAGCGGCTTTGGCGCCAGCGGAAAGGCTAACGAGCTATTTGATCACTTTGGCTTTACGCCACAAAAACTTGCAAATTTCGCTAGCGAAATCATATAAATTTAATCTTGGGGAGTAAAATCCCCAACTGCAATCTAAAATCAAAAAAGGCATTTTATGGAAATTTCTCATGTTATCGTTTTGGCCTTGGTGCAAGGCATAAGCGAATTTTTGCCCATTTCAAGCTCGGCTCATCTTATCTTGGTGCCAAAGCTACTTGGCTGGCCAGATCAAGGTCTTGCTTTTGATGTGGCAGTGCACGTTGGTACGTTAAGTGCGATACTTTTTTATTTTAAAGATACGATTTTTAAGCTACTTCGTGACTTTTTTGCCTCGATCGCACAAAGAAAGATGGTAGGCGATAGCTTGCTTGTCTGGTGCGTGGGATTTGCCACTATCCCGGTTGGAATCTTTGGGCTTTTATTTAACAACATTATCGAAGAATACGCAAGAAGCGGCGTTGTGATCGCTATTACTACGATCGTCTTTGGCATAGCGCTTTACTTTGCAGATCTTCGCTCATCAAATAAAAGCGAATATGAAATGACCATAAAATTTGCGCTTATTATTGGCCTTGCTCAAGCTGTGGCGCTCATCCCTGGCGTCTCAAGATCAGGCGTGACGATGACAGCGGCCTTATTTTTGGGCTTTAGCCACAAGGGAAGTGCGAATTTCTCATTTTTGATGTCGATCCCAGTCATTATCCTAGCTGGTGGGCTTGAGAGTATCAAGCTTATAAAAGATCCAAATGCGCTTCCTTGGAGCGACATCGCCCTTGGTGTCATCATAAGTGCTGTTAGTGCCTATGTTTGCGTTAAGCTATTTATGGGGATCATCTCAAGGATTAGAATGCTTCCTTTTGTCATCTACCGCTTGATTTTAGGAACATTTTTACTTTATCTATTTTTGTGATTTTAAAGCTTTAAAAAGTAAAAGCCAAGTGTGGAGAAATTTTTTACACTTGGCAAGAATATATAACTTGAGTATCTTTCAGGAAAAATTTCAAGATAAGCTTGATAATTTAACCCTCTTTTTTATCTTTTTTAATAACATTTAACAGATCTTTTGCAGCTTGATAAGCCCTATCTCCAAATTTCTTGGCTTCTGATTTGATGTCAATTTGTTTGATGTCTTCAAATTTTTCATTGGCTTTTTTCTCAAGATTAGCGATCTCTTGTTTGATCTCTTCGATTTTGTCATTTGTATCAAAATTTAGCTTTAGCTTTTTACTCTTGTCGTTTAGCTCTTGCTTTAGGGCTTCAAATTTATTATTTGCCTCACTCATAAGCTTTGCCATGCCGTTTGACTTTAACTCTTCTATCCTTGAAATGATCTGCTCTCTTGCTTGATCGCTAATGCGTTTAAATTTTGCTAGATTTGTATCTAGCTCGCTATTTATCACATTTTCGATCTCATTTCTTGCTACACCTTCAAATTCCTTTTCAAGTTCCCTAAGCAAGGCTATAAATTCTTCATCAATATTTTTTAAGTTTAGTAACTGTGAGTTTAGTCTAAGCTCATCTGGAGCAAATTTCGCCTCATCTTTAAGTTTTTCTATAGCCCTTAAAATACCATCTCTTGTGCCACTTATCGCCCCACTTATTAGCTCTTTTGCAAAGATATGACCCTCGTCTGCTAAATTTGCCGCTGCTATGATGATGTTTTTTGAAATTTCAAGTATTCGCTCTTTGCTAAACTCTCCTCCAATGATCGCAACATAAGTCATATTTTTAGCTATCGCACCAGCTGTTTCCTCGACATCTTTTGCACCTTCAAGAGTTGTCAAAAATGCGATTTGAGCACTTTCTTTTAAGATACCAAGAAGCCTTGTTTCTCTAATGATCGCATTATTTAAAAGCTCTAAAATTTCCTCTTTTTCACTAAAATTTCTATCTTTTACGACCTCTTCAGCTGCTTCAAATGAAATTTTGAGCCTATTTTTTATCTCTTCACGTTTTGCTTCTATTGCACGATTTAGCTCATCTTTTTTATCAAGTAGCTCGTAAAGTGCCTTTTCTTCAGTGCCGACAATGGCCTGATTTATTCCCTCCATGGCACTTTTTAGATTTTTTGCATTTATGAGATCTTCTTTGTTCATTTTGTCATAAAGCTCATTCATTTTAGCCTTTAAAATTTCTGGCAAAGCATTTATATCTTTGTTTGCAGTATCTTGAAAGAAGTTATTGCAAAGAGCTTTTATGCTTATTAATAAGCCATCGCTGCTTTTATAATCATGTAAATTTTGCTCTAAATTGTTCATATCTTTTACCTTATAAAACGTATTTTGCTTCGTGTTTTAGTGCTGAAAATATCTCTAGCCTCTCTTCTTCGCTCAAAACTAGCACGGCTAGGTCATAGCTAGCGTATTTTTTATCTTTGCTAAATTTTGAAAAGACCAGTTTAAATTCTCTATCTTTTACTATCTCTTTTACCTTTTCTTCTACATTGACATCTGCATCAAATATTATTTTATATTCCCAATGTGTTGGGTAATCAATTTTTGCTTTTTTGTTATTTAGATCGCATATACTCGCCACTTTTTCCTCCTGTTTTACTCTCTAATACAATATTACTTATTTCCATGCTTTTATCTATAGCTTTTACCATATCATAAATCGTTAAAAGCCCCACGCTAACGCCAGTTAATGCTTCCATCTCAACGCCTGTTTTGCCCTCTATTTTTACGCTCACATAAAGCTTAAAAGCACAAATTTCAGATAGCTCTTTGATATCACAATCCACACCTAGAATAGCTAGTGGATGGCACATCGGGATTAGCTCACTTGTCTTTTTTGCGCCCATTATCGCAGCAACGACAGCTGTTTGGATAACTGGGCCTTTTTTGCCAGTATTTTCTTTGATCGCTCTAAAGGCCTCTTTGCTCATTTTGATGATCCCGCTAGCAGTTGCTACTCTTTTTGTAGGATCTTTTGGGCTCACATCGACCATTTTTGGACGATCTTTTTCATCTAAATGCGTTAGCATTATCTCTCCTTTTTTGGCGGATTATAACTTATTTAAACAAATTTAAATTACCAATGGCTTTAAGCTAAAAATATATCAAATGTATAAAATTTAGCTTTTTACTTAAATACTAAAGATTTCTCATTACTTAATATAATTATCTAATTTAAATAATTTTCTTAAGAAATAATTCAAATTTAAATTTTTGTTCAAATTAGCACTAAAAATAAGCGATTTAATAGATAATAAATTTTATTAAAGCCATATTAGTATTGATTAAAATCAAATATATATTTAATGTAAATAATAAAATTTAAAAAAAAATATTGATATTTTTCTTTAAAAGCTTAAAAAAATAAATTAATCGCTAATTTGCTTTTAAGAGTTAAGTATGTATAGTTTTTTTGCTTAATAAATTTATGATGAAAGTACCTTGGATTATGAGATTTCTGCTTTGTATAAGTTTGTTTTTGATAACAGCTTTTGCCCAGCAATTAGGCTGCTTTATTAATGAAAGCAACCAAAGCATCGTTTTTATAAAAGATGGACAGATTAAAAATTTGGATCTAAAAGATACGATTTATAAAAATCAAGAGTGTGGAAATGATGGAGAATCTTTTTATATCGCAAATTTAAACAATGAGATTATTAAGGTAGCAAATGAGAGAGATTTTTTATTTGCCATGCCAAATGTCGGCTGTAAAATTTCACAAATTACGGCAATTAAAAATAAAATTTACGTAGCTTGCGATATGGCAAATGAAGTCAGCATAGGCATTTTTGATAAAAATCTAAATAAGCTTTTAACTAAAAATTATAAAGATGTTTATAAAATTTCAAGCCTTTTGCCAATTGATGACGAGCTATTTTTTACAAGCTTTAATGGCAAAGCATTTTTGCTTGATAAAGAGCTTAATTTAAAAGAGAAAAAGCGTGTTGGCTTTGCTCCACTTAGTGCCTGTAAATTTAAAAGGAATGATATTTTGCTTGGCTTTAGAGATGGAGAAATTTTAGATTTTAAAAGTGGAATTAAAAAGCAAGTTTTAAAATCTAAAATTTCAGCTCTTGCGTGTATGGAGGATGAAATTTTCATAGGTGATGGGGATGGAGTAGTCTATAAATTTGACAAAGATCTTAAACTAAAAGGACAAAAGGCTCTTTTTAATAATGAGATAAAAAGAATTTTTATAGATAAAGGCGTCCTAAATGGCGTAAATTTAGACAATGAGATAAAGAGTTTAGAGATAAATTCATTTTAAAAAGGAGAGTAAATGCAAAAGTTATTTTGTGTCGCAAGTGCTGCGTTGCTTGGGCTATCTTTAACGACTGCTTGTGCTGCTAGTAGTGACCTTGAAAAAGTCATGAAAGAGCGTGGGCTAAGCGAAAAAGATGTCCTTGCAGCTGCTAAAACTTATCAGCCTAGCGGTAAAAAAGATGATTTCATCGTCTTTTCATCTGGCGGGCAAAGCGGTCAAGTGCTAGTTTATGGCGTTCCGTCGATGAGAATTTATAAATACATCGGCGTTTTCACCCCAGAGCCTTGGCAAGGATATGGCTATGACGATGAGTCAAAAGCTGTTTTGAAACAAGGCAACATCAGGGGCAAAGAGATAACATGGGGCGATACACACCACCCAAATTTCAGTGAGAAAAATGGTGAGTATGTTGGTGATTATCTATTTATCAACGATAAAGCTAACCCAAGAATCGCAGTTATAAATTTGCATGACTTTGAGACAACTCAAATCGTTGTAAACCCTATTATGAAGAGTGAGCACGGCGGTAGCTTCATCACTCCAAATAGCGAGTATGTTATCGAAGCTAGCCAATATGCAGCTCCACTTGATAACAACTACCACTCAATAGATGACTATGAAGCAGTTTATAGAGGTGCTGTAACATTTTGGAAATTTGATTATCCAAAAGGTAAGATCGATGAGAAAGAGTCATTCTCTCTTGAGCTTCCACCATACTGGCAAGATCTAAGTGATGCTGGTAAGGGCGAGAGCTACGGCTGGGGCTTTACAAACTCAATAAATACTGAGATGTATACCGGCGGTATCGAAAAAGGCCTTCCTCCATTTGAAGCAGGTGCAAGTAGAAATGACACTGACTTCTTACACGTTTATAACTGGAAAATTTTAGAAAAACTTGTTCAAGACAAGAAAAACTATAAAGTTATAAATGGCCACAAGGTAGTTACAATAGACGCTGCTGTAAAAGCAGGTGCGTTATTTTTGATCCCAGAGTCAAAGAGCCCACATGGTTGTGATGTAAGCCCAGATGGTAGATACATAATTATTGGCGGTAAGCTTGATACTCACGCATCAGTTTATGACTTTAGAAAGATCAAAGAGCTAATTGATAAAAAAGAGTACGCTGGCACTGACCCATACGGAATTCCTATCTTAGATAGAGAAAAATCAATGCACGGACAAGTCGAACTTGGCCTTGGACCACTGCATACATCATTTGACTCACAAGATGGCGTACTTTATACTTCACTTTACGTTGATAGTCAAATCGTAAAATGGGACTATAAAAATTTAAAAGTGCTTGATAAGATAAATGTTCACTACAATATCGGCCACCTTGATACAATGGAAGGCAAATCAGCAAAACCAGTTGGCAAATATGCAATCGCTCTTGATAAACTTTCAATCGATCGCTTTAGCCCAGTTGGCCCACTTCATCCACAAAATCACCAGCTAATAGACATTACTGGTGCAAAAATGGATCTAATCTATGATATGCCAATCCCACTTGGTGAGCCACACGATGTTGTTTCAATAGCTGCTAGCAAATTAAGTCCAGCGCTTACTTACAACATGGGTACAAACTCAAGAACAGGCGAGGCTAGCCCATATGCAACTCTAGCTGGTCAAGAAAGAGTTGAGAGAAACGGCAAAAATGTAACTGTCTATGCAACAATGATCAGAAGCCACATCAACCCAGAGCACATCGAAGTAAATAAAGGCGATAATGTAACAATCCACTTAACAAACCTAGAGCGCGCTCAAGATGAGACTCACGGATTTGGCATCGACCTTTACAACATTCACGCTTCACTAGAGCCTGGCAAAACCGCTTCAGTAAATTTTGTAGCTGATATGGAAGGCGTCTTCCCATACTACTGCACCGAGTTTTGTTCAGCACTTCACCTAGAGATGATGGGTTATTTACTTGTTAAAGATCCAAATAAAAAATATGAATCTGCAAAAAATAACAAGCTAAAAACTCTAAGCCCAGAAGCATTAAAAGCTGAATACGACAAAGTAATCGCAACTAATAAGGCAACTGACGATGTTATCCAAGAGGTTGTTAAATACCTAAAAGAGAAACATTATGAGAAATATCCAAAAGTAAAAGCTTTGGTTGATGACGCACTTGATCAATATGGTCACATCAAAGAGGTAAAAGCTAAAGCTGACGAAGCTTACAAAAAAGGCGACGTAAATGGTGCTATCCTTTGGGAGTACCAAGTATGGCAATACATGGTTAAAACAGCTGACGTTGGCTTAAGAGCTAAAAATAACCTAGCTAAAGAGATCGCAACTCCGATGAGTCCAGCTGCTGCAAAAGGCGAAGAGGCTTATCTAAAAGGCGGTTGTAATGGTTGCCACGTTATCGGTCAAGTAAGCTCAGGTCCAGACCTAACAGGCGTTTTATTAAGACATGAAAACGGCGAAAAATGGGTAGCAGAATTTATCAAAGATCCTGCTAAGTTCTATAGTGACGACTACATTAAATCAATGATTGATTACTTTAACCTTAGAATGCCAAATCAGCATATGAGTGATGAAGAGATCAAAAATATCATCGAATACCTAAAATGGGTAGATGAAAACGCTGGTATGTAGTTTTTAAAGGGGCACTTTGCCCCTTTTTAAATTTTAAAATTTTATTTTTAGCAGATGAAATTTTAAAATTTAAAGGAGAGATCATGAGTAAATATAAAATTTATACCATTGTTGCACTTGTCTTAATGACTGTTTGTTTTACTTTGCCTGTTCTTGGTTGGCACGGAGCAAAAGAGCGTATAGCTGATGGTGATGAACTACCATCTTATACTTACGGTATCTATAATCTTTATAGCTCATTTCAGTATAAAAATCACCTTTTATCAAAAGATGTAGCAAGCGATCTTCATAAGATGATCGAACAAAAAGCAGAGATTGGTACGCCATCTTTTCCTATCTGGTACGTCTCTCTTGAAGCTCCAAATTATCCAAAATCAGCCTTTCCTGATGGAATTCCTGTATATTTTCACGTAGATGGATATAGTGGCGATGTGCATGAGATGAATACGATAAATCACTACATCGGTATGTATCCTATGGAACATGGCGGAAATTTAGAGCGAGCGATAGCGCCTTATTATTTGCTTATTTCAACGCTTTGTATGCTTGCATTTTTGTATTACAACGGCAAATTTAACTCACTTCTTATGGTTCCAACGATTATCGCGCCTGTGCTATTTATGAGCGCATTTGCAGGATGGCTTTACTGGTATGGACACAATATGCAAGAGTGGGGTGCATTTAAGATTAAACCATTTATGCCAACAGTTTTAGGCGATGGTAGCGTCGCGCAATTTACAACGCACTCTTATCCAAGTATTGGATTTTGGGTTATGATCGCTATGAGCGTATTTTGCATACTTGCAGTATTCTCAAAGAAAAAAGAGCTAAATGCGTAAAAATTTCAATTTTGCCCTTGCTTTCTTGCCTATTTTTAGCTCTGCAAATATCCTTCAAGATGCAATAAATAACGCTAGTCCTGGCGATGTTATAAAGCTAGGGGACGGCATCTATGAAGGAAGCATAACTATAAATAAGCCGCTTAGTATCGTTGGTGAGGGCAAAAATGCTCACATAAAAGGAAATGGTAAAGGCACGGTTGTAAAGATTATTGCCTCAAATGTTACGCTTAGAAATTTAAAGATAAGCGGTAGCGGAAATGACCTTGGTGAGCTAGATGCTGGCATTGGCTGTGATAAAGCAAATAATGTCTTGATTACGCAAAATGACTTGAGTGATGTGCTTTTTGGGGTCGATTTCAAAGAGTGCAGCAGCTCAAAGATCACTGAAAATAACATCACTTCTAAAAAAGGGGCCAGTCTTGGCTTTAGAGGTGATGCTGTTAGACTCTGGTATAGCCATGAAAATTTAATCGAAGGCAATTATATTTATGATAGCCGCGATATGGTTGCATGGTATGCAAGTCACAATAAATTTTTAAAAAATAAAGCGATCCGCGGTAGATACTCGCTTCACTTTATGTATGCGAATCAAAATTTAGTCGAAAACAATGATTTTATCGGCAATGCAGTCGGAATGTTTTTTATGTATTCGGCTGGCTCAAATATAAAAAATAATCTTGTTATGGATAGTGACGGCGCTTTTGGTATCGGCATTGGTCTAAAAGATGTTTCAAATTTTACTATCGAAAATAACACACTTATCTATAATGCAAGAGGAATCTTGCTTGATAACTCGCCGTTTCAGCCAGGCTCAACGATAAATTTCTTAGGCAATAAAATTTTACACAACGTAGTTGGCGTATATTTTCACGCTACTCAGGGGACAAGCATCTTTGAAAATAATGATTTTATAGGCAATATGGATATCGTTGCGAACGATACTCCAGGCGATAAAATGGCATTAAATCGGTGGAGTAAAAATTATTATGATGAGTATGAGAGCTTTGATAGAGATAAAGATGGCTATGGAGATACGCCGTTTATGCATCTATCGTATGCCGATCAGCTTTGGCAGTATTATCCGAATTTGCAGTTTTTCTATGGTTCAAGTGTCTTTAGTATCTTAAATTTTTTAGCCAAACTCGCGCCATTTTCTGAGCCAGTAAAGCTACTTGAAGATAGCACGCCAAGGATAAAACCACTTGATGCTTCAAATTTTAACGCGTTAAAGGCAAAACGTGGATAGAAGAAAATTTATAATCTTAGGCTCAGTCGCAGCTGCCGCAGGATATGGCATAGGTAAAATTTTGCCAAAAAGTAGCGGCGATAAACTCTATCTTAGACCACCAGGTGCGGTTGATGACTTTGATGATCTTTGTGTTAAATGTGGTCAGTGTGTGCAGGTATGCCCTTATCACAGTATAAGTTTGCTTGATATAAAAGATGGATATTCAAATGGTACAGCATACATCGATCCTAAAAAGAGAGGTTGCTATTTATGTGATCTTTTCCCATGTGTGCTCGCCTGTCCAAGTGGTGCGTTAGATCATGCTACAAAAGTCATTGATGATGTGAAAATGGGTGTTGCTGTCTTGAGTAATGCAAATGCCTGTATGTGCCTAAAAAGAGAAAAACTAAGCGAAGATAGCGTTGAAGATTTGCTTGTTCGCAAAGTTTATAACGATAGAGAAGAGGCAGAAAAAGATAAGATAAAAGGCAAAATCGGTCAAATTTGTGATCTTTGTGTCAGCATTTGCCCAGTTGGCGATAGCGCAATAGTAATGAGCGAAGCAAATTTGCCACTCATAAAGCATGGCTGTGTTGGGTGTGGGGTGTGTGCTGAGGTTTGCCCTGTAAAAATTATAAATATTGCCCCAAAAATGAGTTATGATGAAATTTATAAGGAGAAAGAATGAGATTAATAATGTCTTTAGTGGCTGCTGCTTTGCTATTTGTCGGCTGTGAAAAGAGTGACGACAAAGCGCAAAAAGCAGCTAGTGAGCAACCAATAAATGTAGCTACTAGTGCTAGCATAAAGGTTGAAAAAAAAGAAAATAACCAAAGCACAAATAAACAAAATGACTTCATAAAATACGATATGCACGGCGAAAAGAGCGTAAAATTTGGACTTGAAGATAATAACGTAAGCCGTCAAATCGGTGCTTTAGCAATGGTAAGAACCCCTCTTCAAACTATAAATTTAAGACTTATAAAGGGCAGGCTTAGCAAAAATTTCATTACAAAATGCTCAGCTTGTCACGATGATTACGCAAATGGCATCATCGGGCCATCACTTTTAACAAAAAGCGAAAATGAAATTTATACAATGATAAATGCTTATAAAAATAAAGAAAAAGTCAATGTTTTAATGCGAGACCTTGTTAAAAAAATGGATGATAGTGAAATCAGAAATTTAGCTAAAGAAATCAGTGATTTTAATACACAATTTAGGAGCAAATAATGAAAGTAGGAAAGATTATAACCATTATTTTAGCAGTAGCGATTTGCGGTATCATGGTGTTTATGTTAAGCCAGACTCCGCCTAAAAAGGAAAAAGTAGCAACTAATGCTCAGCCAAAAGTAGAGCAAAATTTTACAAAAGAGCAGCCAAAGTCTAGTGAAGAATTTGCTAGCGAAGATGAGCTAAAAAAGGTAAAAGAGCTAAGTCTAAGTGTGGCTAAAGTGCACAATGAAGGCGTTAGCAAGCAGTATCTAACAACTTGTGCTCCGTGTCATGGTGCAAATGCAAAAGGTATCGTTGCTCCTGATATAACGCATCTAAGTAAGGATGAATTACTTAAAAAGCTGGCTGATTATAAAGCTGGCAAGGTGCAAAACTCACTTATGAAGGGGCTACTTACAAATGTTAGTGATAGCGAGCTTGAAAGCCTTGCAGATGAAATTTCTAAATTTAAAAAGTAAAAATGGACAAATATAACACTCGTGCGACGGTTAGAAATGTAAGCTTTCTAAGCACGTTAATCACAACTACAAAAGATGGCAAGAAGCGTCCTAGTATACGTTTTTGGCGCATATTTAGCATTATTCTAGTTCATCTTTTATTTGTGCTTTCATATAGAGTTGATATACAAATTTTAGAAGGCGACATCAGTGCCTCAAGGATATTTGGCTTTCACTTAGCAGATGCTTTTATGAGCCTGCAAGTCTTTTTGGCAACACATGAAATCCATGTAAATTTAATAATTGGCTCACTTAGTATCTTGGCATTTTATATCATTTTTGGTGGTAGAGGCTTTTGCTCTTGGATCTGCCCATATTCATTAATAAGCGAAATAGCTGAGAAGATCCATGAAAATTTACGCGCTAAAAAGATAGTGAAACCACGAGTTTTTGACACAAAGTGGCGATATGTTTTTACCATTTTATTTTTAACCCTTAGCTTTGCTAGTGCAAGTCTTACATTTGAAATTTTTAATGTTGTTGGGATTTTTTCAAGATTTATTATCTATGGCTATTTTCATGCTATTTGGTTTGTTGTGGCCATGCTTATGGTTGAAATTTTCTTCTCACGTAGAGCTTGGTGCAGATATGTCTGTCCTATTGGAGCTACTTACTCAGTGCTAGCTAAACCAAATGCCATAAAAGTTAGCTGGGATAAAGAAAAATGCGATCACTGCTTAGTTTGCACTGATGTTTGTCTAGTGCCTCACGTACTTTTTATGACAAAAAAGGGAGCAAAACTTGACGAGAGCAAAAATATCTTTAGGATAGCTGGTGCTGATTGTACGCTTTGTGGTAGGTGTATTGATGTGTGTCATCAAGATGCGCTGAAATTTGACAACGGCTTTAAAAAACTAATATAAGGAAAATTTTTGATAGATATAAAAGAAGTAACTAAAATTTTTGGCTCGCAAAGGATACTTGATAATGTTAGCCTAAACGTAAAATCTGGTGAAAAAATAGCAATACTTGGACAAAATGGAGCTGGCAAAAGCTCGCTCATGCGTATTATTTTAGGCGAGTTTATCCCAAATAGCGGAAGCATCGCAATAAATGGCGTAAACACTCTAAAAGATAGAAAAGGGGCTTTGAAATTTATCTCATTTGTGCCACAAACCCCACCACCGCTTAAATTTAATCTACGCGAGCTTTGTGAGTTTGTTTGCAAAAGCTCAAATGTAAAATTTGAAGAGATTGAAAAATTTAGCAAGCTTTTAGAACTTGATCTGCATGCAAATTTAAATAAGCCATTTTATAAGCTCTCTGGCGGCATGAAACAAAAGATGCTAATAGCCATCGCATTTGCCAAGGATAGTGAAATTTTGATGTTTGATGAGCCAACGGCAAATCTTGATGTAAAAGCAAGGCTTTCTTTTAAAAATTTACTTGATAACTTCACGCAAAACAAAACACTTGTTTTTATTTCACACCGTATCGATGAGATAGCGAATTTATTAGATAGATGCGTCTATATGGATCTTGGCAAGATAATCAAAGAAGAAAATTTAAGGAGCAAGAGTGAATAATCTTTTTTTAATAGCAAAGCTTGATGTAAAAGAGTCTTTTCGCTCAAGATGGTTTGTGATATATGCTGCGCTTTTTTCTGCTTTGATGATAGGATTTTTATTTAGCGGCGTGACTGACTCACGTGTGCTCGGCTTTTCTGGGCTTACTAGAGCACTGCTTTTGTTTATTCAAATTTGTGTCATCATTGTGCCTATTTTTATTCTCATCTCAACCGTAAGAAGCATAAATCAAGATAGAGATACAAATTTGCTTGAATACATCCTTAGCTTTCCACTAAGCCTTAGAGAGTATTACTTTGGCAAGGCACTGGGCCGAACGTTTGTTGTTTTTGTACCACTTTTGTTTGCTCTTTTGCTTTGTATTATTGTTGGTTTTATAAAAGGTGTTGCAATACCTTGGAGTGTATTAACACTTTATTTTGGACTACTTTTTAGCTTAAGTATCATTTTTTTATCGCTTGGATTTTTTATCTCAAGCGTGATTAAAAATCAAGAGACAGGCCAAGGTGTGGCGTTTTTACTTTGGCTTATAATGCTTGCATTTATTGATCTAGCATTAATTGGGCTTCTTATGCGAAGCTCGGTTGATGAGTACGTTATTTACGCTATTGCTATACTAAATCCGATAGAGCTTTTCAGGATAGCAGCACTTAGTCTTTTTGATCCAAATTTAGCAGTTATCGGTACTGCATCTTATTTTATTTTAAGCACCTTTCCAAAAGCGCCATTTGTAGCTTATGCGATTATTTATCCGCTCTTATTAGGCATTATTTTGCTAGTTTGTGGCTATTTTGCCTTTAGCAAAAAAGATTTGGTTTGAGATTGTTTTTTGTTAAAGAAAAGTTGGTTTTAAATTTAGACGAAACTTGTATTATTCCACTTGTCCAACAAGAAACCTCCTTTTTGTAATAGCTCCCTTTCCCCCAAAGGGAGCTAACTTCTTCCAAGGAAATTTATGAAAAAATCCATTTTGTTTTTAGCATTTGCACTTCTATCTTTGAATGCAAACTGGGATATAAATGTGCAAGAGTGCATTAATAAAAGTAACGCTAAAGCTTGCGAGAGCTTTACAAAAAAGCTTTCAAGTGAGTGTGAGAATAAAGATAAAATTTCTTGCTTTATCTATGCAGATATGCTAGGGCGTGGCCTTGGTGCAGAAAAAGATACGCAAAAATCTTTTGAGATATTTAAATCGCTTTGTGATGACGGTAGTAGTGAAGCTTGCTATGAGCTAGCGATAAAGTATCTTCAAGGAAATGGCACTGAGCAAAGCTTTGATCTTTCTGCAAACGCTCTTGATAAAGCTTGCAAGATGGGCAGTAAACGAGCTTGCAATGTATTAGAGCTTGTGCCTAAAAATTAGCCTAATTTTATGCTTGTACTAATTAAAAGAAATTTCTTAAATATAGTTTCTTTAAAGTTAAATTTACTTTAGTATTACTTGGAATTTCTTTTTTATTAACTAAAAATTTTATTAAAATTTATGCTTAAATAATACTATTTTATCGTCCTAAATGGACCCTCCTTTTTGTAACTGATAAGTCTTTGCTTCCCCCTTTTCTGGCTTTTCGTATACACAAAGAGGAGTTGTTTATTCTTTTAAAAATCAAATCTATTTATTTTTTTTCAATTTACATTCTATAAAAATTTTTCTTTTTTGAAATCATAATTGATAATAGTTTTAAATATTATCAAAGTAAATTTTGTGTAAGATTGCGAGCCATTATCAAAACCTACTATTAAAAGGCTTTAAAACAAAGTGAAATTTCTAAATCAAAAATTTTTTTATAAAGTGCACACTTATTTATCTCTTTTATTTTTTATTCCACTTGCAGTAGTTTGTTTTAGCGGTGCGATCCTCGTTTATAAAAATGAGATAAACAGCCTTCTTGCCCCAAATGTCGTAAATGTAAATTTAAACAAAGAAAATTTAAGCAAAAGGATCAGCTTTGATGAGCAAAGAGAGATCATCGCAAGCGAGCTTGACGGCTACGAGATGGTTGGCATCAATATCGATGCAAACCTTAAAAAATGCGACAAAATTTGGTTAATCGAGCACAATGACAGCCAAAAAGAGTGGAAATTTATCTATTTTGACGCTTTTAGCGGTAAGATAAAGAGCGAGCCACTCGCACATGATGAGGGCTTTTTTGGAGTTTTAACCGAGCTTCATGAGTCGCTATTTCTAGAAAAGAGCGGTCACATTATCCTTACTCTAACCGCTATTTTTACGTTTTTTATCTGCATAAGTGGTTTCGTGATTTATAGAAAATTTTGGCTGACACTACTTAGGCTTCGTGTAAATAGGCTAAATATTTTTATGAGCGACATTCATAAAATGATAGGAATTTTTTCTACGCCTATTTTACTGCTCATTTGCATAAGTGGTGTTTGGTGGGAATTTCAAATGGCACGCATGCCAGAGTTTAAAAATGACTTCGTTATAGATGCAAAAATTTATAACAAAGGCCTATCTCTTGACGAGCTGGTAGCCCGCTCAAAAAATGATCTTGCTGGCTTTGAGCCACACTTCATCTCACTGCCTTTTATGCAAGGAGCAAACATACGCCTTTTTGGCTATGTAAAAGATCAAAATTTCTTACATAGCGAATATTCAAGCATATTAACTTACGATAAAAATAGCGGCAAATTAGTAAGCATTTTGGACATAAAAAATACAAATCTAAGCGAAGAAATTCTCTCAGCATTTAGAAAATCGCACTTTGGCAACTACAACCAAATCACAAAATTTATCTGGTTTTTAGTCGGTATTTCACCGCTTATTTTAAGTATCTCAGGGCTTTATTTGTGGATTAAAAGAAATTTTAAAAGGAGAAAAAATGAAAAAAATTTTAATTAGTTTGGTTGCATTAAATTTGATGCAACCTCAAATTTTTGCTAGCCAAAGCGATAAAATTTTAGAAGCAATTGATGTTGTAGAAAGCGAGAGAAGAGATGATGCAAACTACTTTGCAAAAGAGCTTGTAAAAAGCACAATAAGGCTAAATTTAACCTCTCGTCAAACGCCACAATCACTAACCGTGCTAACATAGGCTAGGCTAAAAGATCAAGGTATCAAGGACTATCAAGTGCTTCTTAGAAATGTCCCGGGCGTCACGCTAAATAAATGGGATGAGCGCGTATATCCGACAGCTCGTGGCTTTGCGATAGATTATTACTTGCTTGATTCGATGCCTAGCTTTGGCGGCTTTAGCCTTGGCACAAATGATATGAGCTTGCTACCTTATGAAAGAGTTGAGGTGGTAAAAGGGGCAAATGGCCTACTTGCAGATGCTGGCAACCCAGCTGCAAGTTTAAATTTCATAAGAAAAAGAGCAGATTTAAAAGAGCTTAAAGGAAATTTTGGCGTAAGTGCTGGCTCATACGATAGATACGGCGTAAATGGCGATGTGCAAACGCCTGTAAATGAGAGCGGAAGCGTTAGAGCAAGGCTATCTTTTATGCATGAGAAGTCGCACTCTTATATGGATTATTACAACCGCAAAAATAGCGCGATTTATGGCGTCGTAGATAGTGACATAGGCGACAGCTCATGGCTTAGTCTTGGTGCGTTTTATCAAGAGCTAAAACGTCACGGCATTAGATGGGGCGGTATGCCAGCATTTTACACAGATGGCTCTAGGAGAAATTTTGGCAAAAATGAAATTTTCTCTCAGTCTTGGACTAGGTGGGACATAAAAACGCTTGATTTTTACGCTGATTTTAAGCACTACTTTGAAAATGAAGCGAGCTTAAATTTAAGCTACTCATTTAGGCGGGCGAACACCGACTCAAATCTACTCTACTACGGCGGAGTAGTAAATTTAGATGACACCGGCAACATAGGTGGTCTTAGCGCCTATGCAAACAAAAGAGAGGAGAACATCCACAACGTCGATGCATACGCAAATATCCCTTATGAGATAGCAAATTTATCTCATGAGTTTGTCTTTGGCGCGATGTATAACAACTATAAAAAAAGTAGCGATAAGGTAAGTAGCTACTGGCTACAAAAGACCACGCCAGCTGGGCTTGCTTATACGGC
Organism: Campylobacter concisus; assembly: GCF_003048905.1. Lineage (NCBI taxonomy): Bacteria > Pseudomonadati > Campylobacterota > Epsilonproteobacteria > Campylobacterales > Campylobacteraceae > Campylobacter > Campylobacter concisus. The sequence continues at coordinate 1,195,394 of NZ_PIRO01000001.1, forward strand.
TAGAAGCAGGATAGACTTTAAAAATTTACACCTTGATGATCCAAAGCTCCCTTACGAAGATCAAAACAACAAAGACAAAACGATACAAAAAGCCGTATATATGGCAAATAAATTCTCGCTAACTGATGAGCTAAAGCTCTTGCTTGGAGCTAGGATGAGCTACTACAAGTATGAAATCGAAGGTGGCAAAGACAATAAAAATTTTACTCAGGAGATCACGCCATATCTTGGCATCACTTATGACATCGGAGCAAACCACACTCTATATGCTAGCTACACGAGCATATTTAAACCTCAAACCGCAAAGGATGCAAATGACAAGTATCTTGATCCGATCCAAGGCAAGGACTATGAAGTGGGCATCAAAGGCGAGTATTTTGACGGGGCACTTCAAGCAAGTCTTGGCGTCTTTAAGATCGTGCAAGACAAGCTTGGCATAGATACTGGCAAGATAAATCCAGCGACAAATGCCAAAATATTTGAATCTGGCAAGGGTGTGACAAGTAAGGGTGTCGAGCTAGATCTAAACGGCGAAATCGCCAAAGGCTTAAGCCTTAGCTTTGGTGCAACGCATTTTAACGCAAAAGATGCTAAAGGCGAGAAATACGCCACCGACTCATCAAGAAGCACGGCAAATTTATTTGCAAAGTATGAGATCAGAGACTTTAGAGTAGGGGCTGGAGCTATGTATAAGAGCAAAATTTACACTGGCAAAGGCGCAGATGAAATCACACAAAAAGGCTACACTTTAGCTAATTTGATGTTTGGATATAAATTTGGTAAAAACTTTGACGTGCAGCTAAATATCGACAATCTCTTTAATAAAAAGTACTACGAGGGCATCGGCAAAAACTTGATGGTTTATGGCGATCCACGCACATTTAACCTAAGCTTTAACTACAATTTTTAATCTAATTAAATCACCAGCTAAATAAGCTGGTGATAAATTTCAACTCCTAAAGTATATAATTAGAAAAATATATTTTAGGATGAGTGTCATGTTTAAAGTAGAGGTTATTTATAAATTCTGTCTTGTTTTAGTTCTTATTTTGGGGCTTTGTATGCTCGCATTCTCTGGTGTAAATTTTGCACTTGGTGAATATAATGAGTATCTATTAAATACCCATAAAATCGCAGGTTTTTTAATATTGCTTGCTGCAACACTTCACGTTATAAATCGTAGAAAGAAGCTAGTAAAACTAATAAATGAAACAATGGATGTGCTAACACGCAGTAAAAATCCAAGCATTTGCAATATGGACCGCATCATCGCCTCACTCGAGCCATATAGCATAACTGAAATTTCGCAAATGTTAGGCTTTGACGAGGCCATTTTTTGCGAAACTTTACGTAAAAATGGGGTTAAATTTAATGACACTAGCCAAACCTTACGCCAGATCGCACGAATGAATGATGAAAAGATATTTTTCGTGCTAGTTCTTATAATCGAGGCGAAATTTGGAAAGAGATTTTGTGGCGAGCTTAAATTTAAAGGCGGCGGAAAACTTAAAGATAAAAAAATGGTCGCATAGAGCTAGCTTAGCCTTTGCTAGTTTGCGCCATGCAGATGAAGCTATCTTTACTCCATCGCCTAAACGCGTAGTCATAGCAGCTCCGCTCGCCGCCGCAGCTTGTCTCCTCCTCATCGTTATCCAGCTTAAATTTAGCGCAGTTTTAGGCTATTTGATGAGCTTTTTCGTAGTTAAATTTGCCGTATTTAAACTCATTTTTCTCATTGAAATTTTGCATCATCAAAATTCCCGAAGCTCTTTTATGTTTAAATTTCTAAACTTGCCATTTTTGTCTTTTCGCACAAGTAAAGTTGCCTTGTGATCCCAGAATATAGGCTTTAAAGCCCCATCTAAATTCATCATCTCATCTTTTGCTAGTTCTTTAAAATTCTCGTCCAAAACCGCTTCGATAAATGGAAGCTCTATGAGCTTAGCAACGCTTAGCTTTGGCTTATTTAGATTAAATTTGCCCCTTATCTTGCCATCATCACCGCTAAGTCTAAGCCCTATACCGGCAAGCGCACCGATAACACCATTAGCATTTGGCGTAAGAGCTTTTAAAAATACATTTTGCTCGCGCGCCGTCTCAAAAGCTTGCTTTGTGGTTAGGAGCATATTTTTTGCATTTTTGCCAAAATTTATTAGCCCTTTCGTATCTTTTATGTCGTCTTTAAAAACAGCTGCGACACCGGGTTCAGCGCTTTTAGCGCATTTATTTGTTAAAAGCTCAAGCGCAATGTCAAGCGCCTTTTGTTTTTGTTCTTTTGAAATTTTAGCGACTAAACACATTGAGCTATTGCGCGAGGTGTAGTTGATGCGAGGATCTAGTAAAAGTTGATGGCGCGTAATAAAAGAGACTTTGGCAAATGAGCTAATTTCTAGGGCTATTTCTTGAGCTAAACTTCCAGTTAAAATTTCTCCGCCAAGCTCGTCTGTATCGTCGATACATAGTAGAAATTCAAAGTACATTTGCACTCTTTCTTTTGACGCGCTTCCGGCGATCACATATTTTTTGATGGGAAGCCTCGGCTTTGCGTCCAAAAGCTTCATCCAAATTTCGATCTTGCCCATGTGCGCGGGCATTTTGCTGCTAGCGCTTAGCGGCAAATACCTAAACGCGCTAAGCCTTGGCGAGGAGGAGGCAAAGAGCCTGGGCGTAAATACGGTGCGGGTTAAAATTTTCATCATCCTAGTTGCCACATTCGTTAGCACGCTTAGCGTGACGATCGCGGGCATCATCGGCTGGATCGGGCTTATCGTGCCGCACATCGCGCGCTTTATCTTCGGTGCCGACAACCGCGTGGTTCTGGCTAGCTCGGCGATGATCGGCGCGATATTTCTACTCTTTTGCGACAGCTTCTCACGGCTCATTTTTACCTTTGAGATCCCTATCGGCATCATTACCTCGCTATTTGGTATCCAGATGTTTATCATCGTGCTGTACCGCGCTAAGAGGAGCTTTTGATGCGAGAAAATTTGATAGAAGTGCGAAATTTGCGCTTTGCTTACCGCGATAAGCCCGTGCTAAAGGGCATCAGCTTTGACGTCGCGACGGGCGATACGCTAAGCATCCTAGGTGCCAACGGCAGCGGCAAAAGTACCCTGCTTCGCATAATACTCGGATTTTTAAAATTTGAGGGAGAGGTGCTAATCGCGGGCAAAAGCGTGCGCGACTATGGCAAAAAGGGGCTCGCCTCCCTCGTCGCCTACGTGCCGCAGACACACGTGCCATCCTATGACTACAGCGTCTTTGACGTCGTGCTGATGGGCGCGCTGTGTAGGGCGACGCTGTTTTCTAGCTTTAGTGCGGCGGATAAAAAGCTAGCCGAGCAGGCGCTAGAAAAAATGGGTATCGCGCATCTAAAAAATACGCCCTACACAAAGGTCAGCGGCGGCGAGCGGCAGCTAGCGTACATCGCGCGCACGCTGGTGCAGGGCGCGAAAGTGATCTTTATGGACGAGCCTACCAACGGGCTGGACTTTGGCAATCAAATCAAACTGCTCGAGATGATAAAAGCTCTAGGCGACGAGGACTACACCTTCGTGCAGACGACGCACTACCCGCGTCACCCGAAGTTTGTTTCAAATTTGACGTTGTTTTTAAAAGACGGCGAAATTTTAGCTTTCGGGCGTAGCGAGCAGCTCATAAACGCTGAAAATATTGATAAAATTTACGGCATAAACTATGAAAAATACGAGGATAGATTATGATTTTACCTTCAAACTACGACGAGATCGACTTTGACGCGCTTTATAAGGCGCAAAAGGCAGGAAGTTCATTCGGTAAGAAATTTGCCGCGGACTGGGACAAAAAGGCGCCCAGCTTCAACGAGGGCGTGATGAAAAGCGTCTACGCGCGAGAATTTATAGATAAGGTCGATTTTACGGGCGTCTCTACGCTGCTTGATTTTGCATGCGGAGCGGGCGCGCTAAGCGTGTTGGCAGCGGAAAGGGCGGATCAAATTTACGGCTACGATTTTTCGCCTAAGATGCTAGAATTTGCCAGGCAAAACGCTCAAATTTACGGCGTTAAAAACGTTAAATTTGCGCAAAAAGCCTTTGAGGACGACTGGTCGGACGTGCCCGCTTGCGACGTAGTTTTGGCCTTGCACTGCCTTGAGGTGGACGATCTAAAAACCGCACTTAACAAGCTTCTTTCAAAGACCAAAAAGGCACTCTATATAACCTTTAAGGTCGGCGGCAGCTTCGTAGACGATGAAATTTTGAACGCGATAGGGCGCAAAGTGGAGCAAAGGCCTGACTTCGTCTATCTTTTAAACATTTTGTTTCAAATGGGCTATTTGCCGAGTCTTAGCTACATAAAAGCTAAGTGTCATGCGGGCCCCGAAACAAGCGCGCAAGAGCTCATCCAAAAGACGCGCTGGGGGCTTGGCGGCGAGCTAAGCGAAGCGGAGGAGGCGCGGCTAGCGGAGTATTTTAACAGCGGCAAATACAAACCGAAACAAGAATTTATGCACTGGGCATTTGTAGCTGTCGATAAGGCAAATAGAATTTAAATTGAAGAATATAGTTAAAATTTCTCCTAGAATGGAGCAAATTTGATGCTAGTTATATGTCTAACTATGACAAAAGTAAAAGATAATTGGCAAGATTTTAGTAAGTTTTAAAAAGTAGTCTTTTGCTTAGTACCAATGTTTTAAGCAATAAAAATAAAGGTCAGTAGACTTTAAGTTATAGATAGTTTTATGGCGGGTAGAGAGAGATTCGAACTCTCGGTGAGTTGCCCCACACACGCGTTCCAGGCGTGCTCCTTAAACCGCTCGGACATCTACCCATGAAGAAGTGGAATTATATCTTTATTTACTTAATGCTTAGCTTTTAAAGTTTAGCCCCAAGATAATGACATTTTTGTACTCATTATCCATTAGGAAAATGCCAGGCAGTTCACTCCATTTTTCAAAGCCAAATTTTAAAAATAGCCTAAGAGTTGCTTTATTTTCACTAAATATTAAAGCGATAATATTTTTTAGATTTAGCTCTCTAGCTTTATTTAGGCTGTGGGATAAAAGTTGCTTGTCAATGCCCATACTAAGAGCCTTTTTAGCGACATAGATGCTTATCTCTACGCTTATATCGTAAGCGACTTTTGGATTAAAGTCACTCAGTGAGCAGTAGCCTAAAATTTTATCATTTTCTTTGTAGATAAAGATAGGGCGCGAGCTGCCGTGGGCGTTAAACCAAGGCTCTCGCTCCTTTGTGCTAACTGGCTACATATCAGCAGTCGCACTTCTATCTAAAATGTAGTCATTGTAAATTTGCGTGATTGCTTCAAGGTCGCTTAAATTTGCTCGCTCGATCAAGCCTAGCTTCTTTTGGCAGCTTGATAGACTGATTCAAGCTTTGCTGCGATCTCTTTTAAGTCCTTGATCCTGCTCTCATTTGATGGGTGAGTGCTTAAAATTTCAGGCACCTTTCCGCCACTCATCTTGCTCATCTTGACCCAAACTTCGACCGCTTCTTTTGGATCGTATCCGGCTCTTGCCATTAGCTCAGTACCGATGTGATCAGCCTCGGTCTCATGTGAGCGAGAAAACGGCAGAGATATGGTGTATTCGCTAGCTAAATTTAGAGCATTAGCTCCAAGATCGCCAAGGCCAGTAGCTGTGGCTATTGCAAAGATGCCGATACTTTTCATCTGATCAGCACTTGCTTGCTCTCTGCTGTGCTCTCTAAGAGCGTGTGCGATTTCGTGTCCCATGACCGCAGCTAGCTGTGCATCTGTTAAATTTAGCCTTTTTATAATGCCACTATAAACGACTATCCTGCCACCTGGCATACACCAAGCATTTAGCGTATCTTCGTTAATAACATTTACTTGCCACTTCCATTTTAGAGCATCATCCCTAAAAACACCAGTTTGCGCGATGAGCCTTTTGGCGATATCTTGAACTCTTTTTGTAAGGATAGGATCAACATTTAGCTCGCCTTTACTTCTAGCAGCTGTTAGCGTCTTGACGTAGGCTTGGGCTGAGCTTTGCTCCATAGCTTCTGATGAGACTAGCATAAATTGCTTACGATCAGCACCAACAACGCCTGCTTTTGTAACGCTTGAGCAGCCAGTGAAGAGCAAACTAGTCGCTAGCAATGTAAGTAAAAATTTTTTCATTTTTATCCTTTTTGGATTAAAATTTCGCGTATTATAACTTGTGTTGGATATGCATTGTTAAACGATGAGAGAAATTTAATTTTTGTGATATCAAAAATAGTAATTTGCTTTTTTGCAAATTTTAAAATCTCATTCACTCGCAAGAATTGACTACTAAAATTTGGCTTCGCTTATAGCTTAGCTCAAATTTTAGAGCCGAAATTACTCGCTCATGAAATTTTAAAATTTACTAGAGTTTATTTGGTACGTAAATTTACGCCTATGCCTTATAGTTTATATTTCTCTCAAACTCTCTCAAACGCTTATTTACAGATCTTAGCTCTGTTATTGTTGTCCAGTTATCGATAAAGACGCTAAAACTCTCTCTAACTTGAGAAAAAGCGTTGCTAGCTTGTATAAGCACACCAAGCGTTATAATGCCGCTAAATAGGCCATTTCCCATGATGACATAAGGTACAATGACAAGAATTTGTGAAAAAGAGATGAGCCAAAGGTTAAAGTAGCCGTAGTGCAAAAATAGTTTGTAATAATTTAACTTTACACCCGTAAAAAGCTCTAGCATGACGTTTGGCTGGCAAAATTTAGACTTATCATCTTCGCCGTAAACCAGCTCTTTTCTAAATGCCGCTTCTGCTTTTTGGTTGTTATACTCGATATGTGGGAGTTTAATGCCCACAAACCACGAAATAATTAAGCCACCGATGCTAATTATTAAAGCGATATAAACAAGCGAGCCCTCGATATCTTTGATGTAAGGCAAACTCACGCTCTTACTTAGCTCCCAAAGCACTGGTATAAAGGCAATTAGCGTCATGATCGCCCTTAAAACTTGCACGCCAAGGCTTTCCATTATTTTGGCAAAGCGGTAGACATCTTCTTGGATACGCTGCGAGCTACCTTCGATATCACTTTTGCAGTTTTGCCAAAATTTTAGATATCTAAACGTCATCGCCTCTCTCCAGCGAAAGACCCAGTGGCTAGCAAAAAAAGAGATCACAGTGTAAGTCACGACGTAAGGCATAGCGATTTTTATAAAGTTAAAAATTTCTCGCCAAAACTCACTTACATCATGATCTTTTGAGTTTTGCACGATGTCGTAGAAATTTTTATACCACTCGTTTATACGGACATTTAGGTGTGTTTGATAAACAAGAAGCAAAATGATAAATATCGCTCCGCCATAAGCCCAGAGTGCCCATTTTTTATCTTTAAAAAATGATGAAAACATAAAGTGCCTTTTGTAAATTTTGGCGAATTATAGCAAGCAATATTAAGCATTTATATAAAATTTAAATGCGAGCTATATCATTTTGCAAATTTTACGTAAAGGAAAATGATGAAGAAATTAGTATTTTTGGCTCTTGGCTTTTTTGCAACACTTGCATTCGCGGCTGATATGAAGGTCTATAAAAGCCCAACTTGTGGATGCTGTACTAGTTGGGGTGAGGCGATGCAGAAGGCTGGATTTAGCGAAGAGGTCATAAAAGTAGATGATATAGCTAAAGTTAAGAAAGAATTTAACGTACCGCTAGAGCTTTCAAGCTGCCATACAGCAATCATCGATGGATATATCATAGAAGGTCACGTTCCAGCCGATGAGGTAAAACGTCTACTAGAGCTTAAGCCAAAAGACGTAGTTGGTATCGCAGTACCTGGCATGCCGATGGAGAGTCAAGGTATGGAGCAAGGCAGTAAAGCTGAGCAATACGATGTTATTTTATTTAAAAAAGATGGCTCGCAAGAAATTTTTGCTACTTACATCGGCACAAAAAAACTAAGATAACTTCAAAAATTTTTAAATTTAGCTCATTTTTAGTGAGCTAAATTTAAAAAGAAATTCCCTTACTTACGGCTATGATACAAAGTAAAAATGTTAGCGGAACATAGATAAATTTGCCTACAAAATACCAGAAATTACCATAAGACTTATTTGCTCCAGAATTTATCTCGTCTAAAATTTCTTCTTTTTTAATAATCCAAAACCAAGAAATAGCACCGATTACCGCACCGATCGGAATGATATAGATCGACACAAAGTCCATCCAAGGTCCCCAACTGCTAATAGGCTCCATAAATGCTCCTATGCCAAAGCAAACTGCACAAAGTAGCGTGAGTGTCCAAAATCTACTAAGGAGCGGAAATTTATGCATTAGTGACTCGGCGACTACTTCAAACATATTTTGAAGCGAGGTGATGCCACCAAAGATAACAGCTGTAAATAAAATAATGGCAAAAATTTGTCCGCCGATCATATTTTGTAAAATTTTTGGAAGTGTTACAAAAAGTAGCTTTGGACCTTCGGCTGGATCCATAGCGTAGGCAAAGACCGCTGGGATCATAACAAGAGCTGCTACAAGAGCTGCGATAGTATCAAAAAAGGCCGTAGTTTTAGCACTTTCAACGATATCTTCATCTTTTGAAAGGTAAGCTCCATAAACTATCATGCCAGATCCTGTGATAGAGAGCGAGAAAAAGGCTTGACCCATCGCAGAAACCCATACCATCGGGTCTGTAAGCTTACTAAAGTCAGGAATAAAAAGGAATTTATACCCATCAAATGCATTTGGTAACATCGCGACATTTATAGCCAAGATGCTAAACAATACGAAAAATAGTGGCATCATTATTTGATTTGTTTTTTCGATACTTTTTGCCCCAAAAAATAGTGTAAGAAGCGTGCCAGCAACGATAATAAAATGATAAGGCAAGACCGAGTAATCTTGAAGTGCAAATGAGTTAAACCAAACGTTCGTATCAACGCTCATAAATGAGCCAGTAAGTGCCTGGGTAAGGGCTTTTAGTACGTAGGCGATAATGACAGCGTAGCCAATGGCTATACAAAGTGAGCCAGCAAGTGGAAGCCAGCCGATAATGCTGCCTACAATGCCTAAATTTCTACTCTCCCATGCGAATTTATAAGATCCAAGCGTACCAGTTTTTGCACGTCTGCCGATCGCATACTCCGCACTTAGACCAACGTATGAAAAAAGAGCTATGAAAAAAACATAGATGAGTAAAAACGCTGCACCGCCATTTGTGCCAAGTTTGTAAGGAAAGCCCCAGACATTTGCCATGCCAACTGCTGATCCAACACAGGCCAATATAAATGCCCAACGTGATGAAAAATTCTTTTTGCTCATTGTAAAATCCATAAATTTAGTGATGAAAATAATGTTATCAAAATATGATTTAAGAACTTTTTATAAATCTTAAATTTAAGAAATGTTGTTACTTTTGAGCGCGATTAATTTGACCGCTAAATATAAATTCGCTATAATCAAGCAAAAATTTTTAACTCTTAAGGATCATAATTGAACCCCAGTAGCGATAATTCGCTTTTAATGGTAATACTTGCCATTGTATTCATTTTACTAAATGCCTTTTTTGTTTTATCAGAATTTTCTCTTGTTAAAGTTCGTAAGTCTAGACTTGAAGAGCTTATCAAAGAGAAAAAGCCAAACGCTCAGCTTGCTTTTGAGATGTCAAACAAACTTGATACTTATCTTAGTGCCACTCAGCTTGGTATCACACTAAGCTCACTTGCTCTTGGTTGGATCGGTGAGCCAGCGGTTGCAAGACTTATAGAAGCTCCACTTAAAAATTTCTTCAATTTTAGCGATATCTTAGTTCATACAGTTGGTTTTGCGATCGCATTTACGCTTATTACCCTACTTCACGTTGTAATGGGTGAGCTTGTGCCAAAGTCAGTTGCTATCGCGAAGGCCGAGACTTCAGTGTTAAAAATTGCTCGTCCACTTCACTTTTTCTGGGTACTATTTTCGCCTGTAATTAAGCTTTTTGATATTTTAGCGACCATTGGACTTAAAATTTTAGGCATCCAGCCAGCTAAAGAAAATGAGCTAGCCCACTCTGAAGAAGAGATAAAAATCATCGTTGGCGAGAGTTTAAAGGGTGGTGTGCTTGATAGCTTTGAGACCGAGATCATTAAAAATGCAGTCGATTTTAGTGACACAGTCGCAAAAGAGATCATGACACCAAGGCGCGATATGATCTGTATAAATAAACAAAAGAGCTTTGAAGAGAATTTGCAAGTCGTATTTGAGTCAAAATACACTCGCTTTCCTTATATAGACGGCTCAAAAGATATTATTTTGGGCATGATACACATTAGAGATATTTTGCAACTTCACTTTAGTAAAGACAAAGAAAAGAGTTTTGACTCAATTGTTCGTAAATTTGTCATCGTGCCTGAGAGCCTTTCTATTTCAAAAGTGCTTGTAATGATGAATAAAGAGCAAATTTCAGCAGCACTCGTAGTCGATGAGTATGGCGGCACAGCCGGACTTCTTACGATGGAAGATATAATGGAAGAGGTGCTTGGTGATTTTAATGACGAGCACGATGAAGTTGATCAACACTACAAAAAGATAAATGACAATATTTATGAATTTCAAGGCAGATATGATCTAGAGAGCGTTGAAGAGGTTCTTGGTATAAGCTTTGATGAAGAGACGGATCAAGTTACAATCGGTGGATATGTCTTCAACTTAATCGGTCGTTTGCCAGTAGTTGGGGACAAGATCGAGGATGAAAACTGCTACTACGAAGTAAGAAAGATGGATGGAGCTAGCATATCACGAGTCAAAGTTAGAAAAAAGATAAAAAATGAAGAGGAGAGCATTCAATCTTAAATTTATATATTTATGGCTTAAATAAGCCATGTTATGTAAATTTCTATCAATATTGTGATGCTCTAGGCTCAATTTCGCCACCATTTATTTCATTAAATTTGTTTTAGACAAGTCTTCTAGTTGTGGCCAAACAAAATAAACTCATATAAATTTTTTCGAGTAGATATACAGCAGTAAAATTTAATCTTAAATTTTAAATATAGTTAATATAATTAAAAATTGTTTTTTATGAGGAGTAAAGATGAGAATAATAAATGTAAAAGATATAAGAGAAGTCGTTGCCAAGCTTTGCAAACAGGCCTGTTATGTTGTGACGCCAGATTTAAAGGCTGCTTTTACAAAGGCTCAAAGTAGCGAAAGCTCGTCGCTTGGCAAAGATATTTTGGGCAAAATTTTACAAAATGCTAAGCTTGCGGAAGAGGGCGTTGCACCTATCTGCCAAGACACCGGTATGACGGTTATTTTCGTGCAGATCGGCCAAGATGTGCATATTGAGGGTGGATATATTGAAGATGCGATAAATGAGGGTATTGCGGAAGGCTACACTGAAGGTTATCTAAGAAAGTCAGTCGTTGCTGAGCCACTATTTGAGAGAAAAAATACCACAAATAACACTCCAGCTGTCATTCACACTAGAATCGTGCCAGGAGATAAGCTAAAGATAAAAGTAGCTCCAAAAGGTTTTGGTAGTGAGAATAAATCAGTTTTAAAAATGCTTGTACCAGCTGATGGTATAGAGGGTGTAAAAAAAGTCTTTTTGGAGGCTGTAAAATATGCTGGACCAAACGCCTGTCCTCCACTAACAATAGGCGTTGGCATAGGCGGTACGATGGATAAGGCAGCACTTTTGGCAAAAGAAGCAGCAGTTCGTTCAGTCGATAGTAAAAATTCTGATCCAAGATATGCCAAATTAGAAGACGAGTTACTAGAGCTTGCTTGTAAAACTGGTGTTGGTCCTCAAGGACTTGGTGGTGACACCACTGCTGTTAAAGTAAATGTCGAGTGGTATCCAACCCACATAGCAGGTCTTCCTGTTGCTATAAACATTAACTGCCATGCTGCACGCCACGCAGACGCTGAGCTTTAAGGAGAGAAAATGTCAGAAGTAAAAAGAATAACAGCACCATTTGATAAAGAGGTGGTAAAGAGCCTAAAAGCAGGCGACAATGTCCTAATATCAGGCACTATCATAGCAGCTCGTGACGCTGCACATAAGGCACTTACTGAAACATTGGCACGCGGCGAGAAGCTACCAGTTGAGCTAAAGGGTGAGACTATCTACTACGTCGGACCAACTCCAGCCAAGCCAAACCAAGCTATCGGCGCAGCAGGCCCAACAACAAGCGGTAGAATGGATAAATACACCCCAACTATGATAAATGAAGTTGGTATAAATGGTATGATCGGTAAAGGCTACAGGAGTGACGCAGTAGTTGATGCGATGAAAAAATCATGCTGTGTTTATATGGTTGCTATCGGTGGCATCGGAGCGCTCATTAGCCAAAGTATCAAAAAATATGAAGTACTGGCTTATCCAGAACTAGGACCAGAGGCAGTTGCTAGGCTTACAGTTGAGGATTTCCCAGCAATAGTTGCCATTGACTGCGAAGGTAATAACTTCTATGAAGTTGGCCAAGCACCTTACAAAAAGATATAAATTTATCCCGCTAGCAAGCTAGCTAGCGGACTTTAATAATATCCAAGACACATCGTTTCGGTTAATTTTATGCGTTTTTCAAATGGTGCAGGTGAGAAAAATTTGCACTTCTCAATGTAAATTCTATAAGAATAGCTAAGATTAAAATCATCATAAAATTTCTTCAAGTCTATAAATTTGATGCCGCAAATCTCATAAAATTTAAAGAGCTTGTAGATCTTAGAGCCATTTTTTGCTACAAGATGAGAAGGAGCAAGTGAGGTAAAAGAGCAAAATACGCCTGTTGGAATAAGGCCATTTAAAGGCGTACAGGTTTTTATAATGTTTTGAAATTTGACTGGAATGCTATTTTTTCTAAGAAAAACTATTCTTGAGTTTTCAAATTTAGCACTTATGACGTTTTTCCAAAAAAGATAAGCATTTGATGAGATGCCAGCATTTTTAGCCAACTCAGCACCGAGCACATAATCATCTAAAAACTCATTTGGTGCGAGTATATTTTGCATCTTCATCCTTTTGAAATTTTGTCCATTATAGCTTTTGGAGACTAAAAATTTAGAAAATTTATAGTAGGATTTTAAAAAAATTCAAAAGGAGAAAATATGAAAAAACAAATCTCAACAAAAAAAGCTCCACAAGCGATTGGGCCATATTCTCAAGCTATTAGCGCAAATGGATTTTTGTTTATCTCAGGTCAGCTTGGTGTCACACCAGCGGGTGAGTTTGCAGGTAGCAGCGTAGAAGCTCAAGCTGAGCAATCGCTTGAAAATTTAAAAAATATCTTGGCTGAGGCAGGGCTTACTTTTGATAATGCTGTAAAGACTACAATATTTCTAGCAGATATGGCGGATTTTGTTAAAGTAAATGCTGTATATGCTAAATTTTTTAAAGAGCCTTATCCTGCTAGAAGTACAGTAGCTGTTAAGACCTTGCCAAAAGACGCACTTGTGGAAATAGAGCTTATCGCGGCTTATTAATAGAGATTGTGTAAAAGTTCATATACTTTAATGTTTAATATGATGGAGAGCAAAAACTCTCCAAATTTATATTTCAAAAACTAAACCCTATAAACCTACTAATAAAAATACATACTTTAAAATTTTTAATCGCCAACAATTTTTTCTCAAATTCCCTAATTATTTCAACTATCTTTAAGTATTGCTCGTATATAATTCCAGCTCACGAAACGAGAAACCACCTTTAACTTCACTGGTTAATAAAGCCTTTTCTTTTTATCGTTGTTCTTTTAACTTACAATTGTTAAACTATTAGTCAATCTTTGAAATCTAAACAAGTGATCGATTGAGCCAGTCTATTATTTTATAATTATAATAGATTAGACAAACTAATAAATAAAACTAAAAGTT